>PLTN01000172.1:0-4538 GCA_003164495.1 Vulcanimicrobiota bacterium
TGCAAAAACGGCGGCTGGGCTGCCTTCGATGTCGACAACGACCAGGGTTGGCTCAACGATATTCCCTACGGCGACCTGAAAGCGATGATCGATCCGAGCACCGCCGACGTCAGCGCGCGCGTGCTCGAGATGGTCATACGCTGTAAGCCTGCCGGCTTCGACCGCGGACGTTTCGAGAACGGCCTCACGTATCTGCTCGAAGAGCAAGAGATCGACGGCGCGTGGTTCGGCCGTTGGGGCGTGAACTATATTTACGGAACGAGCGGCGCGCTGGCCGCCCTCGGACCGGCGCGCACCGATCGCCGCATCGACCACGCCGTCGTGCGCGGCGCGGTGTGGTTACGCAGCGTGCAAAACGCCGACGGCGGCTGGGGCGAAACCACCGACACCTACAAGCACCCGAGCCTGCGCGGCCAAGGCCCGAGCACGGCAAGCCAAACCGCCTGGGCGCTGATCGGCTTGCTCGAGACCGTGCAGCGCCTAAAAAAACTCGCCGATGAATTCACGCCCGCAATCGAACGCGGCATCGACTTCCTCATCCATACCCAACGTCAAGACGGCAACTGGGACGAACCGGAATTCACCGGCACCGGCTTCCCCGTCCACTTCTACCTCAACTACCACCAGTATCGCCTACACTTCCCGCTCTCAGCCCTAGGCCGCTACGCCACCTGGCGCCGAGCAACGAGCTAAAACTCGTGGTGGGGAGAANNTGAATTGTGTGTCATTCCGAGCGGAGCGCCGAAGGGCGCGTAGTCGAGGAACCAGCCGTAACCGTAGTGGTCAGCAGGGCAACTCCACCTAAAGTTGTTTTACCTTAGACCCGATTCGTCCGTCTCCAGTAAGCCCACTCATCGAGGGCGCTTCAGCGCCGCGTTCCATATCGAAGTGATTTTGCGGGGTTCTTGATTAGGACGACGAAGCGCGGCCATGCGCATCAGCAGAAACGAAAGGTGGCGACAACAGCGTGGATGTGATTAGCTTCGTGTTCACATATTACCCGTTGGCGTTGCTCGCGATCGGGGTAATCGTTTCCCTCGTTGCGATAAGGCGTCTGCCGCAGCCGGCAAGTCCTGCGCGGGTGATCGAAGCGCTGCTTGCCTGGTTTATCTTCTCCAATATCGGCGTTTCCTATTTGTGTAGGTTCATCGAGCACGCATTCTTCGGCGCAACGTCTGCGCAGTTTATGGGTTGGCCGGACAGCCCGTTTCAATTCGAAGTGGCTGCCGCGAGCCTCGGTTTCGCAGCGGTAGGCTTTGCTGCAGCCTTCAGGACCCTCGAGATGCGGTTTTTGGCAATTCTCGGAGCGTGTGTCTTCGTGCTTGGAGACGTATACGAACACATTCGTCAGTGGACGGTTGCAAGGAACTTCGCGGCCGGAAACGTGGACGTGACTACGTATTCCGACGTAATCATTCTGATGATTGGCTTCATGTTGCTTTGGATGCAGCTGCGCCTTGGGCAGCCGTGGACCAAAGACCGACGAAAAAGCCCGTATATACGATAGGGACGCCCTTCGAAGGCGCTGCCGATGCGTACCAATACGCGTGACGCCGAGGAACAGGCGTAGCACGAATTGATTCCAAATATCGAAGACTTCCGTGAACTTGGGGCCCTACGCCATGGCGAAAATGTCTAAGCCGGGATTCCTCATTATGACCGTCCTATTCGCGTCGCAGCCGGATGCCTTCGGTGGTTTCCGGGTGCCTCGCGACCAGCTTGGTTCGCTCGGCACGAAACGGACCAGCTTTTGGGCCTATGGCCGCCCCAAAACCCTGCTGCATACCCATAAGGACACAACTCTCCCGTCGTTTTACCGGCGCGCACAGTCGCCGGGGCGCTCATGTTGCCACAGATATCGGCGGTGATCGTAGTGCAGCAATTCTCTGCATGATCGCAGCGAACAACTGCCGTGAGATCGCGACCTCCGCCATCTGAAATGCGACGTATCGGCCGTGACTGACGACCTTCGCGCCGACTTTGATCAGCTTCGCGCGGATGTCCTCACGACCGGCGAATATAAAGTTACACCACTCCTCCGCCCTACGGCGTCGGAGCTCGTTGACAACGATGGTGGCGCGTTCCTCGTCGACGCGCGCGTCCTCGTCGGCGCTTAGCTGCCGCCGGGGTTCGTTACGAGCGTGGCCGTGGAGATCGTAACTGCGCCGGTTCGCGCTAACGCGCGACCGGTGAATTGCGTCGACGTGGTTAGCGTAACCGATGCCTGGGCGAGGACGTTTCCGTAGAAGCTTGCACCGCCAAGAACCGCCGAACTGCCGACTTGCCACGTGATGTTGCACGCGCTGGCGCCGCCGGTCAAGATGATGTTGCCGGTGGCCCCGCCGCCGAGTGTCGTCGTCAGCGCGCTGCCCACCTGAAAGATGAACGTACTCTGCGGATTACCGCCGCCGTCGAGCGTGAGATTTCCGGCGAAGATGCCGACCGTCGATGCCGACTTATACACGCCCGGCGGCAACGTGCCGATGGGGTGGCCCGGAACGCTCGCCTGCGAGAGATCCTGTCCACCGGGGAAAACCGTCGTTGCGGCCACGCCGGCAAACGTGTTGTATGCGGTTGTCAACGCACTTTCGGCCGCGAGGGGCACCGCCGGCGTGTTGTTATATCCGATTGCGTAGATCGCGTTCAAACCATCGGTGATCGCACCCGGCGGGTAGAACCCGACGACGGACGTTCCGGGCGACACGCCGACGAGATCGTCGTTGAAAGTGCCCGTCGTCGCACCGGCGGCGTAGGTGACGATCGTATTTCCGGTGTTCGTAATCGTCGCACCGGCGAGGAGCGCAAACGGCGCGAGCGCGGGTCCGAGGGCGAGCGCCCCGGCGGCTTGATTGCACGAAAGCGCTGAGGGCGGAGGCGTTGCGACGGGCGGAATGACACCCGGCGGAAGCACGACACCCGGAGCCGGCACCGGCGTCGCGACCGCGCCTACGACGACCGGCGCTCCCGCGCCGGCGGTGAATCCCGGCACGTTACAATTGCACGCACCGCACGAGGCCAGCGAAACGGCCGCCACCAGCGCGGCCAATTGAGTCTTGATCATGTTCATCGCCTTCACAGCCTCTTAGATCTTCGCGCCGAGGCCGATATACGGTCCGGTATGTATCTGTCCGACCGGCGCGTTCTGCCGCGCGGCGTATCGGTCGCCGCTATAACCGGCTTGCACGAATACCGGCGAATGTGCGATCACGAGCGCAACGCCGATGTCGTATTTGATGATTTGGTATTGCTGCTGATAGGCGACGCCGTTATTCGGACTCGCCGCGTTTGCGACGGTATACGTGCCGCTCGCGCTCGGATAGTAGAACGCCGATCCGTAGAGGCTGATGCCGGGCCGCAAATCCGGCAACTTTTCGATTCCAACGCCGAAGCCGTTGAGGTTCGGATCGCCGTAATTGTTGGTGGTGTGAATGTAGCCGGCGCCGATGTAGATGCGCGGCGAAGCGACTTGATACTCGACGCGCGCATCGAGGCTGTTCTGCCGCGCCAGAAACACCGGCGTGAACGCCGTGCCGCCGTCGATGGTCTTGAATTGCGTGTAATGGTTGGCGAACGCATCGGTCGCGTTGCTGCTCGTGACGTATGTGTCCTGACGAAAGTCCGCCTTAAGCGCGAACCGCGATCCGTCCGGGGCGATCGCAGCGCTCAGCAAGTATGAGTCGCAGTACCCGCCGGCTACGAGCTCGTTGTAATTCTGCGGTGCCGAGTAGGCCGCGGTGACGAACATCGTGTACGAATGTTCCGGCGGTGCCGGCGTCGGCGTGACGACCGGAGCCGGCGGAGGAACGTACGGCGGGATCACCGGTGCGGGAGAAGCCGGACGCGGCGCGACCGTTGGCGGAGCGGTTTGCGCGGGCGGCGCAGGCACGGGCAGTGCGATGTAACGAACGACGACGACGCGTTTCTCCGGCACCCATTGCACGTACGCGCCCATCGCTTCGGAGAGCACACGCACCGGAACGAGAACGATGCCCTTGTAGAGCATCGGCGGCACGTCGAGCGGCCGAGTCTCGCCGTTGACGACGACCTCGGACTTGCCCAACGTCACCGAGACACTCGCGCCCGCTTTAGCGGCGTTGATCGTGCGCCCGTCGGCCGAAGTGGAAACCGTGGCACCCATCTGTTCGAACATGCTGCGCAGCGGAACGTAGATCTCGCCGTCTTTCACCAGGGCCGCGAGAACGCGGCCGTCGAGCAGCGTATCCGGCTTCGCATACACCGTATGATCGTTGAAGAGAATCGGGATCTCGCCTGAAGGCGGCCCGCCGAGGTCGCTTGCGCCGGCGCGAAGCCCGCAGATCGAAAGTGCTAGGAGCGCGGCGCTAGCCGCGCTTAAACGTTTGAGCCATGTTCGCATAGCCGTTCTCCCAAGGCGGGTCGACGGCTAGCGATACGTGCTGAGGCAGCGCGTTGCGTCCGTTGATAGTACGGATGTCCCCGCCCGCACCAGCTTTTAAACGGCCGCTTGCCCACCAAGCGGCAGACCAAGCGTCAAAGCTGACCGAAACTACGAATGCAGC
>PLTN01000172.1:4572-12832 GCA_003164495.1 Vulcanimicrobiota bacterium
TGTGTTCCGCCGAGCCCAGCGCCGGTTGGGAGATTGCCGATCGGCGCGCGCGCGTCGGCCGGATAATCCACGTCGATGACGATTTGACGCAGCAGGTTCCCGCTGCGATCGAGCACTTGAATGCGGCGGTTACCGCGGTCAGCGACGTAGATGCGGTTCTGCGCGTCGAGGGCAATGCTGTGCGGCGTGTTGAACTGCAGCGGTCCTTTGCCGGGCGTTCCCCACGATGACTGCCATACGCCGTCCTTGTCGGCTTTCGCAATGCGCGAGTTGATGTAGCCGTCGCTGATGTAGGTGTTGTCGTCGGTGTCCCACGCGACGTCGGTGACTTGCCGAAAGCGGCCGTCTTCCGGTGGTAGCGGCGGATTGGGATGTTTGAGCGGGCCGGTGCCTTCGTCGGACGCCTCTTGCTTGCGCCCGAAGACCATCTCGACGCGGCCGGCCGGCGTGAATTTCACGATCATGTCCGAGCCTTTGTCGGTCACCCAGATGTGGTCGTGGCGATCGATCTTCACCGTGTGCGCGAACGACCAAGCGTAGAGATGCTGCCCGATCTCCCGGATGAACTTCCCGTCGCTGCCGAACTCGAGCAATTGCGTCGCGGCGGCACCGTACGCCGGTCCGTTCGTATTTCCGCGCGAGAGCACGAAGACGTGCCCTTGCGAGTTCACGGCGACGCCGCTGCACTCGCCGAGATACATGCCCTCCGGCGTCGCGATGAAGTCGTGGGCGAAGTCGTACGCGATCGTCGGAACCTTCAGGCCGCGCCCGGGCGGCGGCGGAAGACTGCCGCCGGCGGCGTTGAGCTCGGCCTGCGCGACTTCAACGCCGCCCCCCATCGCGGCAGCACAGTGCGGGCACATCGCTGCTGCGGCTCCCGTCAGAGCAGCTGCGGAGACGAACAAACGGCGCGTCGGCATAGCGGATCCTCCAGTGTGAGGCGGTTACTTGGCGGCGAACTTCACCGTCCGTCGATTATCGCCTAGTCGCTCCGGCTGCGGCTCGTCTAAAGAACCAACCTTGCTGCATCGCATAGACGATCGGTGCTGCGTCGGCAACCCCGATGAAGGCGACGTTGATCGTCGTCGGGGGCGCTGTCTGTGCCGGGGCCGCAGTACATACGGTTGCGCAAAGAGCGAGCATCAGGATTCCGCTCCGCGCGAGTTTTATGATCATGGAAGCCCTCGCAATCGAGCTAATGGTTCAAAGCAATCGGCGCGATGATGTCCTTCGCGGAGAACGTCTTATCGATGACCTTGTATTTGTATTCCAGATCGATGATGGGCTGGATGTCGGCAACGTCCGGGCGATCGACGAAGGGCGTTCGAGCGGCGTGTTCGAGCACGCTCGGTTCGACATCGGAAAATGCGGCCAAGATCGGGATCATCTCTTGCGGGTGGGCGTTCGCATAGCGCGACGCTTCCGCCATAGCCTGATTGAAGCGGCCGATGATGTCGGCGTTGCTGGCAACCCAGCTCGTAGCACTGAACCAGGTAGCGATGGTGAAGCGCTTGGCCACCGCGTCGTAGGGACGGCCGAGCAGTCGCAACTTGCCCGACGCCAAAGCGATGGTGGAGCTCGGGCTTTGCATCGTCATCGCATCGATGCGGCCCTGATCGATCGCGGCGACCATGGTCGGTTGCGGAATCTCCAGGACCTTGATGGTCGACCAGTCACCGCCGTTCTGCTCGACCCAGGCCTGCGTGGTCGTCGCGTTGAGATCGCCGCGAGCAACGGCCAGACCGATCGTCTTGCCGTTGAGGTCGGCGGCCGTTTTGATCGGCGAGTTTTTACCCACCAGGAGCATCCCGTACGGAACGGCCTCGCTGGAATTATAGATGACGCCCCCGGACATGATTTGCACCGGGACGCCGTGGGCGAACGCGGTGACGACGGAAAAGGCACTGCCGTTGCCGATCTGTACGGATCCGCCTGCGATCGCCGCGAGGATTGCCGCTCCGCTATTCATTTTTTGGAGCTCGACGTCGAGTCCGTACTTGGTGAACAGCCCGGCTTTCAGGGCGTAGAGCGCCGGCGTGCCGCTCGTTCCGGGCGGCAACGCCAAAACGAGCTTCGTCATGCTCTGCGCACGAACGGCAATCGGCATGGCCATCGCGGCCAGGGTGAGGAGCGCTGACGATCGTTTCATGGACAACCTCCTGTCTAACCTTGATAGAGCGGCGAAACTTCCATCTGCTTGAATTCGGATGCGAGGTAGTCGAACATCGGCATCCAGAGAAACGCGATCCAGCGACAGCCTTTGCCCTCGTCGAGGTTGAAGTGCTGATGCTCGATGCCGCCTTTTTTGATCGGCAGCAAGAACAGATCGCCGCCTTCCCAATCGACGCGCTGACCATCGACGATCGAGTACCCGCGCCCCTCGATGATGTAGATGATGAAGCCGCCCTGGTGCTTGTGCTTTCCGGAATGCGTCTTGATATCTTGAGTGAAGACGCGCCAGTCTTGGAGCGGCGTATCTTTGTACGCTTGGCCATTGAGATAATAGAACATCCGGCCTTGTTTCGTGATCATCCATTCGCGCGGCTTGATGACGATTGGTCCGGCCTTCTGGCGTTCGTCGAATTCGGCGCGACTCTGCAGGAACGTGTCGTAGTGTGTCTTCCCGACCGGTGGACGTTCGCGCTCGCGAGTGCGTTCCTGATCGCTCACGACGTCGCGCCCTTCACGTAATCGGGCGATGCTTCGATGAGATCGAAGCCTGCGCCGCGGTCGACGGTCGCCGTTTGCAGCAGGTTCGGTTCGACGACCACGAACTTGGCGGGATTCTCGGGATCGCCGTTGATGTGCTGGACGACGATGCCGTCACGCCGCAGGGGCAAATTCAACACGTCGCCCGCTTCCCACGGATGCTTCACGCCATCTACCAACGTATGACCGCGGCCTTCGAGAATGAACATCACCTGGCCACCCTGGAATTGCAGTCGCCCTGAACGGCTCCCCGGCGGAAGCTCTTGCTCGTAAAAGTTCATCGTCTGCAACGCATTATTCTGCATTGCCGGATGCATGTACCAACGCAGCAGACCCATCGCGCTGTTTTCCTGCTGACGATTGGCGCCTTTGACGATGATGATCGGTTCGCGCAGATTGGCGCGCTGCTGGTCGCGTAGAGCAATGATCTCGTCCCAGTGGTTCATGTTTACGTCGTCTTTCAAGGAATGGATTGGACGAACGCATCGATCGCATCCGCGATACGTTGCGGTTCATCAATCTGCGGTTGGTGAAGGGTGCCGGTGATGTTGAGGGTCTGCGCCGTTGGAAGGTGCGCCGCGAGTTGCGTTTCCCAGCCCGTCTCGAGGAGCGTGTCACGTTCGCCTGCGATGAAGAGTAGCGGCAGGTCGACAGCCGAGAGCTGCGTCAAAAATGCTTCATCACCGCCGGACGGGCTGCGCGTTCCACCCGGTGCGCGAAGACGCGGAGCCGAAAGATTCTCCCAGTGTCCGCGGACCATGGACTGCACGTAGCGGGCCGTCACGAGATGCTCGAACGTGTCATCCCGACGGGCGACCATCAGTTCCATGATGTCCCGCATCTTGGCGCGGTCGGGAACGTAGGATTGCAGCGGCTCGTATGCCTTGGCTTGCATGTACAGTCCGCCGGTGCCGGCGATGCTCACGCCCGAAATCATCGGCCAGCTCATCTCGATCGCGGCATGGAGAATTAAGCTGCCGCTCGCCGAATTGCCGATTACATGCGCGTCGCGCACGGCCGCCACGCCCATCCATTTTGCGAGATGCTCGATTCGCTGCGCTCGGGCGCTGACACCGAAATCGTAGATCTTTTGGGTTTTGCCATACCCGAGCTGGTCGGGTGCGAAAACGTGATATCGCTCCGCCAGTATGTCGAGTACCGGGGACCACGTGAGCTCGCCGTTTGCTCCGAACATTCCATCGTGCAGCAGAACGACGGTTTTACCGCCGGCCGCACCGCCTTCGAGATAGTGCGTCCGTACGCCGTCTACCGAGACCTCATGCGAACGCAGCTCTGCAGTCATGCGATCAAGCGCTGCAGGACGCCCGTCGTATCGATTTCTTCGCGAATGATCTTGAGTTGGTCGGCGGTGGGTATGGCTGTAACCGGAACCGTTCCACCGTCTACGACGAGCTCGAAGCCGGTTGCGGCCTGAACGCTCTCGACCGTCTGGCCTGGATGGATCGATCGGAGGCGCATGCGCCGGTCCGGCGTCTCGAAGTCGAGCACGGCGAGCGGCGTAATCACGGCGCTCGTGCCCTTGGCCCACGGTGAGCGGTATTGTTCGAGGTCCGGATCTTGCACGAAGCCGGGACCACTGATGAAATCTACCTTGGGTACGAACAGCCGCGCGTGGTGGTGCTGCACGTACAGTACGGTCCTTTTCACGGATCCCATGAAGGGCAGACCGATCGATCCCGGTCCTCGAACCTTCGGATGCGCGTAGTCGCCGATGTTCGTAATATTGACGTTCCCGTACTGATCGATCTGCATGCCGCCGAAGCACAAGACGCTGAAGCGGCCGGTAAACTCGAAGTCGATCAAGTCGGCAAGCGGTGCGCGGTATTCCGCACCGGTGAGGTTCCGAAAATCGGCAGCCATCTCGACCAGCTTCGGATTCTTCGAATTCAGAGCGCCGCACCCGCCGTAGATGAACCACATGTTCGGTGCGTGTGTCTTTTGCGCGAGCCGTATGCCGCACAGCGGAATCTCCGACGCGGTTCCGATAGCGGCGAAGTCGTCATCGCGCATCTCCCGCGCGATGGCCGTAGCCATCAATTCGGCAATAGAATAGGCGTTCGTCATTTCAGCTCCAGCGCCGCGAGGCGCTCCGGCCCGGCCGCGTCGAGCAGGACGCGATCGCCAAGCGATCCGTACACGTAGCGCTCGAGGTATGCGGCGGTGCGGTCGTCTTTCGCATAATCGGAATACTCCTCGAGGTGCGCCCGATCGTAGCTGTACACGCCGGGACACGTGCCCGGGTAGGCGCCGTACGGGGTATGCACGACGGCTTCGACGAGGACGCCCGGCACCGTTGTGTGTGTCGGCGCCGCGGTGATGACGCTGGGATCGACGATTTCTTCCGCACTCAGGATAACGTGCTTGGAAGCCTTGGCGATGACGTCTTCCATGTGACGGCCGCCGAGGCTGACGCCGTTGCCGTTAACATCGGCTTTGGCCACGTGAATGAAAGCCCAGTCCGGCGCGAGCGGCGGCGTTGCGATCACGGTGCGGCCGGTGAAGGGGTCGACGATGTCGCGATACACCTGGGGGCTGACCTTCGGAAGGTCGGTCAGCTTATGAATCGGCGGCATCGCGACGAACGGCAGGCCGCCGGCCGCTGCGCGCAAGCCGAGGAAGATCGTCGGTTCATCGACGTCGACGATTTCGACGGTGCCGGCTTCGACCGCCCGCCGGAAGTTGTGCGCGAGCCCCATGAACTCCATGCCGATGTAGGAAACCCACAGCTTGCGCACGGCGCCGGCAGCTAGCAACATGTCGACCCACAAACCGGTGGCCGGTGTCGGGATGATCTCGAGATCGCGAACGCCGCGGCGTATCAGTTCGCGCACGAGGGCTAGGGGTGTATTGCTGAAGTGGACGCCGCCGGCGATGACTTTGGCCCCGTCTTGGATGCCGGCGATTGCTTCCGCGGCCGGCATCAGCTTACTTCGACGCTGCGCGCTCATCGGGGCTCCTTCGCACGTTCGGTGGAGGCGGGTATGCCGGCGCTCAGGTCGGCGAAGCGTTCGCGTAGCTCGCGTTTGACGACTTTGTCCATGGTGTTTTTAGGAAGTGACTCCGTGAAGACGATGCGTTTCGGTACTTTGTAATTCGCGAGCGTTTTTTTGCAGCGTTCGAGCAGCGAACGTTCATCGGTGGTCGCTGACGGCTTCAGCACGACGACCGCGATGAGAGCTTCGGTCCAATACTGGTGCGCAATTCCGATCACGGCCGCTTCCGCGACGCCGGAATCATCGAGCAGAACCCCTTCGACCTCAACGGCGGAGATGTTCATGCCGCCGCTGCGCACGACGTCTTTGATCCGGTCGGACATGAAGATGTACCGCTCGTCATCCATCCAAGCGCCGTCACCGGTGTGGAACCATCCGTCGCGCAGCGCCTTTTCAATCTCGCCGGGACGATTCCAATAGTCGCGGATCATCGCGTCGGTGCGAATGATGAGCTCCCCCACCTCACCCGGGGCTTTGATTTCACCCGCTTCGTCGATCACGCGCACGTCGGCGTGGAGGCCTTCGCGTCCGCACGAGCGCAACCGCCGGATGCGCGCCTCGCGTTGCTGTTGCGAAATCCCATCAAGCGTATGGTCTTCGGGCATCAAGTACGTGGTGAATCCCCCGGACTCTAAGGCGCCGTAGATCCCGAAGATCTTGCATGGGAACGATGCGATCATTCGTTCCACGAGCGGCACCGGGAAAACGGCGCCGCCATAGCCGATGATGCGCAAGCTGCTGAGATCCGCCGAGTCGAATGACGGGTCGTCGAGGAGCGCTATGAATTGGCTCGGCACCGGTAGCATGAATGTCGTGATTCGATGCGAGCCGATCGTACGGATGAACTCCGCCGCATCGAGACGGGGCTGGAGGACGATGTGCGCGCCGATATAGGCGTACGACATCAGTAACGACGATCCCAACCCCAGCGAGATCGGAGATGCGAGAATGGTGCGCTCGTCGGCGGTGTGCGGGATGTGCAGTAAGAAGTTTCGAGAACGGGTGAGTAAATCGCGATGCGTGCTCACGACGCCTTTGGGAAGGCCCGTCGTCCCGCTGGTGAAACGGATTGCATAGATGTCGTCTTCGTCGCCGCTAACGAGCGGCTCATCGCCGTTGCCGGCGCACACGTCGGTGTACGCGATGAAGTTCGGCGCGGAGCCGATGGTAATGCGCCACTCGAGCGACCGCGCCGCGGAGATATCGTCAGCGAAACGGGCCGCAAGATCTGCTGAAGTGACGATCGCGCGTGCCCCGACGTCGTCGAGCATGAAGACGATTTCGCGGCCGACGAGTCCGGTCGGAATCGGAACGAGGACCGCGCCAACCTTGGCGACCGCAAAATAGGTCGCGGCAACTTCGATCGATGAGTGTCCGAGCACGGCGACCCGATCGCCGCGCCGGAGACCGAGCTCGAGTAACCCGGCTGCCAGGTAGTTGACGCTTAGGTTGAATGCGCGCCACGTGACTGTCGTGCCGGCGGTCTCGAGAGCGACTCTGTCCGGGTACCGGAAGGCGTTTCTACGCGGGATATCGCCGATGCGCACCTAATGCCCAGTATTCGCTGTGCGAATAATCTATTTGCAACGCTGCTTTGAAACGCTAGCATAGGTATTTTCTACCGTCAAGCGTCACGGCTGAAGGAAACGATGACCAAGAGTTCAGGCGATCGGCAGTTCGTCAATGCGCTCGCGCGGGGGCTAGCGGTTCTCCGTTGTTTCGGAGCGGCGCGCCGCGAGCTCAGCGTTACCGAGATCGCACGGATCACCGGCGATCCGCAACCGACGGTGTGGCGCTTGTGCCACACGCTGCTCGAGCTCGGCTATCTCACGCGCATCGCGGGCAGCGAGAAGTTCATGGTCGGTATCCCGTGCTTGGCGTTGGGATACGCCGTTCTCAACGGCAAATCGTTCGGTGAACTCGCGCTGCCGTATCTTCAAACGTTTTGCGCGCGTTTTGACGGCACCATCCTGCTCTGCGGACGCGACGGACTCGACATGCTGTATCTGCAGCGGTGCTTGGGAACGTCGCCGGTCATCCCCGCCAATACGCCCATTGGCGGACGGGTTCCGATCTTCGAATCAGCGACCGGGTGGGCGTACGTTGCCGGGGCGCGAGAAGATGAACGCCACGAGCTGTTCGAGGCTTACAAGGAACAAAATCCCGCCGGAGCCGCTCGCGTCATTCCGCGCCTCAAGAAAGCAATGGCGGACTACGAGCACACCGGCTGGATCATGGCCCGCGGCGCGCACCATCCCGATATCAGCAGCGTCGGCGTGCCGATCCGTTCGCCGGACGGAAAATCGCTGTATGCCGTCAGTTGCGGCGGCCTCGCATCAACGTTCACGGAGGCGCGCCTGACCGCGCTTGCGCGGAGCCTGGTGGAACTCGGCGCGACGTTGGCCGGCGCGCTCTAACTCTTCTTGCGCTGGTGGATGCCGAAGTGGTTGCCGTCGGGGTCGCCCCCCCCCCACCCCCCCCCCCCCCCCCCCCCCCCCCCCCCCCCCCCCCCCACCCCCCCCCCCCCGCCCCCCCCC
>PLTN01000194.1 GCA_003164495.1 Vulcanimicrobiota bacterium
TTTCTACGATGCGCAGCGCATGGCGAGCGCGGGCTTCCGCTACGAGGGGATAGGACGCACGGCGTGACGCTTAGTCCGGGAACGAGGCTCACCTCGCTCATCGTCGCGAGCGCGTTCTTCATGGAGCAACTCGACGGGTCGGTCATCGCCACATCGCTGCCGCAGATCGCCGCCTCATTCGGCGTGCACGCCGCCGACGTGGCGATCGGCATGACGTCCTATCTCGTCGCGCTCGCCGCCTTCATCCCGCTCAGCGGCTGGATCTCCGACCGCGTCGGCGCCCGCCCAACGTTCTGCACCGCAATCGTGCTGTTTGCGCTCGCGTCGGTCGCGTGCGGCCTCTGCACGTCCCTAACCGCATTCGTCGCCACGCGCATCCTGCAGGGCGCAGCCGGCGCGCTCATGGTACCCGTCGGCCGCACCGTCGTGCTGCGCTCGTCGAACAAGCAAGAATTGCTGGCCGCCATTTCCAACCTCACCTGGCCCGCGCTCATCGCACCCGTGCTCGGACCGCCGGTCGGCGGGTTCATCACNNCACCTGGCGCTGGATCTTCTTCCTCAACGTGCCGATCGCGATCTTCGGCCTGATCCTCGCGCTCGTATTTATCCGAGCGATACCCCTCGCCGAGCGGCGGCCGTTCGATACCGCCGGCTTTCTTTTCATGACATCAGCGCTGATTGCCGTGATGTTCGGCCTCGACTTGCTCTCGCGCGGCGAACCGCTCGCGGGAAGCCTCTCGTTGCTCGCCGCAGGTTGCGCCTTGGCGGCCATCACGTGGCGTCACCTCAAACATGCGACGTCACCCATCCTGAGTTTTGCGGCCGGCGCTATTCCAACGTTTGCCGCCGCAACGTTTCGCGGCGGCAGCTTCTTTCGGGTGGCGATCCAGACGGCACCGTTCATGTTGCCGCTGCTCTTCCAAATCGGTATGGGTAAGAGCGCGTTCGCATCCGGGTTACTGATGATCGCCTACGCCGCGGGAAACCTCGCGATGAAGAGCATCACGATTCCGATCGTGCGCCGCTTCGGTTTCCGGCGCGTCGTCATCAGCAACGGATTTATCGTTGCGTTTTCGCTCGCGCTCTGCGGGATCATTTCGCAGGCGATGCCCGACGCCGTGATTGCCGTGCTCCTCTTCGCATCGGGCCTCTGCCGCTCGTTGCAATATACGACCGTGAACACCTTGAGCTTCGTCGACGTGCCGCAACCGATGATGAGCTCGGCGAGCACGCTCTCGAGCATGTTCACGCAACTCGCGCAAGCCGGCGGGATCGCCGTCGGCGCGCTGATCTTGCACGGCATCGAATCCGCGCGCGGGTCCGGTCCAACGCCCGATATGACGACGTTTCATATCGCCTTCGTGGTTTCCGCAGCAATTGCGATTGCCGCCACGCTCACGATGCTATCGTTGTCGAGGAGCGCCGGGGCCGACGTTTCCGGTGGGGCCGCCGGCTAGTGTCTTACTCGACGTAGTCCTCGACCGTCCTCGCATCACGCATCTTCGCGTGGTCGGGATTGGCGCCGGCGTCGCGCAAGCCCTGACGCTGGTGGAGCAAATCGTAGAACCGGTCGAGCTGGACCGTAATCTCCGCGAGGCGAGCGCGCCCCGCCACATCGAGTCCGCCGCTTTCGCCCTTGTGCCACAGGTCGTGCTCTTCGGCAACCAACGCTTCGATTGATTGATGGATTGACGCGTCGTTCATGCGAGGCTCTTTCCCAGAATTGCCTAGAGGCTCACGTACAGGTCGCTCGCCGGAAACGGCGCGGCGATGCGGCCGTACTTAGCCATCAGGTCGATCAGCGGCTGAATCAGGCTATCATCGAGCTTGGGAGCGAAGGTGGCGCGCGTCATCGTCGCGACCAGCTCCGGGTCGAGTTTCGCATCCGCAATCAGGATCTTGGCCGAATCGGCGTGGTTCTTGTTCGCCCAGAGTTGCGCTTCGGTGACTGCCCGGGTGAAGCGCCCAACCGCGTCGCGATGCGTTGCTACCCAATCCTTCTTCGCGTACCACGCGTTGATGGCAAAGTGTTCGGAGACCGCACTGTACGGCAGCCCCAAGACGCGGCCGGTTTGCATGGCGGGCGCCAGCGCCGGTGAGGAGATGATGGCCGCATCGATCGCACCGCGCTCGACGGCAGCGGCCATCTGCGGATTCGGCAACTCGAGAAAATGCACGCTCGCGGCGTCGACGCCGTTACGCTCGAGCCACGCACGAATAGCGATGGTATTGATGTCACCGAGCGCGATGACGCCAAGCGTCTTTCCGATCAGGTCCCGCGGTGTGCGGATCGGCGATGTCTTCGCTACGATCAACGCATTGGTCGGAGCGCTACCGACATATTCCGCGCCCGGGGCGACAAACGTGAAGCCGACACCCTTTTCGTGCGCGAGTACGAGCGATACGACGTTTGCCGCCCCAATATCGGCGGTCCCGCCGACGATTGCGGCCGCAGCAGCTTCTCCACTGCTAACGACCTGGACATCGACATCGATCCCGTATTTTTTGAAAAGGCCGAGTGCCTGAGCATACTGGACGCCCTCTGAAAACTCGACGGCAGCGCGCAATACGTGCAGCTTCGGCACCTCTTGCGCGCCGGCCGGCGACGCTAGTGCCACAGCGGCGCACAGGATCAGCGCGCGCCGCATCATGCTAGAGCATCGCTTCGAGTGCAACATCACCCTCACGTACCGTAGTGCGCCGCATATCGCGGCGAAATTGCTGGTCGTCGAACGGCGTCGCCCGATGCATCGTCGCGAGATTGTCCCACATCACCACATCACCGACGCGCCAGACGTGCGAGTAAACGAACTCGGGCTGCGTCGCAAACGCCATCAGCTTGTCGATAACCGACCGGCTGTCGGCATCGGACAAGCCGGCGATCCGCGAGATGTGCGAGGCTAGGTAGAGTGATTTTCGCTGCGATCCGGGATGCACGTGCACCAGCCGATGTTTGGCCGGCGGCCGGAGCGAGCGTTCCGCGATGCTCGGCTCGGGGCCGCCGCCGATAACGCGCGAGTAGTAGTAGTCGTGTTCTGCCACGAGCGGCTCGATCTGCGCCTTGGTCACCTCGGGGAGCGCGTCGTAGGCGGCCCGCATGTCGGCGAACTCCGTCGGTGCGGCGTCGTCCGGCGGAATCACGTGCGCGGAAAGCAGTGAATACGTCGCGCGGACGGCATGAAACGACATGTCCGTATGCCACAGACGGTTGGCGCGCTTGTAGAGCATACGCTTGTCATCGTCGGGAAAGATCTCGCCGTTCGCATCGAGATTACTCTGATCGATGATCTCCGGAAACGGCACGCGCGCCGCGCTTCCGGCCGGTATCTTCATGCGTTCCACCGGGCCGAACCGCCGGCTAAACGCGACGTGCGCGCCGTCGCTCACCGGCCGCTCGTGGCGAAACACGCCGACCGGGGAATGATCCATGATGGAGACGATGCCGGCGATCGTCGCGGCGATCAGCGGCTCGCGAATGTCCACATGTATCTCGGTGGCCAGGATCGGATGCAGGGCCGTGGCTTCGACCATCAGCCATATTTTCGCGGCCTACGCAAATTGCCCGCCTGGCAGAGGATCGGGGCGCCGCGGCGGAATGACGCCGTATGAAGAATGCGCCTCTGCGACGCGTCGTTACCGGTCACGATAACGCTTCGGTCGCGAAGGTCCTGACCGACACGATCGTCCCGGGCCAGCAAGGAAAGTCGGACGCGATCGTGCACGCGATCTGGAACACGGACGAGACGCCCGCCGCCATCGCCGTCGGAGAGGCGATCGAGGACCGCGGCGCGCGACCCCACGTCACACCCCCGCCCAAGAACGGCACGCGTTTCACGATCATCGACTATCCGCCCGGCAACCGCGGCCTGATGCACCGCACGGAGACGATCGACTACATCATCATCATGGCCGGCGAAATCGAGATGATCATGGACGACTCAACCGTGGCCCTCAAGGCCGGCGACGTGATGATCCAGCGCGGAACCAATCACGGCTGGTTCAACCGCGGCACCGAAGTTGCGCGCGTCGCATTCGTCCTCGTCGACGCGCAAGCGCTCGGCATCGGCCACCCGCGGCTCTAACCTCCGGCGACGGCTTCCGCGATGGCCTTGCCGACTTCGATGGTGCTCGCCGTGCCGCCGATGTCGCGCGTGCGCGGGCCCTTGATAAGGACGGTCTCAATTGCTGCAACGATAGCGGCGCCGGCTTCGGGAAATCCGAGGTGATCGAGCATCATCGCGCCGGACCAAATCTGGGCGATCGGGTTGGCGATCCCTTTGCCGGCGATGTCGGGCGCCGAACCGTGCACCGGTTCGAACATCGACGGAAATTCGCGTTCGGGGTTGAGGTTAGCCGATGGCGCGATGCCGATCGTTCCGACGACGGCGGGGCCGAGATCGGAGAGAATGTCGCCGAATAAATTCGAGCCGACGACGACGTCGAACCAATCCGGGTGCAGCACGAAGTTCGCCGTGAGGATATCGATGTGGTACTGGTCGGTGCGCACGTCGGGATAGCGCTCGGATACCACCTTCACGCGTTCGTCCCAGTACGGCATCGTGATCGTAATGCCGTTCGACTTCGTCGCCGACGTCAGATGCTTTTTCGGCCGGCTGCGCGCGTATTCGTAGGCGTAGGTCAGGATGCGGTCGACGCCGCGCCGGGTGAAGATCGACTCTTGGAAGACGACCTCGTTCTCGGTGCCCTCAGCGAAACGGCCGCCGACGGCCGAATACTCGCCCTCGCTGTTTTCGCGCACGATGATCATGTCGATGTCGCCGGTCTTCCGGCCGGCGAGCGGCGAGGCGATGCCCGGCATCAGACGGACCGGCCGCACGTTCGCGTACTGCTGAAACTGGCGCCGGATCGGGATGAGCAATCCCCACAGCGAGACGTGGTCCGGGACGCCCGGAAATCCGACCGCACCGAGAAAGACCGCGTCGTGATTTCGTATTTGCGCAAGACCATCGCCCGGCATCATCGCGCCGGTTGCGCGATAGAACTCGCAGCTCCAGGGAAAGTGCTCCCACTCGAAGCGTAGCCCGAACCGCTTCGCGGCCGCGTCGACCACGCGGATCCCCTCCGGAACGACCTCGCTACCGATACCGTCGCCGGGAATCACCGCAATTTTGAACGTTTGCATCGCAGCCTGACCGTATGCGCGCGTTCCGGGCAGTTCCTTCTTCGGCCGTTACCCCACGGTAACGCGCGAACGCTACGCGCGCTCGCTCGTTTCGAGCGCATCCGCGCATCGTACCCGCCCCACCAGCAGGACGTGTGAACTCCGGCACCTCCTTTCGGGCAAAATCGTTCTTGCGCTCTTCTCATCTGCGCCGCATGATTAGAGCATGACAACACCTGCCGGTCCGTTCACTTCCATTCTCGTCCCATATGACGGCGGGGAGCCCTCGCAGGCCGCCCTCGCGCTCGCATTTAGGTTGCTCGGACCAACGAGCCGCTTGGTCGTGGTGACGGTCGTCAACGAGGCACCCCTGATCTCCGAATCCGCGGTCTCGGTCGCCGCGTACGATCCGACGGAGCTCTTCGAGGCGATGGATGAAGAGGGACGGGTTCTGCTTGCCGACGCGGTGAGCCGTTGCGCGGTCGCGAAGGTCACGCCGGTTACCGAAATGGTTCACGACACGCCGGTGCCGGCGATTTTGGCAGCGGCGAAAAAACATGCGTGCGACCTGATCGTCATGGGAACGCACGGCCGTACCGGCATCGGGCGCTTCTTCCTCGGCAGCACGACCGAGGGCGTGCTGCGCCAAAGCGACGTTCCCGTTCTGACGATTCGCGCCGCGAAGGCTTTAGGGTAGGTTCGCCCGTCGGCCGCGCGCAACTCCGCAAAGCCTTCGTCGCGTAGATAGGCTTCCAAAACGTCAACGAGCGCAGGTTCATCGTCAACGACGAGGATCGTTATGCGTCGCTCCACCACGCCTACCTAAGCGGTGATGAGCAGTTCTTTCAAACGCGGATAGACTTCTTGCGCGAAGGTCGTCATGCCGCGCACCGTTTCGTCGTGCTCGAGAAAACCGGCCTGCCCCATCATGAGCAGGTGGCCGTAACCGCCCACGGCTTTGTGGTGACGCGCGATCTGCTTGTACACCGTGTCCGGATTGCCGGCGAACACGATGCCGGTCTCGATCAATTGCTCGAGCGTCGACGAGCGATCGAACGCCGTGGGCGCACCACGCAGCAACGCCGCGGAAGTTTTGAGGGATGCATAGCCGGGCGGGTTCTTGAATTGCGGCGCGACTTTATTAGCCGTTAAGTACCACAGCAATTTGCGCGCGCCGGCGAAGCCCGCTTCGTCGGTGTCACCCGTGTACACGAGCGCGGCGTAGGCCAGCCGATCTTCGTGCATCAGTTGGCCGTTGGTCTTGCGCTGATCGCGATAGGTGTCGAAGATCGCCTTGGTCGCATCGTAGCCGGTTAAGAACGTCGCAGCCACGTGACCGTGGTCGGCAACCTTGCCGACTTGCGCCGTGCTCGTCGCCGTGATCCAGACGGGCGGACGCGGTTGCTGATAGGGCCGCGGCCAAATGTTCACGTGGCGGTAGTTGAAGTAGCGGCCTTCCCAATTGAACGGTCCATCGTGCGTGGTCCACGCTTTGAGAATGAGGTCGTGGGCTTCCCACAGACGGTCGGCCGTCCGTACCGGATTGCTGTTGGCCGGTAAGATCTCGTACGGCACGCCGCGCACGAAGCCGACTTCGAGCCGGCCGCGCGAGTAGTTGTCGGCCATCGCCATCTCTTCAGCGACGCGGATGGGATCGCGCCGGTTGCCGATGGGATTTCCGAGGATCAGGATGCGGGCGGTTGAGGTGATGCGCGTGAGCGCGCCCAACACGATCGCCGCCGATGGATTCAGGTTCGTCGCCGTCGCATGATGCTCGTTGAGCATCAGATCCAAGCCGACGCCCTCCGCCGTCTGCCATTCATCGAGGTAGCGATGGTACAGTTCCGCGCCGATCTTCGGATCGTAGTTTCTATTCGGCAATGAGACGCGGATCGACTCGTACGTCTCCTTGTCGGGCAAATACGGGTAGGCGTTTTCGCTGAAGTACCAAGTGCGCATCGTCTCGCTCCTACCGTTCGCCGAGAAAACGGGCGACGCTTGCGACGAACGCTTCGGGCTGCTCGATCTGCGGCACGTGTCCGGCACCGGCGATCACTTCGAAACGGGCGCCGGGAATGCGTTCGGCATACGCACGGCCGTAGGCCGGCGTCACGATGCCGTCGCTCTCACCCCATAGCAGCAAGACCGGAACGTCGATGCGATGTAAGCGGCGCACCAATTTCGGATTGTGCGCGTAGGGTTCCCAGGTATAGAGCGCCGACGCTTCGCGGTTGCGCGCGATGAGCTCGACCGCTTCATCGGAGAGCGCGCTGAGGTCCGGTGCCTTGCTCGGATCGTGAAACGTCAAGCGCAGCAATTCGGCGGGTTCGGTTGCGAAGATGTCGGTGACGTCGCGCGTGAGGCGATCGCTGATCTTGATGCCGACGGCGTCGACCAAAATCAGGCGGGCGATCCGGGCGGTCGACTTGGTCGCAATCTCGGCCGCGATCCAACCGCCCAGCGAGAAACCGATCACCGTCACGTCGTGCAAGTCGAGCGCATCGAGCAGATCGAGATAGATGTACGCGAGGTCGTCGATGCTGTCGATCCAGTCGGGCAACTCCGCGCGGCCGAAGCCCGGGTGCGTCGGCGCAATCACCCGGCCGTGCTTCGCGAGCCCGCCGAGGAACGGCGCGTCCGGCGGCAACCCGCCCGCCCCGTGCAGCACGAGGATCGGCGCGCCGGCTCCCAGATCGAGGTACGAGAGCGGTACGCCGCCGGCGAGCACGTCTGTCATTGCGGGCGGCGTTCTCGTTGGGCACCCCGCACCCCCGCCCCGCCCCGGCCCGCGGCTCAGCCTTGACACTCCGACATTCGTTAGTGTACAAACAAGAAACGTTTGTACACCAATGAACTGGAGTTTGCGTGCCGATTCAGGATCTCTATGATAAGGCGGGCTACCAGATCCGGCGGCTACGGCAGATCGCCTCGGCAATCTTTGCAGCCGAGAGCGCGCCGTACGGCATCACGTCGCAACAGTACACCACGCTAGCGGCGCTGCACGATGTAACGAGTCTCGAACAGTTCGAACTGTGCGAACTCTTGAGCCTCGACCGCTCGACGATGGCGACGTTGCTCGTCCGCCTCGAAGAGAAAGCACTGGTTCGCCGCTCGACCTCGACACTCGACCGGCGGCGTAAACACGTCGCGCTTACGCCGCGCGGCCGGCGGCTGCTCGCGACGCTCGGACCGCCGCTCGAACGCATCCAGGAGCAGATCCTGGCGCCGCTCGCACCGGCCGATCGCGTCGCGTTCGCGCGCATGCTCAAAGAACTGGTCGAGTCACACACGATCGCCGCGAGCGAGCGCGCCGAGAAGCACGAGGAAGCATCATGACCACCGCAACGATAACCGCCGGTCGCTCCATGCACGACGTCGAAGGCGTGCAGGTCAGCATCCTGCGCGGCGGCTCCGGGACGCCGTTACTGTTTCTGCACGGAAGCGATGCGTTCGGCGATTGGCAGCCGTTCATGGAAGCGCTCGCGCTCAAGCATGACGTCATCGTGCCCGACCATCCGGGCTTCGGCCGCTCCGATACGCCGGCGTGGCTCGACACGATCGGCGATCTAGCCCACTTCTACCGCTCCTTGATCGAAACGCTCGGCTTACACGACGTCGTGCTGGCCGGACACGGGCTCGGCGGCTGGATCGCCTGCGAACTCGCACTGCGCAATCCCCATGACCTGCGCGCCCTCGTGCTCGTCGACAGCGCCGGTTTGCCGTTGATCGTTGACGGCGTCGACACGTTTATGTGCTCGCCGGACGAAATTCGCACCGCATCGTATGTCGACGTGGCGCGCGCGCCGGACCTCGACGACGTGCTGCGCGCACAGCAAGCCAAGAACGCGCTGATGACCGCGCGCGTCGCCTGGCGCCCGCGCTTCTACGACCCCCAACTTGCGAAGTGGCTGCACCGGCTGCAGCTTCCAACGCTCGTCGTCTGGGGCGCCGGCGATGCAATCTTCCCGCCCGCCCAAGCCGAGGTTTTTGCCGCGGCCATTCCTGGCGCGCGCACGCTCCTTATCCCGAATACCGGTCACCTTCCGCACGTCGAAGCCCCGCAGGCTTTTGCTGCCGGCGTCGGCGCCTTCATCGACGGAGTTCGCTCGTGAAATTCATCGCATTCCATCTGATGCCGTACGCCGATCTCGACCTCTCGTATTCGGAGAAGTACGACTCGGCGTGGGTGACGCTGCCCAATAGCTACTACGATCCGGTCAAGGGGCATGCGCTCTATAACCGCTACCTCGACGAACTCGAATTTGCAGATGGGCTCGGCTTCGACGGCATCGGGGTCAACGAGCACCATCAGAATGCCTACGGTTTGATGCCGACGCCGGGCGTCATCGCCGGCGCGCTTGCGCGGCGCACGAAAGGCAGCCTCGCCGTACTCGGGCGCGCGCTGCCGCTGGTGAATAACCCGCTCGTGATCGCCGAGGAATTCTCGATGATCGACAACATTACGGGTGGGCGGCTGATAGCCGGCTTTGTGCGGGGGATCGGTGCCGAGTACCACTCGTGGAACATGAACCCGGCGTTCTCGCACGAGCGCTTCGGCGAAGCGCACGATCTCATCGTGCGCGCGTGGACCGAGACGGGGCCCTTCCACTGGCGCGGCAAGCACTACGATTTCCGCTACGTCAACACGTGGCCGCGGCCCTATCAGCAACCGCACCCGCCGATCTGGATCCCATCGCAAGGCAGCCGTGAAACGATCGTGTGGGCAGCGGCCGCCGAACGCAAGTACACCTACTTGCAAACGTATAGCCCGGTCGTTGCGGTGAAGAGATTTCTCGATCTCTATCGCGAGGAAGCGCAGAAGGCGGGCTACACGGCAACGCCCGAGCAACTCGGTTGGATGGCGCCGGTCTTTATCGGTGAAACCGATGCGTCGGCGCGCGCGGAAGCACAACCGCACATCGAAGCGTTCGCCAACAAGTTCCTGCGGATGAAAACCGAGATGGTACGCCCGCCGGGCTATCTGAGCCTCGCGTCGGCCAAGGCCGTTACGGAAGCGAAGGCCGGTCGCGGCACCGTGCAAACGGTCGACGCGCTGATTGAAAGCGGTCAGTTCATCTGCGGCTCCGCGGCAACCGTGCGCGACCAGCTCGCGGCGTACGAACGCACGCTGGGCTTCGGAAACTTCCTCGCGCTGCTGCAGTTCGGGACGCTGCCGCACGACGCGACGATGCGCAACATCGAACGCTTCGCGAAAGACGTGATCCCGCAACTGCGGTCGCCTCTGGCGCCGGCGGCAATCGGAGCGGCGCGATAGAGACCTTCGATCTGACCGGACGCGTGGCGCTCGTGACGGGCGCCGGAAACGGTCTGGGCAGCGCTTTTTCCCGCGGTCTCGCGCGCCACGGCGCCGCGATCGCGTGCGTGGACATCGACCCGGCGCGCGCTAAGGCGATCGTCGAGGAACTCATCGCAATGGGCGCCCGCGCGGAAGCGATCGTTGCGGACGTTTCCGACGAGCGCGCGGTCGATGCGGCGATCGC
>PLTN01000086.1 GCA_003164495.1 Vulcanimicrobiota bacterium
GCCGCCGACGTTTCCGTACCGGCGGCCGCGAGGCCTCCGTAACGCTTAGGCTGCTTGCTCCTTGGTGCGACGTTCGTGCGAGCGAAGCCAGAGCACAGGCAGCACGCCGAGCCCCGCGATCAGGGCGCTCACGGCCCATGCGGTGTCGAGCGACGTGCGGTCGGCGATCATCCCGAATACCAGCGGTCCGACGGCCGACGTTCCGAAAATCGCCGTTAGCGTAAGGCCGAGCGCGCTGCCGGCCCGGTCGGCGCCGCCGATCTCCGCGAGCGCCGCCGCCATGACCCCGTTCCAGCCCGCACCGCAGAAGCCGATGAACAACGCGGCCGGGATCAACAGCACCGCAAGCGATGGGCGCAAGAGCGCAAAGCCGAGCGACGCCGCCGCCGAGAACGCGCACAAGCCGCCCAACAACACGATGCGGCTTTCGCGCATGAAACGGTCGCTGTACCAGCCCCAGAAGAGCCGCGCGACGGTGGCCGCGACGAACGCGCCCGCGAACGCCGACGCGGCGAACTCCGGCTTCACGCCGATCACCTGCACCGCGGTGACGGTGAGAAACCCGTTCATCGCGAGCTGCGCGTTCACCAGCGCCATGCACGTCAGCGTCGTCGCGATCAAGCGCGGGTCGCGCGCGAGACGGCGCATTCCGGCCAGCACTTCCGTGAAGCGGCTCGGTGGCGGACGGTCGGCCACTGCTTCGCGATAGAAGATGCACGCGGTCGCGGTCGTGATGACGACGATCGCAGCCGCGACGAGCAGGGCGGCACGATAACCGCCGAAGTGCAACGCGACAAACGGCAACATCAAGGCACCGAGCAGTCCACCCACCGGCACACCGGTTTGCCGGATGCCCATCGCAAATCCGCGATCGCGATCGAACCACGAAAGAATCGCGCGACCGCCGGCGGGCGTCGAAGCGGCGTAGCCCGCACCGAAAATCCCCATGCACGCCACGAGCCACGTATAGTTCGGCACCATCACCGACGCGACGAGCGCAAACGCCATCAGGCTACCGCTCGCGCCGACCATCGTGCGTTCGCCGAAGCGGTCGGTGAGCACGCCGCTGAACGCCGTGAACAGCGCCGAACCGATGTAGAGCGAGGTGAACAGCGAACCCAACTGCGCTTGGCTCAAACCATATTGCAGGATGAGAAACGGCGCGAGCACGCCGACGGCTTGCTGCACCACCGACGCACCGGCTTGCGCGCCGGTCATCAACGCGAGGACGCGATATTTTCCCGTCACGCGCGCTGGACGATCGCGATACCCACGGCAATCGCCGCAAGTCCACCCAAATCGCGAAGCGACAACGGCTCGCCGAAAAGGCTAGCGACGAGCAAGCCGAACACCGGTGAGAGAAAATAGTACGCCGTTACGCGGCTGGCTTCGCCCTGTTCGAGCAGCCAGAACCAGAGCAGCGAACCGCCGACGCTCATCACCACCACGAGATACACGAACGATGCGACGATCGGAAAACCCAACGTCGCGTGCGGCGTGCCTTCCGTCACCACGGCGAACGGCAGCAAGGCGAACGCTGCCGCGAAGAGCTGCAGCGCCGTCGTCATGCGCATGTCCATCTCGACCAGGAACTTTTTGAATACGATCGTGCTCGCAACGCTCCCGATCGTGGCGACGAAGACGAGGGCGACGTCACGCGGTTGAGCCGTTCCGCTGCCGCTGCGCGCGATCATGATCGCGACCACCCCCGCGAAGCCGAGCAGCATTCCCGCGGACTTCCAGCGCGTGAGCGGCTCACCGAGAAACGCCGGCGCGGCTAGAGCCAAGATCAGCGGGTTCGCGCTCGTAACGAGCGATCCGATGCCGGCCGCCAAATGCCGCAACGCCTCGTAGGTGAGGCCGAGGTACATCGCGTTGGCGAGGACACCGAGCAGGGCGATCATAGCCCACGCGCGCCGCCCGCGGGGCCAGGCGGCGCCCGAAGCGACCGCGATGGCCAGCCCAACCGCGCCGGAGACGCCGAACCGGACGACGAGGAACCACAACGGCGAGGAAGCCAGCAAGCCGATCTTGCTCGGCACAAACGCCGTGCCCCAAAGAAAGACGAAAAAGATCGCGGCGGCGGTGCGAAACCAGCGCGCGGCGGTGATCCCCGGGGCCCGGACAGCGCTCGTTTCCACTCCAACCCACGCTACCACGCAACTCGTCTGCCGGGTTGCGATGTTTGAGGTGAGCACACATGGCGTCCCTCAACGTACTCCCCATCTCCGAAACGCTCGATACCGACGGGTATTCGAGCGTCGTCATCGGCGCGGTCGAACGTGCCAGCCCCTCCGTCGTCGGGATCGACGTCCGGCGCGGCGGACGCCGGGCCGGCAGCGGCTCGGGCTTCATCGCCACGCCCGATGGCTTCGTTTTCACCAACTCGCACGTCGTCCATGGCGCCGACGAGATCGACGTCGCCTTGCTCGACGGACGCCGCTTCCGCGGCGTGCTGGCGGGCGACGATCCCGACACCGACCTCGCCGTGCTGCGCATCGCCGGCAGCGACCTGATCCCGGCCATCTTCGGCGACGCGCGCTCGATCCGGCCCGGGCAGCTCGCGATCGCGCTGGGCAATCCGTTCGGCCTCGAATGTACCGTCACGGCGGGCGTGGTCTCCGCGCTCGGGCGTTCGCTGCGCTCGCGCAACGGCCGGCTGATGGACGACATCATCCAAACCGATGCGGCGCTCAATCCCGGCAACAGCGGCGGACCGCTGGTCGACGCGCGCGGCGCGGTGATCGGCGTGAACACCGCGATCGTAGCGGGCGGCGGCGGCGGCCTCGGCTTCGCGATCTCCGCGACGACCGCGCAGCGCGTCGCCGGACTGCTCATTCGCGACGGCCGCATCAGCCGCGGCTACATCGGCGTCGCCGGCGCCGACGTGGCGATCCCGCGCTACGTGCAGCGGCTTCTCGGGCTGATCCAAACGCACGGCATCCTCGTGCACGGCGTTGAGGAAACGAGTCCGGCCGCGGCGGCCGGCATCGAAGCCGGCGACGTTATCGTCGCGCTCGGCGATGCGCCGGTCGACGGCATGGACGCATTGCACCGCATCATGACCGCCGGACCGGTCGGTGCGGCGACCGTGAAGCTGCTGCGGCGCAACAGCATCATGCGCTTCGACATCACGCCGGCCGAAGCGCAACAGCGAGAGCAGGAGGCCGCGCGATGAGCGCCCGGCCCCGCGTCCTCTTACAGACGACGATTCCGTACACCGAAGACGATTGGCACGTCGGGCGCTTTTCGCTGCTGCGCGACGAACTCGCCAAGGTTGCGGACGTGACTGCGCGCGATCGTGAGAACGGCGCCGACGGCAACGACCCCGTGCTGGCCGCGCTCGATACGAGCGATTTCGATCAGCTCTGGCTCTTCGCCGTCGACACCGGTGACGGGATCACCACGTTTGAGTGCGGGGCGATCACGCGCTTTCGCAAGCGCGGCGGGCACGTGTTCGTCACGCGCGATCACATGGATCTCGGCGTGTCGGTGTGCAACCTCGGCGGCATCGGCGATGCGCACTACTTCCACTCGAAGAATCCCGATCCGGATCCGCGCAACCGCGTCAACGACGATACGGTGACGACGTCGATCGAGTGGCCGAACTACTACAGCGGGCCCAACGGCGACGTGCAAACGATCACGGCAGTCGAGCCGGTGCATCCGGTGCTGGCCGGCGTCGCAACGCTGCCGTCGCATCCGCACGAAGGTTCGGTCGGTGCGCCGAAGGGTGAGCCGGACGCGCGCGTGGTGGTGCGCAGCACGAGCAAAGAAACCGGACGGCCGTTCAACATCGCCGTCGCGTTCGAGGGCCACGACGGCAGCGGCAAGGGTTGGGCCGAGTCGACCTTCCACCACTTCGTCGACTACAACTGGGACATCGCCGCGGGTTGTCCGTCGTTCCTCAGCGAGCCGCCGAGCGACGCGATCGCCAAGAATCCACAGTTACTCGACGATACGAAACGCTACGTACGCAACCTCGTCACCTGGATGGGCCGCCGCTCAGACCGCTGATTTCTCGCGGCGGTAGAGCGTCGTGAGATCGGTTCCGGCCGGAACCTCCTTACCGATCACGACCAATTCGGCAAACGGATCGGCTTCGGGGTCACGCGTGACGAGCAGCGGATCCTTACCGGCCTGCACGTCGTCGATTGCGGCGAGCAGATACTTGCGCATCAGCGCCACGCCCTTATCGGTGCCGGCCAGATGCTCGCGCGAACGATCGAGGATGCGGCCCTGGCTCTCGGTCGCGTAACGGTCCTGATCCTGGAAGTTGTAGCCGATCCCGGCGAGCGTATTGGCCCCTTGTTCGTTACGATCTTGCAAGTAGCGGTTGGATGCGCGCCGGCGGCGGTTGTAGGCTTCGTCCTCGGCTCCGACCGCACGCATGAGATACGCCGGATCGACCGGACCGTCGAGACGATAGTAGACCTGGTACTTCCAATGCGATTCGTTGTCGATCGGAACGTGCCAGTGGTGCTGGTAGGTTGAGTTGTCGTCGATGCGTTCGAGCGCCGGATCGAGCACCGGTCCGCCTTGGAACGCGGAGTTGTTCGGCATGATGAAGTTCGTGATGCGCACGTAGCGTCCGGCGGAGCTGTTGCGAATCGCGAAGATGCGGAAACCGAATGCGGTATCTTCCAGCTCGATCTCGGGCGCGGCGTCGAAGCCGATCAGCCGTTCGTTGTCGGCCTGGTGCGCGTCGCTGGGACGGAACATACGGTGCAGCACGGAGAGATGCTGCGGGTCGACGTTGCCTTCGTTCGCTTGCAGGTAGTTGCAGTCGTGCAGCGCCTTCGTTACCCACACCGACTCCCGCGGTGCAGTGAGAAACGGCAGCGTCGGAATGGCGGGCGGTTCGCCCGGCCCCATGTAGGTGAGGATGATGCCGTTGCTCTCGTAGCACGGGTAGGCTTTGAGCCGGACGCGGTCTTTGTATGTACTATCGGCCGCTTCGCCGGGCTGCTCCAAGCAGCGCCCCGTGCCGTCGAAGAGCCAGCCGTGGTAGATGCAGCGCAGTGTGCCGCGATCGAGATAGCCGTAGCTCAGGTCGGCCAGCCGGTGCGGACAGTTCCGCTCGACCAGCGCCGGCTTCGCGTCGGCGTCGCGGAAGAGCACGAGATCTTCGCCGAACAGACGGATCGGCAGCGGCTCCGCGCCGAGTTCCTCCGAGAGCGCCGCCGGTTGCCAATAGCGGCGCATCAATTCGCCACCCGGCGTACCGGGATCGGTGTCGGTTACGAGCCGGTTTTGTTCTTTCGTCAGCACGTCATTATCGTGAAGGTTTTCTTCAGTTTTGTCCACTAGGGAGCACGATGCAAAACGGACTCGTACACCGGCTCCTGACCTTCTTTGTGGCGGCCCTGCTGGCCGTGGCGGCACCCGCCGCCGCGCAACCGGTACCGTACACAATCAACGTCGTTCTCTCGCTGACCGGTCCCGCGGCCAACCTCGGTGCCGACGAGCAAGCCGGGCTCCTCGCCTTCGAGAAGTACGTGAACCGCACGGGCGGCATTCGCGGCACGCCGCTGCACTTCCAAATCTCCGACGATCAGTCGTCACCCGCGGTAGCGGTGCAACTCTTTCAGTCGTTCTTGCCGAGCCACCCGGCCGTCGTGCTGGGCTCCTCGATCGCCGCGCAGTCGCAGGCGATGGCGGGCTTGGTGAAAGACGGTGTGGGCCCCGTGCTCTATGCGCTCACGCCGAACATGTTGCCCACGCCGGGAAGCTACGTTTTTGCAACCAGCGCGCCGACCGTCGATCTCACCGGCATCGGCGTGACCTTCTACCGGTTACGCGGCATCACGAAGATCGGCGTTATCGTCACGACCGATGCATCGGGACAAAACAATCTCGCGTCGCTTGAAGACGCGCTGAAGAAACCTGAGAACAAGAGCATAAAGATCGTCGACATCGAGTCGTTCGGCATCACCGACGTGAGCATCGCCGCGCAGGCCGCGAAGATCAAAGCCTCCGGCGCACAGATGATCTACGATTTGCCCAACGGTACCGCGTTCGGAACGTCACTGCACGGGCTCAGCGACGTCGGGTTCGACGTGCCGATCTACACGTCGGCGGCAAACTTCAGCCCGGTACTGCTCAACCAGTTGAAATCGTTTATGCCGAAAGAGCTAACGTGTTCGGGCGCGAGCTTCTTCAACCGGGACCGGCCTGCGAACGATCCGCAGAAGAAGCCGATCGACGATTTTTACGCCGCGCTCGCCGCGGACGGCATCACGCAGCCGACGGTGTCGCACGCGTTCGCCTGGGATCCGGCGCTGATCGTGGTCACCGTACTGCGCCAGCTCGGCACGAATGCAACCGCGCCGCAGATCCACGCGGCGATCGAGAAAATGAAAGGCTTCCCGGGCGCCGGCGGCATCTACGATTTCAGCGTGAACGATCAGCATGGCGCCGGCGAGAGCGGGCTGCTCGTGATGAAGTACGATCCCGCCAATCCGGGCCGCCCGATCATCGCGAGCAAACAGGGCGGAGCGCCGATCTAAGGCGTTTCCCTAGGGGTGCATGATGCGGCCGGCGATCTTGGTCGTCCAACGCCGCGGCATGAGACTCGCTAGCCGGATCATGATCTGATTGCTCGGGCCGTCGATCGCTACCGGCGCACCTTTTTCGTACGCACGTAAGCCGGTGGCGACGACGTCGCGCACGGTCCGAATCGGACCGCGCGGCGGCGCGACGGCGGTATCGAAGAATTCGGTTGCAGTGGGACCGGGACACAGCGCCAAGACGCGCACGCCGCGCGCGTGCACTTCTTCGTGCAGCGCTTCGGAAAATGACCGCACGAACGCTTTGCTCGCGCCGTACACCGACATCCAAGGCACCGGCTGAAAGGCTGCGGTCGAAGCGATGTTGATCACGCCGCCGTGACCGCGTTCCAGCATCGCCGGCAAGAACGCGTGCGTGAGCGCGACGAGTGCCGCGACGTTCAGCGCGATCTCTTCTTGCTCGCGAGCGGGCGCAATCGATTCGAAGCGGCCGTGCGTGCCGAAGCCGGCATTGTTCACCAGTAGCTCGACATCCATTCCCAACCGCGCGATCTCGGCCGCGATCTGTTCGGGCGCCGCAGCGCCGGCCAAGTCGGCAACGATGATCTCGACGCGGATGCCCGCGTGTTTGGCGCGCAGGCCGGCGGCGAGTTCCTCGAGCCGCTCGCGCCGGCGGGCCGTAACGATCAGATCGTAGCCGCGTTCGGCCAAGGCTTGCGCGAAGGCGAACCCGATGCCGGCCGATGCGCCGGTAATCAGCGCCACCGGGCGACTTGAAGAAACCGCGGCGATGTTCGTCATGTTGGGGTCCTTGTGATCCTCAAGCTGCTGCCGATCCTCGGCATCACGTTTATCGATATCCTCGGGTTCAGCATCCTGATCCCCCTGATGCCGTATTTCGTGAAGCACTTCGGCGCGCCCGACATCGTTGTCGGCGGACTTTTTGCCACCTTCGCGCTCTGCCAGTTCATCGGCGGGCCGGTGTGGGGGAACGTCAGCGACCGCATCGGCCGCAAAGCCGTGCTGATCGTCTCGCAAATCGGGGCCACGATCGGCTGGACGATGCTGGCCTTCGCGCCCAACATCGGCATCGTGTTTTTAGCCCGCGTCATCGAAGGTTTCTCGGGCGGCAACATCAGTGTCACGCAGGCCTATGTTTCGGATCTGGTCGAGCCCGCGAAGCGCGGTCGCGCCTTTGCCTACATCGGGGCGGCGTTCAGTTCGGGTCTGGTCTTCGGTCCGCTGGCGGGCGGATTTCTCGTTGCGCGTTACGGCTTCGCGACGCCGTTTCTGCTGGCCGCCGGATTGCAGCTGATCACGCTGGTGGTCACGATTTTGGTGCTGCCGGAATCGCGGCAAAAGAACGCGGAAGAGAAGACGGCGTCGCTCGCCGACATCAAAACTTCGCTGCTCGAGCGCAGCGTGGCGCCGATCTTGTGGCAGAAACTCGTGTTCTCGCTCGGCCTCTACGGGTGGTTCGCGGTGTTCACGCTCGTGCTGCAAGCGCAGTTCGGATTCGACGCTTCGAACGCGAGCTATTTCTTCTGCGTGTTCGGTTTGGCGAGCGTGATCTGCCAGGTCGCGATCGTGGGCCGGATGACCGACGCGTTCGGCGATCGCGTTTCCTCGAACATCGGTTTCGTCGTGTTACTGGTGGGGTTCGCGATCGTGCCGTTCGTGCACACGATCCCGTTTGCGATCGTGATGGTGAGCTGCTTCTCGCTCGGCCTCTCGCTCGTCAACGCAACGATTCCGGCGCTGCTCTCCACGCACGCGCCGGATAATATGCGCGGCACGATCCTCGGTACCGCCTCGTCGCTGGAAAGCGTGAGCGGGATGTTCATGCCCGTGATCTCGACCTACGTACTCCAAGCGGCGGGCGTTGCGCCGACGGTCGCGATCACGTTCGGCTTGACGACGGCGGCGTTGATCATGGGCCTCGCGGCGCTGCGCGTCGAGCCGAACACCGCCTAGGCGGACGTACCGAACACCGCGCGCTCGACGAGGTCGACCGCTGCGGCGAGGCGGTGTTCTTCGAGCGGCTCACCCGCGGCGACGGCTTCGCGGCCGATCCCGTCGAGCATGGAGAAGAGCACGGCGCCCGTCGACTCGGCGTCGCGCAGCGTGACGATGCCGCGCTCGGCGAGCGCGGCTAACCAGGCGGCGAGACGTTGCGCGTTGCTGTCGCGGCGCTCGCGCAGCGTATTGCGGATCTCCGCATCTTGCGCTGCGAGCGCGTAGAGCGCGCGCACGAGACCGTGATGCTGCATGCGCGCGTGCAGCAGCGCGGCCGTCCACGTTCGCAGGGCGACGCGCGCCCCCGCGACGTCCGACGGCGGTTCGTCCAAGAGGCCGAGTTCGACGGCGCGCTGCTCGCGCAAGCGGGCGGTCAGCGCGTGGATGGCGTCGACGCGATTGTGGAAGTAGCGGTAGAAGGTGCCATGGGCGAGACCCGCTTCCACGCTAACCGCATTGGCCGTGACTTCACCCGGGTCGCTGCGGTCGAGCAAGCGCTCGAGCGCGTCGAGCAGCGCTTCGCGCGCGTTCGGACGCGGCTTGGCGGCGACTTGGGTCCCGCCGGTGTCGCCTCGGCCCAGGTACGTCCAGCGGTTGCGCACCTTGCCGGTGTCCGGATCGCGCTCGGAACGGACGCGGTAGCGGTAGGGCCGGCCGTTGACCAGCTTGGTGACCTCGTACGCCATGATGTGGTAAAATGACTTAAACGTCATGCAAGAATTACCTACAAGTGAACGGCCGGACGGAGGCGCGTCATCGCGTCCCTGGTAGCGGGCCGGCCGGCCAAAGCGCCGGCAGCCGCGACGGACGCCGGCGGCGTCCCGCTCATTTGGATCACCATCACGACGATGCTCGGCCTGATCATGGCCATCGTCGACACGTCGATCGTGAACGTGGCGCTAAGCAACATGGCCGGCACGCTCGGCGCGTCGATCGACGAGATCGGCTGGGTCGCGACCGGCTACATCCTCGCGCAGGTCATCGTGATGCCGCTGAACGGCTGGCTCACCGCGCGCTTCGGGCGGCGGAATTTTTACGCGGCCTGCATCGTGATCTTCACGGTCTCATCGTTCTTGTGCGGTACCGCGACGTCGGTATGGCAACTGGTTGCCTATCGCGTCTTGCAAGGCATCGGCGGCGGGGCGCTGCAGCCGACGGCCCAGGCGATCATGTTCGAATCGTATCCGCCGGAGAAGCGCAACGGCGCGATGGCGATCTTCGGGCTCGGCGCAATGGTCGGACCGGCGATCGGTCCGACACTCGGCGGGTACCTCGTCGACAACTACTCGTGGCCGCTGATCTTCTGGATCAACTTGCCGATCGGCATCGCGGCGTTCTTCATGACCCTGGCGTTCATCAAGGACCAGAGCTACGTGAAGCGCGACACGACCCCGGTCGACTGGATCGGGCTCGGCTTGCTCGCGGCCGGCGTGGGTTCGCTGCAGTACGTGCTCGAGCGCGGCCAAACCGAAGACTGGTTCAGTTCGCAGACGATCCTGATCATGGCCATCATCTCCGTCGGGAGTATCGTTGCGTTCATCATTCGCGAGCTCAACGATGACAAACCGCTCGTCGACCTCAGCGTTTTCCGTTCGCGTTCGTTTACGGGCGGGAACATCATCGGGATCGTCAGCGGCTTCGGCCTGTTCGGATCGGCGCTGATGATGCCGCTGTACTTTCAGAACGTGCTCGGCTTCACCGCGATGGGCACGGGCATCGCGCTCTTGCCGGGTGCGATTGCAACGGCGATCAGCTTGCCGATCGCCGGCCGGATCGGGAAGTGGATCGACTTCCGCATCTGCATCGCTTTCGGCTTGGTCGTGTTTGCGCTCGGCTGTTGGCTGGTCGGCGGGCTCAACCAGCAAGCCTCGTTCGAACAAACGCTCTGGCCGCGCGCGATTCAAGGCTTCGCGATCGGCTTCATGTGGGTGCCGCTCACGACCGCGACGCTGGGCGATATCTCACGCGCGAAGATGAGCGGCGCGACCGGTGTTTCGACGCTCGTTCGCCAGCTCGGCGGCAGCCTCGGTATCGCGATCCTGCAGCTGATCGAGACGCGCGATCAAGATTCCGCGTACGCCACGCTCGCGTCCGGCGTCACGATGGCAAACCAAAACGTCGCCAACATGATGCACGGCGTCGCCAATCAGTCGGCGATGCTCACGAACATCTGGAGCATGGTGATGCTCAACGCGGAAACGATCGCGTACAACGACGTGTTCCGCGTGTGCGCGATCGTGTTCCTCATCTCGATTCCGACGGTCTTGCTGCTAAAATCGCCTCACGGCTCCGGCGGCGCGCCGGAACCGACGCTGATCGAGTAGCGCTCAGGCCGCGCTCTTCTTCCGTTTGGGTTTGGCGGCCGAGGCGGATTTCTTGGCCGCCGGTTCCTTGATGGACGCAAGCGCTTTGCCGCGTGCCGGCGCTCCGCCGCGCTTCGATTGCTCGAGGCTGCGCTGCAGAACGTCCATCAAGTTGACCACGTTCGTCGCAGCCGGCTTCTTCGTTTCCGGCGCGCTGACTTCTTCGCCCGCCACGCGCGCCTCGATCATCGCCATCACGGCTTCGCGATACTCATCCGTGAATTTTTCGGGCTCGAACGTGTCGCTGCTCATCGTGTCGATCAGCATCTTCGCCACCTTCAGCTCGGCCGGCGCGACCTTCTCCTTGAGTTCGGGAAAATCAAAATCGCTTTGCGCGACCAGCTCGTCGGCAAAGTGCATCAGCTCGAGCACCAGCGCTTCGCCGTTGGGTTTGAGCGCCGCGAGGTGTTCGCGCGAGCGGATCACGACCTTCGCGATGCCGACCTTATTCGCTTCGCGCAACGATTCGCGCAGCAGGGCGTACGCGTGGCGGCCCTTCTTTTCCGGTTCGAGATAATACGGCGTATCGAAGTACATGGGGTTGATCTGATCGAGAGCGACGAACTCGACGATCTCCACCGACTGCGTCGCTTCGGGCAGCACGCTCTTGAAGTCCGCGTCGCTCAACGTGACGTACTGGCCCTTCTCGTACTCGTAACCGCGCACGAGGTCGGCGTACTCGACCTTCTCGTCGCACACGGTGCAGTGGCGCTCGTTGAAGATCCGCCCGTTATCTTTCTTGTGCAGAAAGTTGAAGCGTAAATCGCTGGTGCGAACGGCCGTGAATAGCTTGACCGGAATCGTCACCAGGCCGAAATTGATAGCTCCCGACCAAATCGCGTGTGCCATGTCTCCGTCTTTCCCCCGAAACGCCGGTCTGCCTAACTCCAGAGCGAGCGGGCGGCCGCTATGACCGGTTCGAGGCGATGGGGCTGCCAGGCCTTGCTCCATCGGTCGCCCTCTTTTGCCAGCAATTTGGGCACATTGGCGATGTTCCAGCGGGTCATTTCCGCCGCCGTCCCCTTGGCTCGCTTGCGGCGCATGGCCTCGACCTCCGACCACGGGATCGGCATCGAAACGGGCGCGCCGTCGCGCGGCCGGACGCTGAAGGGCGCCACGTAGGTCTTCCCCTTGCCCACCTGCACGTAGTCGAGGTAGACCGTCCCCTTCGGCCGCCGCGCGATCGTGCGGTCGAGGGTCGTGAACTCGGCCGCCACGGTGTTGATGCGGCGCGCGATCAGCTCGGCAAAGCCTTTCGCCTGCTCCCAGTCGTAGCGCGGCTCGAGCGGCACGACCACGTGGAGACCCGAGCCGCCCGTCGTCTTCACCAGCGGTGTGACGCCGACCGTAGCGAGCTCGTCGCGCGCGGCGAGCGCGACGCGCGCCAACGTCGCGAGCGTGCAGCCTTCACCGGGATCGAGGTCGATGAGGATGAAGTCGGGGACGTCGAGGGTCGGCTCGCGCGAATACCAGACGTGCAACACGACCGCCGCGAGGTTGGCCACGTACGCGAGCGTCGCTTCGTCGTTGCAGATCATGAATTCGATCTGCTCGTGCCGCGTGCTCGCGGCCGTCTTCACCGTCGGCACCCACTCGGGCAACCCGCGCGGGATGTGTTTCTCCCACCAGCCGTCCTCGTCGATGCCGTTGGGATAGCGTTCGAGCGTCAGCGGCCGGCCTTGCACGTGCGGCAAGATCCATTTCGCGACCGCGCGATAATACGCGATCAAGTCGCCCTTGGTGTAACCGTCACGCGGCCACAGCACCTTGTCGAGATTCGTCACCTGCAGCGCGCGCCCGCCCACCGTGAGCGCGGTCTTGACCGAGGCGGTCATGCGCGACGCAAACCGGGCTGCGCCCGTTCGCGCGTCACCTCCGACGCCGCCTTGTCGGTGCGTAAACCGAGAAACACCGGCTGGCGCAACAGACCGTCATTCGTCCACTCCGCAAACGCGATCTGCGCGACCAGCTCCGGCTTCACGAAGTGCGGCTCGGGCTTCATGCGCGGCACCTCGACGAACGGCGACGTTTTCCGTTCGCGCTTGCGCAACTCGGCGCCGATAGTGCGCAACAGCTTCGCGTTGAAGCCGGTGCCGACCTGACCCGAGAACACGAGTTTGCCCTTTTCGTAATACCCCAGCAGCAGCGCGCCAAAGTCCGACCGGCTGCCCTTCGGGTCGGTCCAGCCGCCGATCACGAACTCTTCTTCGTGCTTGGCCTTCATCTTGAACCAGTCGCGCGAACGCGCCATGCGATAGGGCGAATCGCGGCGCTTGCCGATGATCCCCTCGAGCCCTTCGCGCTGGGCCAGTGTGAAGAATGCCTTGCCCTCGCCGATGATGTGCTTGGAATACAGCACCGCATGGCCGGGGACGATCAGCTCTTCGAGCCTCGCCTTGCGCTCTTCGAGCGGCAGAGCGCGCAAATCGCGTCCGTCGGCATAGAGCAGATCGAACGCCACGAACGTCAACGGCGTGCGGCTGCCGTTCTTCGTCACGCGCGCGGCCACGTCGACTTGCTGCAGCGCCTGAAACGACGAACGCCCGGCCGCGTCGAGCGCGCAGATCTCGCCGTCGACGATGACCGGCAACGAACGGAACGCCGCACCGATCGAGGACAGTTCGTGAAAACGTTTGAGCAGGTCGAGGCCGTTGCGCGAAGTCAGCGCAACCTTTCCTTCCGCATCGATCGAGGCGATCGCACGGTAGCCGTCCCACTTCACCTCGAAGAGCCACGCCGGGTCGTCGAACGGCGCCTCGACCAGCGTCGCCAGCATCGGGGTCAGGTTGTGCGGCAGCGGGTCGGCTTTCGCACGCTTGACCACCGCCCGTTTTTTGGCCGGCGCGGCCGCGCGATTGCTTTTCCATTGCTTTGCGGTCTTGCTGCCTGCGATGTCGTCGAGCGTCTTGCCGGTCTTCGCGCTTTCGGGATGGTCATTCACGTCGTAGTTCGGATCGACGAACTCGTCCTTATCCTTGATCAAGAGCCATGGGTCACCGCCCTCGCCGCCCCTGCCCTTGATCTTGACCAGCGTGAACATGCCGTGCAGTTTTTTGCCGCGCAGGATGAACTTGATCTTGCCCTTGCCGATCTCCGCAACGGGATCGGTGCCTTCGGCCAGCCTGTAGGTGCCCTCGTCCCACACGATCACTTCCCCCGCACCGTAATTGCCGGCCGGGATGATGCCTTCGAAGGTGCGGTAGTCGTAGGGATGATCTTCGACGTGCATGGCGAGCCGGCGCTCGCGCGTATCGAGCGAGGGGCCCTTGGGAATCGCCCACGAGGCCAGAACGCCGCCCGCTTCGAGCCGGAAATCGTAGTGCAACCGCGACGCGTGATGCTTTTGGACGACAAAACGCAACGCCGTGGAGGCGCTGCGCTTCGTTCCCTTCGGTTCCGGCGTCGCCGTGAAATCGCGCTTGCGCACGTATTCCGCCAGCGGTTCCGCCGCTTTTGCCTTGCGCGCCATTATGCGCAGGGCGTACCCCGAGCCGGCCGGCTAAACCTTGTCGTCGGCGCCGTGGCGCACGTCGCGCTTGGCGGCGTCGATCTCGGCCGTCGTCTTGTGGCCGACTTCTTTCACGTTCGAGACGATCCGGTCGCCGATCGGCATGCTATCGCCGGCCACGTCGCGTTTGAGATGTTCGCCGGCCGCCTGGGCGCGCTGCTTGATCTCGTCGACAGTGTCCTTCGTGTCGTGCTTGAGCGTGTTGAGTTTCTCTTTGCTATCGTTGGCCATGGTCGTGTTCTCCCGTCGATGCGGTTAGTGTTGGCTGCTGCGGTCTTGTTGCGTCGTGATCGTCATGAAGCGTTGCGCCGTGGTGTTGTCCCACGGCTGCCAAATGCAGACGGCGATGATCGCGGCGATCACGAGGAGGGCCAGAAAACTGGCTGTTGCGACGGAGCCGCCTCCGTCGCGGGCGATGATGTTGCGATCGTCCACGAGATGTATTCTACCCGTTGCACGGCAGGACTAACCCGCAATTCGCTTTACTGAAGCAAGCGTGCTCAGGACCACGATCGCCGCTGCGCCCGGCGTACCTTCCAAAACACCATTGGTATTCGTGCATGGCGGCTCCCATACGGGCGCCTGCTATGTCGAAACCCCCGACGGACGCAGCGGCTGGGCGCCGTACGCCGCCGCACACGGGCGCACGTCATACGTGTTCGATTGGCCCGGGCACGGCGTCAATGCGATGCCGCCGGATTTCGCCATGATGTCGATGCAAGCCGCGGCCGCTGCGCTCATCGACGAACTGGCGCAGATCGGACCGGCCGTCCTCGTCACGCACAGCATGGGCGGCGTCGTGGGCTGGCGCGCGGCCGAACTGGATCGGCGCAACATCGCCGCAATCGTTGCGGTCGCGCCGGGGCCGCCGGCGAATCTGCAACCCGCCGGCGATCCGGCGGCGGCGATTTCCGAAGCATCGCCGGTGCAGCCGATGCGCGAGACGGCGCTCAAGATGTGGGCCAACAGCGAACGCTTTCCGCATCCCGCATTCGAAACGTATCTGGCCGGACTCGTCCCCGAAAGCCCGCGCGCAATGAACGAGCGCAATAACCTCCACGGGAAAGGCGTGCGCGTTGCGGGTCCCGAGGCGTTGGCCGGCATCCCCATCCTCGTGATCACCGGCGACTCGGATCCGCGCCATCCGCGCGCCGTCGATGAGGAAGTCGCCGCGTACTTCGGTGCCGATTTCATCTGGCTCGCCGATCGCGGCCTCACCGGACACGGCCACATGATGATGATCGAGCACGGCCACGACGTGGTCGCCGACATCTTCCTGAATTGGCTCGACGCACACGGACTTTAACGCGCGAGGATGCTCGCGACTTTCTCGACCCCGCTCACGATGAGGTCCGTCTCTGCGACGACCACTTCGACAGCCGGGTCACCTTGCTCGTTGAGCGCTCGCCGCAGCGCAACCTGATCGGCGCGTAACGGCGGCAGGTTCATCGGGGCCTCACCGCTGCGCAGGGCATGGACGAGCGCGTGCAGTGCGACATCGAGATCGCCGGCGAAACGATCGATCAGCGCGTGCGGCGCGCCGGCGATGCGCACCACGCGGGCGTGCAGCGTCAACGCGGCGATCCCGAGACGCCGCGTCGCCGACAAGATGCCGCGGGCTTTGCCCAGCGTGACGCCGCGCGGGCGCACCGGTTCACCGGCCATCTGATCGACCGAGGCCTGCGCGTTGGAGCGCGCACGCCACACCGCAACTTGCGCCGCGCGGATCTTCTTCTCATCGGAACTCTCTTCGGCGAAACCGAGCAGCACCTGGCCGATGTAGCGGCGTTGCGCGTCGATGAGATCGGCCAAGTCGTCGCCGACCCGCGAATGCGTCCACGCCGGCCACGCACCGTAGGCGACGAGCGCGAGCAGGCCGCCGATAACGGTCGCCACGACGCGGTCGAACGCCGACATGTGTTCGGGTGCGCCGCCAAACGCCAGCAGGTAGACGATGTAGCCGGTGATAGCGGCGCTGAAGATCGCGTAGCTCACGTTGAAGAGCGCAAAGGCCAGACCCGCGAACACGATCGCAAGCACGATGTAGGCATCCGCATTCGGCTGAAACGCCGCGACGATCGAGGCCAGAATCGCGCCGCCGACCGTCCCCGCAACCCGTGCCACACCACGCGTGAAGGTCGTGGCGAAATCGGGCCGCAGCACGAGGATCACGGTCAGCCCGATCCACTGCGCGTGCGCGAGCGGCAGCAGGTGCTGCGCGATCACGGCGATCGTCAGCGTGACCGTGAGGCGGATCGCGTGGCGGGCATAGATCGAGTCCCACGAGCAGTTGGCGAGGAGGCGGTTCGCCATCTCGCGCAGCTTCGTCGCGTTCGGCCACGCGACGCTCAGCGTCACATCGCCGACGACGAGCCCGCCGTTGGCGGCGGCCGTCGCGGAGCGCATCGCCGCCCGCAGTTGGCTCACCAGTGCGCGTCCGTCGTGCACGTACGGTGCCGTATCGGATGGCGTGCGTTCTAATTCGCGAACCGCGCCGGTGAGAATGCGCCGCTCTTCCTCGAGCGCTGCCGGCGCGCGCCCTGCGGTCAGCGCCGCCGCAAGTTCATCCAGCAACGGCCCGGCCGCAACCAAGGCGTTGCGCACGAGGCTCGCGACGTCGTTCATCCCGGTTTCCGCCAGCAGATGCTGTTCGGTCGCGAGTGCAGCCAGCGTTCCGCGCAAACGCTCCGCCTCATCGGCCAGGGCTTGGTAGGCCGCGATTTCGGCGCGGCTGCCGAACGGTTGCGGATCGGCGAGCGCCGCGCTGACGGCCGACACCGATTGCGTGTCGGGCAAACCGAAATCGTCCGCGTGCACGCCGCCGGCGTAGTTCGAGAGCGTGCGAAAAGCGGTGGCGAGCGTCGAGCGTTCGGCGCGAAAATGTCCGAGCGGCCAGACGAGCACGAGCAGCAGCATCTGCAGCACGCCGCCCGCAAAAACGTTCAGCGCGTGAACGGCGGGCATGCCGGTGTCGTACGGCGCGTTGGAAAAGATGACGAAAGCGACACACGCGTTTACCGATACGACGATCGCCGAGCGGCCCAGTACCCCGACCAGACCGAACACCAGCGTCCAGACCGCGAGCAGCGCGATGTTGAGGACCGGAAACGCTCCCGTCGACGCGCCCGCGAACGCCGAGATCGCGAGCGCCGCGCTGGCCGCGAGCATCGCGCCGACGCGCGTGCGGTACACGCCTTGGCGCGACGCGAGCCCGGTCACCAGCGCCCCGTACGCCGCCGATGCACCGGCCAAAGGCTGACCGGCGAGTGCCGAGACGATCAGCGGAATCGCAACCCCCGCGGTGCAGCGCACCGCGAACCGAACTTCGAGGCCGGACCAGTTTAGACGAAGCGCGTCGGCGACGATCCGGCGCGCGACCCTAGTGCCGGTAGAAGACATTCCAATACCAGATACCCCAGAGACCCACCGCGACCGACCACGCGATCGCAATTTTGGCGAGCAGCGGGACGCGCGTGGGAATGGCCAGCGCCATCAAGACGACGACGAACGGTTCGAAATCGAGTGCGTGCCGCATGCCGAACTGCGCGTAGCCGTTCACGTAGTAGATGAACGACGGTCCGGCGACGAGCAGCGTGGCCAGCCACAGACCGATGACCAGCGGGCGCGGACGGCGCGCGAAGAGCGCGATGACGAGCGCGGGGCTCGTCCACGTCATCGCGATGCCGTTCAGCGTCGGCACGGCGAACGGCCACGCCGCGAGAAACTGCGGTCCTTGCCAGAAAAACGACCACAGCTGATACGGGAAGTAGCGCAGTTGGAACGGCGATCCGACCGGCGAGCCGGCCGAATCTTGGTTGTACCACGCGGTGTAGCCGATGTCGGACCAGACTCCCCAACGGCTCAGATTGTAAGCTACCCACAGCCCGGCGCCGAGCGCGATGACGGCACCGAAGCCGATCGCCGCGCGGCGCTGCTCGGATGCGCTGCGATCGCGCAGCACGAGCCACGCGAAAACCGGGATCGCCAGCACCAGCGAGAAGCGCGAGAACGCGGCGGCGACCAGCGCCAGCGCGACCAGCGACCCGCGCTTTTTCCCGGTGAGTTCGGCGAGCGCCAGGAACGCACACGCCGCCGACGCGACGTGCGCGACGAACCACACGTCGCCGAGCATCGCGCACCACGCGAGCTGCGTGCCGGCAAAGAGAAACGCGCAGATCCACACGTTCGTCGTACGGCTGACGCCGAGCTGTTCGCACGTGCGCCAGCACGCCCCGACCGCGACGCCGCATAGCAATAACGCGAGCGTCGTTTGGTTCGCTGTGCCGAACACCGCGACCCAGGGCAACAGCACGATCGCGGGCGTTGGCCCTTCGATGATGTAGTAGCGATTGCCGAACGTCAGCGCGTCGATCCACGCTCCCGGCCACGCGATCGCGGTCTGTCCGTGCACGAGCGCTTGTGCGAGCAACACGTAGTTGTTATAGGGCGTGCTGCGACCGTGCGCCAGGATCGCGGCGAGCACGAACGCGAGCAGTCCGGCGGCGCAGGCCGGCGCCAGCGGCGCACGCGCCGCAACGTTAGCGAAGCGCATACAGGTGCGGCGAGCCGTCATCGAGCTCGCGGACGTGAAAGCCGGTAAACGTTTCGGCGTCGTCGGAGATCACGACGATCGGATGCTGCCGCAGCCAGCGGCGGTAACGCAGCTCAAATTCGTGCGGGCCCGCGGTGAGCACGATGCGGTCGTCGAGACCGTGCAGCACGTAGGCGCCGTAGGCCAGCGTGGTGGCGTAATTCCACGGCGCGACGATGATGGAATGCAACGGCGTCGTCGAGGTGATGCGGGCGATGAAATCGCGGCCGTCGTGCTGCGCGGGTTGCGCGAAGAGCTGCGAGCTGGCGCTGAGGTCGTCGCCGAGCAAGACGACCCACGCGAGACCTGCGACCGCGAGGGCCGCATAGCGTCCGGCACCGTGCATCCCCGCGTCGAGCACGGCGACGCCGTATCCGGCCGCCGCTGCGAGCACGAAGAGCGCCGGCAAGTAATAGCGCGTCGCTTCCGACTCGACCGGATACGCAGCCGCGAAGAGCACCGGGAGCAGACCCAAGACGATTCCACCGGCCAGCAGCAGCGGCGTGCGCCACCACAGCATCGCGCCGCCGAAGAGCGCCAGCCACGGCAAGACGCCGCCGAGATCGTGCGCGGCGAGCGGCGCGAAATCGTCGACCGCCCCGCGCATCGCCGCGGGCGTGAACATCGCGATGACGGCTTCGTGCGGCGAGAAGTCGCTGCCGGTCACGACGCGCGTGAAGCCCGCCCACGTCGCGGGATGTCCGTCGTCCCAAAACGGCCGGCCGGGTGCGAGCCCGAGTGAGAGCGTCGGATCGATGCGCGCCGCGGTGACGACGGCGCTGCGCACCGGGAGATAGGCGTATATTGCGACTACGGCGATGCAGCCGGCCAGCGCGGCAAGCAGCCCGCGCCGCAGCGGCGGCCGGCGCGTGAAGAACATCAACGCGAGCCCCGGCAACGCCAGCACGGTGCTGTTGTCGATCGTGAGCGCCGCCACCGTCGCAACGAGGAACGCCGCCGCATCGAACGCGATGCCGCTGCGGCTCCAGCGCGCCGCGTACACGGCCGCCCACGCCACCGCGCAGAAGCCGACCGGGTGCACGTCGACATAGGTCGCATGCGTCCACGGAATCGCGGCCAGCGCGAACGCCAGCGATGCGGCGAATCCGATCGCCGTCGCCGCGCCGAGCGTGATCAACAGCGCCGCCAGCGCCGCGGCCGTGCCGGCCGATGCAATCGCGGCGAGCACGTTGAGCCGCCAAGCAACGCTACCAACGGCGAACGCGTGGCTCCACAGCCAGCCCACGAGGACGTAGCCGGGAAAGCCCGTCGGGTAGGGGATCCCCAAGATGTACGGCACGGTCTGGAGGTCGGCCGTGTCCCAGAATGAGACGTCGCCGCGGAGCGATGCGAGGTACACGCCCAGCGGCACCGCAAACGCGACGAGAATTGCAGTCGTCGAACGCAGGCGAGGACTCAAGAGCGACAAACTACGCTCGACGATGGATCGTAGCCTGTCTAAGCGCGTCGTGGTCGCTGAATCGTTTGCCGAGCAGGGTCTCGCAATTCTCCGTGAGGCCGGGATCACGGTCGACTCGATGGTCGGCCGTTCGCGCGATGACCTCAAAGCCTCCCTCGGCACCGCCGACGGGCTGATCGTGCGCTCGGAAACCCGCGTCGACCGCGATTTGCTCGCGGCCGGCCCGAAGCTGACCGTCGTGGCGCGGGCGGGCGTCGGCGTCGACTCGATCGACGTGCCGGCCGCGACCGATGCCGGCGTCGTGGTGCTCAACACCCCGGCCGCGAACACGCTCTCCGCGGTCGAACTCACCTTCGGCTTGATGATCTCGCTCGCGCGCCACATTCCGCGCGCCGTGCAGTCGCTGCGCGAAGGCCGCTGGGACCGCCTCAAGCTGGTGGGAACGGAACTCGCCGGCAAGACGCTCGGGATCGTTGGTCTCGGCCGCATCGGCGGCAACGTCGCGACGCGCGCTCGCGCATTCGGCATGCACGTGCAGACGCACGATCCCTACATCGCCTCGGCGCGCGCCGACGCGTTCGACACGAAGCTCGTCGATCTCGAAACGCTGCTGCGCACGTCGGACATCGTCACGCTGCACGTGCCGCTCAACGGCGAGACGCGCGGCCTCATCGATCTCGACAAGCTGCGTTTGATGCAGAAGCATGCCTTCATCATCAACTGCGCGCGCGGCGGCGTGATCGTGGAAGAAGCGCTGCTCGCGGCCCTCGATGAAGGCGCGATTGCCGGCGCCGCGATCGACGTCGTCGCGGTCGAACCGCCGCCGCCCGACGGCATCGGTGCCAAACTCCACCAGCACCCGAAACTGATCGCGACGCCGCACCTCGGGGGCTCGACCACCGAAGCGCTGGCGCGGATCGCGAACGAACTCGCCGAAGACGTCGCGCGCGTGCTGCTCGGCGCGCCTGGGATGGGTGCGGTGAACGCCCCCGTTCCCGACGGCCCCGAAGCCGACCGCGTGCTGCCGTTCCTCGACGTCGCGTACCGCATGGGCCGCTTCTTCCCGCAGTTTGCCAGCGGCGACGCGCACGGCTCCTACGCGATGCAACTGCAGGGCGATCTCACCGCGATCCCGCCCGATGCGTTCGTTCGCGCGTTTCTCTCGGGCTTGCTGCAAACGACCACCGACCGGCGTGTCTCGATCGTGAACGCCGAGAGCATCGCGGCGGAGCTCGGCATACGCGTCGAAGCGCGGCCCGACGCTTCGCCCACGCCGTATGCGGGCGCGCTCCGCATCACCGGCGGTTCGATGACGGTCACCGGCACGTCGGTCAACGGCAGCCCGCGCATCGTCGAAGCCGGCGGCTTCGAAATCGATGCGCCGCCGATCGGCGAGATGATCGTCACCCAGCACCACGACGTCCCCGGCATGATCGGGCACGTCGGCACGATCATCGGCGATGCATCGGTGAACATCTCCACGATGCAGGTGTCGCGCAACGCGATCGGCGGCGACGCGATCATGGTGCTCGGCATCGATCGTCCGGCCGACGATGCGACGCTCGCGTCGCTGCGGGGGATCCCCGGCGTTCACTCGGTGCGTTCGCTCTCGCTCTAATCGTGAAGCTGTACATCGCACGCCACGCCGAGACGACGTGGAATTTAGCCGGCCGTTACCAGGGCCGTCGCGAATCCGCGCTCTCGGCGCGCGGCATCCAACAGGGCTTCGCGCTCGCGGAAGCGTTTGCGCACGCCGATCCCGCGCCCGTGCGCATCATCGCGAGCCCCATGCAGCGCACGCGCGCGACCGCCACCTTCGTGGCCGAACGCCTAAACGTACCGCTGGAAACCGATGACGCGTTGATCGAGATCGCGCACGGAACGTGGGAAGGCCGCTTGCGCGATGAAATCGCCGCCAACGATCCCACGCGCTACACGACCTGGCGCGAACGTCCGGCCGAAGTGGCGTTCGAAGAGGGCGAGTCGCTCGCAGACGTCGCCGCCCGCTGGAGCCGTTTCCGCGCGTTGCTGCGCATCGAGGCGCCGACGCTGCTGGTCACGCACGATGCGATCGTCCGCGCCGCCCTGCTCGACATCGCCGGCCGCCCGCTCAGCGATTTCTGGTCGATCCGCGTCGAAAACGCCGCCTACGCGATCGTCGAAGTGGAGGGCCCAACGTGGACGCTCCTCGACGAGTCCGTCAACGCCCACCTCGCCGGAGACCGCGCCGAAACCGCCACCCAAGCCCTGTAACCCCTCCGCGTTCACGACCTAATGGCGGCGGCCTTTCACCAACCACTGTCATCCCGAGCGGAGCGCCGTGGGGCGCGGAGTCGAGGGACGCGAGAGAACCCTCAGCACTAGCCAAGGCAACTCCACGAAGGCGGAAGATCGGCCTTGTCGCGAGCACGCACCGCAGCAGCAGCAGCGACGTGCGAACGTATTCCGTCTATATGCTGCGCTGCTTCGACGGCACGTTCTATACCGGCGTGACAAATGACGTCGACGAACGATATTACGACCATTGCCACGGCAACAAGAAAGACAGCTACACGTATTCCCGCCGACCCTTACGTTTAGCGTACGTCGGCGAATTCGATAATATTCAAGCAGCGATTGCGTTCGAGAAGAAGCTCAAAAAGCTGGACGCATGCACAGAAACGAGCCTTCGCTGAAAGATGCGCACGTGGGCGGAGTTGCCTTGGCTAGCGTTCAGCGACATCTCGCGTCCCTCGACTGCGCGCCCTACGGCGCTCCGCTCGGGATGACACTGGGAGGCACGGTGCTCGCGGCTGTGGAGATTCGGATCTAAACTCTCGGTCCATGAGCCTGGGTCAAGCTGGTCTAGAACGAAGCGCCGCCTTGTCGATGCGCGGGACGGCGAGGGTTAGACGATGACCTCGCGGAGGTGGCCGCTTTCTACTTCATAGACGAAGCCGCGGATCTTGTCGCGGTGGGGGAGCAGGGGGTGTTCGCGCACGCGCACGATGGCGCGGCGCACGGCGGCGTTGAGGTCGGTGAAGCTGCCGAAGGCGTAGGGGGCATCGTGGTCGGTGTCGGCGACGATCTCCTTACGGAACGCGGGTTCATCCAAATTGTGCAAGCCGCAGTTGGTGTGGTGCATCAGGATCACTTCGCGCGTTTGAAGTAAGCGCTGCGAGAGGACGAGCGAGCGCAGCATGTCGTCGGTGATGAGGCCGCCGGCATTACGCAAGATGTGCGCTTGGCCCGATTCGAGTCCGAAGATGCGGAACGTGTCGATGCGTGAATCCATGCACGTCACGAGCGCCACGTGCTTGGATGGGATGAGCGCGCGGGGACCCTCGAACTCGTTCTCGTGCGCGGCGGCGCTGGCGAAGAGCTCGTCGATCGCAGAAGCCATGAAGCAGAGGGTTGGCCGTCCCTAAGCGACGGCCCTCGAGTGGATTCACGTTCCGTGAATCCGTCGCGTTTGGGCTACGCCCAAGCCGCCTAGCGGACGAGCTTTTCGAGAACCGCTTCCTCGTGTGCCGCGCGGCCGGCGTTGTAGCGGTCGCGGAAGACGCGCCGCCACTGCAGGCCGCCGCGGTCGTTGTTGATGCTCAGTTCTTGCCAGCCGCCTTCGGCCGGCAAGTTCTCTTCCAGCGCTTCGAGGGCGTCGAGGTCTTCGCCGAGCACGGTGCTCTGGCTGAGGATGCCGCTGCGCTCGGCCCACGCCGGGCGTGCGTTCTTCGCGGGCCGCGCGATCACCCAGAAGTCGTGCGTACTGGTGCGCGTTTCCGGCGTGAGCGAATAGATGACTTTGCTGAAGAATGCTTGCTCGTCGGGCGCTCCGACCGGCGCGACGCGCACGTGCAGCGTGTACTGCGCGGGCACGTCATACTCGATGTCTTGCCAGCGATCGATATTGGTCGCGATGCCGGTGCTCTGGCGGTAGAACGGCGGCGCCGGCACGTTCTCCATGTGCCGGAAGCAGCGGACGACATGTCCATCGACTTCGGTGCGAATCGGGGTATCCGCAACGTCGTCGCTGCCGATCGTGCCGGCGTGGATGAACGTTTCGTGCGAGAGGTCCATCAGGTTGTCGATCAAGAGCGCGTAGCGCGCTTTGATCGTCGCCATGTCCTTGATGCAGCGCCAGGCCGGATCGGTCGTCCAGTGGTGGTCGGGGATCTTGGAGGGATCGGCATTGGCCGGATCACCCATCCAAATCCACACGTACGGACCGCTCTCCACCAGCGGATACGCTTTGACGCGCGCGCTCTTGGGCACGTTGGCCTGTCCGGGTACCCACGTGCACGCGCCCTCGGGGTTGAACTTGAAGCCGTGGTAACCGCAGACGATATTGTCGCCCTCGAGTTTGCCGCGCGAGAGCGGGTACGCGCGGTGGACGCAACGGTCCGAGAGCGCCACGGGCGCACCGTCGGCCTGGCGGTACATCACGACCGGCTCTTCGAGGATGATCCGGCGCAGCGGGGCGCGGGTGATCTCCTCGCCCCACGCGGCCACATACCAAGCCTCGAAGATAAAGGCCTCGGGAAGATTCGAGCGCGGATTGAGCATGCTCAATTATTCGAGATAGGCCACCGTTTACCCCCGGCTTGGGCGAATGCCTCAGCCCCTAGTGCGGGGGCGGGGCGAACGACGGCAGCGGCCGGGGGGTCGAGAAGGTCGAGGCCTCGAGCGAGACCGGGAAGCGGTAGCGGTAGAACGCGACGTGCTCGATGGTCGGGCTCTTGGCGACCATCGCCGTGGCGGTCGCGGCGGTGGCCACCCAGTACTTTTGCACCCGGCCGAACGCGACGCTCCCGTGACCGGCGTGCACCGTGGTCGAAAACCGGATCATGTCCGGTAGCGCGGTCACGCCGTCGATCGTGACCTGGTCGATTCGCACGTCGGACGCGCTGCGCGGCGTGGTCGCGAAGACTTCGTCGACGTGGTGGCCGTCGCGCACGGTACCGACGTAGCGGAACGTGTAGGCTTCCGGCCGCGGCGCGAGCGCTTCGATCGCATACCGGTTGCGGTGACCGAGAAAGATGTGGATGCTCGGCGGGTTGAGCGTCTTAGCGTCCGCAGTCAGCAGTTCGTCGCGCTCGGAGAGGCCGCTGCGAAACACGCGGTGCGTTTGCTGGATGTCGTGCGCGCCGGTCTGGTCGAGCGAATATTCGAACGAGAGCACCGACGGCGTCGGGTTGGCGGCCAGCGCCACGGCATACCGCGCCAGCATCGACGCGGGCGCGACGGCCAGCCGTGCCGTCGGACGCGGACGCAGCGGCGGAATGTCCGGCGGCGCCGTCGGCGGCGGGCTCACCGCGGAAAGCGCCGCGGCGAGCAACAGCGCGATCACGACGTTGCGCGCAACATGTCGAGCATCGCAGCGAGCGCGGCGCCGGCACCGGAAGTCATGCGCCCGCCGCCCTGCGCTTGCGCAGGTGCGCCGCCGCCTTTGCCGCCGACGTGCGGCGCGGCAGCCTTCACCAGATTGCCGGCATGCACGCCGGTCTTCACCGCATCGTCGCTTGCGCCGGCGAAGATCGAGGCATTCTCGCCGTCGGTGCCGACCAGCGCGATCACGCCGTGCGGCAACTTCGCGCGGATCGCATTCGCGAGCGCGCGCAGCGACGTTGCATCCGCTTCGGGCACGACCGCCGCGACGACCGTATGCGAGCCCACTGCCTCGGCACGTTCCACATACGCTTGCGCGTCCGTCGCGGCCAGGCGCGCCTTGAGTTCGCCGAAGGCTTTCTGCAGATCGCGAACGTCGTTTTGCAGACGCGCCACGCGCTCCACCACATCCTCCGGTTTCGTGGCCAGCGTTTCCGCAAGCTGCGCTACGGTATCGCTGGTACGTTCGACGATCGCCTCGGCCGCGCGCGACACCGCACCCTCGATGCGCCGCATGCCGGTGCCGATCGACGACTCCGAGATCAGCACGAACATCCCGAGCTCGCCGGTCGAGTGCGCGTGCGTTCCGCCGCAGAACTCCACCGACGGGCCGGCCGACACGACGCGCACCACCTCGCCGTACTTTTCGCCGGCCATCGTGATCGCGCCGGTTGCCACGGCCTCGGCGATCGGCAGCTCGCGCGTTTCGAGACGATGATCTTCGCGGATCATCTCGTTCACGCGCTGGACGACGCGCCGCTTCTGCTCGGCGCTGAGCGCGCCGCCGGGACTGCGAAAGTCAAAGCGCATGCGGTCGATGCCCACCCACGAACCGGCCTGCACCACCTCGTTGCCGAGCACGTCGCGCAGCGCCCGTTGCAGCAAGTGCGCCGAGGTGTGGTGGCGGCGAATCTCCGCGCGCCATTCGGGAAACACCAGCGTTTCAACGGTATCGCCGACCGCGAACGCACCGCGCCGCACGACGCCGTGGTGCACGATCGCTTCGTGTGCGTTCTGCGTGTCGGTTACGTCGAACCCGTTCTCACCGGCCACGATCTCGCCGCGATCGCCGATCTGGCCGCCCTTTTCGGCGTAGAACGCCGTGCGGTCGAGGATCAGCTGCGCGTTCGCGCCTTGCTCGACGCGTTCGACCGACGCACCGTCGACCAGGATCGCAACGATCATGCCTTTGGCCGAGATTCCGGAGTAGCCCGAAAATTCACTGCGCACCGACGGCAGTTCGTTCACCGTCACGGTGGCGCGTTTTGCCGCGGCGTCGGCGCGCGCGCGACTGCGCTGCTCGTTCATCTTCTCGTCGAACCCGGCGGTATCGACGGCGACGCCGCCTTCGGCCGCGATCTCGCGCGTCAGCTCGGCCGGAAACCCGTACGTGTCGTGCAGCGTGAACACGTCTTCGCCGGTGAGCAGCATCGTGCAGTCGACGATCGCTTCGGAGATCAGCGCATCGAGCATGGCGCTGCCGTGATCGAGCGTGCGCACGAACGTCTTCTCTTCGTTGCGCAACGCGTGCTGCACGTCGTTCAAGCGGCCGGGCAATTCCGGATAGCCGGAAGAGAGCGACGCCACGACCGCGCCGGCGAGTTCGGCCATGAACTCGCGCGGATAGCCGAGCAGCCGTCCTTGCCGAATCGCGCGGCGGATCAGAAACCGCAGGACGTAGCCGCGGTCGGTGTTCGAGGGGTAGACGCCGTCGGCGATCAGGAACGTCACCGCGCGCGCGTGGTCCGCGATGATGTTGCGGCGCGCCAACTGCTCGGCGGGTGCAAGCGACGTCGTGCCGATGCTCGGCTGTGCCGCGATCAGGTCGGTGAAGAGATCGGTCTCGTACATCGACGCTTTGCCGTTGACGAGCGCGAGGATGCGCTCGAACCCCATGCCCGTATCGATCGCTTTGCGCGGCAGGTCGCTCAGCGCGCCGTCAGCACCGCGATTATACTGCTGGAACACGACGTTCCAGAACTCGACGAAGCGGTTGCCTTTGTTCGGTCCGTCGTCATCGGCACTCGACGCATAGGCGGGGCCGTTATCGTAGAAGATCTCGGTGCACGGACCGCACGGCCCGGTCGCCCCCATCGTCCAGAAGTTGTCTTCGTCGTGGCGCGAGATGCGTGAGGAAGGCAGCCCGATCTCGCGCTCCCAGATATTCTGCGCTTCGTCGTCGGAGGTGTGGACGGTCACGTAGAGCTTGTCTTTGTCGAGTTTCCAAACGTTCGTGGCGAGGTCCCACGCGAAACCGATCGCTTCGCGCTTGTAGTAGTCGCCGAACGAGAAATTCCCGAGCATCTCGAGGAACGTGCCGTGGCGTCCGGTGCGGCCGACATTTTCGATGTCGCTCTTGGCCCCGGCCACCCGCAGGCAACGCTGGACGGTCACCGCGCGCGGCGCCGGCGGCGCCTCCTCACCGAGAAACACCGGGACAAACTGCTCCATGCCGGCGATCGTGAACAGCGTCGTGCTCATCGCATCGGGAATAAGCGAAGCGGACGCCAGATGCGTATGCCCCCGGCGCACGAAATAATCGACGAAGCTCGAACGGAGTTCCTGAGACCGCATAATCAGCCGACCGTGTTCGCCACGTCGGTCCCCTATGTCATCCCGAGCTTGTCGAGGGACAGCCACTCAGCGACGACGATTGAGGCGGTCCCTCGACAAGCTCGGGATGACATGAGGGGCCGGCTCTCTTTCGCGGGGGCTAGCTCTCTTTGAGGAAGTTCCGGAGCTTTTCGAGGGCTTTCTGCTGGAGGCGCGAGACGTGCATCTGGGAGACGTTGAGGCGCTTGGCGATCTCGGTCTGCGAGACGCTTTCGTAGAAGCGCAAGTAGAGGATCACGCGCTCGCGGCCGCTGAGGACTTCGAAGGCGCGCTCGAGGTTGGCACGGTCCTCGAGCAACTCGAGCCCGCTGTCGGTCTGCCCCACGTAATCAGCCAGCGTCTGCGACTTCTTGTCGCCGTCGCCGTTGAGTTCGGTGTCGAGCGAGAGCAGATTATAGGCCTGACCCAGCTCTTGCGCTTCGAGGACGTCTTCTTCCGAGGCCCCGAGATGCGCGGCCAGCTCGGCAACGGTCGGCGAGTGCCCGAGCTTGACGTTCAGCTTCTCGATCGCGCGATTGACGGCGAGGTTGAGTTCTTGTAGCCGACGCGGCACCTTGACCGCCCAGCCCTTGTCGCGGAAGTAGCGCTTGATCTCGCCCACGATCGTCGGCGTCGCGTAGGTGGTGAATTCCACCCCGCGCTCGAGGTCGAAGCGGTCGATCGCCTTGAGCAGGCCGACCGTACCGACTTGAATCAGATCGTCGAGCGCTTCGCCGCGATTGGCAAACTTCACGGCCAAGTAGCGCGCCAGGTTGAGATGCGCGATGACCAGTTCGTTGCGCAAGCGCTCGAACTCGGTCTGCCCGGTGTGATCGCGTCCGGAATCTTTTTCCGGATGCGAGCGCAAGGTTGCAAACCGTGCAAAGGCTTCGCGCGCTCGCTGGCGGTCCCAGCGCTCCGCGTCGATTGGGGCGGAACTCATGCTACCCCGAAACGCGCTTGGTCATGACGAGTTGCGTTCCATCGCGGACGTCGCTCGTATACTCCACGCTATCCATGAGTGCGCGAATCAGGAACACGCCCAATTCCTCCGTGCGGCCGCCTTCGCCGATGCGTTCTTCCTCGACGGCGCCCAGCGGCGGGCCTTGTCCGCGATCGCGCACCGTCAGCACGATACTCTCGTCGGTCACTTCGCACACGATCGTAATCGAGCCGTCGGGCATGCCATGTTGAATCGCATTCGTGCACGCTTCCGCCACGGCTAACTTGATATCTTCGATATCGTCGACAGAGAAATGCTGGCGGCTGGCCACCGCGGCCACCGCCAACCGCGCGACCGCAACCCACTCCGCAACTGCTGGGATTTCTAGCCGCACGACGCCGTGCGACTTGGACGCGGCCGGCGCCGGATTCATGCCAGGGCCTTCATCGCGCTCTGCTCGTCATCGAAGATGCCGAAGATCTTCACGAGTCCCGTGATGTCGAAGATCTTCTTGATCTGCGGATTCGTGCAGACGAGGTTCACCGAGCCGCCGTGTTCGCGCACGCGCTTGAGGCCGCCGATGAGAACGCCCAAACCGGTCGAGTCGATATAGCGCACTTTCTCGAGATTGATCACGAGATTGTAGTGCTCTTTGTCGATGAGCTCGGTAATCGCGTCTTTGACTTTCGGTGACGTATAGACGTCGATCTCACCGGTTAGATCAACGACGTACGCGTCGCCTTCGGATTCGCGTACGTTGACTTTGATATCCACCGTTTCTCCTACGTTCGGCTCTGGAGTTCGTTGCGTTGTTGTTCTGCAGCGTCTATGCCCTCAGCGACGGCCCCATCCACGCGCTCTCGCGCACGTTCCACAATGGCGCGACCGCGCTCGAGTAATTCGTTGGTCTGACCGCCGAGCGTCTCGCTAACGTCGCCTGCGGTTTCACGCGCCCGATCCGCGGCTTCACGTGCTTTCGCACGCAGCGTGTCGCGGGTCGCCTCGCCCGATTGCGGCGCGGCGATCATTGCGAGCGTGGCCCCGGCAAGCAAGCCCAGGAGCAGCCCGGTCGCAAATCCACCGCCGCCCGATCCCTCATCCGGCATCAGTTGTTCCCCGGGTCGCTGTCGGAACGGCGCCCGACGACGAGACGGCGCACGCCGGCCGTGATGCCGGTGAGCGTCGCGCCCACGTTGACGATCGCCGGCGCGACCGCACGATTGGCGAGGTCGGACGTCTTGACGACGTTCGACGCCACCGATTCGAGCGACCCGACGACTCCACTGAGGCGGGCGACGGTTGCGTCGGCCGTATCGGCGATGCCGCCGACGTGCGCGAGCGTCTCCGCGACCGGCGCAGAGAGCGCCCCGATTTGGCGATCGACTTCATCGAGCGTGCCGTTGAGCCGGCGTAAGAACCCGGCAATACCCGAACAAAGGACCAGCACCCCGATCCCGATCAGGAGAACGCCGAGGCCCGCACCGACACTGAAAATAAGGTGCGGCCAATCGATCTCTGAGGTTACCACCAGTCCTCCGAATGCTCGCTAGAGCCACGCAGCGCAAGTACCCAGGTCCGCCGGTTCCTACACGTCGGCGGTCTGCATCCGTCCGACAACCCGGCCCACGACCGCCGCCGCGCCATCCACGTCCGCTTCGGTGGTCGATCGTCCAAGCGAAAACCGCAACACGCCCGTGGCATACTCGGGTGCGATACCCAAGGCGGCGACGACGTGGCTCGGCTCCAAGGACCCGGCAGCACACGCGCTTCCCGCCGACGCTGAAACGCCCTCCAGATCGAGCGCCATGAGGAGCGCGTCCGAGGGCAGATGGGGGAAGCCGACGCTCAGGATGTGGGGCGCCCGGGGCGCGGCCGCCCCCAGCTCGATCGTGCCCGGAACGGCGCCCGCGATCCCCGCGGCCAGGCGGTCGCGCAGGGCGGTGACGCGCGCCACCGTGCCGGTCCGCTCGGCTGCCGCCAGTTCTAGCGCCCGCGCTAGACCGACGACCCCGGCCAGGTTCTCGGTGCCCGAGCGCAGGCCGTGCTCTTGCCCGCCGCCCACGATCTGCGCGACCAGCGGGGTGCCGCGCCGCACGAACAGGACGCCGACCCCCTTCGGGCCATTGAACTTGTGGGCCGAGAGAGTGAGCAGATCCACGCCTAGGTGCGCGGGGTCGAGATCGAGGTAGCCGGCCGTCGCAACCGCGTCCGTATGAAGGAGGGCGCCGGCGGCGTGCGTGAGCGCGGCGATCTCCGCCAGCGGCTGGAGCGTCCCGATTTCGTTGTTGGCCAACATGACCGAGACCAGCGTCGTATCCGGGCGCAGCGCGCCCGCGACGGCCGCCGGGTCGACGACGCCGTCGCCGGTGACGGGCAGCCGCGTGACGCTCCAACCCTCCGCTTCGAGCACGTCGAACGCGTGCAGCACGGCGTGGTGTTCGATGACGGTGGTGATCACGTGCTTGCCGTCGGCCGCGCGCGCCTTGGCCGCACCGACGATCGCGAGCACGTCGGCTTCGGAGCCGCCGCCGGTGAAGACGATCTCGCGCGGCGCGGCGTGCAGCACGCGCGCAACGGCGGCCCGCGCTTCATCGAGTGCGGCGCGTGCTGCACGTCCCTGCGCGTGCGCGGAACTCGGATTGTAGCCGCCGGCGAGCAGCGGCACCATCACCTCGATCACTTCGGGCCGCGCGGTCGTGGTCGCGGCGTTGTCGAGATAGATGTTGGCGTTCATTCGGCGAAAGGATCCTCATCGTTCGAACCGCGGCGCGCTTCGATCCACGCCCGCAGCCGCGCTTCTTCGCCCTGTTTGCCGGGCTGGAAGTAGGCGCGGCCTTGCAAGGCTTCGGGTAAGTTCTGCTGCAGCACCACCGCCGGCGGCGCTTCGCCTTCGGCGTCCATCGCCGCATAGTCGTCGTGCGCGTAGCGGTAGCCGCTGCCGTAGCCGAGGTGCTTCATCAGGCGCGTCGGCGCGTTGCGCAAGTGCAACGGCACCGGATCGTTGCGCGTCGCCTCCACGTCGGCCATCGCCGCACCGTACGCGCGGCCGATCGAGTTGCTCTTCGGCGCGGTCGCGAGATAGAGCACGGCGTGGGCCAGCGCGTAGTGGCCTTCGGGCATGCCGATGAAGTGCACGGCCTGCTGCGCCGCAACGGCCACTTGCAGCGCGCGCGAATCGGCCAGACCGATGTCTTCGCTCGCGAGAATGACGAGCCGGCGCGCGATGAAGAGCGGATCCTCACCGCTCTCGATCATGCGCGCGAGGTAGTAGACCGCGGCGTCGGGGTCGCTGCCGCGAATGGTCTTGATGAACGCGCTGATCGTGTCGTAGTGAGCGTCGCCGTCCTTGTCGTAGTTGCGCGCGCGTTGCTGCATCGCATCGGCGATCGTCTGCCGGTCGATCGCGGCCGTTCCGTCGGGCCGCTTCGGCGCGGCCGCCGCGGCGAATTCCAGCGTGCTCAGCGCCGCGCGCGCATCGCCGTTGGCCAGATTGACCAGATGCTCGAGCGCATCCGGTTCGATCGTCACGTGGTCCGCGCCGAGGCCGCGTTCCGTATCGGTCAGCGCGCGCTCGACGATCGTGCGGATGTCGTCGTCGCCGAGCGACTGCAGCACGAACACGCGCGAGCGCGAGAGCAACGCCGAATTCACTTCGAACGACGGGTTCTCGGTGGTCGCGCCGATGAGCGTTACCGTGCCGTCCTCGACGTACGGCAAAACCGCATCTTGCTGCGCTTTGTTGAAGCGATGGATCTCGTCGATGAACAGCACGCTGCGCTTGCCCGCGCGCTTAAGCTTCGCCGCATCGGCCATCACGCGCCGCAGGTCGGCAACGCCGGCGCTCACCGCCGAGAGCGACTGGAAGTTCGCCCCGCTCGACTGCGCGATCACGCGCGCCAGCGTCGTCTTGCCGGTGCCCGGGGGACCCCACAAGATCATCGACGGCAAACGGTCGGATTCGATCGCGCGGCGCAAGGCGCGGCCCGGACCGACGATCTGTTCTTGACCGACGAACTCATCGAGCGACCGCGGCCGCATCCGCGCCGCCAGCGGTTCCCGCACGGTGCCGTCGCCGCCCGAGGACTCGAAGAGCCCGAGCACGTCCGTTATTTCTTGGGCTTCTTCGTCGGTTTCGGCGAAGGCGGCGGCCCGGGTGAACCCTGCGGGATCGGCTCGCGAATGATCATCGGCGCACCGGACGCGATGACGTCGCGCGTTTGCAGGTTGTAGTCGACCACGGCGGCCTTCATCGTGCTGTCGCCCTCGGCCAGCACGACGTTGCCTTCGAGGTGCAACGTGTGTTTGAGCTGATTGAGCACGCCGCGGTCGGCCGTTCCGACGCGATTGCCTTGAACGAACCGCACGTTGCCGTGCGCGTCGTACGATTTGTCTTTCGAATCGATCGTCAGTTCGTTGCAGGTGATCGTCGAGGGACCCTGATAATCGCTGCCGGCCTCTTTGGCTTCGGGCGCGTTGCCGTTATCGTGGACGATGACGCTGCCGATCAGCGTTGCGGTACCGAGCTTCGTGTTGCCCTTGGCGTGATCGCCGCGCGCGTCGGTACCGGGGCGCGTGACCTTCACTTCGTGCGGCATCGTGAAGTCGCCGGACGTCATGTTCCAGTTGGTCTGATCGGTTTCGATCTGGTAGCCGTTCATCTCCATCCCCGACGATGCGGCGGGCGTGCTCGCCGGAGCGGAAGACGGAGCCGGTGAAGCAGCCAGCAGGACGAACGCCGTGACGGCTGTCGCCAGCGACCGCAACGTTCGCGTGTTCATACCTTACGAAGCGTGGCCGTTCATGTGCCCGTTGTGCCCGTAGCCGACGCGCTGGCCCGTGCCGATCGCGACACACGAGAGCGGATCGTCGGCGACGATCACCGGGATGCCGGTCACTTCGCCCAGCAGCGAATCGAGGCCGCGCAACAGCGCGCCGCCGCCGGTGAGGATCACGCCGCGATCGATGATGTCGGCCGCCAGTTCGGGCGGCGTTTTCTCGAGCACGGACTTCACCGCTTCGACGATCGCCTGCACGGGCTCGGAGAGCGCTTCGCGCACTTCTTCGCTCGTGATCTTGACCGTTTTCGGCAGGCCGTTGATCAGATCGCGCCCGCGAATTTCCATCGCCAGCTCTTGCTCGAGGCGATGCGCCGAGCCGATCTTGATCTTCACTTCTTCAGCCGTGCGCTCGCCGATCATCAGGTTGTACACGCGCCGGATATGGCGGATGATCGCTTCGTCGAGCTTGTTGCCGGCGACGCGGATCGATTGCGAGACGACGATGCCGCCGAGCGAAATCACCGCNNACGTCGGTCGTGCCGCCGCCGATATCGACGACCATGTTCCCTGATGGGCCGTCGATGGGCAGTCCGGCGCCGATCGCCGCCGCCATCGGTTCTTCGATGATGTCGACCGACTTCGCGCCGGCGAGCTTGGCCGCGTCGCGCACGGCGCGTTCTTCAACCGAGGTGATCTCGGCCGGTACGCAGATCACGACCGACGGTTTCGGGCGGAACAGCGTGGACCACCACGAGCGCTGCTTCGTCACTTTCTTGATGAAGTAGCTGAGCATCGCTTCGGTGACTTCGAAGTCGGCGATGACGCCGTCGCGCAGCGGGCGAATCGCCTGAATGTTGGCCGGCGTGCGGCCCAGCATTTGGCGCGCTTCCTCGCCGACGGCAAGGGTTTTGTTGGTCCGCACGTCCTTGGCAACGACGGACGGCTCGCGCAACACGATGCCCTTGCCGCGCACATAAACGAGGACGTTGGCGGTGCCTAGATCGATCCCGATTTCGATGGTATGACTCCCGAAGTTAGCACGGATCAGGTTCGGTCGAAACGCCTAAATTCCCATTTGCGCCCGGTAAAGTGACCTTACCGGTGAAGGCGGGTCCTCCTGGGTCAAACGCGGTTCGGCCCGAAGCATTCGCCCATGCTTTCGCCCTTTAGTACGCTCAGGATCACACTGCTCACGGCAACTCTGCTCGGCGTCGCTGCCGTTGCCATGTCCGTTCCCGGCAACGCCCAGGCCCCGGCCACGCTCAAGATCGCGACCACGCCGACCGACATCGGCTCGGAGGTCTTTTACGCTCAGGACAAGGGCTTCTTCAAAAGCAACGGCCTCGACGCACAGATCCAAGTTATCTCGAACGGGGCGGCGATCACCTCAGCGGTGATGTCGGGCTCGCTCGACATCGCGCAATCCAACATCGCCTCACTCGCCGCGGCGCACGAAGCCGGTCTCGATATCGTCATCGTGGCGCCGGCCGGTTCGTACTCGAGCAAGGAACCGACGACCGCGCTGATTGTGGCCAAGAACTCGCCGATCAAAACGGCCAAAGATCTCAACGGCAAGATCATCGCCGGCAACGGTCTCAAGAACATCACCCAAGTCGGCGCGTTCGCGTGGATGGACAAGAACGGCGGCGATCCGTCGACGACGAAGTTCGTCGAGATGCCGTTCCCCGATATGCCGGGCGCGCTCGCAACCGGCCGCATCGACGCCGCGGTGATCGCGGAACCCGAGCTGAGCACGGCGCTCGCCAAAGGCGACGTTCGCGTCCTCGGCAACTGCTACGACGGCATCGCGAAAGATTTCATGATCGGCGCCTGGTTCACGACCGGCACGTGGGCGAAAGCGCATCCGGATCTGGTGAAGCGCTTCTCGAAGGCGATGTCGCAAACGGCCGATTGGGCAAACAAGAATCAAGCCGCGTCGGCCGAGATGCTCACGAAGTACACCAAGATCGAGGTTGCGCCGGGCATGAAGCGCACGGTCTACGCCGACAAACTCGAGCCCGCGCTGGTTCAGCCGCTCATCGACGCGTCGGCCAAGTACGGCATCACCAAAGCGACGTTCCCCGCCGCTTCGATCATCGACCCGAACGCGCGCTAGCTAAACGCCGGGTATTCGCTGGTTTCGAACGTTCCGACGGGTTCGGTTTCGGGAATGACGCCGCTCGAGCGCTGCACTTGTGCGCCGAGCGCCGAGAGCGACTCTTCCAAACGTTCGTAACCGCGATCGATGTATTCCAGACCGATAATCTCGGTTTCGCCGCTGGCGGCGAGGCCCGCGATCACGAGCGCCGCGCCGGCGCGAATATCGGGCGCTTCAACCGGCGCACCGGAGAGCGAGCTGCCGCCTTTGACCAGCGCGGTGTTGTTGTCCATCGCCACGCGCACGTCGGCGCCCATGCGCGAGAGCTCGTTGACGTAGGAGAAGCGCGCGTTGAAGATCGACTCTTCGACCACGCTCGTGCCCGGCGTGGTGCACAGGAACGTGAGCATCTGCGGCTGCAGATCGGTCGGGAAGCCCGGATGCGGCGCCGTGACGATGTCGGTGCCGCTCTTGACGGCGTCGGCTTGAATGCGGATCCAATCGTCGCCGGTCGTGACGTTCACGCCGCACTCTTGCAGCTTGAGCGTGAGCAGCGCGAGATCGGTCGGCCGGCAGCGCGTGACCGTAACGTCGCCGCGCGTGATCGCGCCCGCGATCAGCAGCGTGCCGGTTTGAATGCGATCCGGAATGATCTCGTATTCGACGCCGTGCAATTTCTTGACGCCGGTCACCGCGATCGTATCCGAACCCTGGCCCACGATCTTTGCGCCCATCGCGACCAGGAAGTTCGCGAGGTCGACGACTTCGGGTTCCATCGCGGCGTTGACGATCGTGGTCGTGCCCTTCGCCTTCACCGCGGCAAGCATCGCGTTCTTCGTCGCGCCGACGCTCGGCGTACGGAAACGGATCTCGCTGCCGCGCAGCGTTGCGCCGTCGGCGCTGGCGACCAGGAAGCCGTGCGACACGGCGACGCTGGCGCCGAGCGCGCGGAATGCGGCTTCGTGCATGTCGGTCGCACGCGTGCCCAAGATGCAACCGCCCGGGAGCGGGACTTCGGCGCGGCCGAAGCGGCCGAGCAACGGTCCGCACAAGTCGAACGACGCGGCGAGCTTACGCACCAGCGCGTAGGGCGCACGATGAGTGTTCACGTTCGAGGCATCGATCGTGATCGTGTTCGGCCCATCGAGCGTGAGGCGCGCGCCGAGCGCTTCGAGCAGCGACCACATCACCGAGACGTCGGTGATGCGCGGGACGCGGTGCAGCGTGACCTTCTCGTTGGTGAGGATCGTTGCGGCCATGATCGGCAGGGCCGCGTTCTTCGCGCCGTGGGTGTCGATCGAGCCTTCGAGCCGGGCGCCGCCGCGGCAGCGCAGTATCGTGTCGAGCCGGTCGAGGACGTTCACGCCGGGTCTTTGCTGCCGGGAAGCCGGCGGCCGCGGTCGCGAGCCGACTCCATCGCCCAATTACAGAGCCACAGGGCAGACAGCGGCAACGCGATCTCTAAGACCTTGACCCAAACCGGAGCAGGCTTCATTGCCTCATTGTCATTCGCTCGTGCCACCGATGAATCTTACCGGCGGTCGTGGTACCCGAAACGTGTGATCGGATGGAGGTTTCATGCAGCGTAGCATCATCGCGCCCGCCGAGCGGGTAACCAATCTCCGGTGGGGCATCGCCCTGCTGCTGGGGATCGGGATCCTGATCAGTTCGATCGACCGGATCGATCTGACCGTCGCGGGCGGGACCCTCGGCCACGAATTCGGCCTCGATTTCAGGACGCTCGGCTATCTGTTCGGCGCCTACGGGGTCACGTACGCGATCGCGCAGATCCCGGCCGGCATCCTCCTCGATCGCTTCGGGGTCACGCTGGTCGGGCGTATCGCGACCTTGGCCTGGAGCCTCTTTGCGCTGGTCAGCGCGGCGGCCGGGTCGTTCGGGATGCTCGTGGGCGCGAATCTCGTCCTTGGTCTGGGCAAGGCGCCGGCCTACCCGCTCAGTGCGAAGGCGACGGGCTACTGGTTCCCGGCCGGCGAGCGCGGCACCGCGACCGCGATCTTCGATGCGGGGGCCAAACTCGCGACGGCGATCGGCATGCCGCTGCTCTCGGTGATCCTGGTGACGTACGGCTGGCGCGCGATGTTCCTCGTGACCGGCATCGTCAGCTTGCTCTTTTTCGGCGCGTTCTTTCTGCTCTACCGCGATCCGGCCGGCGACGCGCGGCTGACGCACGCCGAGCGCGGGCACATCGAAGCCGGCCGGCCGCAAGAAGACGGCATCCCCGCGAGCGGCGCGTTCGTCGCGCTATTGGGCCAACCGAAGGTGTGGGGTATAACGATCGGCTTCGGCGCGTACGGCTATGCGTTCTTTTTGCTGCTGACGTGGCTGCCCGGATATTTGGCGAGCACGTTCGGGATGACCGTGCTCACCACGGGCCTCTACACGGCGATCCCGTGGCTCGTCGCCGCGATTGCCGAAGTGCTGGTGGGCGGCTTCCTCGTCGACGCGCTGATCGCGCGGGGAACGGATGCGACGCGCGTGCGCAAGGCAGTGCTCGTGATCGGGATGCTGCTCGGCGTCAGCATCTTCGGTGCGACGACCACGCACGACCCCAACGTTGCGATCGCGTACATCACGCTCGCTCTCGCCGGACTTGCGGTGGCCGCGCCGGTCGCGTGGTCGTTGCCGTCGTTGATCGCCCCCCGCGGCACCGTCGGAACCGTCGCCTCGATCATGAACTTCGCCAACATCGTGATGGCGTTCGTCGCGCCGATCGTCGCCGGACACATCGTCGCGTCGACCGGCAGTTTCAGCACCGTGTTATTCACAGCCGCCGCCGCCTTGATCGTAGGCGTTCTCAGTTACGTCTTTCTGCTCGGCCGGATCGAACCGGCCTAAATGTTGCCTTCATCTTTTCCCGCTACGATGAGGGCATGCCAGCACAATTTCTCGTTTGCCCGCCCACTGCGGCGGCGTTCCCCGGCTCGGATGCCCGGCGGCAGTGGGATCGCCTCACCGAGACCGTCGCCTGCGCCGGGAATGTCCGCTTCATCGAGATCGAATCGCCCCTCGAAACACCGGGCCTGACGTTCATCTCGCGCGGTGCCCTGATCGTCGGCAATCTGGCAATCGTGTCGAGCTTCCGTCTGCCCGAATACCGGCGCGAGCAAGGCATCTGCCGCCGCGCCTTGTCGAATGCCGGCCTCGCGACCACGTACTTGTGCCAAACCTATTTCGAAGGCGCGGCGGACGCGCTTTTCGATCGCGTGCGCCCGCTGTGTTACGCCGGCTACGGCCCGCGCACGGAACGCAGCGCGACGGTGCAGCTCGCGGACGTCGTCGGCTGCCGCGTCTTGCCGTTGCTGCTCGTGGACGAACGGTTCGTGCACTTGGACAGCGTGCTCGCTCCGCTCTCCACCGGACACGTGCTGGTCCACATGCAAGCCTTCTCGACGCACGCGCAGAGCATGCTGCGGCGGGCGGTCGACCCGCGATTCCTCATTGACGTGGAGATCGATGACGCGCTGGACCTCGCGTGCAACGCGTTGGAAATCGGCGACGCGCTGATCTTTCATCGTGTCAGCCGCAAACTGCGCGCACAGCTGAACGAGATCGGTTACCGGGTGTTCTGCACGGAGCTCGATGCATTCGTTCGTGCCGGCGGTTCGGCCAAGAGCCTCATGCTGCGGCTCGACGACGGACCGGTCGCCGTGCGGGTCGCGTCGTAGGCCGGCACCTTGCGATGCCGGTCCGCTGCTTCGTGGAAGTCTACATAAGTTATCGCGTCTGAAAACGCTACGCGCCAATATTTCCGTTCTTGCTCGAATCAGTCGCAAGAAGGGGCTCGGCTGTGCGTGACCGCTTGCTTAGAGCTGCGTGGCCCAGTCGCGATCTTCGAGTTCGCGTTTGATCCGCGCCATGAATTTGCCGGCCGTCGAGCCGTCGAACGCGCGGTGGTCCCAGGACATGCAGAGATACATGCGGCGCCGGATCGCGATCCCGCCGTTATGCGGCACGACGCGCTCTTCGACGGCGTCGGTCGAAAGCGTCGCGACGTTCGGCGTGTTGATGATCGGCGCGGTCATCAGCGTGCCGTACGAACCGTTGTTCGTGATCGTGAACGTCGAACCCGAATAATCGGACGCGACCAGCTTCGATGCGCGCGCGCCGGCAGCGCGTGATGAAATGGCCCGCGCGAGACCGGTGACGGTGAGGCCGTCGGCATCGCGGATCACCGGAACGACCAAGCCTGCTTCGTCGAGATCGACCGCGACGCCGAGATGCACCGAATCGTTGTGAACGAGCGACGTTCCGTCGATGCGCGCGTTCACGGCCGGAAATGCGCGCAGCGCGATCACGGCCGCGCGCGCGATGAACGGCAAGTAGGTGAGGCCGGCGGAGGAGCGCACGCCGTTCACGCCCTCCATGTCCGCTTCGATCACCGAGAACACGTCGGCCACCGCACGCTTCGATGCCAGCACGTTCGCCGCGATCTGCGCGCGCAGCGGCGAGAACGGCACGCCGCGTCCCGCTGCAGGCGGCGGGGCGGCCGGAGGTGCCGGAGCGACCGGAGCGGCCGGGGCCGCCGCCGGGGCCGCCGCCGGGGCCGCCGTTCCGATGAGCGCCAACACGTCGCCGCGCGTGATCCGGCCGCCGTTCCCCGTGCCGCGCACGGCGTTCAGGTCGAGCTGATGCTCGCGGGCCAGACGCCGCACGACCGGCGAACGCAAGTGCGCGCGCGAGCCGGCGTTGCCGTCACCGATGCGCGCGAGTTCGGTGCCGACCGGCACCGTGGTGCCGTCGGGGACGAGAATCTCGCGCAGCACACCGGCATAAAGCGAGGGGATCTCCGTGTTGACCTTGTCGGTCGCTACTTCGAAGAGCGGTTCGTCGACGGCCACGGTGTCGCCGACCGCCTTGAGCCAGCGCACGACGGTACCCTCGGAGACGCTCTCGCCGAGCTGCGGCATCGCGACCGCCGTCATGTCGCCATCGGGATCTCGAGCTTCTCTCCCGCGGCATTCGCCAGCACGTAGTAGAGAATCGAGAAGTCGTGGTGCGAGAGCCCTTGGCCGCGCGCGGCGGTGAGCCACGCGTTGGTGGTCGACGTCGTCGGCAGCGGCACGCCCAGTTTCTCGCCGAGCTGTAAGGCCAGATCGAGGTCCTTCTGCATCATCGTGCAGTCGAACCAGGCTTTCTGCGGCTGCTCTTTGATCAGCGGACCGCGATACTGCAGCATCGGCGACGCCGTCGCGCCGCTCAGCATGATGTCGAGCGCAACGTCGCGCGGAATGCCGCTCTTTACCGCCAGAAGCAGGCCTTCGCTCAAGGCGAGGATCTGCGTCGAGAGCTGCAGGTTGAGCGCGATCTTCATCGTCTTCGCTTGGCCCACGTCGCCGACGTGGAACACTTTCGGGCCGATCGCTTCGAGCACCGGGCGAATGCGTTCGAGCGCGGCTTTGTCGCCGCCGACCATGATCAGCAGTTTGCCCTGCTGGATCGAAACCTGACTGCCGAGTACCGGGGCGTCGAGCAACTCACCGCCGGCCGCATGCGTCTTGGCCGCCAGCGCCTGCACGTGCGCGGTCCCGACCGTGCTCATCTCGACCAGTATCTTCCCCTTGATCGCGGTCAGCGCGCCCTCGTCGCCTTCGCACACCGCGCTCAGCGCATGATCGTTCGTGACCATCGTCAAGACCACGTCGCTCGCTTGCGCGACCGCGCGCGGCGAATCGGCCCATCGCATGCCCTTCGCGATCAGCGGTTCGGCCTTGCTCTTCGTGCGATTCCAGCCCACGACGTCGATCTTCGCCAGCAGCAGCCGGTCGACGAAGCCGCTGCCCATCTCACCGAGACCAACCATTCCGACGATCATGCGTCTCTTATCCTAACGTTCTGCGGACGGTGGTGACGATGCGGTCGACCGACGGCCGTGCGCCGTCTTCGAGCGCTTCGGCCGCGGGCAGCGGGGCGTGGGGTGTGGTGATGCGCACGATCGGCGCATCGAGATCCCAGAATGCTTCCTCGGCCACGATCGAGGCGATCTCCGCGCCCCAACCGCACAAGCGCGGGTTCTCTTCCACCGTGTAGAGCCGGCCGGTGGCGATCGTTTCGCGCAAGATCGTTTGCGTGTCGAGCGGCACGAGCGAACGCACGTCGACGACGGTCGCGTCGATGCCCTCGCGGGCGAGGCGTTCGGCGGCTGCCATCGCGCGCGGCACCATCGCCGCGAGCGCGAGGATCGTGCAGTCCTTGCCGGAGCGCAGCACCTTGGCCGTGCCGAGCGTGTCGACGAGTTCGCCGTCGGGCACCTCGCCCTTCACCGGATAGAGTTCTTTCGCTTCGAAGAACATCACCGGATCCGGATCGCGAATCGCGGCCGCGAGCAAGCCCTTCACATCGGCGGCCGAAGACGGCGCGACGACTTTCAGGCCGGGCACGGCCATCGCCCAATTCTCGACCGCCTGCGAATGTTGCGCGCCGAAGCGCAGACCGCCGCCGTTCGCGGTGCGCACGACCAGCGGCAGCGTGAACTGTCCGCCGCTCATATAGCGCGCCTTCGCCATTTGGTTGGCCGGAATGTCCCAGCACACGGCGAGGAAATCGGAGAACATGATCTCGGCGATCGGCCGTAAGCCCGTCATCGCCGCGCCCATACACGTGCCGAGGATCGCCATCTCCGAGATCGGCGTGTCGCGCACGCGCGTGGGGCCAAAGCGTTCGAGCAAACCGACGCTGGCCTTGAACACGCCGCCCGCGCCGCCGATGTCCTCACCGAGGAAGACGACGTTCTCGTCGCGTTCCATCTCTTGCGCGATCGCGGCGGCAACCGCGTCGCGATACGTCAGTTCCGCCATGTCGACGTCCCGTCGGCCCAGGTATCTTTCTCGATCTCATCGAGACTCGGCAACGGGCCGTTCTTCGCTTCTTCGGTCGCGCGATCGATCTCGGCCATCGCGGCGGCCTCGATATCCGTCAGCGTCTTCTCGGCGATGCCTTCGGCGAGCAAACGCGCCCGGTACATCGGTAGCGGATCGCGCTTCAGCCACGCCTGCACCTCGGCGTCGGGACGGTACTGCGCGGGATCGGCCCGCGAATGGCCGCCATGACGGTACGTCAACGCCTCGATCAGCGAGGGGCCGTCGCCGCGCCGCGCGCGCTCGTACGCCGTTTGCGCGACGAGATAGCACGCATCCGCATCGTTGCCGTCGACCACGATCGGTTCGAGCCCGTACGCGCTCGCGCGATCGGCGGCCGGCCGCTTCACCGACGTCACCGAATCGATGGCGGTGTATTCCATGTACATGTTGTTCTCGCAGACGAAGACGACCGGCAGCTTCCACACGGCGGCGAGGTTGAGCGCTTCGTGAAAGGCGCCGATGTTGGTCGTGCCGTCGCCGAAGAAGCACACCGACACCTGTTGCGACTTCTTGTACTGCGAGGTCCAGCCGGCACCGAGCGCGATGCACATCTGCGCGCCGATGATCGCGTACGAGCCCATCGCGTACTTGTCGGCCTCCCCGAGGTGCATCGAGCCGCCCTTGCCCGCGAGCACGCCGTTGGCGCGACCGAGCAATTCGGCCATGCAGCCGGCCATGCTCACGCCCCGCGCGATCGTGTGATCGTGACCGCGATAGGTGCAGAAAGTCCAGTCGTCGCGCCGCATTGCGGTGGCAAAGCCGGCGGCGATGGCTTCCTGACCGAGCGCGAGATGGCTCGTGCCCTTGACGAGGTTCTGCAGAAACAGGTCGTAGGCGCGCTTTTCGAACACGCGCAACCGGTACTGCAGCTCGTACATCGCGATGCGCGTTTCGCGCGCGATCGCCGGCTTGGAAAGCGTATCGGTCATCTCGGTTGGCCTCCGTAGTCGTAGGCGTTGGCGATGAAGAGTTCTTGGGCGGGAAAGCGCGTGATGATCTTCGGACCGGCCGAGGTGACCACGATCTCTTCCTCGATGCGCGCGGCGGAGAAACCGTCTTTCGCCGGGCAGTAGGTTTCCAGCGCGAACACCATGCCTTCTTTGATCTCCATCGGATGGTCGATCGAGTTCAGCCGCGAGATCACGGGCCGCTCGTGCAGATGCAGGCCGAGGCCGTGTCCGAACTGCAAACCGAACGCTTCCATCTCGCTGGAAAAGCCGAACTCTTCGGCTTTCGGCCACACGCGCGCGACGTCGTTGGTCATCACGCCCGGCCGGATCACATCGATCGAGCGGTCGATCCACTCGCGGCACTGCTTGTAGGCGTCTTTCTGCGCCGGCGTCGCGAAGCCGACGCTGAACGTGCGGTAATAGCACGTGCGGTAGCCGTTGAACGCCGACATGATATCGAAGAACGCCTGGTCGCCCGGGCGGATGATGCGATCGCTGAAGTTGTGCGGATGCGGATTGCAGCGCTCGCCGGAAACCGCGTTGATCGATTCGACGTCGTCCGAACCGAGTTCGTAGAGGCGCTTGGTGGCGAGCGCGACGATCTCGTTTTCTTTCACGCCGGGCTTGAGCGCCTCGACGATATCCTGATACGTGCCGTCGACCATCGCGGCCGACGTCGAGAGCAGCATGATCTCATCGTACGATTTGATCTCGCGCGCATCGAGCATCACTTGCTGCCCGTCGACGACCGTGATGCCGAGTTTCTGCAGTTCGAAGAGCAGCGGCGGCTCGACGTAATCGAGCCCGAGCGGCATGTTCTCGACGCCGGCCTCACGCAGCAGCGCGACGATCTGCTCGGCGGCCTTAGCGAAGAGGCCCGCCTCCGGCGCGATCGCGCCGCGCAGACCGGTCAGGCCCGCGTAGATGTCTTTCTGCTCGAGCCACGGGCAGAATTGCCGGTGGTGTTTGGCCGCCGAGCCGAAGTCCCACACCATCGGGCCGCCGGTACGGGCCAGCAGCGCGTAGCGGGTCATCTTGTCGCGCGACCACTCGCCGATCGCGGTCGAGGTCACGTAGCGGATGTTGTTGACGTCAAAGAGCAGCAGCGCGCCGAGGGGCGAGGCGTCGAGCGCGGCGCGCGCCCGGGCGAGCCGGTAGTGCCGGAGCCGGTCGAAATCGACCCGCGCCTCGGTATCGACCCCCATTTGGCCGGGCGACGGGATGGGACGGGTCGGGTCCAGGCCCTCAATCATGCGCGGGACTCTTTCTGCAATCGATTACAGATCGGCTGGAGTATTGGACGGCGGTGCACTGGAGCCCCGCACGATCAGGTGTCCGCTGAAGCGCAGCGTGGTCGGAGGACGCTCCGCCTCGGCCGGCTCGGCAAGCCGTTTGGTCACCAACTCCACCGCCAGCAGCGCCATCTCGCGCAGCGGCAATGCGTAGCACGTCAGCGGCGGGTTCTGCGCCGCGTACCAGTCGGGATCTTCGAACGCGACCAGCGACACGTCGCCGGGAATCGCAACGCCGAGATCTTTGAGCGCGCGCAGCACGCCCACGGTGAGCGGCCCGGCGCTCGAGAAAATCGCCGTCGGTTTGTTCTCGTGCGCGAGCAGATCGCGCGTCGCGCGATAGCCGTGGTCGGGCGTGTACGGTCCGCGCTCGACGCGCGCGGAGAGGCCGGCAGCACGCATCGCTTCACGATAGCCGGCGATGCGATAGCGCGTGGTGGACAGCGATTCCGGACCGGCGATCATCGCGATTCGCCGGTGTTTCAGCCCGATGAGGTGGGAAGTGAGCGCCGCCGCGCCTTCGCGATCGTCGGAGACGATGGCATCGTAGCGACCCTCTTCGGTGTGCCGGAGTAACTCGACGATGGGAATGCGCTTGGGCGCCGAGAGCAAGCCGCGCGCGCCCGTCGGGGTCGACGGAACGTAGACGATCGCGTCGACGCGAAATTCCGCCAGCGTGTTCAAGTAGGAGCGGTCGCTCTCGGCTTCGTTGTTCGTGATGCACAGCAACAGGCGATAGCCGCGCTCTTCGAACGCGCCCTGCAGTACGCTGGCCGTCTCGGCGTAGAAGTCGTTGCGAATGTCCGGCACGATCAGGCCGACGGTCATGGTCTGCTTGGCGCGCAGCGCCCGGGCGAGGGCGTTGGGCCGATACCCGAGCCGGCGCGCGGCGTCCACCACCCGCGCCCGGGTGGCATCGTCCACGTAGCGCGCGCCGCTGAGGGCACGCGAGATCGTCGCCGGCGAGAGGCCGGTGCTGACCGCAACGTCGCGCAGGGTCGCCACGCAGCATGTTTCTGAAATCGATTGCAGAAACCCCGCCGAGTGAAGGATCGCGGCGCCGTCATCGCCATCGCCGCTCTGGCGCTGGCGTGGGGCTATAACTGGGTCGTCATCAAGATCGCGACCGGCGGCGCCTCGCCGTTTGCCCTGGTCGCGCTGCGGATGGTGCTCGGGGCGGCCGCGCTGTTCGTGGTCTCGGCCCTGGCCCGCAAGCCGCTGAAGTCGCCGCCGGCCGGTCCGACCGCCCTGATCGGTTTCTTCCAGGTCACGCTGATGACCACGCTGCAAACGCTGGCGCTCTCCACCGGCGGCGCGGGCAAGAC
>PLTN01000039.1 GCA_003164495.1 Vulcanimicrobiota bacterium
GCAAACCCCCGACCGATGCGCCGGAAGCCCTAGCGGCCTCACGCGCCGAGATCGTCGCGGCGGTGGCACGTTTACTATGACCGATCAGCTGCACATTTCCGTCGTCGTTCCGACGTACAATCGCATCGACACGCTCCGCTACGTCATCCCGGCGCTAGTGGCGCAAGATCTGCGTCCCGACGCCTTCGAGGTGATCGTCGCCGATTCGCAGTCGAACGACGGCACGGCGGAATATCTCGCCGAAATCGCGCGCTCGTCGCCCAACGTCCGCCATTTGCCGGGACCCTATACCGGCCGCGCGGGCGCGCGCAACGCCGGGATCGCTGCGGCGCGCGCACCGATCGTGTTCTTCACCGACGCCGACATCATCGCATCACCAGACCTGCTCTCACGCCACTTGGCGCGGCACGCCAAGGGCCCCGGGCGCGCGGTGATCGGCTGCGAGATTCAGGTCGATTCCTACGATGAGTACCTGCGCAAGAGCAGCAACGCCGCGGCGCGCGATCCGTTGCACCCGCCCGGGCGCAAGCACCTGACCTGGCTCTATTTCATGACCGGCAATTGCTCGGTCCGGCGCGAGGATCTCGACCGCGTCGGACGCTTCGATGAAGCGTTCACCGGTTACGGCCACGAGGATCTCGAGCTCGGCTACCGTTTGCAGCACGCCGGCATCTCGATCGAATACGCGGCCGAGGCGGTCAACTACCATTGGCATCCGGTACCGTTCGACGAACAGCAAGGCCGCATGGAACTCGCCGGCCGCTCGACGGTGCGCTTCTTCCGCAAGCATCCGACGTTCGACGTGCGCTTGCGCTTGGGCATGACGCCCGTGTCGCTGGCGCTGCACGACCTCATCGATCGGATTCCGACGCTGCGGCGCCGCATCGACGACGGTGCGAAGGCGCCGGGTTTCTTGCGCACCCTGTCTTTCCAATATCACTATCTCACCGGTATCAAGGCGGCATTACGTGACCCATCCTGAATTTGCGCGCGTTTCCTGCGGAGCGCTGAGCGCGAACGACGTTGACAAAGACGTCGAACTCTCCGGCTGGGTGCACCGCCGCCGCGACCACGGCGGCTTGATCTTCATCGATCTGCGCGACCGCGACGGGATCACGCAGATCACGTTCGATCCGGCCGACGCCGCGACGTTCAAAGCGGCTGAAACGCTGCGCAGCGAGTTCGTCGTCCGCGTGCACGGGCGCGTGCGGCTCCGGCCCGAGGGAACCGTGAATCCGAAGCTCGTCACCGGGGCGGTCGAAGTGCCGGTGAAGACGCTGGAAATCCTCAACAAATCGGAGACGCCGCCGTTCGTCGTGTCGTCGGAAGACGACGTCGACGAGAACGTCCGCCTCAAGTACCGCTACCTCGATCTGCGCCGGCCGCGGATGCAGAACAACCTCACCGTGCGTCACCGCATCGTCAAGACGATGCGCGACTATTTCGACGCGCACGAGTTCCTCGAAATCGAAACGCCGATCCTGATCAAGTCGACGCCCGAAGGGGCGCGCGACTACTTGGTGCCCAGCCGCATCTACCCCGGCACGTTCTACGCGTTGCCGCAGTCGCCGCAGATCCTCAAGCAGATCCTGATGATCGGCGGGCTCGGACGCTACATGCAGATCGCACGCTGCTTCCGCGACGAAGATCCGCGCGCCGACCGCCAGCCGGAGTTCACCCAGATCGACGTCGAGATGTCGTTCGTCAGCGAAGCCGACGTGATGGCGATGATGGAAGGGTGCGTGCGCGACGTGTGGGCGCGCGCGCTCGAGCAGCCGATCGAGGGCGAGATCCCGCAGTTCACCTACCACGAAGCGATGCGGCGCTACGGGAGCGACAAACCCGACTTGCGTTTCGGGCTCGAACTCGCCGACGTCGCGGAGCTCTTCCGCGGCAGCGACTTCCAGCTTTTCCATACGCTCTCGGAGACGCCGGGCAACCGCGTCATCGCGTTGCGCTTTCCGGGCGGCGCGTCGCTCTCGCGGCGCGACTTCGATGCGCTCACCGAGACGGCGAAGTCGTTCGGGGCCAAGGGCTTGGCATATATCACGCTGGCGGCCGACGGCGCCAAGGGCCCGATCGTGAAGTTTCTCGGCGATGCGACGATTGCCGCGCTGCGCGCGGAGACGCTGGCCGAGAACGGCGACGCGATCCTCTTCGTCGGCGAGCGCGCGAAAGAAGCGTCGGATATCGCGGGCAAACTGCGGCTCGAGATCGGCGACCGGCTCGGCTTGCGCGATCCGGCCAGCTTCAAGTTTTGCTGGGTCCGCGGCTTCCCGCTCTTCGAGCTCGAGGACAACGGTGAGATCACGTTCTCGCATCATCCGTTCACCTCGCCCGCACCGGGCCAGCACGAGCTCTTCGATTCGGAGCCGCTGAAGGTGACGGCGCAGCACTACGATCTCGTGCTCAACGGCTACGAGCTCGGCAGCGGCTCGATTCGTAACCACGATCCGGCGTTCCAGCGCAAAGTGTTCCAGCGTTTGGGCCTGACCGAGGAACAGATCGACGACCGCTTCGGCTTCTTCCTCGAAGCGTTGCGTTTCGGCGCGCCGCCGCACGGCGGCATGGCCCTGGGGATCGACCGGATCGTGATGCTCGCGTGCGGCACGACGAACATTCGCGACGTGATCGCGTTCCCGAAAAACCAGTCGGCGCGCGACGTGATGATGGACACGCCGTCGAGCGTACCGGAGGCGTCGCTGCGCGATCTGGGCCTGCAAATTCGCCCCAAGCCGTCGAGCTAACCGCGTGGAGGCGGAGCCGCTCATCGCGTTCGACCGCGTCAGCGTGACGCTCGGCGGGTTGCCGGTCCTCACCGATATCGATCTGCGCATCGACGCCGGCGACTTCGTCTGCGTCGTCGGACCGTCGGGGTGCGGCAAGACCACGATGTTGCGGTTGCTGGGCGGCCTGCTCGAACCGACGGCGGGCGAAGTGCGCTACGCGGGCAAACGCATCACCGAACCGCGGGCCGACATCGCGGTGATGTTTCAGGACTACGGCCGCGCGCTGCTGCCGTGGCGCACGGTGGCCGGCAACGTGTCGCTGGCGCTCGAAGCGCTCGACGTGCCGAAAGGCGAGCGGCCCGCCCGCATCGCCGCGGCACTCGCGACCGTCGGATTGAGCGCGAAGGCCGAGAAGTATCCGAACCAGCTCTCGGGCGGAATGCAGCAGCGCTTGCAGATCGCGCGCTGCCTCGCGCAAGAGCCGAAGGTGCTGCTCATGGACGAGCCGTTCGGCGCGCTCGACGCGATGACGCGGCAGACGCTGCAGGACGAAGTGCTCTCGATCGTCTCGGCTAGCGGTGCGACGGTGTTTTTCGTGACCCACGATCTGGAAGAAGCGGTCTACCTCGGCAATCGCGTGATTGGGCTGTTGCCGCATCCGGGCCGTGTCGCGAGCGACGTTGCAGTCGCGCTGCCGCGTCCGCGCAATCAGCTGACGACGCGCGAAGATCCGGAATTCGCCCGGCTGCGCCGGCAGCTCTTCGATTTTATCAAGGACGCCGAGGCATGAAACGTGTGCCGGCCGTGTTGCGCGGCCTCGCGTTTCCGGTGGCGTTGATCGCGATCGCGCAGATCGCCGCCATGGCCGTGCGTCTGCAGAGCGATACGCTGGCCTCGCCGGCGGCGGTGCTCGTGGCCGGCGCAGGCGCGTTCGCCGACGGCAGCATTCTCGTCGCGACCGCGCAAACGCTGGCCAATGCTTTCGGCGGGCTCGCGCTCGGCGGCATCGCGGGGTTAATCGGCGGCATTCTCCTCGGCAGCAGCATCGTGGCCGACCGGCTGATGGAATTCTCGGTCGAAGCGCTGCGGCCGATTCCGTCGGTCGCGCTGATCCCAGTAGCGATGTTGACCTTCGGCTTCGGCTTCCGGATGGAGGTCGCGATCGTTTCGTTCGCGGCGTTTTGGCCGGTGCTGATCTTGACGCGCAGCGCGGTCGGCGGCGTCGATGCGGGCCTGCTCGACGTCGCGCGCGTGTTGCGCTTGGGCCCGTTCGCTCGCACGGTGAAGATCATCTTGCCGGCCGCGCTGCCGCGTATCTTCGTCGCATTCCGGTTAGCCGCCGGGATCGCGCTGACGGTTGCCGTTACCGTCGAAGTGTCGGCCAACCCGTTGGGGCTGGGCTACAACATGATGCTGGCCGAGCAGTCGCTGCACCCCGACTTGATGTTGGCGTATCTGCTTTGGATCGGCATCATGGGCTGGGCGTTGAATCTCACGATCAACGGCGCGCAGCGGCGCTTCTTCGGCCGCTCGGCGCAGGCACGAACGGCGCCGTGAAGATGCGCATCAGCTGGCGGCTCGGCAGCTTCGCCGTCGGCGCGGTCTTCATCGCGGTATGGCAGTTGCTGGCGAACGCGCATCTGATCTCGCCGGTGTATTTGCCCGGGCCCGATCGCACGTGGGGAGCGCTGGTGCGCGGATTTGCGAGCGGCGTGTTTCCGGATCAAGTATGGAACACCGTGCAACGCATGTTCGTCGGCTGGCTGCTGGCATCGCTGGCGGGTATCGCGATCGGTGCGTGCATCGGCTTGTCGCGCCCGGCGCGCGCGTATCTCGGGCCGACGCTCGAATTCTTGCGTCCGCTGCCGGCATCGGCCGTCGTTCCGCTGGGCATCGTGCTCTTCGGCCTGTCCGACAACATGGTGCTCAGCGTGATCGCGTTCGGCGCGCTGTGGCCGACCTTGCTCGCGACCGTGCACGGCTTCGCGGCGGTCGAACCGTGTCTCTACGAAGTGTCGCGCGCGCTCGGCATGTCGCGTTTGGCGGTGATCTGGAAGATCGCGCTGCCGAGTTCGTTGCCCGACATCCTCTCCGGCATGCGCTTGAGCTTGACCGTTTCGCTGATTCTGGCGGTGGTCGGCGAAATGCTCGCATCGCGCCCGGGTCTGGGCAGCGGCATCCTTATCGCGGCGCGCACGTTTCATGCGCCCGACCTGTATGCGGGCGTCGTGCTGCTCGGCGCGCTCGGTTACATCACGGCGCAAGGACTGTTCGCGGTGGAAGCGCGTCTGTTACGTTGGAGGGTTCACCACAGGTGAACCCGTCGCGTTGGCCTTCGGCCGAGCCGCCCGTTTAGGAAACGAGCATGTCCCGCGGGTTGATGTTCGAGCTGATCAGCCCTTGCTTCTTGGCGAGGTCGATCCACCACTGGACCTGCGCCGCGCTCACCGGCACGCTGAAGGTCGGAATGGCCGTATCGGCAACCACGGCGGGCGGCAGTTTCGTCCACTTTGCCAGGATGGCGCGTGCGGCCGTATCGTTGGCCTTGATCCAGGCGATCGCTTCCGCGCAGCCGTCGCGGAAGGCGTGCACGGCCGCAATATTCTTGACCGCCCAATCTTTCGTCGTCGCGTAGCAGTCGACAATGGTGCCGTTGGGCACGGTCGCTTCGAAATCGTCGAACTGATACCCGGTCTTCGCATCGAGGATGCGATGATAGAACGGATCGACGGTCACGAGCGCATCGATTTGGCCGGTCTTCAAGAGATCGGGACCGTTCGGAAACGGGACCTCGACGAACGTCACCTTCGAGGCATCGACGTTCTTCTCGGTCAGCCAGCGCACGACCATCACCTGAAAATACGACTTGAGCGACGGCAGCCCGACCTTTTTCCCGACGAGATCCTTGGCCGATTTGATATCGAGGCCGGTCCGCGCCAGCACGCCGACGTTTTTCGGAACCGGGAACGCAACGCAGGTCGCGACGACGGCGAGCTTGATCCCGCTCTCCTGCGCAGGCAGCATCGATACGAGCACCGCCGTTCCCATTTCCGCCGAACCTGATTGCAGCGCGTCGACCAGCACGGTCTGATTGACAACCGCGAATGCCGAGACGTCGAGGTCGTGTTTTTTGAAGATGCCCTGATCGATGCCGACGTATAGCGGCAATTCATCGACGATCGGGAGGAAGGCGACGCGGATCGTGGTCGGCGCGGCTGCGGCAGGGACCGGCGCAACGCCGGCGGCGAGTGCGGCACCCGCGGCGGCCGATCCGGCGAGGAAAGTCGTTCGCGTGGTCATCAAGGCCTCCAAATGAGTTCGCTTGCGGGCGTGTCACGCATCGGCGTGCTCGAATATTTACTGGCGGTATCGATCGATGGCTGTAAGAGCTTGGGATCGAGCGACGTCGCGTACGCGACGCGGCTCATCGAGGCTGCGGTTTCGGGCGTGATCTGCGTGTGGTGCAGCAGAATTTGCGCGGATTCTTTTTGGTGCGTGTTCGCCCACGCGGCTGTTTTGATCATGACCTCGGCGAACTTCGCGGCTTCGGCCGGATGCGCTTTGATCCAGGCGTCGGTCGCGATCCAGCCGGTCGACATGAAACGCGGCGCGACCGCGTCGTCGACCGGTGCGACGAACTTCACCAGCGGCTTCGAGGCTTCAAGGAACGGCTCCGCGATCATCGCCCCGTCGACGCGATGTTGCGCGACGGCGGCGGCCATCTGCGGAAACGGCAGCTCGACCCATTTGACGGTCGAGGTGTCGCAGCCGTTCTTGTCGAGCCACTCCTTCGTGCCGTAATAGGTGAGATCGGCGAGGCCGGTGACGGCGATCGTCTTCCCGTTGAAGCTCGCGCCGCTCTGCAGCGTCGAGTCCTTGGCGACGACGAGCTGCGCCGTGCCGTTGACCGTCAGCCACATCGCACCCGGCGCGATGAAACGCACGGGAATGCCGCGTTCGTGCGCGACGGCCGTCGACGTGACGACCGAAAACCCGATGTCGCCCGCACCCGATGCCACGGCCGCAACGATCGGCGGGCTCGAAGTCATATCGGTGATTTTCACGTCGAGACCGGCGGCTTTGAAATACCCGAGTTCGTCGGCGTAGTAGAGCGTGCCGGCGGTGTCGCTCGGCAAGCTGATCACGTTGATCGTGAGCGGTGTCGCGCTCTGCGCGGCCGCGCTTGAAACGGCGCCGAGCGCGAGCGCCAGCATCGTGATGGCAAGCGTTTTCATCGTTCGTTGCGTTTCACACCACCATCGCGTATCCTATCGGGGTGCCCACAACCCGCGCGTACCACCGAATCTGATGGCATACCTCGTCGCCGTTGATATCGGCGGAACGTTCACCGACCTCGTCGCCTTCGACCGGGCCACCAACCGCGTGCTCTACACCAAAGCACCGACCACGTACGGGAATTTCGCCGACGGCATCATGGAGTGCTTCGGGAAGGTATCGCTCTCGCCGCGGGAAGCGGCCCTGGTCAATCACGGTACGACGCTCGTGATCAACGCGATCGTGCAGCGCAACGGCGCGCGCACCGCGCTCGTGACCACGGCGGGCTTTCGCGACGTGCTCGAGATCGCGCGCGGCAACCGGCCCGACCCGTTCGATCTGCACTACCGCCGTGACGAGCCGCTCGTGCCGCGTGAATTGCGGTTCGAAGTAGGCGAACGGATGGATGGCCGCGGCGAAGTCGTGCAGCCGCTCGATCTCGGCGCGTTGACGGAACTCGCCGGGAAGTTGCGCGCGGCGGCGGTCGAATCGGTCGCGATCTTCTTTATGCACTCGTTCGCCAACCCGCAGCATGAAGTCGCCGCGGCGGAGCTGTTACGGCGTCTGTTGCCCGGCGTCTTCGTTACCTACAGCACCGAGCTGACGCGCGAGTGGTACGAGTACGAGCGCACGTCGACCGTCGCCGCCAACGCGTACGTCGGCCCGAGCGTGAGCACGTACATCCGGCGCATCGAAGCCGACCTCGCCGCCGGCGGCTTCACCGGTAGCCTCTACATGATGGGCTCGAACGGCGGCGTGCTTTCGACCGACCGCACGTGCCGTCAGCCGATCGCGCTGGTCGAGAGCGGCCCGGTCGGCGGCTGCATCGGCGCGGGCGCCTACGCGCGAGCCCTCGGCTACGACAACGTGATCGCGTTCGACATGGGCGGCACGACGGCCAAGTGCGCGCTGGTCGAATCCGGCCGTTTCGCCGTCGACTCGGTGTACTACGCCGGCGGATACAAATACGGGTTCCCGGTGAAGTCGCCGGTCGTTGACATCGTGGAAGTCGGTTCGGGCGGCGGTTCGATCGCCTGGCTCGATGCCCAAAAGCGTTTGCACGTCGGCCCGCAGAGCGCCGGCTCGACGCCGGGTCCCGTCTGCTACGGCCGCGGCGGAACGCAGCCCACGGTTACCGATGCGAACCTCGTGCTCGGTCGGATCAACGCGCAGAATTTTCTCGGCGGCGAACTCTCGCTCGACGTCGCCGCCGCGCGGCACGCGATCGAGGAACACATCGCGCGGCCGCTCGAGTACGCCGACGATGAGGGCGTCGTGCGAATGGCCGACGGGATTCTCTCGATCGCCACGGTCGTGATGGCCGGCGCGCTGCGGCGCATCTCGGTCGAACACGGGCACGACCCGCGCGATTTCGTGCTGTTCTGCTATGGCGGCGGGGGACCGCTGCACGGATCGGCCCTGGCGCACGAGCTCTCGATCCCAACGGTCATCATTCCGCCCGAGCCCGGCACGTTTTCCGCCACCGGCATGCTCCTTGCCGACGCGCGGCTCGACGACGCGATCACGTTCGCCGAACCGCTCGCCGCCGAAACGCTCGACGCACTCGAAGCGGCTTACGCCACGATGGAGCGCGACATGGCGACCGCGCTGACGGCGGAGTTCGGTGCGAAAACGTTCCGCTCCGAGCGGTTCGCCGAGATGCGCTATCGCGGTCAGCGTCACAACATCAAGGTGCCCATCGCGCCGGGCGCCGATGCCGCAGCGATTCGCACCGCGTTCGAGCGCGACTACTTGCGGCGCTACGGTCATGCCGATGCCGACGCGCCGGCGGAATTTCAGGCGCTGCACCTCTCCGGTTTCGCGGAGCTCGACGGTCCGGAGATCGCGCGGCTGCCGCGCGCATCCGGCGGCCGCGCGGCGACGACGACGCGCATGGTGTACTTCGCCGATGCGGGCGGCATGCTCGAGACCGCCGTGTACGATCGCTATGCGCTCGAGCCCGGGGCGACCGGCGCCGGACCCGCGCTGCTGGAAGAGTACGGTTCGACGACGCTGGTGTGGCCGGGCGACCGGTTCACGATCGGCACGCTGCACGAAATTCGCATCGATTGCACAGCTGAGGAGCGCGAAGCCGTATGAGCGCCACTGCGGAGCGTCTGCGCGTCGATCCCGTCACGCTCGAAGTCATCCGGCATGGGATCATTTCGATCGCCGATCAGATCGACGCCAACATGACGCGCACCGCCTACAGCGCGTACATCTACGAATACAAAGATTACGCCGTCGGCCTGAGCGGTCCGGACGGCGAGCTGCTCGCGCAATCGACCGGCGCGATGCCGGTCTTCGTGGCCGACTCGATCGGTATGGCCGTGCGCGACGGCCTCGCAACCTACGGGAAGGAACGCTTGCGGCACGGCGACGTCGTGCTGTGCAACCACGCTGCGATCCAGGGGCAGCATCTCAACAACACCGTGATGTACACGCCGATCTACGCCGGACCGCAGCGCGAAGAGCTCATCGGCTTTTTCGCGATCAACGCGCACTGGTTCGATATCGGCGGGATGACCGTCGGCTCGCTCTCGATGAAGGCGCGCGACATCTTCATGGAAGGCCTGCAGCTGCGCACCGTCAAGCTCTGGTCGGCGGGTGAACCGGTTGAAGAGATGTACCGCATCATCGAGAACAACACGCGCTTTCCGCTCGAGGTGATGGGAGACATCGGCGCTCAGCTCGCGGGCTGTCTGCTCGGCCGCGACCTCACCGCCCGCGTCGCCGACAAGTACGGCGTTCCGACGTACCTTAGCGCGGTCGCCACGATCCTCGATCAAACCGAGGCCGCCGCGCGCGAGAAAATTCGTGCGATCCCCGACGGCACGTACGAAGCCGAATCGTTCCTCGACGATGACGGTGCGGGCTTGCAGAACATTCCGATCAAAGTGCGCGTGATCGTTGCCGGCAACGACCTGACCGTCGACTTTTCCGAGATGGCCGACGAGGTGCCGGGCTCGATCAACTCCGGCCGCTACGGCGGGGGACGCACCGTCGCGCGCGTCGCGTTCAAGTATCTCATCGCCACCGACGAGCCCGCGAACGAAGGGATGTTCCGTCCGATCAAGCTGATCTTGCCCGATGGGAAGCTGATCAGCGCCAAGCCGACCGCGCCGATGAGCAACTACTCGTTCCCGTTTCCGACGATCATCGACACGTTCATCAAGGCGCTCGAACACGCGCTGCCCGCGCGCGTGACCGGCGCGCACTTCGGCACGTTCTCGTCGTTGCGGTTCATCGGCAAGAACCCCGACGGTTCGCCGTTTCAGTGCTATGACAGCGGCCACGGCGGCTGGGGCGCGTGCGCGACGCACGACGGTGCGGGACCGTTCCGCACCATGGCGCACGGCGACACGCGCATCATCCCCGTCGAACTTCAAGAGTCGATGTATCCGTACCGGCTCGAAGAGTTTTCGCTGCGCGAAGATTCCGGCGGCGCCGGCACCTATCGCGGCGGCATGGGCTTCCGCAAACGCTATCGCGTGCTGGCCGATTGCACGCTCAACACGAACTACGAGCGCTTACGCTGTCCGCCGTGGGGTGTGCTCGGCGGCGGCCCGGCCAAGCCCGGCCGCTGCATCGTCCGGCGCAAAGACGGCCGCGAAGAAGTCGCCTCGAAAGTCGAAGGCTATCCGCTCGAAGCGGGCGACAGCGTGATCATCGAAACCGGCGGCGGCGGCGGCTACGGCGATCCCGACGGCCGCTCGCTCGATGCGATCGCACTCGATCTCAAGCGCGGCTACATCACGCCCGAAGCCGCCGCGCGCGACTACGGTGTCAACGTCGCGGCCGACGGCGCGGTCACGCGCTAAGGCGTCAAACCGCTGAGTTCGCGGGCGCGGACGAAGATCGCGTCGAGCATCGGTTCGGTGAGCACTTTGGTGCTCGTGTTCTGCTGGCTCGGGTGATACGACGCGAGGATTGTCGCTTCGGGCGAACCCGGGAGCGCGATCTGTGTTTCCGCGCCGTGCTTGAAGGTCGCGCGCGGCGAGCGGTACGTGCCGGCCGTCTTCACGATTCGATGCACCGTGTCGTCGGCAATTTTTCCGAGCGTCACGATCACGCGCAGGCCGCGCAGCGCGGCCAGCTCTTCCTCGAGGAACGGCATGCAGGCGGCGCGCTCTTCGGTCGTGGGTTTGTTCCCCGGCGGTGCGCAGCGCACGGCGGCGGTGATCAGCGCGTCCGTCAGCACCATGCCGTCGTTGCGGTCGACTTGGCGTGCTTGGCTGGCGAAGCCGGCGCGATGCAACGCGCGGTAGAGCCATTCGCCCGACGCGTCGCCCGTGAACATGCGGCCCGTCCGGTTGCTGCCGTGCGCACCGGGCGCAAGGCCCACCAGCAGCACGCGCGCCAAGGGGTCGCCGAACGCGGGCACGGGCTTCCCCCAGTAGTCGTGATCCCGGTAGGCGCGGCGCTTCTCGCGCGCGACGTCCGCGCGATACGTGACCAGCTCCGGACACCGCCCGCAGGCGATGACGCGGCGTTGGATCGCGGCGATCGCGCGCGCTTGCGTTGTCATCACGCATGCTTCGGCATGAGCGCTGCCGTCTCTCGCTAATGGTCCGCGGATGCTTCGCCGTCTGCTGGTCGCGCTGGCCGTCCTCGTCGTCCCGCTCGCAGCGCTCCCCTTGTCCGCCGCACCGCCGGTGCTCGTGGTCTATCCCTTTGCCGTGAGCGGTTCGGCGCCTGATGACCTCGGCAGCCGAGTGAGCGCCAAGGTCGCGGCTGAGGTGACGGCGCTCGGCGGCGTCCACGTCGAAATCGGTGCGGCTACGGCGAAGCCGGCCGATTATCGCGCCGCGGCCCGCGCGGCCGGAGCCGAGCTCTACTTCAGCGGCTCGATTCTGCCGGTCGGCACGAGCTTCTCCGCGATCGAAAATCTCGTGAGCACGCGCAGCGGCACGGTGATCTGGTCGAAGATGTTCCAGTTCCGCAACGTCGACGACATCGCGGGCCAGGGCGCGCAGGTGCGCGACGAACTGATGCACGATTCGGCGACGCCGACGCCGGGCACCGCCGCCGCCGGCCTCGACCTGATCACGCCCGCGCCGATGAGCGGTTTCGCGGTGCTGAGCGTCACCGGATCGGCGGCCGACGACGATCGCGCCGCCGCGCATCAGGCGCTCATCGATGCGTTGCAGCAGCGCGGATTCCGCGTCGTCACGGCGACCGGCTCGGCGGCGGGGGATCCCACGAACAACAGCGTGGCGCTCTGCACGACGACCGGCGCCCGAACGCTGGTCTGGGGTACGCTCGATACCACGCGCGTTGCGACCGGCGGTGCGACCGCACAAACGACCGCGCACATCGCGCTGCAAACCTATGATTGCCAAGCCCACTCGCTCAACGCGCAGCCGACCGTCGTGAACCACATCGCGCCGGTCCCCGCCGATGCGATTCGCGGCGCCGTGCGAGACGCGGTCTCGGCTTTTCCCGCGCCCTCTTAAGTGAGGCCGGGGAAGTCGAGGGCGGCGAGCGCCGCGTACGTGACGATGCCGGCGGCGGTCGAGAGGTTGATGCTGCGCACCGCCTCACCGCGCATCGGAATGCGTAACGTGCGGTCGCGATGTGCGTCGAGCAACGCTTGCGGCAGCGCGCCGGTTTCCTTGCCGAAGACCAGCGCGTCGCCGCGCGCGAACGCCGCGCTCGCGTAGGGGGCAGCCCCGGTCGTCTCGATCCACCAGCAGCGCGCAACCGGGAATGCGGCCAGAAACGCGTCGAGCGAGGGATGCAGCACGAGCCGTACGGCGGGCCAATAGTCGAGCCCGGCGCGCTTGAGCGCGCGATCGTCGATTTGAAAGCCCAGCGGCTCGATGAGGTGCAGCGCGCAGCCGGTGGCCGCGCACATCCGCGCGATGTTGCCGGTGTTGGGCGGAATCTCCGGTTCGACGAGGACGACGTGCAGCGGGGCATCGCCGACGTCGTGCGCTGCCACGATGCGCGCTTCGGGCTGCATCGTCATGCGTTGGCACACCGCAGCAGGTCATCGACGCGCTCGGGCGGCGCCGCGAGCAGCGCGACGCCGCCGTGTCCGAGCCACGCGCGCTCGAATGCCGCGCGCTCGTACACGTGGCGCACCGCCGGTTGGGCCGGATCGTTGACGATGACGTCGCCGTTTGCTTCGAGGCCCCGCACGACCATTAAGTGTCCGTCGGAACGTTCGAGCGGCGCGCCGGGCAGCGAACCGGCGTTCCACGAAATGCTCAGCGCAAGCGGCAACCCCGCAGCGATGAAACGCTCCACGTTCACGAGATCGCGCAGATACGCGGCCGCCCCGGCGAGGCCGCGTGTGCCGGCGTAGGCCACGGCGAACGCCCAATTTCCCGTGCCTTTGTAGGCAGCGTCGTAGATCGATGCGGCAACTTCGTCGACACTCGCCGTCACGCCGAACGTGCCGGCAAGCATCGCGATGGAGGCCGCCGTGCACCAGCCGCGTTCGGCCGGGAACGCGTCGACGTACTGCGAGCGTTGGGGTACGTCCAATTCGCGGCGCGCGTCCTCCGCCGGCGCGGCATTCCGCGGTCCGCCCGCCGGCGGGGTTGAGGCGGCGACGCGAATGAGCGGCTGATGCGAGTGAACGTGCACCGCGACGATCTCACCGGGCGCGCTCACGACGTCGGTGGCGATCTTCGCAACGTTATCGAAGCCGTCGAGCGATGCGCGGCGGCCGGCTTCGAAGACGACGTACGGCAGCGGCCGCGAGCGTAGGCCGTTCGCGGTGTCCACGGTGAGTTCGAGCGTATCGACCGGCGCAGTCGTATTCCACGACACGATCGCTTTCGTCGAGGGAAGCACGCGCAGCTCGGTGAGACACCCCGTCGCCGCGACGAGATTCAGCATGATTCGACGACGCTCGGCACCGGTTAGAAGCTCCACTCCCAGGCGTTCCAGTTGCTCGAGAGATACTGCGCGGCACGATAGTGCTTGAGGTCGCTATTGTACGCAGCGTACGTGATCTGCCAGTAGAGAAATATCGCCGGCACGAGCTCGTGAATGCGCGCTTCCTCGCGCGCGTAGAGCGCCTTGCGCACTGCCTGATCGAAGGTTCGCGCGGCGGCATGGCTCGTCGCCGTGATGACGGGATCGTTGAGGAAGGTGGTGTTCGCGCCGTGCGGTGGAATGAACGCGCCGCTCCATTCGCCTTCGTTGTCGGGATCGGGCGCATTGGTGTCGATCGTGAGCGAGAGATCGTAACGGCCGCCGTAGAGCGGCCCGTCCTGCGCGAAGAGCAGGCTCGTCGGGTAGTTGCGCACGCGCAGATCGATGCCGGCCGCGCGCAGCTCTTGCTGCATCACGACCTCGGCCTGCACGTTGGCGGGCTTCGAAGGCGTCGTCGAGATGTCGACGGCCAGCGGCACGCCGTTGCGCCGGCGAATGCCGCCCGCGCCCGGAACCCAGCCGGCGGCGTCGAGCAACCGTTTCGCGGCTGCGAGGTCGTACGGATACGCCGGAATGTGCGGGGCCGCCCATGAGGTCGGCATGATGTCGCTCGTCGCGCGTTCGTTGTAGCCGTGAAAGACCGTGCTGTTGAGCCGGTCCCAGTCGACGGCCTCGGCGATCGCAAGGCGCACGCGTACGTCGCTTAGCGTGGGTTTCGCGGTGTTGATCGTGATGTGGCGGTAGTTGGCCGTCAACCGCTTCTGCGTGGCGTAACCGGTCAGCAGGCCGAGCCGTGCGATTTGCGTTTCGGTGATGCTGTCGACGTCGACGTCGACCTCGTGCGTGATCAGCGCGTTGAACAGCGTGTCGGCGTTGGGAATGATGCGGTAAGTGATGTGCGCGATCGCCGGTTTACCGCGCCAGTAGTGCGGGTTGGCGTCGAACTCGAGCGAGGCGCCGTGATTCCAGCGCGTGAGAACGTAGGGCCCGCTCGAGAGCGGCTGCGCGTTGAACGGGGCGTGGTTGAGGTCGGGCAGCTTCGCGAGCAGATGCGCCGGCAGCGGCGGATATCCGGCCCCGCCGAGCGCGAAGATGCCGAGGATTGCCGCGTAGGATTCGCGCAAGTGCACGACCGCCGTGTCGTCGTTCGGCAGATCGATCGCGGTGATGTCATCCCAGCCCGAACGCAGGCGCGTATTGTTGCGCGGGTTCATCACGGCTTGCCAGGTGAAGCGCAGATCGCGGCCGTCGAGCGGCGCACCATCCTGCCACTGCATTCCGTGGCGCAGGTGCAGCACGATCGTCCTTCCGTCGCGGCTGATTCCGCCGTTCTGCAGCGTCGGCACGGTCAACGCCATCTCGGGCACGTAGTTGCCCGCATCGTCGTAGCGGAAGATCGGCGCGGAGATCAGGTTCGCGACTTGATCGCTCGCATCGCTGTTGGCGAAGAGCTTGTTGAGCGAATCGGGTTCGTCCGTGCTCGCCAAGCGCAGGTTATCCGGTTGCGTCCACGGGTGCAGTCCGCCGGCGCCCGGCGTCGTCGAAACGCGCGTGCAGCCGGCGATCGCGATCAGCGCCGAGAGCATGCATGCGGCGGCAACGCGGCGGCCGCGTTCAGCCATCCGTGCGAACCGGCGTCTTTCCGATCTGCGGAGCGATGGCGGCGTAAAAGGCGTCGGGCCCGAAGCGCACCAGATCGTCGCATGGCAGGCCGGTTTGCGCGCGCGCTTCGGCGATCGCCGCGCGCGCGGCCGCGTCATCGAGTCCGTGCGTGTTCAACGCGATGCCGGCAACGCGCGCCGGCTTGACGTTCGCGCACAGCCCTTCATACGTGCGGATGAGCGCGCGATAGCCCGGCAACGGGATGTCGTAACCGTCGACTTTCGTGCGCGTCACGAGATGCACCAGCACGAGCGCGTCCGGCGCGCAGCCGTAGAGCAGCGCCAAGGTTACCGGTGCGTAGCCCGGATGCACGATCCCGCCTTGGCCTTCCACGAACAGGATGCCGCCGCGCGCGTTGATGCGGCGGTCGCCCTCGAGCACGAGTTGTTCCGATGCACCGCTGGCAAAATCCGCGATGACGCGGTCGACGGACGTGCCCCAGCCGGCGATCGCGATCCCGGTTTGTCCGGTTGGGATGAACTCGGCCGCGGTCCCGGCGGCTTGCGCGGCGCGCGTGAGCTCGAGCGCCGCGGTCATCTTGCCGACCGCGCAATCGCTGCCGACCATCAGCACGATGCGGCTCGTCACGTCGTACGCGGCGCCGGAAAAGAGCGGTGCCGCGGGCGGCGTGCGCAAGTCCCAGATCCGCGAATCGTGCGTGTCGGCTAGCGCGCGCATTTCGGGATCGTCGTTGAGGAACGAGTGCAGGCCGTTGACGATTTCCAGCCCCGACTCGAGCGCGACGATGATCTCGGCGCGATATGCGGGCGGCAAGGCCCCCCCGGGCGGAGCGATCCCGATTAGCAGCGACGTGGGTTTGAAGCGCAAGCTCTCACGCACGGTCGCGACGATCGGGGCGTCGGAATCCAGGTACGGCACCACGTCGCGCACGCGTTTGCCGGCATGCTGCGGATCGACGACCGCAACGACCGTGTCGCTTGAGTAGCCGATCACGCCGTGCGCGGTCTTCGCTTCCCGTCCGCCGAACGCGCCCGGCGCGAAGACGACGTAGCGCCGCGTCATGCCGCCGGCGCTTTCTCGACGACACCCAGCCCCGGCCCCGCGGGCAACACGATCTGGCCGGCGTCGTACGTCATGCCCGCGAACGGATCGCGCGCGACGAGGAACGGGCCGTCGAGATCGGCCCAATCGACCAGCGGCGAGAGATGCGCGGCAGCGGTCGAGAGAATCGCACTCTCCACCATACAGCCGAGCATGACTTTGAGGTTGAGCGCGCGCGCCGTGTGAATCATCTCGAGCGCCCCGCGAATGCCGCCGCACTTCACCAGCTTCACGTTGATCCCGTCGACGCAGCCGGCCAGCGCGAGCAGGTCGTTTGCATCCTTCGAATCTTCGTCGGTGACGATCGGGATCGACGTGCGCTCGCGGATCCAGCGCAACCGTTCGGGCGTGCCGGCCGGGATCGGCTGCTCGCAGAACTCGATCTCGAAGCGTTCGAGTTCGCGCAGGATCGCTACGGCGGTCTCGGCGGTCCAGGCTTCGTTCGCATCGACTCGGATCATGCCGCGGTAGACGGTGCGAATGGCGGCGATCGTCTCGATCTCCTCGCCCGCGCCGAGTTTTATCTTGATGACGGGATGCCGCCCGACTTCGCGCACTTTCGCGACCATCTCGTCGATCGCCGCGATCCCGATCGTGAACGAGGTCAGCGGCGTCAGCGTCGGATCGAGGCCGAGCAGTCGCCATAGCGGCCGGTCGACGTCTTTGCCGATGCAATCATGCAGCGCAACGTCGAGTCCGCAACGTTGCGCCGGCGGAAGGCCGTCGAGCAACGCATCGAGCGCATACGGATCGTCGCCGAGAGTACGGGCGTGCAAGCCGGACATCACGCTCTCCACGCTCTCGTTGTAGCGCGGGCTCGGCGAACTTTCGCCCAGGGCCTCGATCGTGCCCCAGCGCAGCCGCACGAGCGCGGTGCGCGCGATGCTTTCCGAGGAGCGCGCGATCGTGAACGTGTGGACGAGCGGCAACTCGAGCGGAGCGACGGTGAGTTCGAGCGACGGCACACGCGGAAGGTTCCGGCGGGCGGCGCAACGCTCCCGCCGAACGGCGTCGCGTGAGCCCCCGTTTCGAACACGGCATCGTCTGGATGCGCCGCGATTTGCGGCTCGACGATCACACGGCGCTGGCCGCGGCAGCCCGGCAATGCGAACGCGTGACGTGTGCGTTCGTGCTCGATCCGCCGCTGTTGCGAAGCGACCGTCTCGGTGCTCCGATCGTTTAGTTCTTCTTCGAATCGCTGGCCGCGTTGCGCGCGCAGCTACGCGGCTTCGGTTCGGACCTGCTGATCGATTATCGCCGCGGCGAACGCTTCTTCGAGCAGCATCTCGCCGATGCCGATCTCGCCTCCAACAACGGCGGGTGGCAGTGGTCGGCGTCGACGGGCACCGATGCCACACCGTACTTCCGCGTCTTCAACCCGACACTGCAGGGAAAAACGGTCGATCCCGACGGCGCGTTCGTGCGCGCGCAATTACCGGTCCTCGCGCGCGTGCCGGTGCGTTACGTGCACGAGCCCTGGGCGATGCCGCCGTTGATCGCCGCCGAAGCAGGCTGCCGGATCGGTATCGACTATCCGGCGCCGGTCGTCGACCACGCGGCGGCGCGTACGCGTGCGGTGCGCGTCTATGGAGACGCGCTACGCGTGCTGCGTTGAGAGGGCAGGCAAGTGTGGGCGAAAGTTTTTTTGCATTTCTGTCAAGGTCTTGACGCTGGTGAGACAATGCGGTGGCGACAATGACTGCGGATGTTCGCGCAGGTACTCTGGTGTTGGACCAACGTTAATACCAAGGGAGCATCAGCTCCGGATACGATCGGTGTGGACGTCCTCTGAGTGACGTTTCCTGAGCGCCCGGGCCGCACCCACCTGCTGAACGCAGGTCTTAACCGGGTACGACAGACGGCATCTGTGGTCGTTGTCCTAGATTTCGAAGCGCGCCGAGCACGGCGCCGACGCGGCCGAACGGATCGTCGCCGCCGTCGCCTTCGACCACGAGCCAGCCGCGCCGATGCACCGAGGCAAGCAGCTGCGGATCTTCATCCAAGCCGAAGCGCTCGACCAGCACGCGATCGCGGCCACCGAGCTGCGCGTGTTCGGGGCTCGTGGCCGGCAGATCATAGCGCAGCCACGCGCTGTCGACGTACTTGCTGAAGTTCTGCACCTCGGCGAGGCCGGGCAAGAGCGTGCCGGGCGCCGGGGCGAGGGTCAGCGTCACGTTGGCGGCCTTGGCGGCCGAAACGAACGTCTTCGTGGTGGCGACCATCCGCGCAAACGTCTCGGGCGGGAGCGTGCCGGGAGGTCCGGCCGTCACCCGGATCAAGGCCGCGCCGATCCCCGTCGCCAGCGCCACGGCCACGGATCGCTCCTCGTCGGGCCGGTCGGGATCGAGCAGGCCGGGCACGTCGAGCGCGACCGGTACGATGCCGAGATCGACGGCGACCTTCTTGACCTGAGCGGCGTACTCGCCGTCCGTGCGCGGGAAGTCCGCGAGCCCCAAAACGACCCCGTCCGCATCGAGCCGCGACGAGCAGAGCTCCAGCCACTCCAGGTGCGTCAGCGAACCCCGCCGGAGCAACGCCGCGAACGACGAACTTGCCACAGCGACTTTCACTCCGGGAGCCCCACATCGACCGTCAAACGCTCGCCTCGATCATTCCGCTAACCGCCGTCACGATTGCGCTGGCCGAGTTCTTGTTCGACCACACCCAGCCGCGCTGGACGGGGCCGTGGTTCTGGATCGGACTGATCGCGACGGTCGGATTGCTCATTGTGGTGCAAATCCTCCGCTTCGGCAAGTCGAAACCGCTGCCCCCGGCGAAGCCCGACTACTCAGCCACGTCAATCGTGCGCCGTAACGACCCATTGGACCGAGGAAACCAATAAACCGTATGGATGTTCTGACACCGCAGACGACGCTGGCGCATGTCGATCATGAGATCTTCATGGCTATCGAAAACGAAGATCGCCGTCAGCACGAGAATCTCGAATTGATCGCATCCGAGAATTACGCCAGCGCCGCGGTGCGCGAAGCGATGGCCTCGGTACTCACCAACAAATACGCCGAAGGCTACCCGGGTCGCCGCTACTACGGCGGTTGCGAGTTCGTCGACGTCGCGGAGACGCTGGCGATCGACCGCGTGAAGAAGCTTTTCGGTGCAACGCACGCCAACGTCCAGCCGCACGCCGGCGCCCAAGCGAACATGGCCGTGTTCATGGCGGTGCTCGCCCCGGGCGATACGGTGCTCGGGATGTCGCTCGCGCACGGCGGCCACCTCACGCACGGCACGAAGGTCAGCTTCAGCGGGAAACTCTATAACGCGATCGCTTACGGCGTCCGGCGCGACACCGAGCTGATCGACTACGACGAGATGCGCGCGCTCGCACGCGAGCACAAGCCGAAGATGATCATCGCCGGCGCGAGCGCCTATCCGCGCACCATGGACTACGAACCGTTCCGCGAGATTGCCGATGAGATCGGCGCCGTGCTGATGGTCGATATGGCGCACATCGCCGGGCTCGTCGCCGTCGGACTGCATCCTTCACCCGTGCCGTTGGCCGAGTTCGTCACCTCGACGACCCACAAGACGCTGCGCGGCCCGCGCGGCGGTTTCGTGCTCACCGATGAGGCGCATGCCGCCGCGCTCGACAAGAGCGTCTTTCCGGGCATCCAGGGCGGCCCGCTGATGCACACGATCGCCGCTAAAGCCGTGGCGTTCCAAGAAGCGTTGCAACCGGAGTTTAAGGGGTATCAGCAACAAGTGCTGATCAACGCGAAGGCGATGGGCGAGGAACTCCAGCGGGCAGGCGTCCGGCTGGTTGCGGGCGGCACCGACACGCACTTGCTGCTCGTCGATCTGAGTCCGAAAAACCTTACCGGCAAAGCGGTGGAAGCGTATCTCGACGAAATTTCCGTAACCGTGAACAAGAACGCGATCCCGTTCGATACGCAGAAGCCGATGGTGACGAGCGGCATTCGCATCGGCTCCCCGGCCATCACCTCGCGCGGCTTCGACGAGACGGACGCGCGTGAAATCGGCAAGATCATCGGCGAAGCGCTGCACGACATCGAACCGCGCAAGCGCATCGCCGAGCTGCGCGAGCGCGTTGAAGAACTAACCGTTCAGTTCGCCGTCCCGTAACCCGGTGCGCGAGCTAGCCGGTCTCTCGTCCGTTTCGATCTCGACGGCGCGGTTGACGATCGAATCGATCGGGCCCGAGCACATCGACTCGCTGCTCGCGTACCATCAGCGCAACGAAAAACACCTCGCGCGCTGGGAGCCGGCGCGCTCGTCGGACTTCTTCACGCGCAGTTACTGGTCGACGTACGCCGCGGCCGTACAAGACGATGCGTATCACGGGCGCGCGCACCGCTTCGTCGCGCTGCTGCGCGGTTCGCGCCAAATCATCGCCAGCGTGAACCTCACCAACATCGTGCACGGCGTCTTTCAAGCCGGCGTGCTGGGCTATTCGGTCGACGTGGTGCACCAGGGCCGCGGGTACGGGAGCGAGGCGGTCGGCGCGATCGTGACGTGGTCATTCCGCAACATCGGGCTGCACCGCGTCGAGGCCAACTATCAACCTAGCAACGAGCGCAGCGGCCGGCTCTTACGGTCGCTCGGGTTCACGGTCGAGGGTTACGCGCGCGACTACCTCTACATCGATGGTGCCTGGCGCGACCACGTCTTGACCGCCAAGATCCGCGACGATGCGGGCGGTGAATCGCACGATCTGGCGTAACGAGCGGGCATGGCCCGCCACGAAGTGCTCGTCGTCGATCACCCCGCCGTAGCCGACCGCCTGGCGCGGCTTCGCGACCGGGACGCGCCCGTTCCGATCTTCCGCCGCATGGTGGAAGAGATCGGCCTGTTCCTCGCCTACGAGGCGACCCGCTCGCTGCGGACGATCGAGGGCACCGTTCAGACGCCGCTGGAGCCGGCTCCGGCCCGCCGCATCGCGCGGCGTCCGGTCGTCTCGCCCATCCTGCGCGCGGGTCTCGGCCTCTTGTCCGGCTTTCTCGACTGCATCGACGACGCCGAGATCGCGCACCTCGGGTTCTACCGCGATCCGGCTTCCCTCGAGCCCGTGCCGTACTACGCGAACATGCCGCGCGACCTGGCCGATCGCGACGTCTTCGTCCTCGATCCGATGCTCGCGACCGGCAATTCGGGCTCGGCCGCGATGAAGTTGCTCGAATCGCGCGGCGCCCACGAGATCACGTTCGTCTGCCTCATCGCCGCGCCCGAAGGGATCGCGACGATCACCAAAGCGCATCCCGACGTTCGCATCGTCACGGCGTCGATCGACGAGCGGCTCAACGATCACGGCTATATCATGCCGGGGCTCGGGGATGCGGGAGACCGGATGTTCGGCTCGGCGACGTCCTTGCCCGTGAACGCGCGCCCGATCGAAACCGGTTAGGCTTGCGGAAGCCGGAAGTGCGCTTCGAACCGCGCGGTGTGGATCCGCGGCCGCTTGCCCGATTTCGTGGGCTTCGAGGGCACGGCTTTGACCACGCGCCGCTCGACCAAGTTCCGGTCGAGCATATCTTTGAGGCGTTCGAGCACCTTGGCGGGCTTTTCGCCTGCCGCCTTGGCGATGACGCCGGACGGTTGCCACTGCGGTGTCAGCAGCGGGAGCAAACGCGCATCCCAGCCGGCCTGAAAGGCGGCTCGGCGCGCGTCACCCGTCTGCGCGTCGGATTCGTTTGGGTTCACGCAGGCCCACGTTGTCGCGCTCATCCCGTACGCCCTGGAGAAAGCCGTTAATTGTCTGTAAACGCACCGCCGTCACCGTGGTGGTATCGTAACCGGGGGTTGTTGATCGGCGCGATCTACGGGTGCGGGTTCTTCTTCGGCTATCTGCAGTTCGGTGACGCGCATGCGGTGCCGGCTGCGGTCGCGTGGGGTATGCGCGGCGGCGCGTGGGGCGTGTACAGCCTGTTCTGGGCCGGCGTTCAGCTGGGGCTGCTGGGCTGGCTGGCGCGCTATTTCGGAACCGCGTATTTGCACGGCGACGTGGTGTTTGCAGCCGACGTGCAGCGTGACCGCCTGATCGTTGCGGGACCGTTCCGCTATACGCGCAACCCGCTCTATCTCGGCAACGATCTGCTCGCGCTCGGCATCGGGCTGTATGCCCCGCCGCTCGGCTTCGCGATCATCGCGCTCGGCAACATCGTCTTCGGCATCATGCTCGCGCGCGAAGAAAACCGGCAACTGCTCGCTCGATACGGCGCCGAGTACGCGGCCTATTGCAAAGCCGTGCCGGCGTTTTTGCCGCGCTTGATGCCGGCGAAATTTGCGGCGGGCGCGGCGGTGACGCCGTCGTGGCGGAATGCGTTCCGCTCCGAATCGTGGGCGCTGGCCTTTGCACTCGCACCTGCGCCGATCGCGCTCGCCGGAACGCGCGGCACGATGGCGTCAGCGATCATCTGGTTTGGAGCGCTCGGGCTGTTCATTGCGATCAGCCACATCAGTCGCGCTAAACGCTCACCGATGCCGCGGTAAGAAGACGATCGGTGATCTTCGCCTTGTAGGCGAGCGCGAAGACCGGATCGATCAATTGCGGATTCAGCGTGACGGCGTAGCTCGAACGGGCCATTTGCTTGGTCGTCGTGTCGCTGATCTTCGAATACTTCTCTAAGATGGCGGCCGACTGATCGCGGTTAGCATTGGCCCAGTTTGCCGTTTGATACATCACGGCCGCGTAGCGTTTCGCGGCGACGGTGTTCTTGGCATACCAATCACGCGTCGTGAACCAGACGCTGATCAGAAAATGCGGTGCGATCGCATCGAAGACTTTGGTGAACACGCGCGCTTGACCCGACAGCACCGATGCGCTGAGCGAGGGCTCCGAGATGACGGCGCCGGCCACCGTGCCGCGCGCGAGGGCCGGGCCCATTTCCGCAAACGGCAGCTCGATCGTCTTCACGGTACTCGGGTCGACGCCGTTCTTTTCGAGGTACTGCTGCTGCGCGAGATCGGTGAGATCTTTGAGTGCCGAGACCGCGATCGTCTGACCGGCGAAATCTTTCGGCGCATGAATCGGACCGTCTTTGGCAACGCACAGCACCGTCGTCGGCAGTGCGGTGTTGTAGGCACCGGCGCCGGCAAGAAAGGCGAACGGGATGCCGTGGCCGATCGCATTTCCGAGCTGCACCGGGTTCGAGATCCCGACGTCGAGCGCACCCGATGCAACGGCCGACGACACGGCAGCACCGTTGGTAAACGTCGTGATCTCGACGCTCAGGGCGCCGCGCGTGAAAAACCCCATGTCTTGCGCGTAATAGGCTTCGGCATACGTGTCGTTCGCGGTGGCGCCGACGCGCACCGTGAGCGGCGCTTGCGACTGCCCGAACGCGGGCAGCGCGGTGGCGGCGCCGAGCATCGGGATCGTGCCGAGAAACAGTGAACGCGACATCGGCTTCATGCAGGCCCGTATACTCGGCTAATAGATGAGTTCCCGCGCCGGGAACGCGCTGAAGCTGCCGAACTTGGCCGCCACGTCGATCAGTGGTTGCATCAGCGCCGGATCGATCTTGGTGTACTTCGCGAGCAGTTCGCCGCTCTTGGCCGGGTTGGCGTTGGCCCAGGCGGCGGCTTGGCGCATCGCGGTGCGGAAATGGACGATCACGTCGGCGTGATCCTTCGCCCACTGCGGTGTGGTGAAGTACGCACCGAGTAAGAAATCCTTCGCGATGCAATCGTATCCGTAAACGAGGACGCGCGCGCTTTTCGCGGCGACGCTCATGAACGGCTCCGAGATCAGCGCCGCGTCGACACGGCCGGCGTCGAACGCGGCCGGCATCGCCGCAAACGGCATTTCGACAAACTTGAGCGTGGACGAATCGCCGCCGTTTTGATCGACCCATAGTTTCGGCACGGCGTCGGCCAGGCTGTGGAGCGAGTTGGCGGCGATCGTCTTGCCGTTGAGATCCTTGGCCACTTTGACCGTGGAGTCGGCCGGCACCATGATGCGCGCCCACGTTTCATCGGGAAGCGTTCGTTCGCTCCCGTCAAGGACCTACTCTCGCGCGGCCGGCGTGTACGGCGTCACGGGGCCCGTCCACTCGACCGTCTGCGGCTGCGGCTCACCGGAATCGTAGCACTCGACGCGCCGGTCGGGTTTCGTGTCCTCATCATGCCGGCCCGGGGGCGCGCATTCCAGGAGTTCCCGGAGCAGCCAGTAGTTTTTGATCGTGACCGCCGTGGCCACGACCAGAAGGCCGGTGCAGACGCCGATCAAGCCGATCAAATATGCGAGTAACACGAGTGTTCCTGAGATTTTCGCGCACCCGCGCGCCGGCAGCAAGAGCCGAACGTCCTATCGAGCCGTCCCTTAGGCAGGCGGGATGGGCCCAGCCGCTGCGATGCCGAAGAGAGATTGGATGACCCGGCCCGCGTGGGATGACTACTTTCTTCAGATCGCGCGGACGGTGGCGACCCGGGCGACCTGCCCCCGGGCCAGCGTCGGCTGCGTCCTCACCCGGGAGCACCGGATCCTCACCACCGGCTACAACGGCGCACCGCGCGGCGTTTCGCACTGCCTCGAGGCCGGATGCCTGGTCGTCCATGACCATTGCCAGCGTGCCGTGCATGCTGAAGCGAATGCGATCGTTCAAGGCGCACTCCACGGGGTCGGGCTCTCCGGCGCGACGGCCTACTGCACGCACGAGCCCTGCGTGAACTGCTCGAAACTCCTGATCAGCGCGGGCGTAGTTCGCATCGTGTACGAAGTCGCCTATCCGGATGCGATTGCGGCAGAATTGCTGGCGGAAGCCGGCGTGACGGTCGAGCACGTGCCGGCGCCGGCGGTGACGCTCGCATGACCCCATTGACGCTGCTGCCGATCCTGGGCGTCGTGGTCGCTCTCGCGGCCTTGACCGCGGCCTTCGCCACGCCGCTCGTGCGCAAGCTCGCCACCCATGTCGGCATGGTCGATGAGACCGGCGACCGGCGGATGCACGAGCAGCCGAAGCCGCGCATCGGCGGCATCGCGGTCTTCCTCGGTTTTGCGTTCGCGCTCTTTTCGGTGCTCGGGTATCTGATCGCGCGCAATCAGCTGCGCGACTTCGACAAGATCCACGACGTCATCGGCATGCTTTTCGGCGGCACGCTGATCTTGATGGTCGGAATCTGGGACGACATCATGGGGATGCGTCCGCGCAACAAGTTCATCGCGCAGATCGTCGTCGCCGGCATCTCGCTGCTCTACGGTTTCGTCATCAAGGACATCGAAAATCCGTTCCATCGCGGCGACTACATCCACTTCGCGGTGCCGTTCAACTACGCGCTCTCGCTGATCTGGTACGTCGGCATGATGAACGCCATCAACTTCATCGACGGACTCGACGGCCTGCTCTCCGGACTCACGGCGATCTCCGGCGCATCGCTCGCGATCATCGCGGTCGGTCACGGTCATCCCGAACTCGCGCTCGTGCTGGCGGCGCTGGTCGGCGGGGCGCTCGGCTTCTTGCCGTTCAACTACAATCCGGCGACGATCATCCTCGGCGATTCGGGCGCGCTGTTCATCGGCTACGTATTCGCAACGGTCTCGATCATCGGCACCTCGAAAACCGCGTTCACGATCTCGCTGCTCATTCCATTGGTAGCATTGGCGTTGCCGATTCTCGACACCGCCGTGACGATCGTGCGCCGCACGTCGATGGGGAAGAAGATCACCGAAGGCGATCGCGGCCATTTCCACCACCAGCTCGTGTTCCGCTTCGGGTTGAACGTGCGCCAGGCCGTGCTGCTGATCTACGTTCTTTGCGCGGCACTCGGCATCGTGGCATTCCTGTTGTCGGGCGGCGTCGCATCGCTGCGCCTCGCGCAAGCGGGAATCTCCGTTATGGCGGGTACACCACCCTAGGTGGAAACGACTCCGCTCAAGATCATGGTCGTAATGGGAACGCGGCCCGACACGATCAAGATGGCGCCCGTCGTTGCGGCGCTGAAGGCGGCGGCACCGGCGATCCAAACGATCGTTTGCGTGACCGCGCAGCATCGCGAGATGCTCGACGACGTCATGCGGCTCTTCGAGATCGTGCCCGACGTCGATCTCAACATCATGACCAAGACGCAGACGCTGACCGACATCACCACGCGCGTGCTGATCGGGATGGAACCGGTACTGGTGCAACATCAGCCCGACGTCGTGCTCGTTCACGGCGACACGACGACCTCCACCGCAACCGCGCTGGCCGCATTCTACGCCAAGATTCCGGTCGGTCACGTCGAGGCCGGACTGCGTACCGCCTCGATCAATGAACCGTTTCCCGAAGAGCTCAACCGCCGCCTCACCGGCGTGATCGCGAGCTACGACTTCGCGCCGACCGCCGGCGCCAAAGCGAACTTGCTCGCCGAGCGGCTCGACGATCACGAGGTGATCGTCACCGGCAACACCGTGATCGACGCGTTCCTCGATGCGACCCGCCGGCTCGAACGGCGTCCGCCGCCCGAAGCCCTGGCCGGCCTCGATCCGGGTCGCCCGCTGATCTTCGTGACCGCGCACCGGCGCGAGAACCACGCCGCGATGCCCGGCATCGCGCAGGCCGTCAAGGCGATCGCCGCCTTCCCGCAACGGCCGCAGATCCTGTGGCCGCTCCATCCCTCGCCGCAGGTCGGCCCCGTCATCCGGCCGCTGCTCGCCGGCATCGAGGGGATCCGGCTGACCGAGCCGCTCGACTACGCCTCGACGGTCGCCGCCGTGACCCGGTCACGGTTCGTGCTGACCGATTCGGGCGGGCTCCAAGAGGAAGCGCCCACGCTGGGCAAGCCGGTCTTGGTGATGCGCCGGGAGACCGAGCGTCCCGAAGGTCTCGCGGCGGGGACCCTGCGCCTCATCGGCGCCGACCCGGCCGAGATCGTCAACTGGAGCCGCCGGCTGCTCGAGGATACCGACGGCGTGTACTCGGCGATGGCCCGGGCCTCGAACCCCTACGGGGACGGCCACGCCGCGGAACGTATCGTCGCTTGGTTGCTTTGGAGGCTCCGGACGGGTCCAAAGCCGGCTGAGTTTCTGGTCGCCGCATAGCAAGACGGGCCGGCGGAAATGATTTCCGTCCGGCGGTCAACAAAGGATGAAACGGTCTCCGTCAAAAGTCCGAGAGGGGATGGCCGAAATCGGCGACAATACGCAGGGCGCCGAAGCCTCGGCCGCAGTTGACGCGTATTACGCGCGACGGCGGTCGGTGGGGTTCCGGTCGCTCCTGTTACTTGTCCCCGTAGCCGTCATTTTGGCGGTGTTGCGCTTCCCGATGCTGGGTTTCGACCTTGTGCTCGGGGCTGCGTGCGGGCTGGGTAACATGTGGCTGATCATGCGCAACAACGAGCGTCTCCTCGCCGGAAGACGCTCGCGTGGTGTGTACGGGCTGGTAAACGTGGTCCGGATTTTGGGTATAGGTATCGTTCCGGTGTTTTCCGCGGTGACCGGACCATGGTGGTCGATGGGCGTCGCGCTCGCCGGATTTTTTACGCCGCTCGTCTTGTACGGGCTAGCGTTACGTCAAGAGTATTCAACGGGGTAGTTCGTGCACGAGAAGATCGGAGAACATCCGCTCTGGACCTGGCCGGTCGTCGGAGCGGTTCACGCAGACACGATCCTCACGACCTGGGTCGTGATGGTTCTGTCGCTGGCGTTCTTCTATTACCTCGGCACGTCGTACCGGACGAACCGCGTCAACAAGACGCAAGCGACGTTCGAAGGGATCATCAATTACCTAGCCGATCTTGCTGTCGGTACGCTGGGACGTTCGGGCGAGCGTTTTGTCCCCGTATTCGTAGCGATCTTCATCTTCATCTGGACCCTCAACCAGTTCGGTCTCTTGCCGTTCAAACAGATGAACTTGCCCTTCGGCGGATCGCCGACGGCCGACCTGAACACCACCGCGGCGCTCGCGCTCTTCGTGTTCTTCGGGATCCAGTTCGTCGCGATCCGCGGCGCCGGCATCAAAGCCTACGGACACCTCTTCCAGCCGTTCTGGCCGCTCTTCCCGATCAACCTGATCGAAGAGATCGCGCGGCCGGTCGTGCTTGCGATGCGTCTCGCCTTCAACATCCTGGCCGGCGACCTGCTGCTGTTCGTCGTTGCGACGATCATCGCGGCCGACGTGACGATCGGGCCGATCAACCTCTCGCTGGTCGCCACGGTCGTGCCGTTCGGCGTCGAGTTCTTCAACTTTTTCATCGGGACGATCCAAGCGTTCGTCTTCACGCTCCTCACCATCGTGTATCTCTCCTTGGCCACGCAGGGCCACGAGGAAGAGCACCACGCGTCGGAAGCCCACGAGCGCGAGCTCGTCGCGACCGACGCGCACTCCGCTGTCCTGAACAATTAGTCTCGTCGGACCTTAGAAAGGTAATCTTGTGACCGCTCAGACCCTCATCGTTGCCGTCCTGATCCTCGGTTTTTCACTGATCGTGTTCGGTGTGGCCGTCGGCTCCGCGATCGGCGACGGTATCGTCGCCTCGAAGGCCGTCGAATCGATCGCGCGTCAGCCCGAAGCCCGCGGCAACATCTTCACGTTCTTCTTCCTCGGCGTCGGCATTCTGGAAGCGTTCCCGATCATCGCGCTGGTGCTCGGGTTCTATCTGTTCTTCGTCGTTGCCAACGTGCCGAGTCTCGTTGCCTCGATGCTGAAATGAGACGCCACCAGTAAATGCTGCTCTCGCTTGACGGTACGCTGGTCGTCCAGCTCGTCAACTTCATCATCTTCCTGGTCATCCTCAACGTGATCTTCCTCAAGCCCGTGGGCTCGGCGATCGCGGCGCGGCGTGCGTACATCGACAAGGTCGGTGCGGACATCGCGCAGTTCGAGTATGATCTGAAGTCGCTGCACGTCCAGGCGGACGAGCGGCGTGCCGCCGCGCGCCGCAAAGCCGACGCAACGGTGGCGGCAGCACGCGCTCAGGCGCAGAACGAGGCCGCGACCATCATCGCCGAGCAGCAAGAACAAGCCGGCGCGATCATCGCCGAGGCCCAAGCGACCGCCGGACTCGAGCTCGCGCAAGCGCGCAGCAGCGGCGCGGCCGTGGTCGAAGCGCTGGCACGCGAGATGCTCGAACGTGCGGTCGGTCCGGAAACGGTGACCCGATGAATTACGAAACGATCGCGCAGTACAGCGAGATCATCGGCGGCTTCGCGTTCCTGATCGTCTCGATCTGGCTGTTCCGCAAGTTCGTCTTGCCGGCCATTCGCGCGGGCGAGATCTCGCGCAACTCCGACCTCGTCAACACCGAACACCGGCGCGAAGAACTGCGCGAGGAAGTTGCCGAGGCGCGCGGCGAGGTCGAAGCGGCCGACCGCGACGCCCAAGCGATCCTCGCCCGCGCTGAGACCGACGCGCGCCACGAGCACGAGACGATCATCGCGGACGCGCGGCGCGAAGGCCTGCGCCTCGTCCAAAACGCCCGCGGCGAACTCGATCGCGGACGCATCGCCGGCCGCGACAAGCTGCGCATCGAGTTCATCGAGCAAGCCCTCAACCGCGCGCGCGCGCTGGCGGCGGAACAGCTCAGCGACGCCGGCAACGCGAAACTCGTGGCCAAGACCGTCGACGATTTGACGATCGGAACGGGCGTCTGATGCCGAACGAAACCCTGGCCCGCCGCTACGCCACGGCGATCTTTCAACTCGCAACCGAAGCCGGCGCGGTCGACCGCGTGGGTCACGACCTGCACACGTTCGTAGCGGCACTCGATGCCGATGCCGACGTGAACCGGTTCTTCCGCTCGCCGGTCGTCGACCGCAACGAGAAGAGCGCCGTGATCGCTCAAGCGTTCGACAAACTGCACGACGTTGCGCTGCACGCGATCCTTTTGCTGATCCGCAAGCGGCGCGAAAGTCTCGCGCCGGAGATCGTCGCGCAGTTCGACATCCTCGAGCGGCAAGCGCGCGGCGCCCAAACGCTCAACGTGACCAGCGCCCGCCCGCTCTCGAAGGCCGATCTCGACGTGCTGGTGGCCAAACTCACGGCAGCCTTCAAAACACCGTTTGATGTGACCCAAAACGTCGATCCCGACTTGATCGGCGGCGTTCGCATAACGATGGGCGACAAGCGCATCGATGGAACGATCGCGGGACGGCTAGACGACCTCGCCCGCATGCTCAGTACGAACTAGAGAAAGAGACCATGATCAACGCAGACGAAATTGCCGGCATCATCAAGCAACGTATCGCGACGTTTAAAACCGGCGCGAACGAATCCGAGGTCGGCACCGTCATCGAAGTGGGCGACAACATCGCCCGCATTTACGGTTTGGATGCGGCGCAAGCATCGGAGCTGGTGCAGTTCCCCAACGGAATCGAGGGCGTGGTCCTCAATCTCGAAGAGGACAACGTCGGCGTCGCGATCATGGGTCCCGACACCGACATCAAAGAAGGCGATCAAGTTCGCCGCACCGGCCGCATCGTCTCGGTTCCGGTCGGCGAAGCGCTGCTCGGGCGCGTCGTCAACCCGCTCGGCGCGCCGGTCGACGGCAAAGGGCCGATCGAAACGAAGAAGTGGCGCACGATCGAGAACCGCGCCCCGGGCGTCATCGAACGTCAGGGCGTCAAGCAGCCGCTGCAGACCGGCATCCGCGCGATCGACGCGCTGATCCCGATCGGCAAGGGCCAGCGCGAGCTGATCATCGGCGACCGCGGCACCGGCA
>PLTN01000052.1 GCA_003164495.1 Vulcanimicrobiota bacterium
CCCTTGAGCTGGGCGCGAAGAAGGTCGGCGACCTTCGGTTCGACGACGCTCAGCTGGCTTTTCGCCTCGAGACCCAAACGCCCAAAGAGCGCCATGAGGTCCTTCGACGACATGTTGAGCTCCTTAGCGAGCTCGAAAATTCGTACCTTACCGGTTGCCATAGTGTCCTTTATCGTAACTCGGCCTGGCCCGTAAAGGCTGCGGCCGACTCCCTCAATCGCTCATGTGTGTGTCCTGAAGTTCGTAGTGCGTGATCGCAAACGCGCCGAGACCCGGAAATCTCTTGTTCTTGATGACTGCGCCCGCACACTGCACGCCGCAGAGATAAACTCCGCGTCCCGCACTGCGCCGGGCCCCGTCGGCGGACCAGCCGTCGTCGCGCCGGACGAAGCGCTGCAGCCGGGGCTGCTCGCGCCGTGTCCGGCAACCAACGCACGTCCGCGCCGGTGTGGCCATTATTCGCTGCCGAATTGCTCCCGCTTGAATTCTTCAAGCCGGCGCAGCAACTCGTCATCAATAGTCAACGCCGTTTCGCCCTCTTCCGTTTCAGCCGCCGCTTCCTCCGCGACCGGTTCGGCAACGTAGTCCTCGGCCGGCACGGCTTCGCGCTCGGCGAGATACCGTGCCCGCGCTTCCGCGGCCTCGGAATCGCTGGTGATGTCGAGCCGCCAGCCGGTCAACCGGGCAGCGAGCCGGACGTTCTGCCCTTCGCGACCGATCGCGAGGGAGAGCTGATGGTCGGGAACGGTGACGAGCGCGATCCCGTCATCCTCGAAGAGCTCGACCGCCAGGACCTTCGCCGGCGCCAGCGCGTTCGAGATGAACGTCTGCAGGTCGGGCGAGTAGCGGATCACGTCGATCTTCTCGCCGCGCAGTTCGTCCGAGACGTTGGCAACGCGGCTCGACTTCGGCCCCAGGCACGCGCCGACCGCGTCGATCTCGGGGCGCTTGGAGTGCACGGCGACCTTCGTGCGCGAGCCGGGCTCGCGCGCGATCGCCATGATCTCGACGATGTCGTCTTGGATCTCCGGCACCTGGAACTCGATCAAACGCTGCACGAGGCCTTCAGCCGCGCGCGAGAGCACGACCAACGGTCCCTTGTTCGTCTTGCGCACGTCGAGCACGTAGGCGCGAATGCGATCGTTGATGCGGAAGTTCTCGCGCGGCACTTGTTCGGAGAACGGCAGCAGCGCTTCGTTCTTGTTGTCGAGCAGCACGTACATGTTGCGCTGCTCGTACCGCTGAACCGAGCCCATCACGATATCGTGCAGCTTGGCGGAATACGTGTTGTAGACCGTATCGCGCTCGGCTTCACGGATGCGCTGCACGATCACTTGCTTCGCGGTTTGCGCGGCGATGCGGCCAAAGTCTTTCGGCGTCACTTCCTTGTCGAAGAAGTCTCCGGCCTCGTACTTCGGACCGGCTTCCGCCTTGGAAATCTCGAGCTTGGGGTCTTCCGGCTCGCCTTCGACCACGTTGCGGCGATGATAGACCTTGTAGTCGCCGGTTTGGCGGTCGATCGAGACGATCGCGTTCGCATCGGGACCGAAGTTCCGCTTGTAGGCGGAAATCAGCGCCGATTCGAGCGCTTCGAGAAGGCTCTCGAAGCTGATGTTCCGTTCGTTCTCGATCTCGCGTAGGGCCGCGATCATCTCTGCGTTCATGCTTTGCTCTGTTTCATCGGGCAGACGCCGGGGGAGGCCCCGACACAACAGAAGCGCGGGCAAGTGCCCACGCTTCTAGCGTACTCTAAGGGAGATTATGGCACGCCGCCCGCGGTTTGGCAAGGCGAGGGTCCCGTAAAACGCCATAAAGGCGCCGGCTGCTTCCCGGCTGGGCCTGAAGACGGTCGACCTCGGGGCTGCCTTACGGCCGGTCCAGTCGGCCTATTATCCCACCGACCAGCCTTCCACGGTGATGCGGGACCGCAGGCCCGACTCAATCCGGGTTGCCGGTTACCTGCACGTTGACGATCGAGGCGTCGTCGCGGTCCGCCGAGAGCACGCTGCACGCGGCGACGCTCGAATGCACGTGAATGTTCGCCACACCTTCGCTCGAAGCCACACACACGGGAACGTGCGCGTACGGGCGATGGAACGCGAAAACGTAGCGGCCACCCGCAAGCTTTCCGCGCGTCGCAAATGACGCGGGCTTTCGCTGGTCCAGCCGATCGACATCCGCGCTCGCGGCAGCGAACCCGCCATATGCATCGACGGTCGCCAGCGGCGCGAGCGTATTCGACATGCCGCGCGCGATCTCGAACCGGTCGTGGTTCACGTTGAAGCCGGCAAACCAGCGCGGGGCGGAAGCAACGTCGGCGCCGGACCAATCGGCGAAGATGTTGTTGGTGATTCCGAAACGGCGATTGCCGCCGTCGTTCGCGCTCAGGATTCTTCCGTAGGGGGGCTTGAGGTTCAAGCCGTCGATCTCGATGCCGTTGCCGCCGACGACGAGCGAACGAAACTGCGTCACGGCCAGCGCGAGCTTCCAACCGCAGGCCGTTCCGAACGCGGAGAAGGTCCCCGCGCACGCGGCATCGCGGGCCCAAAACGTCGCCCCGGCCGTGCCGCGCTCGAACGGGATGTCGTTCACCTCGCCGAGTTGCAACCCGAACGATGGGCGATTGGCCAATCGCGCTTCCCAATTCGTCCCATCGAAGTGCGCGTTGCTTGCAATCCAGCCGTCGCCCGCAACCTCTTGGAACGGGGAGGCCGGCTCTTGCGCCGCGCCCGGTGCGCACAGCAGTACCGTTGCGATGAGACCGGCCGACACAAATCCGCGCATCATGGCTCTATCCTACGCCCGCCTGCAAACGCCCGTCGATTTGCTCGCGCAGCGCGGCGACGTGCGAGCGCGTCGCGACCATCGACGATACAGCGCCGAAGCGGTGACGGATCGCGTCGATCACGCTGGCCTCCAACGGGACGGCCGCGAGCATCGTCAACGAGCCGCCGATGTTCGCCAGCACCAAACTGCCGTGCGCGGCGAACAGATCGGCCGCCGCCCGCAGCGTTCCGTCGTCGACCGGCGCGGCGGCCAACTCTTCTTGGTGGACGGGAAGATCGAAATAATCCCGTAGCACCACGACGCGCCGAGCGTCGCCGCCGGCCGAGCCGCCGAGCGTAACCGTGGTCCGGCGCCAGCGCTCGACCTGGTGCAAGCGATACGCGAGCTGCATCGTTGCCGAACGCGAGTCGGCGTCGTTGCCGCGGTCGACTACGACGAACATCCCGCCATATTGGTTGAGGAAGTCGGCGATCTGATCGTTGGATTGCGCTTGGTTCGTCGTTATCGTGAGACGCGCGTTGTTGGAAACCGTGAACCACACGTCGTCACGCAGGAACGAGCAAATGCCACCGAGTTCGAAGAGCCGGCCGACGATCGCGATGCTGAGCGACTTCGCGCCGTGCGGCACCGGAATCGTGACGTCGATCGTCGGCGTCCGTCCCGCGGTGCGCACGGAAATCGTACTGACGGGAATATCGTTCGCGGTCACCTCGATCGAAGAGCCCGGATCGGCCTGCGGCGAGATCGTGATCGGCGCGTGCAGGTGTACGGACTGCAATCCCGTTGCGACCGGAACGAAAACGGAAAGCGATGCATTGGGGCCTCGCTCGAGAATCGTGTCGCGATAGCCGAACGCCTCGAACGGCACGACGCTGGTCGATGCCGAGGCCGGCAAAGCGCTTAAAACGGCGTTGGTTACGAGCACGAGACCAAGTAAGGCTCTCGTAAGCACTCGTTTCATCGTATGATTCCTGTCCGGTCAGGAGACAACTGAAACCAGACGAATCGTAAAGCTACCGCTGCATTTCGGCTATTACGAGTACAGGAACGCTCCGACTACGCGCACGTTGAGAACCTCCGGCGTCGGGTGCGCAGCAATGTCGGCGAGCCCAAGCAACCTCGCAGACGGCATTAGTTCTTTTTCTCGCGCTTCGCGCGTTGCAAATCGGCCCGTATGTCGTACTCGAGATTGGCCGACTTGATCGCGGTCAGCGGAATCGGGAGTTCGTTTTCGGCCTTCGCGCCGGTGTGCAGGATGACGTTGCTGCCGCGCAAGCCGCCCAGCACGCCGCGGTGCGTCTTGGCGTTACCGATGGCGAGCGTCGTGACGATCTTCGCGTTGCGCCCGCTGAAGCGGTCGTAATCGGCTTCTCTGACCAGCGGCCGGTCGACGCCGGCCGAACTGACTTCGAGGGTGTATTCGTCGGGAAACGCATCGAGCGCCACGTTGATGCGCGCGGCGATGCGCTCGCAGGTTGCAATGTCGACGCCGCCTTCGCGATCGACCATCACGGTCAAGGCCGATGTGCGCCCCGGGCGGATCGACGACGTAACGATCTCGATCGCGCGAAATGCCGGCTCGTGCGGAATAGCGCGAACGATGCGCTCGAACGCCTCGGCGAAGGGGGTTGCGGGCGCGGATTCATGCATGCCGGCATGTTCTACGGGCGGCGGCGCGGTACCGGGGTCGTGATGCTGCCGGGTTCGACCTTGATCATCCCGGGTGCATCGCACGGAACCTCGACCGTTTCGATGTCGGGCTTCACGTCGTGCAAGGCCCCGGGCAGCGTGAGGGCGCCGGGCTTCGAGACGTCGGGCCGGGAGTCGGACGGGCGCAGCGGGTGCTCGGTGATCTTGTACGCGCGGCAGACGTCTTTACCCAGCAGCCCATGGACGCGTTCGTAGACGTATTCCACGGAGTCGGCCCGCGCGAGCGTGCGGGTGGTGTAGATCAGCCCGAACGTCTTCGCCAATATCTCCAGGGGCGGCGCGAGCGTGGCTTCGTAGGCGTCGAGAACGCGGTTGGTGCTGTAGCCGGGACCGAGCGGAACTTCCCGCATCCCCGCCGTCGGCTTCGTCGGGAGCGCAGCCCGAATGCGGTCGTTGAGGTTGCCGAGGCCCGTAGCGGCCGGCGTCGCCGACGGCGCAGGCGACGGCGGACGTGGCGACGGCGTGGTCAAGGCGACCGCAACGTGGACCGGGGCCGGGATCGGGGTCGCCGGGAGCACGACACGCGGCGGTGCGGGACGGGCGGTCGCGGGGCCCGGTGCCGCGGCAACGGCGGCCGGCCGGGGCGATGCGCGCTCGGCGACGGCCGTCGCCACCTGCGTCGGCGCCGCGGTTGGGCGGGCGGTCGGCGCGGCGGTTGGGCGGGCCGTCGGTACGGTGGTCGGGGCGCTCGTGGGAGCCGCGGTCGGCGGTTGCGTCGGGCGCTCCGTCGGCTCGGCCGTGGGACGCACGGTTGGCTCGGGTGTTGGTTCCGGTGTCGGGCGCACGGTGGGCTCCGGTGTCGGGCGCACGGTGGGCTCCGGTGTCGGGCGCACCGTCGGCTCGGCGGTCGGGCGGACGGTGGGCGCAATGGTCGGGCGCGCGGTCGGCACAGGCGTCGGCGGGAGCGGCTCGGGGACGTTGACCGGCGGCGGGCTCGGCGGCTGCGGCGTCGCGTTGGGAACGATGCGCGCGAGTTCGCGGGGCACCGGCGGAACGGTCGGCACCGTCTTCGGCCGGGGCCGGGGCGGAACCGGAACCTGCACGATGCGCGGACGCACGAGCGGAGCGGCGGTGTGAACGACGACCGGCGGCGGCGACGTGACCGGCGGCGCGGTTTCGGTGCGAATGATGAGTTGCCGATCGGCGACAACCGATTCGGGTGTGCCGCCACCCTCGGTCAGCGAACGCAAAACGAACGCGGCGAGCAGCACCAGCGCGACGGCGTGAATGAGTATCGAACACAGATACGCCACGGCGAATCGTCGCCGGTCGCCGGGCATGCGCACGCGGCAGTCTACCGTCAGCGCGGGTCGATGGCCTTTTCAACTATGTACACAAAATGGCTGCGCGCTTTTGTTGCGAACGCAAGGCCGATGACTAAGCGGACCAAGATCGTGGCCACGATCGGACCGGCGTCCCGCGATCCGAAAATGCTGCGGGAGCTGTTTTTGGCGGGCGTCAACGTCGCGCGGCTGAACTTTTCGCACGGGACGCACGAAGAACACGCGGCCGTCATCGCCGATGTCCGCGCGATCGCGGCCGAGCTCAACATGCACGTCGCGGTGCTGCAAGATCTGCCCGGGCCCAAAGTCCGCACCGGCCCGCTTGCCGACGGTGCGCCGTCCGTGCTGCTGGCCAACGGCGCACC
>PLTN01000198.1 GCA_003164495.1 Vulcanimicrobiota bacterium
AAGTAGTATCCCTTTACATAATTCTCCAGCCAGCTCGCCGGAGGCATACTAAGGGACTGCCCTAGCGAATCGCGGCGCCGGCGGCTTTGCAGGCGCTGCGGACCGCTGCCACCATGCGCGCGCGGTCGGTCGCGCGGAAGCGCGCTTGCGGACCCGAGATCGTGATCGCACCGCGCAGCTCGCCCGTTCGGCTGAGCACGGTACAACTCAGCGCGTACAGACCGGCTTCGCTCTCCGCATCGTTGATGGCGAAGCCGCGCTCGCGGACGTGCTGCAGTTCCCGCAAGAGTGCGGTGCGCGTCCGAATCGTCCGGCGCGTGAGTGCGGGCAACGCCTCGCGCGGGTACCGCTCGCGCACCGCCGCGTCGCCGAGGACGGCCAGCATCGCCTTGCCGCCCGAGGTCGCGTGCGCCGCGAGCACGGTGCCGGTCCGGTTGCCGGCACGCAACGCCTTGGTCGACTCGACCCCACCGAGAAAGACGACGTCGGCACCGCGCAGCGTACACACGTGCACGGTCTCGCCGAACGTAGAGGCCAGCGTTTCGAGGTGCGGGCGCACGGCGCTGTGCACGTCGTCGTTGGCGGCCACCACGCTGCCGAGCGCGACCAGCGCGGGACCGGCGTGATAGGCGCGCGTGTGTTCGTTCTGGACGACGAACTCGTAGTGCGCCAACATGGCGAGCAGGCGGTGCGCGGTCGAACGGGCGACGCCGAGGAGCCGGCTCGTTTCGGCCACCCCGATCGACGGCCGCTCGCGGAATTCGAGCAGCAGCTGGAGGGCGTTGGCGACAGCCTCGACCGGATAGCGCGGCAGAGTGTTCTGCATACGAGAACATTTCGTTCCGCTGAGAAGAACGCCTCGTAGGGGAGCACATCGGCCGCGCGGGAGAAAGCCTGCATGACGCCTCGTATCGCCTCACTCGGTCACGTCGGAATCTTCGTCGATGACGTGGACCGCTCGCTGCGCTTCTACCGCGATTTGCTCGGCCTCACGCTGACCGACGCCGACGAGAACAACGGGATGTATTTTCTTTCGTCGCGTCCCGATGAAGAACATCATGAATTTCTCGTCTGCCGCGGGCGAACGGCTGCACGCGACGCACGCTTGATCCAGCAGGTCAGCTTTCGCTGCCCATCGCTACAAGACGTGGTGGCCTACTGGGAACGTTTGAAAGCGGCAGGCGTGGAATTCGACCGCATCGTCTCGCACGGCAACGCGGTCGGCGTCTACTTCTTCGATCCCGATCGCAACCGGTGCGAAGTCTACTGGCCGACGGGATTGAAGGCCCGCCAAACGTTCTTGGCCCAGATCGATCTCTCGCGTCCGGTTGACGAACTGATGACCGAGATCAAAGCCGACGTCGAGCGTTACGGCGAGACCGGATACGTCGACCCGGAACTGCTGCGAAATTGACCACCGCCTACGACGTCATCGTGATCGGCGCNNGCTGCTCGAGCGCGAGGCGGCGACCGTCGTTGAGCCGCGTGCGGTCACGCTCGACGACGAGACGATGCGCGCGATGGCGACGCTCGGACTCATGCCGCAGCTACAGCCGCTGATCTTACCCGGCTACGGCACGCGCTGGTATACCGGCACCGGCCGCGAGTTGGCGCGCGTGAGCGCGAACGCGACACGTTACGGCTATGGATGCCGCAACGGCTTCTCGCAACCGGACTTCGTCAATCTGCTGGCGCGCACGCTGGCCGATCGCGCGGAGGTGCGCTTCGAAACGACGGTGACGTCGGTGGAACAAGACGAGGACGGCGTGACCGTCAAGGCGCGCGGAGCCGACGGCTGGCCCCAGATCTATCGCGCGCAGTTCGCCATCGCGTGCGACGGCGCGGCATCGCCGGTCCGCGAAGCCCTCGGCATCCAACTCGAAGGCGATACGCACGCCCAGCCGTGGTTGATCGTCGACACCATCAACTCGACCGAGACCGATCGCTTTTCAAAGTTCTACTGCGGCAACCCGCGCCCGTACGTCGCGGTGCCGGGCCGCGACGGCCGTCTGCGCTACGAGTTCATGTATCTGCCCGGCGAAGAGCCCGAGCAGATGCGCAGTGCCGATGACGTGCGCCGNNGACGCCGCGCACCTGATGCCGCCGTTCGCCGGCCAAGGCATGAACGCCGGAATTCGCGACGCGTTCAACCTCGGCTGGAAACTCGCGCAGGTCGTGCGCGGCCATGCCGCGGACGCGTTGCTCGACACCTACGAGCGCGAACGCAAGCCCCACGTGCGCGCGATGCTCAAGCTCTCGGAGATCATCGGTGCCGTCGTCATGTCCAGGGACTCGATGCCGGCAACGGCGCGCGATGTGTTCCTCGGCACCGCGCGGCATGTGCCCGGCTTGCGCGAGTACATCGCCGAGATGCGCTTCAAGCCGAAGGCCGGCTACCGCGACGGCTTCGTCCACCACAAGGGTCCGCTTGGACACCTGACCGGAAAACTCGCCCCGAACCCGATGGTCGTCGACGAACACAATCTGCCGCGCCGGCTCGATGACGTGCTCGGCGACGGCTTCGCCCTGCTCTCCGTCAGCGCGTCCGGCACTCCCGTCTTTCCGCAAACCACGTCACCGCTGTTGACGGCGTTCGAACCGCGGCGCGTGCGACTGTGCTCGGGCGAGTTCATCGCGTTGCCGCAGCCGGGCTGCATCACGGTCGCCGACACGCACGGTGCGTTCGCGCGGGAACTCGGTTTAAGCCGCGATGCGCTCGTGCTGGTGCGCCCCGACCGCGTCATCGCTGCGGCGACGACGCCGGCAGCGTTCACGAAGGCCGAAGAACACTTCGCCCGCGCTTATTCGGCCTGATACGCCTCTTCGAGTAACCCGAGCCGGCGCAGCACTTCGCGATCGCTGGCGACGAAGATGCGCGCCGGCTTTCCCGCGTCGCTGCGATGTTGAATCCACGTGCCTGAGGGCAACACGAAGACGTCCTTTGGTCCCCATGTGAACGCATCGTCGCCCGCGGTCGTGCGCCCCGTTCCTTCGACGACCGCACACACCGCGTGACTGCTGGTCTTGAACGGAACGCTCGCCGTATCGGCGTCGAGCTGGATCAGCGTGCTGTCGATCAGCGTCATCGACGATCCGCCGCTGACCGGGTTGACGTAGCGCACCCGACGTAGCCCGTCTTTGCCGACGGGCGCAACAGCGACGGCGGCGGACGCAGCCTGCCAGGGATAGCGGTATAGCGGCGATTGCGTCGCGTCCTCGCCGACTTCGGGAACGATGTTCGCCGTGGCGAAGACGTCATCGGGGGTGCGTGCGGGAACGTCGTGCGGTGGCCCCGGTTCGAACGCATCGGTGCCGAGGAAGCGATGGAGCTGCGCATCGAGCACATCCAGCCATACGATCGGCGCGGTACCTTCGTGCGTGTGTTCGTGCCACGTCCAGCCGGGTGTGAGGACGAGGTCGCCTTCGAACATCGGACACGCTTTGCTGTCGACGCGGGTGATCGCGCCGTTTCCGTCGAGCACGAAGCGCAACGCGTTCATCGAATGACGGTGCGGGCGGGCCGATTCACCGGGCAGCAAAATTTGAAACGCCGCGGTGAGGTTGCTGATCGCCCCCGGCGCACCGTTGGGATTGGGATTCGGATTCATCATCGTGAGCACGCGCCGCTCGGTGATGTCCATGCCGCGCAGCTTCGTTGCCGCAACGACCAGCGGGTGCACGGCTTCCCACGACCAGCGATACGCCCGCTCGCGTTTGACCGCACCCCCATGCGCCATCGCCTGTTCCCACAACGGCTTGAGGTTCGCATCGGTCCACGCTTGGCGCATTTGGTCCGGGTTGACGGCAACGGGTTCGGCTACGTCGGTCATGGGGCGGCTCCTCCGGTGCGTAGGTTCGCTTTAGGTGTCGAGCATGCTGGGGGCAAAAATGTCCTCGAGCCGGACGACGCGATCGGTGAGTCCTTGCTCGTGGAGATACGTGGCAATCGTTTCGAGGACCGGGCGGTTTTTCCGTATGCCATAGGCCATCGGGTCGGAAGACAACTCCGCAGCATCGATCTGCCCGACCTGCAGGTACGGCTCGAGGAGCGCGGCCCGCTGCTTGGCGTTCTCGGTTTGGGCCGCGACGAAGGCGTCGAAGAGGCTCGGTACGACCCAGGGCTCGCGTTCGGCAATCGAGCGCCGCACGACCATGCAATGGTTGATCGGGAAGGCGCCGGTCTTGGCATAATAGCGCCGCCCTTCGGCAGCCGGATCGGCAAAGAGCGTGCGTACGTTGGGTCGCGTTTTGAGGTCGATCGTGCTCCGGTCAACCGCGTTCCCGCGCGGCGCATAGAACAGCACCGCGTCGAGCCCGCCGGTGATCAGCATCTCACCGAGGTTCGTCTCGGCCGGGACATACGTCAGGCGGATCCCGGGCGGCGGACGGAAACCGGTCGCGCCGCCGTGGCTAATCTCCGGCCCGCGCTCCATGAACCACTCCATGTCGGTCGGAGCAACGCCGAACTCGTGCTGCAGAACGCCGCGCACCCAAACCACGCCCGTCTGCTGAAACTCGGGAACGCCGACGTTCTTGCCGCGCAAGTCGGCGGGTCGCTCGATCCCCGCGGCTGCGCGCACGAAGATCCCGGTATGGAAGAAACGCCGCGCCGTGAACACCGGAAACGCAACGAAGTCGGTCGGACCGTGCGAGGTCGCGATCATGAACGACCCGAGCGACATGTCCGAAACGTCGAACTCCGCGCCTTTGAGCTGCCGCGCGAAGATTTCGCCCGGCGAGAGCGCGATCGATTCGAGATCGATACCGTCGGGCGCGATCCGTCCGTCGAGCAGCGGACGCGAGCGAACGTTGTCGGCGAACGCCGCACGCAACTGCAGATTGCCCACGCTAGGCGAGCGGTTCAGCCGCCTCGACGAGGTCGAGCGAGTCGCGGAAGTAGTCCGCGGCGGACTTCTCCTCGGGCCGCACATCAGGAAAAAACTGAACCCCAAATTGCATCGTTGTCATAAAGGAACCCACCATCAGCATACTGATAATGAGCATGCTGTCAATCTAGTTAGGCCAGGGCGGCGGGATCGATCAGCTCGCGGGCGAGGAAGCGGGCGGGGATTACCTTGTACTTGACCGCCGCGTCGATCAACGGCTGAATCAATGCCGGGTCGAGCGCGGACTGGAGCTTGTCGCGCTGCGTCGCGGCGATGACGCCCGGCTCGATACCGGTGTACTTCGAAAGCAGCGGAATCATATCGTTCCAGTGCGCGACGGCATAAGCGGTTGACTCGGCCAAGCCCTTACGAAAGCGCGCGAGTGCGTCCGCGTTCTTCGCCGCATACTCCGCGGTGCTGAAGTAGGTCGTCGAGAAGAACTGCTTCGCGACCGCGCCGCACGAGTCGCCGAGCAAGCGGCATTTCCCGCTCGCAACGGCATCGCTCATCGTCGGGACCGCGAGCGTTGCGGCGTCGACTCGCCCGGCGGCAATCGCATCGGCGGCGGCGGACGCGGGCAGCTCGGCGAGTTTGACGGAGTGCCAATCGCCGCCGTGCTGATCGATCCATGCCCAACTAGCCACCGCGAACAGATCGCCCAGCGACGAAACCGCGATGATCTTTCCGTTCAGGTCGCTGCCCGTGCGAATCGGCGAGTTCTTCGCAACGAGAAACCCAGCCGTTGGGTTAGCCGAGTCAAAGACCGAGGCTCCCGATTGGAGCACGAGCGGAATGCCGTGCACGTGTCCTTCGATGATGCCGAAGAGGCTCGCCTTTCCAAGTTCGAGCGAGCCGCCGATCACGGCTGCCGAAATTGCCGATCCGCTGCTCGAACGCGTGACCTGCACGTCGAGCCCGTACTTTTGAAAAATGCCGCTCTGCGCGCCGTAGAGTGCGCCGATGACGCTGCCGTCGGCCGACGCGGCGATGCGAATTTTCGTCAGGCCCTGCGCACGCACGCGCGACGGAAACAGCGTAACGGCGGCCCCCGCCGTTAGAAACGCTCTGCGATCGAACATGAAACCGGCTTCGAACTCCCGGATCGGCGCGCCTTGCTCCCGCAGCGGGACATCGCCGCGTTCCTGCGCTAACAAACGTGCATGAACGTGTGGAATCTTTCGCGCAGCGGCTTTCTCGCCGGTGGCGCAGCTGTTGCCGCCGTCGTCGCTACGAAGCGGCCGGCTCAGGCGGCGACGGCGGTTGCGGTTGCGGCATCCCCGGCAGACGACCTCACACCGGTTGTGTACGCCTTGCAGAGCGGTCTCTTCACACGCAACGGCCTCGACGTGCACCTCGATAAGCTGACGTCGGGTTCGGCCGTCGCGGCGGCCGTCGCTTCCGGGGCATATGCGATCGGCAAATCGAGCTTAACCGGTCTGCTGACCGCGCGCGACAAGGGGATTCCGTTCACGTTGATCGCGCCCGCGGCGATTTACGACAGCGCAACGGCGGTAGGCGGCTTCATCGTCGCCAACGACTCGACGGTGCGCACCGGGCACGACTTCGAGAACCAGGTCGCCGCGGTCTCGGCGTTCGGTGATATCGGCCAACTCTCGCTGCAAGCGTGGATTGCGCAGCACAACGGCAATCCGGCCGCGGTGAAGCTCATCGAGGTTCCGAACGCCGCCGCGCTCGCGGCCGTTCAGGAGCACCGCGTCATTGCGGCGGAAGTGGCCGACCCGTTTCTCAGCGCCGCGATCGGCACGCACACGGTGTACCAGCTCAAGACGTATTCCGCCGTCGCGTCGCGCTTTGCCATCACGGCGTGGTTCACCACCCAAACCTACGCCGATCAACACCCGGACGTGGTCCACGCGTTCGCCCGCAGCGTCGCCGCCGCATCGACGTACACCAATGCGCACCACGACGCGACGGCGTCGATGATGGCCGCGTATACCGGTCAGGATGTATCCTTGCTCGAACACATGACGCGCACGCTCACCGGGGTGACGCTCGATCCGGCACTCATTCAGCCGGTGATCGACGCCTGCTTTGCCTACAAGCTAATTGCTCACCCGCTGATGGCAAGTGACGTCATCGCCCGTTAGTCGGCAAAAATGAGTAGGCACACGCGGTGAGTCAGTGGACCTGCATTCAGAAGAATCAACCCTACGCGAAAGACCTGGTGCTCAGCGATCGGCGGATCGACTACGTGCAGCAAGTCAACGTCGATTTTCACGTGCAGAAAGCCGTTCTGCCCATCGCCCAAGAGGCCGACATGGGTCCGGCCGCGACGCCTTGAAGTTGCCGGCATGAGCGACATTCCGCGCCTCAACGGCATCATTCGCGCCCTGGAAGCGGGCAAACCCGCCTTCACGAGCTTCGCCAAGATCGACCGTCAAACGGCGATCGAGATGAGCGACTCCCCGTACGACGGCATCGTCTACGAGATGGAGCACAACCCCTACGACATCACCGCCCTGACCGACGCGCTGCAGTACATGCTGAGCCGCAGTCAAATCTTGAAGACCGGTTCGCCCGCGCCGGCCGTTACGCCGATCGCGCGCATCCCCGCCAACGGCGCGGAGATGAACCAGGCATTCTCAAAACAAGTGCTCGACCGCGGCGTGTACGGCGTGATCTGGCCGCACATCAACAACGTGGCGCAAGCCTACAATGCGGTGGCGTCGTGCCGCTACGGCCGGCCCAAGAATGCATCCTTGTATGAACCCCAGGGCAAACGCGGTGACGGTCCGATGGCCGCTTCGCGCTACTGGGGCCTCACCCAGGCCGAATATTACAGCCGCGCCGACGTTTGGCCGCTGGCACCGCAGGGCGAGATCTTCGTCATGCTGATGATCGAGAGCGTGGCGGGCATCGAGAACCTCGATGACATCCTCGCCAACGTCCCCGGCGTCGGCGGCGTGCTGATCGGCGAAGGCGACCTCTCGCAAGAACTCGGCTACGCCCGGCAATACGAACATCCGGTCGTGCTCGAGGCGATGGCCAAGATCGTCGCCTCGTGCAAGAAGCACAACGTCGTGGTCGGACATCCGCACGTGACGTCGGCCAACCTCGAGCGCTTGCTCGAAGAAGGCTATCGGTTCCTCATGTCCGCGCCGTCGCGCAGTTACGGCGTGGTCGGCAAAGCCCGAGAACTGGCCGGCTACTAAGGCATGAACGGAGCCGAAAGCCTCGTCGCGACGCTGGTGGACAGCGGCGTCGACATCTGTTTTGGCAACCCCGGGACGTCGGAAATGCACTTTCTGGCGGCGCTCGAGAACCCGCGTATGCGCAGCGTGCTGTGCCTCTTCGAGGGCGTCGTGACCGGTGCGGCCGACGGCTGGTACCGGATGAAAGACACGCCGGCCGCAACGCTGCTCCACTTGGGCCCGGGGCTCACGAACGGCTTGGCCAACATCCACAACGCACGGCGTGCGTCTTCCGGGATGGTCAACGTCGTCGGCGATCATTCCGCAGCGCACCTCACGTACGATCCGCCGCTGGCCTCCGACATCGAAGGGCTGGCGCGCCCGTTGAGTCATTGGGTACGCCGTGCGGCGTCGGCTCGATCGGTAGCCGCCGATGCGGCCATCGCGGTCGCCACCGCGTCCGAGCAACCCGGCAAGATCGCAACGCTGATTCTCCCCGGCGATGCGTCATGGCAAGACGCGGGAGAGCCCGTGCCGATCGTGCGCACGAAGCGCTTGCCCAAGGCGCCCGATCCCGCACGCGTCGATGCGATCGCGCGCGCCCTGCGTTCGGGCGAACCAACGATGATGATCCTGGCCGGCAAAGCGACGCGCGGGCGCGCACTCGAACTCGCCGGCCGCATCGCGGCCAAAACCGGCTGCCGGTTGGGAACCCAGTTCTTCACCGCGCGCATCGAACGCGGCGCAGGGCGCGTGCCGTTGGAACGCATCCCCTATGCCGTCGCGCAGGCAACCGCGTTCCTCAAAGATTTCACGCAATTGATCACGGTGGAAACCGGCGAGCCCATCGCATTCTTCAGCTATCCGAACAAGCCGAGCCGGCTGAAAGCGGAGGGAACGATGGTTCGCTCGCTGCTCGACGTCGGCGAAGAGAGCGAACTCGCGTTGGAGATGTTGGCCGACGTGCTCGACGCGCGCGGCACGGCGCCCGCGATCCAAGCGCGTGAGTTGACGCCGGCGCCGTCGGGCGCGCTGAATCCGATCAGCATCGCCTACGCGCTCTCGGCGGCAATGCCGGAGAATTGCATCCTGGTGGACGAGTCGCTCACCACCGGACGCGAAACCATGGGTTACACCATGGGCGCCGCACCGCACGACCTGATCAACAACATGGGCGGCTCGATCGGCTACGGCACGCCGGTGGCCACGGGCGCGGCGGTAGCGTGTCCCGATCGCCGCGTGTTCTGCATGGTCGGCGACGGGAGTGCGATGTACACGATTCAGTCGCTGTGGACGCAGGCGCGCGAGAGCCTCGACGTCACCACGATCATCTTCGCCAACAACACCTACGGGATTCTCAAGGCGGAATACACCAACATGGGCGCGGGCACGGGCACGCCCGGTCCGCGCGCGCTCTCGATGATCGACATCGACCGGCCGCGCATCGATTGGCGTGCCATGGCCAAGAGCATGGGCGTGCCGTCGGTGTCCGTCGACACAGCCGAAGGCTTCACAACCGCCATGATCAACGCCGCCCGCGAACCCGGCCCAAACCTAATCGAAGTCAACCTATAGTGTCATCGCGAGCTATAGTGTCATCCCGAGCTTGTCGAGGGACCGCCGCAAGACTCCGCTACTGATCCTCCGCGAACACCTGCGCGAACGTTTTGCCGTACGGATAGAACTTGTCTTTTTCGCCGGCGGCCCAAGCCGCGCGGACATCCGGGCACGAAAGATCCCAATCCCAACGGCACGATTGCAACACCGCGCGCATATCTTGCCGCAACTCTTCCACCGTCGGCCGCCCGAAAAACCAGTAGCCGTTATAGATCTTGTGCAGGATCCGGTCCGGCGCGCAAACGATCGTGTGCGGCACCATCGGATCGTGCTCGGGATCGGTGTACTCCGGAATATCCAAGTCCTTCTGTACGATCCGCCGCGGATCCGAAAGAAACGGCCAGCCCGCCGCAACGGCATTCCGGAACTCGTTCGTGCCCAGTAGACTATCCGTACTAATCGTCACCATCCGGCAGTAGCCCACACCCGGCATCATCTCGCGCCACAGCGCCGCCAGACCCTCGTGCTGGCGCCGATCCTTCGGACAGTACCCGCCCCGCGCCAGCACCACGATCATCGGATCTTGCCCCTGCAGTTCCGAGAGCCTCCGGTGCTTTCCGGTCTGATCCGAAAGCTCGTAATCCGGCAGTTGCGACCCAACGATTACATCCGCGCGCATGTGCTTCTCCAAAAGGGCTCGTACATCGCCGCGTCGATTCGCCATAGCATGATCGAATCCCAGACTCGCGTGCGGACGCTCTTCCTCGCCCTCACCTTCGCCCTCATGACGGTCGTCGCCGGCACAACAGCCGTGCGGGCCCAAGCGAACGGCGAACTGGCTTCGGTCGAAGGCCGCATTACCCAGCTCACGGTCAACAGCATCGGCATCCTCAACGCGCAGAGCGGCAAGGTAGTCCACTTCCACCTCGAGCCGTATTTCGAAGACTTCTTCGCCGCAAACGCAAAAACAGAAATTCCGATGGACCGCTTCCACATCGGGTCCTTGGTACGAGTCGACTTCAATCCGCGCTTCACCACGCGCCGAGCCGTGCGCATCGTGCTCCTCCGCGAACCGCGATGAAACGCATATTGCCGGTAGTCGCGCTCGCACTCGCCCTGGCCTCGGGCGCGAGCCCCGCCACCTCGCAGACGGAGATGACGACGCTGCGCATCGCATCGACGCCGATCGACGTCGGCGCCGAAGTCTACTACGCGCAGGCGCTCGGCATGTTTAAGCAGGCCGGTCTCGACGTGCAGATTCAAAGCATCGATAACGGCGCCGCGATCGCGGCGGCCGTCGCGGGCGGGGCCGCCGACATCGGCCAGTCGAACGTCGTGTCGATCGCAACCGCCTACCAGAAGAAACTTCCTTTTGTCGTGATCGCGCCGGCCGGTGCCTATTCGTCGGACCGGCCGACCACCGTGCTCGTCACGCTGGCGAATGCACCGTTCAAGACGGCCAAGGATCTCGAAGGCAAGACGCTTGTCACGAACGGCATTCTCAACATCGCGCAGATCGGCGGCGACGCGTGGCTCGATAAAAACGGTGCCGACTTCAAAGCCGTGCGTTGGATCGAGCTGCCTACGACGGCGACCGCCGACGCGCTGATCAACCATCGTGTCGACGGCGCGATGCTCTCCGAACCGTCGCTCAGCGCGGCGCTCGCGCTCGGCAATTTCCGCATCATGGCGACGCCGTACGACGCGATCGGAAAGCACTGGCAGATCGGCGCCTGGTTCACGACGAAAGATTGGGTTGCCGCGCACCCGGACGCAGCCCGCAAGTTCGTCGCCGTGATGCAGCAAGTCGCGCGCTGGGCGAACACCCACCAGACCGAATCGCTGAAGATCCTGAGCGACGTCTCGAAAACCGACTACCCGAAAACGATGCGCCGCGCGGTCTACGGCGATCAGCTCGACGCCACAATGTTCCAGCCGGTGATCGACAACTCGGCCAAATACGGTGCGATCCCCGCCACGTTCGCTGCAGCGGAGCTCTTCGCGAAACCCTAGGCGCCGTTCCGGCGTACCGGCGCTACGGGCGCGTGAATCGAAATGATCGACCGGTCACCGATCCACAACGCCGGCGGGATACGCCAATAACTGGCCATGGCATTGAGCGGTAGCGCGTAACTTCCGCGCAGCGCCGCAAACTCGGTCCACGCGGTCTCGATCTCGCGCATGCGCAACCCTTTGGCGGCCAGCCGCTCGTACACCTGATCGAACTCGGCCCGCTCGATCCCCGGCGCGCCCGTGAGATCCTGTGCGAAGCCATAATATTGCGTGTAGTCGTTCACGAGATGTCGCCCCAAGCGCCCGAGCATCTTCGCGGGCCCCACATGCCCCACGTCAACCGTCGTAATCACCAGCGTCGAAGCGTCGAGAAAGGCTCCGATCGTGCCGACCCATGATTGATAATCATGCGTCGAACGAAAGTACGCGAGCACGGGATACGCCAGGTGCGTCTCCATGATGTCCGCGATCCACGCTTCCGCGCGGCCGAACGTCGCGCCCAAATCGTCGAGCATCTCCAGTTCAACGTGCCGCGCCAGAAAATCCACCCCCGACGGCGGAGCACCCGTACGTTCGCGCATCGTAACGATGAACGCCTCGCGCCGCTGAAACGCCGCGAAGATCGAAAACAGGAATGCCGTCACGATCGCAAACGTGCCCAATCCGAGCGCTGCGGCCGTGAGCGAAATCGCTCGTGCAAGGCCATGTTGCGCGACGATATCCCCGTAGCCGAGCGTCAGCAGCGAGGTCCCGGCGTAATAGATCGCCATCCAAAGCGTATCCGGCTCCGGTTTGAGTTCACCGCGCAACGCGAAGAAGATCAGACCGAAACCGAAGATCAGCGCAACGATCCAGAAAATCAACAGCGTGATGAGCAACAGCGGCGCAAACGTGCCAAAGAGTCCCTCGCGCCGCGCGTCCGATTGCATGCGCATCCCGATCACGCCGGTGGCGCGCCAGCCGCCCCGTGAAAGGCGCGCGCTCGGCCGCCAACTATAGGTCGGCCGCGGCACGATCACGCTCATGAACACGTCGGCGGCAATGACCACCACGACCACGGCCCCGCCCAACCCGATGACGAGGTCGAAGAACACGCTATTTCGGCGGCGAGTACGAGGCGATTTCGATGTTCGCGAACCTGCCGTTGACCAGTTGGGTGCGCCGGATGTACATGTTCTCGCGCACTTCGCGCGTCTGGGCGTCGATCGAAATCGGACCGCGCGGGCTCTCCACGGTCACACCGCGCAGCGCATCGATCGTCTTGGCCGCGTCGATCGCGCCCTTCTGACCGGCGATACCGCGGTCGATCAACGTGAGCGCATCGAACGCCTGCACCGCGATGAACGACGGAGCATCGTCGGGGATCGGGTTCGGAATCAACTGCTTATAGAGCCGGACGTAATCGGTATTCAGCTTCGAGGAGTGATCGACCGTGTAGTTGGACGCGGTCACGACGTCGAGCGCGTCCGGGCCCTCGGCGCCCATCAGTTCTTCCGAAATGAGGTCCGCCGTGCCGATCAGCTTCGCCGTCGCCTTCATGCCGGTCGAACTAAACTGCTTCACGATGTTGATCGACGACGGTCCGCCGCCGACAAACGCGAACAGCGCATCGGGCTTCGCGTCCTTGGCGCGCAGCAGATACGCCGAGAAGTCGGTCGTATCCAGCGGAACCGCCACGCTGCCGATCACTTTCCCGCCGGCATCCGCCAGCGCAGACGTCAGCGCCGCGAGCGTGTCCGCCCCGCTCGAATAGTCGGCGACGACCGCGTACACCGTCTTGATCTTGTTGCGTACGAGCCAGCGCGCGAGGGGCGGACCGAAATCCGGCGTCAGGTACGACGTACGGATCGCATACGGCGCCTTGGCCATGATCCCGGGCGAGGTCGCGTTGATGATGAAGTACGGAATCTTCGCCTGCGTCGACACCTCGCCCATCGCCACCGCTTCGGGCGTCGACGAACCGCCCACGAGGACGTCGATCTTCTCCTGAACGATCAGTTCCTGGGCCAGCCGCCGCGCCGTCTCGGGCGCGTGCGCGTCATCGCGCTTGATGAGCACGGCCGGACGGCCGCCGATCATGTTGTGGTGCATCGCCAGCCACGTATCGAGCGAGGCGTTCACCGAACGGCCGAGCGAGGCGCCCGGCCCGCTGAACGACATGATCACGCCGATCTTCAGCGGCGCGG
>PLTN01000182.1 GCA_003164495.1 Vulcanimicrobiota bacterium
ACCGCCATGCGCAGGCCGATCTCCCGCGTACGTTCGGTGACCGACACGAGCATGATGTTCATGATCCCGATCCCGCCGACGATGAGCGAAACGGCGGCAACGCCGATCAGCAGCAACTGCATGACCGATGCCGTCGCGGCGGCAGCGTTGGCGATATCTTGCAGGTTGCGTACGGAGAAGTCGTCGGGCTGCGGCGCGACGATCCGGTGGCGTGTCCGGAGCAGCGTGGTAACGTCCGCTTGAACGGTATCGAGCGCCGCACCATCCGCCGCCGAGACCATCAGCATGTTGACGTAGGTTTGCCCGGTTAGGCGCTCCATCGCCGACGTGTACGGTACGAGCACGGTGTCGTCTTGATCCTGGCCGAACCCGGTTTGCCCGCGCGACTGCAACACGCCGATCACCGTGAACGGGACGTTTTGGATCATCACGCTCTGGCCGAGCGGCGAACTTCCATCCGGAAAGAGGTTGTTGACGACCGTTGTTCCGAGAATGCAGACCTTGGTCGTCATATCCATGTCGTTCTGAGAGAAGAAGGACCCGGACGTAACGTCCCAGTTTCGTATGTGGCTGTAGGTTGGGGCAACGCCCTGGATCATCGTATTCCAATTATTCCCGCCACCGACGACCTGCGAGCGGACGGTCACGATCGGACTAACGGCGTCGACGCCGGGCATCTTGAGGATCGCCAACCCGTCCTCGGGGATCAGCGAAGATCTGGCTCCGGTTCCGCTACGCACCCCTGACGTGGTAACGGCGCCGGGTAGGACCACCAGTAAGTTGCTACCGAGATTCGAAATCTGTTGCTGTACGGAAAATTGAGCGCCCGCTCCGATCGCCACCGTCGTGATGACGGCGGCAACGCCGATGATCACGCCGAGCATGGTCAGAAGCGAGCGCGACAGATTGCGCGCCAACGCCTGCAAAGCGACCTCGACGATGCTGCGAAGCTTCATGTCGCCGTTGCTTTCGCCGAAGCGTTGGTAACGTCGGATTCGATCTTGCCGTCCCGGAAACTCATGATGCGACGGGCGTAGGCCGCGATGTCGCGTTCGTGCGTCACGACGACGATCGTGATTCCGTGCTCCGAATTCAAGCGGGAGATCAGCTGCATGACGTCGTGCGAGGTTTTCGTGTCGAGTGCCCCGGTCGGTTCATCGGCTAAGATGAGGCTCGGGTTGTTTACGAGCGCGCGGGCGATCGCGATGCGTTGCTGTTGTCCGCCGGAAAGCTGATTGGGCAGGTGCAGGGCGAGTTCTTCCACGCCGACGGTACGCAAGGCCGCCAGTGCAGCTTCACGGCGAGCGCTTTCCGGCATGCCGGCATACACGAGCGGAAGTTCGACGTTTTGTACGGCGGTGGTTCGGGCGAGCAAGTTGTAGGATTGGAATACGAAGCCTAGGCGGCGCGAGCGCATGTCTGCCAGGCGGTCGGAACTCAAACCGCTCACGTCCTCCCCTTCGAATGAGTAGGTGCCGGACGATGCACGGTCGAGAAAGCCGATGATGTTCATAAACGTCGACTTGCCGGAACCCGACGGGCCCATGATCGCGACGAACTCGCCGGGATCGATGCTCGTCGTGACGCCGTTGAGCGCCGCGACCTTGAGGTCACCCATGCCGTAGATTTTGGTAAGGTTCTCGGTACGGACGACTGCGGTCATAATCGGGTAGGTCCCGGTAGGCGTGCGGCCGTTGTTTCTTCAGCCGGTCCGGCGGAAACCGCAATTTGGCTTCCGAGCGGGAGGCTCCGGCCGATCGGCTCGATTGCGGCGTCGCCGCCGCTGACAAGGGTGATGCGCACCGGTACCGCGTGCAGCTGGCCGTGATCGAGAACGGTTACGCGCGCGAGATTGCCGGCAGCGAGCGCCGGCGCTTGCGCCGTTCCGGTATCGCCCCAGGTCGAGGCGGACGGTGTTGCGCGCGGTGCGGCGCTCGCTCGCGCCGGAGGCTGTTGTCCCGGTGCGCGGAAGCTTAACGCTGCGAGCGGAACGACCAATGCATTGTCCGCGTGCGCGACCTCGATCTCAGCGCTCGCCGTCATCCCCGGTCGAAGGCTGTTGTCCGGATTATGTTCGTAGACGACGGTGTCGTAGGTGACGACGTTCTGAATGGTCGTCGGATTCTCGCGGACTTGAGCGACGATCCCTCGGAACGTGCGATCGGGATAGGCGAGGACGGTGAAGTCGACCTGCTCGCCGACGCGGACCGTGCCGATGTCGGGTTCGCCGACCGCCAAATCAACTTCCATTTTCGCAAGGTCTTTGGCAATCGTGTAGAGCGTCGGCGTCGTGAAGCTCGCCGCGACGGTTTGCCCTTCGGAAACGTTGCGCGCGATCACCGTCCCGTTCACCGGGGAGGTAATAACGGTGTGGCTCAGGTTGATGCTTGCCTGTCGCACTTGCGCTTCGGCGGCGTCGATCGCGGCGAGATCGGCAGCGGCCGTCTTGGTGAAACCATTCGCTTGGAATCCCGCAGCGCCGCCCTGCGCTTGGCCGGCGGTAGCTTGGTTTCGAGCTGCGCTCAGTTGCATCCGCGCCTGATTCGCGGTGACGACCGCGGTGCTCAACGCCGTTTGGGCCGCGACCAAATTCGAATCGTCGGTGTCATACTGGCTTTGTGCGATATACCCCGAGTGTAGCAGCGTCCGATCGCGACTGAGGGTCTGCTGGGCCAAGGTGAGCCCCGATCGTGCTTTATCGACCCCGGCGTCGGCCGAGGTCTCCGCAGCTTGGGCTACGCGGACGTTTTGCGCGGCGGCTGAAGCATTCGCGTAGGCTGCAACTGTCGTCGATTGGGCACCTCGCGCGTTGGCGAGCGCCGCTTGCCATTGGGCTTGGGCTTGGAGGAGTGTGCCGCGGCTCTGATCGAGAGCCGCTTGGAAGAGCGTCGGGTCGAGCCGAGCGAGGACCTGACCTTGGCGTACCGGAGAGTTGTAGTCGGCAATGATCGTCTGAATCGTGCCCGAAACCTGGGTGCCGACGCTGATCGTATCTTGCGGATTTACGGTTCCCGTTGCGGTAACGAACGCGATGAGGTTCTTGCGCTCGAGCGGGACCGTCGTGATCTGCGCTGCCGGCTTGGACCGGCCGAAATAGGCGACGGCCAGAGCCACCAGGACGGCGATAATGGCCACGATCCAGTAGGCGCGGCGGCGCGTCAGCACTTTCATGCCTTCAGTCTAGGAGCGCCGGGTGCGTTCGGCTGGAAGTATTCGTGAAGCGGCCCTTCACAAAGCGTTCCTTTCAGCGCTTTAGTGTTCGCTCATGAATATCGAGAAAATCGAAGCCCTGAAAGCCCTGAAGCACTACGGTGTACACACGGCTCGCAGCCGGATGGTCGATTCGCCCGAAGCGGCGATCGCCTTCGCGGAACGCCGAAATGCCCCGGACCCCCGTTTCATGCCGATCCTCCTCCGCTGCGGGGACGAAACGTCGGACGCATTGGAAACGGAAGACGCGATTCGCCGGGCATTCGAATATTTCGCACGGTCGAGTTCCACGCAACAGATGCTGGCCCAGGAGGTCATCGGATCCGGGACGGATATCACCATCGCCGGCCGGACGGACCCGGATGACGGAACGCTTATCGAATTGCGCGGCGCGAAGCATCGTGCCCAGCGAATGATGCCGCTTGGCGACGCCGGTGCCGAGTTTCTCGCTACGAATTTTCAGGCGCACCATCATCATGGTGCGGACGATAAGGCCCGGCGCATGATCGAGAATCTGCTTCTGCGTGTCTCAGCGTTTTTCGAAGATTCAGGAGTTTCGGAGTTTTCTCTCCGGGTGCGTCTTCACGAGAATTCGTACACCGTACTCGACGCCGTCATGAACGCGCCGAAGGCATTGCACTTGAAAGAGCGTCTCGACCCGCATGCCCACGACCGCAAAGCGGCGGACTATCATCCCGCAGGACGGGAATGAGAGGGAGCGGACGGACGCGGTTTGCCCGCTGTCCGTCCGCAGTCGTATCGTAATGTCTTCTTTTTTATAACCCGGAACGGCACGCTCGAGCGTATACACGCCGTCACTGTTTTAGCCTAGTGGTACGTGGGTCTGAATCCACCGTTTTATGCTAGGGACCGACTTCGAAGATTCGATGAAGAGGCGCTTCACCAAAGCTTGACACTGGTCGCATACAACCAGCGCATGAACAACGCTTCGTCAACCACCGAACCGGTGCTCGATGCGATCCGGGCAGCCGCAGTGCGCGGCCTCGAGCCGATCGAGTTACCCGCACCGCTCCTCAACGGTAATCAGTCGCTCACTGTGGCGCTCAAGCTGCGGCGGTCGACCCGAGAATACACCGATCGGCCGCTTCCGTTGCAGGTGCTCTCCGATCTTCTTTGGGCGGCCTTTGGGATCAACCGTCCGAGCGGCGACCGCACCGCGCCCTACTGGCGCCACGTGATGGTGTTGGACATCTATGTTGCCATGCCCGATGGGGTGCGGCTCTACGATCCGCTGGCGCACAAACTGCTGCCGCATTTGAAAGGCGATATCCGCAAGCAAACCGGCGTTCAGGATTTTGTGTCGATGGCGCCGATCGAAGTGATCTACGTGGCGCATGGCGAGCGGATGACGGATGTTTCTCCCGAGGAGCGCCGGCTCTACGCGTCGGTCGATGCGGCCTTTATCGGGCAAAACATCTACCTGTTCTGCGCTTCCGAAAGCCTCGGCACGGTCTTCCGTGGATCGGTCGACCATGCGGCCCTCGCCCGGATCCTGATGCTCCCGGGTGAACAGTTCGTCACCTTCGCCCAAACCATCGGATATCCGAAGTAATCGCGATGACGAGCACGCTGCCGGCCTGGGTCTCGATCACCGCACCGGGAATCCAAACCTGGCACACCGTGCGTGCGGCCGGCGGGCGTCGCCGCGGTCCGTGCGGCGATCATGCGTTCGCGTTACGGCTCCGCACCGGGCGCACGGCCGTCGTGCTCATCGACGTCGCCGGGCACGGACCGGCCTGCGGGCCGACTTCATCGGCGCTCGGCGAGTTGATCAGCTCGTCGCTCGATCGCGATGCATCGCCGGCGGTGGCACTCGGTTGCGCCGACGCGTGGCTGCGGACGTCTGATGCCAAAATGCCGTATGCGGTTGCCTTTGTCGGCGTTTTCCATCCGACCCACCAGACCGTCGTTTACGCGTCGGCCGGTCATGACTGCGCGTTCGTCCTGAATGACGATGGACGCGTTCAACACCTCGCGCCGACCACGCCGATGCTCGGCATCCCCGTTGCACTCTATCCTTGCGATGCCGTATTACGCATGGAGCCCCACGAAACGCTCGTCCTTGCAACCGACGGCGTCGCGGACAGCCGCCCCGCCGAATCGATCGATTTTTTCGGAACCACCGGCACCGCGCGCGCCGTCGCGCAATCGCTTCGCGCCGGCGGGAATCCCGCGCTGGATCTCCTCGCTAGCGCGCGCGCGCACGCGGGCGGCCGGCAGGTCGACGATGCCGGCATCATGATCGCCCGCATCGCGCCGCTCTAGGAGGTCGTCGTCGGAGGCTCCTGCAGCTGCTTGCGGTAGTCGGCGAGCTTTGAACGATAACCCTCCGCATCTCCATATTGAAGAAATTGCTGGTAGCGATTATGAGGATCGCGGATGCGAAGCGCATGTTTGATCGGACACCAATATTGCTCGGTTCGAGCAGCGATCTCTCGCGCATAAGCGATCACGCCGTTTGCGTAGCCGCAATAGAGGCAGTTGAATGCCTCGAGGCCGTTGAGATAGGCGAGGTGTTGCCGATCGAAGATGATGTAGTCCGAGCGCGGGACTCGCGCGATGCGCAACGCCCGAAAGTAGATCTGCTGATAGACGTTTAGGCAAGCGTCAAGGAGCGTCAAGGGAACGATCATCGAGTAGATGAGGGGCGCGGTCAACAGGCTTGTGAACGTCGTTCCCCGCAGAAACGGAAGGAGCCCGACGCGCCACGTGCGGTGTTCTTTGCGTGTGCCCCGGTCGAATTCCACGCGCTTTCCCTTGATGCTGAAGCCTCGCAGGACCCGACTGCTTTGCAGTTCGGTCTCGAGCTCGTTTTCGAGGCTCTGAATGCGCTGCAGGATGTCGGCTATGCGTTGATTCACGCCGGGGGACTATCATGCAGCTAGAGCGCCGGCCTGCCGTCGGCCGAGAATCCGGCGTGAACACCTCATGAAGGAACCGTCGCACGTTCTTCATGCAAATGCGATGTGATGGACCCGATGTTGGAGCTAGAGGGCGAACCAAAGCATCAAAGGCGTCGTCGCCGTCGCACGCGGGCACAACTTGATGCCTTTCAGGCGGCCGTTGTCGGAGTGAACGACGGCCTCGTTTCGACGCTGGCACTCCTGCTCGGCGTCGCGGGCGCGGGAAGCGAAGCGTCGACCGTACGCCTTGCGGGCTTGGCGGGCTTGGTCGCGGGAGCGTGCTCGCTGGGTGTGAGCCAATATATCGCTGGGCAAACACGAGCCGAGCGGCGACGCCGTCTTGCAAAGGACCTTCGCGGCGTCGATCGCCTCGACGCGAAGGCCCGTGCCCGGATATTAGAGCGTGAACTCGTCGAGCACGGCATCAGCGATGCGAACGCTAAAACGATTGGCACGGCCCTCGTCGCTGATGCTGCTCGCTCGTCGAGTATTCTCGGCCTGTTGCGCTACGGCTTGAACCCGCGCGATCGCAGTTCGCCCCTCCGGTCAGCCGTATCGACGTTGCTGACGTCGGGTGGCGGCGCCATCATTCCGATCCTGCCCTGGTTCTTCACGAGCGGGGCGCTCGCGATCGCGTTGTCCTTGGCGAGCGCGAGCATTGCTGCGGCGATCGTGGGTGGTGTCCTTGGGAAAACCACCGACGGCAATTGGCTTCGCGCTGCGCTCCGGCAAGTTACCCTCGTCGTTCTCGCTGCCGGCGTCACCTATGAGATCGGTCGACTCTTTTCCGTATTCGGCTCAAGGTCCTGAGCGCCGCGTCCCGTACTTTCACGCACCGTTCACATTCCAGCGCTATGCTGCCGTAAGTCCCGCAGCCTCGAGGAGAAGCCCGTGCCCACTCACCCCGCGACCCCGGCTCATCTGCAGGCCGCCGAACACCTCCGGTCCGCCGCAGACTATCACGAGCTCGCCGCCAAGCGGTACGACCTTGGCGATCATGCCCAAGCGGCGCATTATGCGCTGTTGGCCCAGGCGCACGCGTTGCACGCCCGCGGTTTTATGTCGGATGCTGCCAAGATTCATGCCGAACAGCATGGTGGAAACAAGCACGCGCACTCCTAGATGGTGAGCGCAGCCGCGACGGCGATCACCGTGCAGAGCCTCGTCGTGCTGCTCGGCATGGCGTTGTTCTTCGGGCTTGCCTTCGAGAATTTTTTTACTCATCGGCTACCGCAACGACCCGGCGGCATTCGAACCTTTCCGATGCTGGCTCTGGCCGGAGCGGCTTGTTTCGTTCTGGAGCCGCGCAGCGGCCTGATCTTCGCTGCCGGTCTTGCGATACTCGGGCTATGGCTCTTCGCTTATTATCGTTCCGCCGCGACCGACGAGCAGCGCGACTTCGTCGTGCCCGTATGCAATATGCTTGCGTACCTCCTCGGCGCCTTGGCGGTGACGCAAGCGCCTTGGGTCGTCGTCTCCGTGACCGTGGCGGCGACGCTGCTCTTAGCCGGGCGGACGCGCCTTCACGCCATCGCGCAGACCGTACCGATCGAGGAAGTCTTTACCGCCGGGCAGTTTCTCTTGCTCGTCGGGGTTGCGCTGCCGCTCCTTCCGGACATCCCGTTTGCCGGGCTGCCCGAGCTAACGCCGCACCGCATATTGCTTGCCGTCATCACCGTATCGACGCTCTCTTACGTCAGCTACCTCCTCACGCGCTACGTACGTCCGAAAGGCGCAACGCTGCTGGCCGCGATTCTCGGCGGACTCTATTCGTCCACCGCGACGACGGTGGTCCTCGCGCGGCGAAGTCGCGGCGGTGAGCCGGCCGATGATCTCTCTACCGAAATCGTCCTGGCGACGGCATTCATGTATGTTCGCGTGCTCACGATCGTGGTTCTCTTTAACGTGCAACTGGCTCGCGCGCTCGCGATTCCGCTGCTGAGCCTTTTCGTGGCCGGCATCATCGCTGCTTGGATCGTCCATGCAGTCAGCCGCAGCCCCCGTCCAAGCACACCGCTCGAGGCGCCATCGAATCCACTTCAACTCGGGGTTGCCGTCGTATTTGCGCTGCTGTTCGTTGCGGTCACGTTGGCGACGAATCTTGCCCGCGTGCACTACGGCCGCCTGGGTGTCGATGCGCTCGCGGCGATCGTCGGTTTCACCGACATCGATCCGTTCGTCCTAAGCATCGCGCAGGGAAACATCTCCGTCCATCTCGAGGTCGCTCAAGCCGTCCTGATCGCGAGTTCGTCAAATAACGTGCTCAAAGGGATCTACGCGCTGGTCTTCGGGGGACGGCGAATGCTTCAACCCAGCCTCGCCCTGTTTGCGCTGGCGTTGTGTACCGTCGGCGAAGCGCTGCTCATGAATCGTTGATTACCGGCGTTGCGTAGCGGCCGCTCTTTTGGGTCACTTGAATGCGATAGGCCACGCCGTCGCCACCCTTTCGCCTGACGAATGTTTGGGCGGCCGACGCCGGAGCTCCGGTAACGGTAGCGATGGATTTCAAACGCTCCGAGATGCGAGCGATGGCATCGGCGGCTGCCGCCCCGTGCAGGGCTTCGAAGGTTCCCCGAACGATGGCAGAGCGCCAGTCGGCCGCATTTTCGACATGGTCGATCTCAACGCATACTTGCGCGTTGGCTTCCATGTGTTCTAGCTTCGCACCCATCAAGCTATAGCCGAACAAGGCCGCGCCATCGTATGCGTAATTGATCGGAACGATGCAGGCCTGACCGCGCCGGTCAATGTATGCGATGCGTGCAAGGATCTCTTCACGCAGCAGGACGTCGATTTCTTCCGGTGTCAGTTCGCCAAACATTGCTGACCTCTTCACCCGTTACGCAGCGGACGCTCGCCCCGAATGCGGGTTGCAATCCGGGTTCGGCGCCGGCACGCGATCAACGGGCTCGCGGCGGTCAGACGCTGCCAGGAGCTGCGCCATGACGGGCGCCTCGATTGCCGCTCCGATCGCGCCGGCCGTTGCCGCGATGAGGAGCAGCAGGCAGAAGATCTCGGCGAACGTGACGTCGGGAACGCCGAGCATGAATTGAGCGAAACCGAGAACGACGAACGTAGCGGCGGTCGACAGCGCGCGCGTTACGACCCACACGCCGGTGCTTCGGACGTGACCCTTCAACGAGGGAATCTGCGGTAGCGCCATCACGGCGCCCACGGCGAGCCCGGCACCGGCGCCGGCAACGAGCTGCAGCAGGTGCGGCCAGCGGTAGATCTCCGGCATCCACGGACCGTTTTCGAGCGCGTACTGGACGATACGGCCGGCGACGACGCCGGCGAGCGTCGCAAAGAACCAGCCACGAACCGCGCTCGAGCGCCGATGGACGAGACTCCGCTGCATCGCGCCGAGACAGGCACCCTCGATCAACGCGACGACGAACAGTGAGGGGAGGCTTTCGGCCGCAAAGATCGACACCACCGTTACCGCCACGATGTTGGCGACCACCGCGGCGCCGATCCATCCGGCAATGAAGTGTGAGTTTCGCATGATACGTATGGTACGCTCGATCTCGTGAACGAGGCACGAATCCCCGCCTTCACAAAAACTGCAGATTCGTCGTCGTTCCGGTCGGCGAGCTCTTGCGGAGGGGGCGCTGCGCCCTTTAGGCCACCGCGGCGCCGGCCTGCCGCGGGCCGAGAATGCTGTTGAGGTCGCTCGTGCCGATCGTCTCTTTTTGCAGCAACTCGGCGGCGAGTTTATCGAGCAGTGCGCGGCTTTCGAGCAAGCGGGCACGAACCGCGACGTGCGCGGTGTCGAGCAGCTCGCGGACATTGCGGTCGATGCGCGCGGCGGTCATCTCGCTGTAGCCGTGCCCTTGGGTCATCTCGTAGCCGAGGAACGGCTGCTCTTCGTCGCCGGCGAACACCGCGAGGCCGATATCGCCCATGCCCCACCGCGTTACCATCTGCCGCGCGAGACGGGTCGCTTCGAGCAGGTCGCTTTCGGCTCCGGTAGTGATCTCGTGGAGCGCAACTTCCTCGGCCGCGCGGCCGCCAAGCATCACGGCCAACCGTGCCATCAGGTAGGACAGCGTGAGATTGTGGCGCTCCTCGCCCGGAAGTTGCTCGGTTTGCCCGAGCGCCCGGCCGCGCGGAACGATGCTGACCTTTTGCACGGGATCTGCATCGGCCGTGAGCCAGGCGATGAGCGCGTGACCGGATTCGTGATACGCGGTGGTTCGCCGTTCGGCGTCGTCCAGCGGACGACGGGCTGCCCCGAGCAATAGGCGATCGTGGGCATTCTCGAAATCTCCCATGCTGACGGACGTATGCGTCGCGCGCGCTGCCGCGAGCGCCGCCTCGTTACAGAGGTTTGCCAGATCGGCACCGCTGAGGCCGATCGTCGAGCGGGCAATCTTTGCGAGGTCGACGTCGGGCGCGAGCTTGAGTTTGTGCGCGTGAATCTGCAGGATGGCTTCGCGGTCCGGGCAGTCGGGTAGCTCGATCGTCACCTGTCGATCGAAGCGTCCCGGACGCAGGAGAGCCGGATCGAGGACGTCGGGACGATTCGTGGCGGCCAGGACGATTACTTCGGCGTTCGTATCGAAGCCGTCGAGTTCTCCGAGCAATTGATTCAGCGTTTGCTCGCGCTCGTCGTTGACGTTGCCGATGCCGGCGCCGCGCCGTCGTCCGACCGCATCCAACTCGTCGATGAACACGATCGACGGAGCAGATGCCTTGGCTTTCGTGAAAAGGTCGCGTACGCGGCTCGCGCCGACGCCGACGAACATCTCGACGAATTCCGAGGCATTGAGGCTGAGGAACGGTACGCCGGCTTCACCGGCGACCGCTTTGGCGAGCAGCGTTTTCCCGGTTCCGGGTGGCCCCACCAAGAGAACGCCGCGTGGAATACGCGCGCCGAGGTCGTGATACTTCGCCGGGTGGCGCAGAAAATCGACTTCTTCTTGGAGCTCAGCTTTGGCCTCCGCCGCGCCGGCAACATCGGCGAACGTCACCGGTGATTGCGTGCTGGTATAAAGACGAGCGTTGACGTTTCCGAAACCGCTGAACATTCCCATTTGCTTGCGGCCGGCGTTGCCGGCGAGCCAGACCATGTAACCTCCGATCAAGAGTATCGGAAGCCAGGTGATCGCAAAGGTCAGAAACCAGGGCTGCGTTGCAGACGCCGCCTGGATCGTAACGTGCCGGTTCACCAGTTCAGCCAAGAGACGCGGGTCTCCGAGCGTTGTCGGAAAGACGGTGTTGAACCCGCTGTATTGCTGCGGCGAAGACGCGGGCAGCGCCGTTAGTGGTTGCGCTGTTGCGGATGCGGATGCGGCAGGCGGCTCGTAGGGCTTCTTAAACGTCCCGCTCATCGCATCGCCGGTGATCTGCACGCTCGCAACATTTCCGGCCCGGACTTGCTCGAGGAATACGGAGTACGCGATCGGCGCTTGCGGGGCAGCTTGCGGCCAAGACAGCGCCACGCTCCAGATGAGCAGAATGGCGATCAGTAAGAACCACCACGGCGGCACCGTGACCTTGCGATCGCCGTTCGCCTTCGCCGGCGGTTCCGTGAAATCGGCCATCGAGCGTTAGGCGGCGGGACGGTTTACTGAACTGCCGTGGGGCGCAATGCCACGGGGAAGATCAATTGGCGCTTGGCGCCGATGACGGCGACGGCGTCGCGCGAGAACGCGATGGAAATCGAACCGGACTGAATCGCTCGGCGGACATTGCCGGTATTCTGCGGATGTTTCATGTGACCGTTCCTCTCAAAGTAGTGAGTTGATGGCCTCATGGTAGGTGCTTGTTTCGAAGAGCAAATGAAGATCGTCCGCCATTCATCTTCACGATCTCGTTACGCCGACCGCGCGTTCTTGGCGCCGGCTGCATGCCGGAGCGGTGAAACGTTACCCATGGAGTGCTGCATGATATGCGCGGTCAGTTTGCGGCTCGGAGCGCCGAGCCGCGCGCTTCGGGTGGAGAGCTCGGAGGCGATCCGTTCGAGGACCGCACGTCCCATCGCTTCGGCACATTCACTCCCGAGCCGTTCGTCCTCAAGCTGCGCGCGATCGTGAAACTCGGGCAAGCCGTCCAAGACGAGAGCCAGCGAACCTCGGCCGCACTCTATGACGTAGAGGGAGCCGAGGAACGAGCAGCCGCCGGCCATGGCCGGCTCCCACGTCATGACGCATTCGAGCCGGTCCGGACGGTCGTGACGCCGGATCAACCGGACCAGACACTCTCCGGGCAATGTGATCGCGCTGATCGGTCCGTGCCGGGTATCGGCCAAGAAATGATCCAACGCCCGGCCGGCATCATGTGCGTTGAGAGCGATGGTTTGAGCGAGGCGGAAGGCGACCATGCGTCCATGGTGGGCCGGTCGTGCGAAGGCTGAAAGAAGGTCTGCCCGGGCGACTGTTCACGATCTCTTCACGAGCCAACGTTAGCTTTGCCTCACGACACTCGCGTACGGGAAGGCCATCGATGTTTGCATTCGGCGGAATCTTGCGTCAATTTCGGGGCGGAGTGCCGGGGGCGCCGGTTTCGGCCGGCGTTCCGGTCGACCGCCGGGCTGAACTCGAAGCTGAACTCGCGCCGGTGCTCGCGCGGCTCGAACGGCCGCAACGTGAGGCCGAAGCGATCGTTGCCGCCGCACGAGCAGAGGCTGACCGGCGTCGATCCCTCGCCGTTGAGAAGGCAACCCAACTCGTCGCACAGGCGCGCGCCGCTGCGGAAGCAGAGCGCCGGCGCGCGGCATCCGACCGGCTCGCCGGCGTCGACGCCGAGCGGCAATCGCTCCTCGTTGCAGCCGCAGCTGAAGTCGAGCGTATCAACCGTACGGCCAAGGAACGCGTTCCGTCGCTCGTGACGGAACTCGCCACGCGGTTGCTGGACCGCTCGCCGTGACCGGCGATTGGGTTGCCGTCGCCGTTCGGGGTCGCGGACTCGCCGGCCGGCGTCTGGGTCGCGACGGGGTTCTACGTATCGCGCACTCTTCGTCGCTGGCTGCCGCCGTGGCCGATTTGTCGCGCACCGCTTACGGCCACGACGTGCGCGCCGGCATGGATTTGCGCGCGGCGCAGCACGCCGTAAACGCGACCTTGGCGTGGCACCTGCGCATCCTCGCCGGCTGGGCGCCGATTCACGGTGCCGACCGCGTGCGCCGTCTTGCCGCCGGGTTCGAGGTCGCCAACATCACCGGCCTACTCGCACGCCTCGAGGGGCGTCCGGCCGGGCCCGCCTATACGCTCGGCGCGCTGGCAGTGGGCTGGATGAACGTCTCGGCAGCCCGCACGCCGGCCGAGGTTCGCCAAGCGCTGGCGGCGTCGGCATGGGGCGATCCGGGCAGTGAGGATCTCGCCGCGATTCGCATGGTGCTGAACGCGGCGTGGGCGCGCCGGGTCAGCGAGCACGTTCCGGAGGCGCACGCATGGTCGTCGGCATTTGCGGCATTGCTCGTCGCGCGCGCTCTTGCCGCGGGCGTGGTTCTCGCGAGGGATCCCGTCCCGCGGCGTCACCTCAGCGCCGTTCTTGGTTTGCGTTGGACGAGCGCCGCAACGCTCGCTGAACTGCCCTCGCGCGTGCCGCGCGAGGCAACCTGGGTGCTGGACGGCGTGAAAACGACCGGCGATCTCTGGCGTGCTGAATCGCGCTGGTGGAACCGGCTCGAGACCGATGGTCTGCGCTTGTGCGCGACACCGCGGCCCGAACCCGGGGTGGTCGTCGGCCTCGTCGGGCTGCTTGCAGCGGATGCGTGGCGTACGTGCGGTGCACTCGAACGAGCCGCGCGCGGCGGACTTTTTACGGCGGAGGATTTCGATGAAGTTGCCTGAGCCGATTCGCATGGATCGAATCGCCGTCGTTGCGCCAACCGACGATTTGCAGCGTGTTCTCGCCGCGGTCGGCGCGGCCGGCGTCGTCGAACCGGACATCCTTCCCGACGCTGCTGCCGGCGCCGGCGAACTCGACCGCATCGCCGGATCGGCGATCGTGCGCGGTTCCGTCTCGGCCATCGCCGGTTGGAGCCCGGGCGCGGCCATCGACGCGCTGGCCGAACACGTTCGTCCACTGGGCGGCTCGGTGGTGCGTCTCCCATTTCCGCGCGGCGCGGAGCCTCCGACGCTGCTGAGCACCGGCGGTAGATCCAATGCGTTCCAACCGCTCGTCGACGTCTACACGACCGTGCCGTACGCCGACGTGAACCCCGCGCTCTTCGCCGGTCTCGCGTATGCCGTGATGTTCGGAATGATGTTCGGTGATGTCGGTCACGGGGCGTTGCTCGTTGCCGGGGGTCTCTTGCTCGCACGAGCGCGTAAGGGATGGTTTGCGCAATACCGGCGCGCCGCGCCGTTCGTCGTCGGAGCCGGTATCGCCAGTGCTCTCTTCGGGCTCGCGTACGGCGAAGCGTTCGGCCCGACGGGACTCGTTCCGGTGCTGTGGCTCTCGCCGCTCGCGCAACCGATCACCCTACTCGGCGCCGGGATCGGTGTGGGCGCCGCGTTGCTTTCGGTGTCGTACGGCATCGGTACCGTGAACCGTTGGCGCGAAGGCGGTCCGGCGTTGGCGCTGGTCGAACTTTCCGGGTTTGCCGGGGGCGCGCTCTATCTCGGGCTTGCACTGGCCGGCTTCGGCTGGTTTCTGCAACTGCTCCCGGTGACGCTGTCCGGTTGCGGGGTCGCTGCGCTGGGACTGATCCTCGGTTTCATCGGACTCTATGCCGAAGCCGGCGGTCGAGCAGCCGGCGCGGTCGAGGCCGGGGTCGAGTTGTTCGACGCGGTCATACGCATCGGAGCGAACACGGTTTCGTTCGGGCGATTGGCGGCGTTCGGGCTCACGCACGCCGCTCTCGGCTCGATCGTGTGGAGCGGGACCCTCTTCGTTGCCCAGCACGGACCCGCGTGGTGGCCGCTCGCTGCCGTGCTCTTCTTGTGCGGGAACGCGATCGCGTTCGCGCTCGAAGCCCTCGTGGCCGGAATCCAGGCGCTGCGTCTGGATTACTACGAGCTGTTCTCACGGATATTCATCGCCTCGGGCCGGACGTTTCAGCCCTGGCAAGTTCCTACCGTTGCCGCAAAGGAGGCGTGATGCTCGCGCCGTTTGTCTCGATCTTCGGGCGCGTGCCCGTTTTCATGGCCCTCACGACCGCAGCCGCCGGCGCGGCGACGTCATCGCCGTCCGGTGATGCCCTCATCGGCGCTGCCATCGCCGTCGCCGGCTCATCGATCGGCGCCGCGATCGCCGTCGCATACACGGGATCGGCGGCGCTCGCGGCGATGAGCGAGCGGCCGGAATTATTCGGGCGCGCGATGGTGATCGTCGGCCTCGCGGAAGGCATCGCCATCTACGGGCTCGTGGTCGCCATCATCCTGATCAGCAAAGCCTGACGTGTCGCGCATCGCGGTGCTCGGTGAAGCCGTTCGCACGGAGGCGTTCGCGCTTGCCGGAGCGTTCGTCATGGTGGCCGATTCGCCGGACGCCGTTCGCACGGCGTGGCGTTCGCTTCCGGATGACGTTGCCGTCGTCGTGATGACGCCGCTTGCGGCTGATGCGCTCGGCGGCACGGTCGCCGAGGGACGCGCGAACACGCTCATCGTCACGTTGCCGTGAACGATACCTCGACGTCCCCATTGGAGGCGGTCGCCGATGCGTTGCGCGCAAACGCGCAGCGTCAAGCGGCGGCGCTGCTGGCGGCGGCCGACGCCGAGGCGCAGGACATCGTGGCGAAGGGGCAGGGCGCGGCCGATGCGCTGCTCGCGCAAGCGCGCAGTGACGGAAAAGACGCGGCCGATCGTGAGGCGCGCATCGCGCTGGCAAGTGCCCGGCGCGATGCACGCGGCATGATCCTCGCCGCTCAGCGGCGAGCATACGAGGCCGTGCGCGGCAGCATGCTGGACATTCTGCTCAAGCGTCATGCGACGACGGAAGCAGCGGCGCCGGTTCGCGCCGATCTGCTCGTCGACCGCGAGTTGGCGCACGACGGCGCACAGATCGAAGCGTTGTGGGCATGAGCGGTCACGTCGTGCGCGTGAACGGGCCGTTGGTGGAGATCGAAGGCCTCGACCGTGTTGAGATGCTCGAACTCGTCGCGATCGGCGAAGGGCGTCTTCCCGCCGAAGTCGTCTCGATCGACAGCGGCCTCGTGACCGCGCAAGCCTACGAGTCGATGAGCGGCGTGCGCACGGGCGATCCTGCCGCCACGGCCGGTTACGCGCTCTCCGCGTGGCTCGGACCCGATTTGCTCGGCGGAACGTTCGACGGGCTGTTACGGCCGCTCGCGGGCCGTCCGGATTGGCTTGGTGCGAGCACGCTCGATGCGCCGAACGATGGCCATGTTTGGCCGTTCGTCGCCGTGGCGAAAGCCGGCGATCAAGTGGCTTCGGGCGCGCTGCTCGGCCGCATCGCGACGGCCGGCCCGATCGAACATCGCGTACTCGTTCCGCCCGGAATATCCGGCCGCGTAGAATCGATCGCCGCCGATGGTGACGTCACCGGTGAATCTCCGATTGCGGTCATCGACGGCCGGGCGATCGGCGTGCGCGAGCGCTGGCCGATCCGCGTCCCCCGTCCGATCGGTACGCGGCTCGCGAGCGATGCACCGTTGCTCACCGGACAGCGCGTGCTCGATCTGTTCTTCCCGATCGCGAAGGGCGCGACAGCAGCCGTACCCGGCGGCTTCGGGACCGGCAAGACGATGTTGTTGCAGCAGATCGTCAAGTGGTGCGATGCGGACGTTATCGTCTTCGTCGGATGCGGCGAACGCGGTAACGAACTTGCGGATGCAATGGCGGATCTGAGCGAACTCGGCGACCGTACGAGCGGGCACAGCTTGCTCGAGCGTACCGTCGTCATCGCGAACACCTCGAACATGCCCGTAATGGCGCGCGAGGCGAGTATCTACACCGGCATGACCGTCGCCGAATACTATCGGGACATGGGCTACGATGCGGTGCTGCTTGCCGACTCAACGTCCCGCTGGGCCGAAGCGCTGCGCGAATTTTCTTCGCGCAGCGGCGAGTTGCCGGCCGAAGAAGGGTACCCTGCCGGACTCTCCTCGGCGCTCGCCGCGTTTTACGAACGTGCCGGACGCGTCACGACGCTCGGCGGCGGCACCGGCTCCGTGAGCGCGATCGGTGCCGTCTCACCGGCCGGTGGTGACATGACGGAACCCGTGACCGCACATACGGAGCGCTTCGTGCGTTCTCTCTGGTCGCTGGATCGCAACCTCGCCTATGCGCGCCATTATCCGGCCGTGACGTGGCGGCGCTCGTTCTCGCGTGACGTCGAAGCCGTCGGCGCGTGGCACGGAGCGGCCGGCCGTTCCAACTGGAATCGCGACCGGGCTCGCGGCGTGACCGTGTTGGCGGAGGCCGACCGGCTCGAGTCCGTCGTGGAATTGGTCGGGTTGACCGGGTTGCCCGGCAACGAGCGGATGGTGATCTTGGCCGGGCGGCTCTTGCGCGATGCCGTGTTGCAGCAGAATGCGTTGAGTGCCAACGATGCGACGTGCGGCGCTGCCAAACAGTCGGCGCTGCTCGAACTCGTTCTGGCCGTCTACGATAGCTGCTTGAGTTTGATCGCGGGCGGCGTTCCGGCCGCCGTGATCGAGGAATGCGACCTCTCGCGCGTCGCGCGTTTGCGCGACGAATTACGTCCCGACGATGCGCTGGGCGTCGCGGCGGCCGAGCGCGAGATCCTCGCCCAACTGGAGCAGCTCGCGTGAACGGCACCCCGGTGGAATATGCCGGCGCCCGCAGCGTTGCGGGTCCATTGCTCGTCGTCTCGGGCGTCGGCGGAGCAGCCGGTTGGGACGAACTTGCCGTCGTCCGGCTGCCGTCGGGCGAGCTGCGTCGCGGCCTCGTGCTGGAAGTGCACCGCGATCTCGCCGTCGTTCAAGTGCTCGGTGGAACGAGCGGGATCGATCCCGCCCAAGTCCACGTTGCCTTCGAGGGCACGCCGCTCGAGATCCCGGTCGGTGACGGTTGGCTCGGCCGCGTGTGGAATGGGATGGGCGAACCGCTCGACGGCGGCCCACCCATGCTGGGCGCAACGACGCGCCCGGTCGCCGGTGCGCCGATCAATCCGGTTGCGCGCGACGTTCCGCGCGATCCGATCGTCACCGGCATCTCGGCCATCGATGCATTGATGACGCTCGTGCGCGGACAGAAGCTTCCGGTGTTCTCATCGGCCGGACTGCCGCATTTGGAATTAGCCGCGCAGCTCGCGGCCCAAGCGAACGCGGCGGGCGAGCCGTTCAAGGTCATCGTTGCAACGATGGGCCTCACGCACGCCGATGCCGCGACGTTGCGCGACGCGCTCGAATCGCGCGCGGCGGCCGGCGATCTCGCCCTCTTTCTCGATACGGCCGACGATCCGGTGGTCCAGCGGATTCTCACCCCGCGCGTCGCGCTTACCGTGGCCGAGTATCTGGCGTTCGAGCGCGATCAACACGTGCTCGTCATCCTGGCCGACATGACGAGCTACTGCGAAGCGCTGCGCGAGGTGTCCGCGGCGCGCGGCGAAACGCCGGGCCGCCGCGCGTATCCGGGCTATCTCTATAGCGACCTGGCGTCGATCTACGAACGCTGCGGCCGTATTCGCGGCCGCAAAGGTTCGCTCACGCTCGTTCCGGTGTTGACGATGCCGGCCGGCGACATCACGCACCCGATCCCCGATCTCACCGGCTACATCACCGAGGGCCAAATCGTGCTGACGCCGGAACTCGCGGGCGCCGGTGTGTACCCGCCGATCGACGTGCTCGCCTCGCTCTCGCGATTGATGCGCAAGGGTACCGGAGCCGGGCGCACGCGAGCCGACCACCCGGCTGCCGCCGCGCAATTGCTCGCAGCGCTCGCGCGCGCACGCGAAGCACGGGATCTCGCCGATCTGGTCGGTGCCGCGGCGCTGACGGAAACCGATCGCAGTTACCTCGCCTGCGCGAGCGCCTTCACGGCGCAACTCGTCGCCCAGCGTGTCGACGAATCGCGCACGCTCGACGACACGCTGGCGCGCATGTGGTGCGTGCTCTCCGAGCTGCCGCGCCGCGAGCTCACGCTGCTGCCGGCCGCCGACATCGATGCGCACTATGCCGGCGGTGAGGCCGGCGAGCATGCCTGAACGACTTCCCGCCGGTCGAGCCGGACGCTTGTGGCTACTCGATCGCATCGACGCCGCGCAGCGCGGGCGTGACCTTCTCGACCGGAAACGGCAGCTGCTGCGCCGCCAATTCGATCAACTTGCGCTGCTCGCCGAGGAGCGGCGGCAGACGTTGACCGCCGCGTGCGTCGAGGCGGAAATCTGGGGACTGCGCGCCGCGCTGCTCGGCGGCTCGGCTGAGACGGCGCTGGTCGCCGGCGCGGTGGCTGGGCAAGCCAGGGTAACCGTGACCTGGCGCAATACGATGGGCGCGCAGCACCCGGATGAAGCCCGTTGCGAGCTTGCGGAACTCGCGCCGCGGGAGCTGGCCGCGGCCAACGCGGCGCTCGGGCCCGCTGCTGCGGCATATCGTCGCGCGCTCGCGCTGGCGGTCGAAGTCGCGGTCGCGGAAACGGCCCGGCAGAAGATCGGGGACGAACTGCAAGCGACGCAGCGCCGCCTGCGCGGGATCGAGCGCCACCGCGTTCCGGCGCTGCAAGACGCCCTGCGAACGCTCGAGCTCCAGCTCGAAGAGCTCGAACGGGAGGAGCGTGTCGTAACCCGTTGGGCGCGCTCGCGGATGGCGCGTTGATGGAACGGGTGTTGTTCGCGGTGGACGACTCGGTTGAAAGCTTGGCCGCAGCGCGCTACGGTGCGCGCCTCGCGGCGGGTTGGAACGCGGCCGTGCGCATCCTGACCGCGGTTCCGGAGTCGCCGCCGGAGACCAACGCAGTTCGAGGGACGGGCGCGGAACGGCTCGTCGAGCACGTCGTTCGTGAGGTGCGCGCCGCCGGAGTTGCCGTAGAGAAGAGCGACGCGGTGGTGCGCCCGGGCGAGGCGTTCCGATGTATCCTGGAGGAAGCACGTGCGTGGCGTGCGGACCTGATCGTCATGGCGGTTTCGCATCGAACCGGGCTGCGCTCGCCGTACGTCGGCAGCCAAACCGAGCACGTGCTGGAGTTCAGCACGTGTCCCATCCTCGTTGTCCCGGGCCCGGCTTCCTCACCGGTGGACTCGTAGCTGACGCCGGCCCGTGGGGTCGTCGAGCTAGGTGCCGCGTCGGCGAACACGGAACAACGATGCACTACTGTGTACGATCAATCAGGGCGGGTCTTCTGAGGATCCGGCGCTCGGAGAAGGCACCCCATGGACAAAACGCTGCACGATATACGTAACGACTTAGCCGTTGCGATTGGGAGCGTTTATGCCTTCATCGACGGCAAGCTCGAGCCCAACGACGCAAACCTGCAGACGGTCCTCGAGTCGCTCCAAGATGCTGATGCGGCATTGACGACATCGCGGGTTCCTCCCAGCGTCGCGAAAGATTCCAGCAAGGAAGACTTTCTCATCGCGATCATCGACGGCTCGCCGTATGCCAAGGTTCTCGTCAACCAACGCGGCCGCATCACGCTCGTGAACGCGCAGACGGAGAAGCTCTTCGGCTACACGCGTGAAGAACTGCTCGGCCAATCGATCGAGATGCTGGTTCCGGCGCGCTTTCGCCCCGGTCATCCGGCGCTGCGCGATTCGTTCACCGAAGCACCGGTCGCACGATCGATGGGCGCGGGACGCGATCTTTACGGCCGGTGCAAAGACGGCAGCGAGGTGCCGATCGAGATCGGCCTCAATCCGATCGTGACCGACCTCGAGACGTTCACGCTCGCAGCGATCACGGACATCACCGAGCGCAAACACGCTGAAGATCTGCGCCTCATCCATGCCGGCATGCAGCAACACGCGACCGAACTCGAAGCACTCAATCAGGAGTTGGCCGACGCTTCGCGTTTTAAGACACAGTTCGTTTCGACGATGAGCCACGAGTTGCGCACGCCGCTCACCGCGATCATCGGCGCTGCGGAATTGCTGACGCGATCGAAGCTCGACGAGCGCGCGCGGATCAGCGCGCAGACGATTGCCGAAGCGGCGGAAGCGCTCTTCGCGCTGATCAACAGCGTGCTCGATTTCTCGAAAATCGAGGCCGGCAAGATGGAGCTGCAAAGCAGCAAGTTCGAGATGCAGGCGGCGCTCGAAGGCGCGGCCGACGTGGTCGCCGAGCTGGCTCGTTCGAAAGGGCTCGCGCTCCACACGTACGTCGATCCGGCGATTCCTCCGCTGTACGGCGACGCCGACCGGTTACGTCAGATCATCATGAACCTGCTCGGCAACGCCGTGAAGTTCACCGAGTACGGCCACGTCGTGGCGCGCGTGATTCCGAAGGAAGTCCTCGACGGCGACATCGTCTTGCGTTTCGACGTGAAAGACACCGGTATCGGGATCCCGGAAAACGTCGTGACGCAACTCTTCCAGCCGTTCGCTCAGGCCGACGGCTCGACGTCGCGCAAGTTCGGGGGCACCGGCCTCGGGCTCTCGATCTCCAAGAGTCTGGTCGAATTGATGGGCGGCGAAATCGGGGTCACGAGCGAGTCGGGGTCGGGTTCGACGTTCTGGTTCACAGCGCGCTTTAAACGGGCCGCGGAGACCGAGAAACGCACCCTCGACGGCATCGGCGCCGTGATCCTTTCCGGTGATGACACGTTCGCCGAAATCGTCGAGCGCTACTTGACGGCTTGGTCGATGGAAAGCCGTCGTGCGGAAAAGCGGGAGGACGTCGTCGCGGCGCTCCGCGCCGATTCAGCGCGCACCTGGGTCGTCATCGTCGACCTCGACAGCATGGTTGGGGTCGACGTCGGAGCGACGATCGAGGTCTTGAGTGCGATCATGCCGGAGCGGATCATTTTCATCGGTAAAGACCGGGCGCTGCGCAAACCGCTGCGCCAATCGCAGCTCTTGGACTCGATCGTGCAAGCCGTCTTGCCGGCGCATCCGGCACCGGCCGCACCGGATACGACGGCAACGGTCGACGTGACCGCGGTACACGGTACAGGCGTACTCGTGGCCGAGGACAACGAACGCCTGCAGCGATTGCTCAAACTGCAGTTCGACGATCTCGGCGTACCGGTGACTTTCGTTTCGGACGGACTTCAAGCGGTCGAGGCCGCAGGCCGCGAGCGCTATGCCATGATCTTCATGGATTGCCAGATGCCCAACATGGACGGCTTGGACGCTGCACGAGCGATTCGCGAAGCGGAAAAGCGTTCGGGTCGGTCTCGTGTTCCCATCACCGCGATGACAGCCAACGCGTTCGCCGAAGATCGCGTTGCATGTCTCGAGGCCGGGATGGACGATTACCTTCCGAAACCGGTCAAACTTGCCGACCTGCGCGGCATGCTCGAACGCTGGGTACCGGCGGTATTTTGACCGGCTCGCCGTAACAGGCGTGCTAATCCGGCACCTTCGATCGACCCGGTCAACGCGCCGATGCCCGTAAAGATGCTAACGACCGCGAGCGCACCCTGCCACGGAGCGACGGCTGACAGCCCCGCCACCACGGAGCCGGCCGCGAGCAACACGGGTAGCGCAACCGCCCACGCGATGCTGCAGACAACGATCCATTGCTGCGGCTGGTCCATACGGTCTCGTAACAGCAACGCCTGAAAAGACCCCGATGCTGCTCCGACGGCTGCGCCGAGCGCGACGCCGCCGAAGATCTGCACCAGGAGCGGTTGTTCGAGGATTGCTGCGGCGAGCGGCGAGATGTCGGCCCCGTACTCGATGCAGCGGCCGATAAGCAGGCCCGCGGCAGTGGCAAGGGTCCAGCGAAGAACGAGTGCGACACGCAGCCCATGAAGGAGCCAGCCCTGAAGCAGGCCCAGGAGAATGCCTTCGACGAGCGCACAGATTGCTACCAGCGGCCATGTCGTCGCGACCGCGAGGCATGCGACGACGACGGCGACGCATTCGGTCACGGCGCCGGCTGCGGCCCAGCGGAGCGTAAATGAAACCGTCGAACGCCCGTTCATGCGCGTAGGATAAGCGCTGCCTATGAAGTTTGCGCGAATGCACCGGGACGTTTGATCTTCGCAGGGCCTTCACGCGTTGCTGGGAGCTTGATCGTAAAATGAACATCCGCACGTACGCCTTGGCTGCCCTCGGAACAGCGGCCGTTCTCCTGGCCACGGTCGATGCGTCCTCGCCGCGCTCCTCGCCGGCGGCGGCAACGATCGCGCGCGGACGCGCGCTCGTCGTCTACGGCACGTGCAACGATTGTCACACGGTCGGCTGGCGCAATACGGACGGGGCGGTGCCGGAGTCGCGCTGGTTAACCGGGAGTTCGGTCGGTTACCGCGGCTGGTGGGGTACGAGTTATCCGACCAACGTGCGGCTCGATTTCCAAGTGATGTCCGTGGACCGCTGGATTCAAGCCGTCCGGACCCGCGGGGGGCATCCGCCGATGGTATGGGAAGATCTCCGGCAGCTTCCCGACAGCGACCTGCGCGCGATCTACGCGTTCGTCAAATCGCTCGGACCGGCCGGTGCGGCGGCTCCTGCCGCGATCGAGCCGTGGCGCGATCCGGAGGTCCCGTTCGTCGACATGCGCGCGCTGCCGTCGCCGCCGGCGCAGTAACTGCTCCCTTCACAAGGTCTTCAAATCACGTCCCTACGATTGCGCGCAACGGGGGACGCACCCATGATGATCCTTGACGACGGAGCCCGAGACCGGTCAAGAGCATCGGAGCATGCGATCGTGCTCCAGCGAAAGCTGCACGTTCCTGCGCGAAAAGCCGCGCGGCTCTTGCCTCTCTTGCAAAAACGCCTGGCAGGGAAGGTATCCTTGATGGTTTCCGGCTCAGCCGAAGAAGAAACGTCGCTGCCGGTCGAGGTGGTGCTGAGGCCATCGGCCGATTCTTCCGATTGGCGGATTGAGCTGCGGTGCTCCTCGCCGCTCGATGTTTGGGACTTCTTCGAAGGCGATGTCCGGCTAGACGATGAGCCGCCGCATGCCAGCCGGGCGTTGTTGATCGGACGGTTCGCGTTCTTGCGCGGCCGTGCGGATAACCGTGAAGCCGGCGCATTACGCGATATTGCCGAACGCAACGTCACTCGCATCTTCGAGCGCATCCTGCAGGAGGTCGAGTCGGCGAACGTCGTCAAGGCGGGCTAGCTTTCAGTCATTGCTGCCTTCATGGTGCCTTCACATCAGGTGGATACGATCGACGTGCCAACCTTGTGAGAGATTCCATCATGATAAACAGCAGCTTAGCGCCTCAACCATCGGTACGGGAAACGTTTCATGACCGGCGCGAGGCGGGGCGTTTGCTCGCCTCGCTGTTGCAGAAATTTGCCGGGCGCGACGATGTCGTGGTACTCGCTTTGCCGCGCGGCGGAGTTCCCGTCGCGTTCGAAGTCGCGATGGCCATCGGCGTACCCCTCGACACGTTCACCGTGCGCAAGCTCGGGGTTCCCGGTCACGAGGAGTTCGCGATGGGCGCCATCGGGAGCGGCGGCGCGTATGTTTTGAACGAGGAAACGATCGAGGCGTTAGGCATTTCGCACGACGAGATCGTCGAGGTCGCGCAGCGCGAATGCCAGGAACTGGAGCGTCGCGAGCACCTCTATCGCGATCATCGTCAGTATCCGGCCGTCGAAGGCAAGACCGTCATTCTGGTCGATGACGGACTCGCTACCGGTACGTCCATGCTCGTTGCCGTGAACGCGTTGCAGCGCAAGCGGCCGGCGAACATCGTCGTCGCGGTACCCGTGGCCTCGATCGAAGCTTGTGCCTTACTGCGCGAGCACGCCGATGAGGTTATCTGCTACCTCACCCCGGTTCGGTTTGGGGGCGTCGGCAAGTGGTACGACGATTTCTCGCAAGTGGGTGACGACGAAGTACGCCGCCTGCTGAACCAAGCCGCCTCGCGAGCGGCGCGATGAGTACCGTCGCGGTTGCCTCCCTTCGCGACTGCGCCGCGGCCGACGCGCTTGCCCATGCCGAAGATCCATATGCGGCGATCATCGAGCGCGTCGGCAACGCATCGGTCGTCCTGATCGGCGAGGCCTCGCACGGAACGCACGAGTTCTATCAGGAGCGCGCCGAAATCACGCGCCGCCTGATCGAGCAAAAGGGCTTCGCGGCCGTTGCGGTCGAGGCCGACTGGCCGGATGCGTTGCGCGTCAACCGCTACGTCACCGGCACCGGCACCGATGCTGATGCTGCCGAAGCGTTGGCCGGCTTCAAGCGGTTCCCGACCTGGATGTGGCGGAATGCCGATGTCCTCGATTTCGTCGGCTGGCTACGTGAGTTCAACGATTCGCGCCCGCATCGGCGGCACGTGGGGTTTTACGGTCTCGACCTCTACAGTCTCCAGGCCTCGATCGAGGAAGTCGTCCGTTACCTCGAGCGCGTGGATCCCGCCGCGGCCGCTCGCGCTCGGCAGCACTACAGCTGCTTCGATAGCGTTACCGACCCGACCCAATACGGTCATGGCGTCGCGCTCGGTATGACGGCCTCGTGTCGCGATGATGTCGTGCAGACCCTACTCGAGCTGCGGCGGCGTTCGCAGGCCTATTTGCATCTCGACGGCGTCGTGGCCGCAGACGAGTATTTCTACGCCGAGCAAAACGCTCGCGTCGCGAGGGCTGCTGAAGAATACTATCGCACGATGATCGACCGGCATGTCTCATCCTGGAATTTGCGGGATGGGCATATGTTCGAAACGCTGGAAGCGCTCGAGACGCACCTGGGACGCCATCGCGAGACGAAAAAGATCGTCGTGTGGGCCCACAACTCCCACGTCGGCAACGCGGCCGCGACCGAACTGTCGGCCACCGGAGAGTTCAACATCGGCGAGCTCAGCCGTCACCGGTACGGAACGCAGGCCGCACTGATCGGCTTCACCACATATCGCGGAACGGTGAGCGCAGCCTCCGACTGGGGGGCTCCGGTGGAGCGGAAGACGGTTCGCCCCGGAATCGCGGGCAGCTACGAGGAGCTCTTCCATCGTACCGGCGTCCCGCGCTTCAGCCTGATGCTCGACGATCCCGCCGTTCGGGCCGCGTGTGAGGGTCCACTGCTCGAGCGTGCGATCGGGGTCGTCTACCGCCCGCAAACGGAGCGGCAGAGCCACTACTTCACATCGAGGCTCCCGCGTCAGTTCGACATCGTCATCCACATCGATCACACCCGTGCGGTGGAACCGCTCGAACGCACCGCAGCGTGGGAAAAGGGCGAAGTCGCCGAGACGTTTCCGACCGGTCTTTAGCGCGGGGTCAGTTTACCGCAGCGAGGATCGCTCGCCGGACGAGTGCTTCGAAGAGCGGGATCTTGTACGCGTTTTGCGCGAGCGGCGTCGCGCCCTCGAGCGCGCGCTTTGCCGCGTCCGCGGCGACGCGCTCGTCGATGTGCGCACCCTCCAGCAAGGCTTCAGCCGCTCTTGCCCGATGCGGTACGGGCGCAGCTGCTCCGAGGACGACGGCCGCCCGCAGGCAACGCCCATCGGCTGCCCGATCGATCGCGACGGCAACCTCGGCCAGCGGCCAATCGAACGAATCCTTTTCGCCCTGCTTGAGGTACACGGAACGTGTGCTCTCCGAGAGCAGCGGCAGTTGCACGGCGGTGAGCACTTCTTGCGGCTCGAGATCGTTCTCGCGATGGACGTCATCCGTACTCGAGAGGAGAAAGTTCTCGAGGAGCAGCGTTCGAACGTCGCCGCTCGCGTTGGTGAGCTCGACCGATGCACCCAGTGCGACCAGCGCCGTGGCAACCGTCGACGGATGAACGATGGCGCAGACGTGGTTGTCGAACAAGGCGTGATGCTGATTCTCGCCGTTGATCGCGAAGCAGTGTCCGCCGCCCTTGCGCAAGCAATGGAAGTCGTGCGAGCGAAAGTACCAGCAACGGGGCCGCTGCAAGAGGTTCCCGCCCAGCGTGGCGACGTTGCGGATTTGCGGGCTCGCGGCCGCACCGGCAGCTTGCGCCAGGGCGCTATAGCGTCCCTGGATGAGATCGTTCGTCGAAACCTTCGCCAGCGTGAGGAGCGGCCCGATACGTACCCCGGAGGCACCGGCATCGGTGACACCGTCGAGATGAGGAACTTGCCGTAAATCGATGAGGCCTTGCGGCGCAAGGCCCTCTTTCATCAGGTCGAGGAGATCGATGCCGCCGGCTTTCAGGAATTTGTCCTGAGACGGGCTCGACTGCGCGACCATTGCGGCGGCGACCGTCGTTGATGCCGATGCGGCGGCTTCTGCTACCGATTGCGCGCGAACGAAAGCAAACGGTTTCATGACGCGTGCTCCAGGGTCGGAACTTTGCCGAGCGCAGCAAGAACCCGTGCCGGGGTCATCGGGAGTTCGCGCATTCGTACCCCTATTGCGTTGTAGACGGCATTGGCGATGGCGGGAGCCGTTGCAATGTTCGATGGTTCGGCGATCCCGTAGGCGTCGGTTGCGCTTTGACCTTGATAGTTCTCGAGAACGACGACATCAATCGCCGGCGTTTCCCGCGAACCCGCGACTTTATATTGCTCGAGATTTGGATTAACCATAAGGCCCGTGTGGCGATCCATCACTCGCTCCTCGAACAAGGCGTAAGATAGCCCCATGAGCACGCCGCCCTGGACTTGGCTTTCGATTAGCAACGGATTCATCGGGCGCCCGCAATCTTGGACCGCGACCACACGCTCGACGCGGACGATGCCGGTCTCCGTATCGACCGCGACTTCGGCGAATTGCACCCCGCCGAGATCTTGGTGCGCCATCGCAGCGTCGGGCCCAGCTGCGTGGCGAAAGCCCATATAGTCGTCCTGCCGCGAGCAGACTGCGCTGATGCGGTCCGTACGCAAGGCGGCAGCGGCTTCGCAAAAGCTGATGTCGGGCTTCGTCTCGCCGCGAACGCTGATGACGCCGTCGTGAGCAAACAAGGTTGAAGCGGGAACGCCGAGCTTTCCGGCAAGCTGCTGAAAGAGCATTTCGCGCACACGATATGCCGCAGTGCGCGCGGGCGGGGTGATCGAGGCGGTCGTTCGGCTACCGTACGAAGGCCCGCCTGGCGGAAACTCGGTATCGCCGATGCGCACCGTGATCTGCGCGGGGCGAAGTCCCAGCTCTTCGGCAACGACCTGAGCGAGAATCGTCCCGATTCCCGTGCCGATGTCTTGTACGCTCGAAAGAATCTCGACGGAGCCGTCTCGGTAAAGTCGTACCTCGCATGCCGCGTTGGTTTGCACGTTTGCCGACCAGAGCGATTGCGCGACGCCGAGACCGCGCTTGATCGGCCCGGCGTCTGCGCCGGGCGCGTGCCGGCGATTCCATCCCGCACGTTCGGCCCCGATCCGTCGCTCTTCGCGCCGAACTGTACTGGGATCGATCCCGTCGCGCAGTTTCAGCGGGTCGAGCTGCAACCGTTCGGCCAGTTCATCGATGGTCTGCTCCAGCGCAAAAGCGCCGGGCGTATTTCCGGGTCCCCGCATCGCCGAGCCCGGACCCGCGTTGACGAAGACGTCATATTGCGCGCTTTCGAAGTTCGGACAGGTGTAAAGCGCCTGCGCGATGTTTCCGACGCCGGCCCCGGTTCCGACGCCGGCCGTGCCGTAACTCGTCAATGAGATGGCGGCAAGCGAACCATCTTGGCGTGCGCCGATACGCAGGCGCTGCCAAGTGCCGGGCCGATTGCCGGAATCGAGTTGCTCCTCTTTGCGATCGAGGACTAAACGCACGGGTGCATTGGCCCGCCGCGAAAGCCGGACCGCGATGCGGCCATAGTCCCGAAGGGATGATTTCGAACCGAAGCCGCCGCCCATTGCGGACACGATCACGCGGACGCGATGTAACGGTAAGTCGAATTCCTGCGCCAACGTGGCCCGCACCCCGGCCGTGAACTGTGTCGACGCGTAGACGGTAAGGCCGTCCGGGCGCCAATCAGCGACGATGCCGTGCGGCTCGAGGCAACAGTGCGTCTGTACGTTGGTGCGGAAGTCGCCGCTGACGATCACGTCGGCTTGCTGCAAGCCGCTTTCGACATCGCCGCGATTCCCGGCGGAAACAGCCTGCTGCACGTTTCCATTGCGCGGGAGGTAGGGTAAAATCCACTCGTCCTGGAGCGCACGACGTTCTTCGCCGTCGCCGTAGACGAGCGGCGCCGTCGCCTCACGCGCTTGCTCAAAGTCTACGACGAAGGGGAGTGTTTCATAGTCGACGTGGATCAGACCGAGCGCCGCTTCGGCGATACTCGCATCCGTTGCGGCGATGGCGACAATCGGTTCGCCCGCGTAACGAATCGCGGCGGTCGACGGATCGCCGGAAGCGGCGATCACTTCGATGGCCCGGACACCCGGGTACCGGCCAGCGGCAGAAACGTCGATCGCGCGGATGCGCGCATGCGGCACCGGGGAACGTAAGATGCGCGCGTGCAGCATTCCCGGAAGTTTCACGTCGACCGTAAAACGCGCAGCGCCGGTTACTTTCGCGAGCGCGTCGATTCTCGGAGTCCGCCGGCCGATAACCTTGAGGTCAGCGTTGGGGGCAAGCGGCGGCGGCTCGCCGGCAGGAACGGGGCGGTCGATTTCCGTCAGGCCGGTGCTCAAAATTCCCACCGCCAATCGTTCGGTCTGCAACGCTCCGTCGTTTATCACTCCGCTACCCCGCCGGCTGCGGCCAACGTTGCTTCGATCACGTGGGGATACGTGCCGCAGCGGCAAAGGTGTCCCCCAATAGCCGTACGGATCTGCTCGGTCGTCGGATGCGGCGTGTCCTTGAGCAGTGCGGCGCAACTCATAACGAGTCCAGGTGTGCAGAAGCCACACTGAATGGCGTCGTAGTCGATGAATGCGCGCTGTATCGGCTGTAGGTTGTTGCCGTCGGCGAGTCCCTCGATTGTCGTGACGCTGCGCTCGCCGACATCGGCGAGCAATAGCATGCATGCGCACACAGGTTCTCCGTCGAGCCAAACCGTGCACGCTGAGCATGCACCCCGGTTACAGGCGATCTTCGTACCGGTGAGTTCGAGCGCTCCACGCAGCGCCTCCGCGAGGGTCGTCTGTGGTTCGCACCGCAGGGTTCGGTCGACGCCGTTCACGGACACAACGATCTCAGCCATTGTCACTGCCATACTGCAAGCCGTACTTTGAGCGAAAGAAGAGCTGGTGAAGCCGGGGGTTCACGAGACATTCATGAGCGGCAATAGACTAGTGATATGACACGCCGCGCGATCGGAATCCTCAGCCTGCTCGTCCTCGTCTCCTCGGCGGCCGGCGCTACCGGTGGTGTCGTGACCGACGGCTACTGGTGGGATGTTCTTCCGAACGATGCAAAGGGCAATGTCATGACCGGCGCGACGGCAGCTTACCAAGCCGGTTGGAGAAGTGGCCTTCTGGCCGGCGAGGGAGCCGGAACTGCGGCGATTACGCGCTCATCGCTGAGCAACGATCAGAAGATTGCGTTAGGGCAAACGCTACGCAACGCCGCCGCTGCGGCGATCAGCGGCCAGGCTCCGACCTTCGACGGCAAACAGATCCCCGCGTACGTCGACGGGATGAACGAGTTTTACGTTAAGCATCCGAACGTAAGCGACTTAGATTTCTCCGCAGTCTTTGCGTGCATTCAGGACAAGCCGAGTCGAACATGCGATGCGGTGGCTGCCGATTACGCGAAGTCGAGGGCGGCGTCACCGTAGTTCGTGGCCGGTCTATTTTCGCTCCGAGGATGCAAGCGTTCGTCCGCTATACTACCACAGCAAACGTGTCTAGGAAATGAAGGCCGGCGGCACGGGAACTTCACACGCTCTTCAAATCGCCTTCCGACAATAGCGTGCATCCGGTTCATCCTACCGGAAGCCCCCCTACGAGGAGTGCCCAATGAAATCGGATCTGAACCTTCAAGAGGACGTTGCGGAAGAGTTGTCGTTCGACCCCAGTGTCGACGCTTCAAGAATCGGTGTCGCCGCCAAGGATGGCGTCGTCACGCTCACCGGCAAGGTGCCCAGCTACGCTGAGAAAATCGCAGCCGAGAAGGCCGCCAAACGCGTCGCCGGCGTCAAGGCTGTCGCGCAGGACGTCGAAGTCGAATTGCCGGCCTTCCACCAACGCAACGATACCGATCTCGCCGCGGCGGCGCTCAACGTGCTGGCTTGGGAGATCACGCTGCCTAAAGACTCGATCAACGTCAAAGTTGAGCACGGTTGGGTGACGCTCGAAGGCCGCGTCGACTGGCAATTTGTCAGGGGAAACGCGGAACGTGCCGTTCGTAACCTGATCGGCGTGACCGGCGTCTCCAATCACATCACCGTCACGCCTCATGTCGTCGCCGGCGACGTAAACGACAAAATTCGCAAGACGTTCGTGCGCAGCGCCGAGATCGACGCAAATCGCGTCATCGTCGAGACGTCGAACGATACGGTGAAGCTCTACGGCTCTGTGCACTCCTGGACCGAACACGACGACGCATCGCGCGCAGCATACTCGGTGCCTGGTGTTACCAAAGTCGAAAACCACACGCTCGTCAGCATCTGAACCGTCCGCGCCGCCGCCGGGTAACCCGTGTCCGAACGGTTCTTATCCGGTGGCTGCGAGTTTGTAGCCGACACCGTGAACGGTGAGGACGTAGCGCGGTTGGTTCGGGTTATCTCCGAGCTTTTGCCGGAGATTGGCGATGTGCTTATCGAGCGTCCGGTCAAAGACTTCCGTCGCATCGGTATTGACGCTGTCGAGCAGTTGCGCGCGGGTGAGAGCAGCTCCGGCGTTGAGAAGAAGTACGTCGAGAATGCGATACTCCATCGGCGTTAAGTTAATGCGTGAGCCGTTGAGACGAACTTCGCGAGCGATACGATCGATTTCCAGATTGCCGATACGCTGCACGTCGCGCGCCATGTGCTCGAGCGAGCGCGTACGGCCAACGCGGCCGATGATGTTCTTGACTCGTGCAACGACTTCGCGTGGGCTAAACGGCTTCGATATATAGTCGTCTGCGCCGAGTTCGAGTCCAACGATGCGGTCGAGTTCATCGGAGCGAGCGGTTACCATGAGGATTGGGACGTCGGAAGACTTGCGTATCGCTTTGAAGACTTCAACCCCCGACATCGTCGGCAAATTGAGGTCGAGCAAAATGGCATCGTAGGCGCCGGTTAGTGCCGCATTCAACGCTTGCGCACCATCGAATAGTCCGGTGACGGTGAAACCCTCATCACTCAAATAGCGAGTAAGGAGCTCGACAATGGTTTCCTCGTCGTCGACGACGAGCACACGACGTCGCTCGATCGCAGTTTGCATTGCAGAATGGTTGTTCGTTGAGCGGGAGGTCTATCCCCGCGGAGTTAGACTTCACATCATAACGTTAAGCGGCCGCGGCCGATCTCGTAGTCGGCCATGCCATAGTAGATGTCGAAGGTGCGTTCCTCTCTACGATCTATTGCCGTCGGAAAAACAACATGACCGACGGTCCCGTAGATCTCGCCCGGGACCTCCGGTACAATCAATGGCGTTGTTGAGCGGAAAATAACGCGATCGATCTGCTCCGCGTCATGGACGATAATCCCAGCGCAATACCGCAGTAGCGCAGCACCGCTGGGATGCTCCAACTCGTCAACTCCATGTATAATGGAGAGCCAGCCTTCGTGTATTCTGACCGGCGGCGCGCCGGCTCCGACCTTGATGGTGCCCCAATTCGCTGCGGGCAACGTCAGACGATGACTTTCAACGACCGTGCACAAGTTGTGGATGCGCGCTTGCACGGCGGCCAACGGTACGTAACCGATCGAGATGCTTTCCCGCCAGCCCGGCGGCAACGCCTGTAGCTCGGCGAGTGCATCCGGGCCTCCGCGGATGGATATCGGCAAGGTGGGTCGATGGTAGAATGCGAGCGACGTTACGCCCGCCGGCGAGCGTACCGGCTCCGGGAAAAACGCGGCGTCCTTATCGGCGAAGGGCGCGTCACTTCGCGGGAAATGCATGAGCCCGAGCCGTTCCCATTCGAGGCCATCGGCGGAAACGGCCAATGCAACCTCCGGGCCGCGCGGGCCGAGCGCGACGTAGGCCATGATATAGCGATCGATCGCTGTTACGAATGTTACGCGCGGATCCTCACAGCCGTGTCCCCCGGGGCGATCGCGCAATTCATACGGTGCCTTCGGTTTGAGGGCGAAGCCGCATGGCTCGGCGACGGCGGTTCCGTCGGCGCGCTCAGTCACCCGAAACGATCCGATGCTCGAAATGTTGCCGGGCGCTGCGATGCGAGGATAAAGCTGTAGTGTGCCGTCACGGAGCCGAGCCGATGCGGGATTGAGCACGCCGAGTCGGTCGTCCATCAAATCACTTGGCTTCAAGATGATGCCCAGCCGCTCGAAGCGAGGCGAAAGCGATATCGTCAAAACGAAGTCATTTTTGGGGCGATCTTTCGAAGCGTCGTTGCGCTTCGGGGTTCCGCCGGGAGGCGGCCCTTGCCGGTAACCGGCGTTAGGGAGATAACTACCACGGCCGCATCATCGGCCAGTTTTCCCCCGGCATGCACGCGCGCACCTTCGAGGACGCCAAGCGCGGGGTCGTCGCCCGAGCGGAGCGATCCTGCGACGGCGCGCGCGACGCCCGCGACGCCGAAGAAGGCAACTGACCCGGGCGGCCGGCTTTCGCTTATTCCGTCGGTGGCGATGATGAGCGTTTCGGTCGGCTCGAGATAAAATAGCGCATCGCAGGGATTGAGCGTAAGAGGGATGCCGAGCATCGGTGCAGTCGGCGGGAGGCTACGGATATGCTTGTCGCGGCCGAGTACGAACGCGCAGTCCTGGCCCGCCGAGGCGTAGACAACGGTACGCAGCACCGGATGCACGATCGCAAGAAACGCTAGCGCGTAAGGGAACTCCGCGTCGGACGTACGCAGCGTCCGATCCGCGCAGCCGAGTGCTACGGCCGGGGACGGATCGCTTACGAGCGACGAGACGATGACTTCGGCCACGGCCGATGAAAGTTCCGCACGCTTTGGACCGTGGCCGGCGATATCGAGAAGAACGGCGGCTGTTCGGCCGGAGTCGAGGAGCAGCGTAAGGGCTCGATCACCGCAGGCCCCACCGTCGAGATCTGCGGCCTGTACCGCTTGCCAGGTGCGAATACCGAACGATGCCGGCGAGACGTAGTCATCGCGAACGATAGGTGCGATCGGCGGTCCGGCCATGAGGCGCGTGCTAGCTGCGCCGGCCCGGCGGCGGGGCGCCCGGATTTCCAACGAACGGGCCGCCGACATGCGGGAGCGGATTCGGAGGACGAACCACCGGATTCGTATGCGGAAACGGGCCTTGATGGAGATTGCCGCCGGTGCGAAAATTCAGACTGAACGCGGGACCGTAGCCGTAGATGTATCCGGGATACCACCAGCCGGGACCGTAGTACATCGCCGGTGGCGGCGGGCCGGCGAATCGGTACGGTGTATCGATTTCGTTGGCCGCGAAGACGTCGCCGGCGTTGTAACCCAAAATTCGAACGCGCATCCCGACCTCGAGCGTGAGGCCGGTGGGGTTGATGATCGTCCCGCGGTGCAGTTGGACGCTATCGTTGTAGCCGCTGTCGTCGTGGATACGGATGTTAAACCGACCGTCGGTCGCCGTGATCCGGCCGTGAATGGTTTGCTCGGAGCTCGGTGCGTTGGCCGCTGCTGGTGCTGCGGAAGCCTGCGCCGAGCCTGGTTGAGGAGCAATCGTGACGAAGAGCGCGAGGGCGAGTAGGGCGCTCGCATGCCGGCTGAAGCGGTTCATACGGAGAGCCTAACGAACGGCGAAGAAGGCCCGATGAAGAAATCAGTGCGCGATCTTCAAGTGCCCGATAACGCCGACTTGACGACTTGAGTCACGATCGCCGTGTCGACGGGTTTCAGGAATACGCCCGTCACCCCATAATGGTGGAGATTGAATTCCGCCGACAACGCTTCGGTGCCGGTCGTCATGAGATAGAACAAGCTTTGCGGGTCGGCATCGCGGAGCCGTTCGATGACCGGCTCGCCTAGCTCGACGATCTCCATCTGGAGGTCGGCGATCGAAGCGTCCGGCCGCACGCGCCGAATCGTGCGTTCGCCCTCACGGCTATTGGCAGCTTCCCCAACCGAAAACCCTTCGGCTTCAAGCGCGCGCCGCAGGACCGCCCGCGCATGGGGATCGTGCGAGATCAAGAGAATCAGCTTGCGCATGCGTTCCGGCCACTCAGCACCCCGCGGATATACGCCAGCGCCGTTTTGAGATTCGCGCGCGCCGGATCGGTCAGCCCTTCATCGAAATCGAAGGCATAGCCGCGAATTCCGATCAAGCGAGCATCCGGGCTGCAACCGTAGAGGCGACGGCATAGACCGAGAATGAACTCGGGCCGCACGTCATGGCTTGCGAAGAACATCTGCTCCAGGCTCGCTTCGACCGGTTGCACCGAGAATGGTGCGACGGCCGTTCTCGAGGCGTCCACAAAAATAACTGCGGCGCATTCCGACACATCGAGGGCGTCGTCGATCGCGAGCTGGTACTTGGCGCTCGTCCGAACTCCGGCCAGGCCGAGATCCGCGATCGCCTCGGCAGCTGTGCACCCCAGCCCGTCATCTTGGCGTCCGGGGTTGCCGTAGCCGAGAACGAGAACCGGCGCCTCAATCGCGAGTACGGCTTGCAAGAACGGCTCCGTTCGCGCGCTCCAGCGTGATGATGAGGGGCATGTCTCCAAGCGCATGGGTCGCGCACGAGAGACACGGATCGTAGGCTCGCACGGCGACCTCGATGTTGTTGAGCACCTCGTCCGTGATCTCGCGACCGGTCAGATAGTCGATGGCGACCTGCTGGATCGAGCGGTTGATCGCCTCGTTGTTGTTCGCGGTTGCGACGACCAGCTTGGCGTCGATCACTTGATCGTTGTCGTCGATCTTGTAGCGGTGGAAGAGCGTTCCGCGCGGCGCTTCCAGCCAACCCGCGCCTTCCAGCCTGCGTTCACCGTAGGCCACGAGGTCCGTTCCCTGCAGATCGTCGTCGTAGAGCAACTCGCGCAGTTTCTCCGCCGCATGAACCATGCAAATGACGCGCGCCCAGTGCTGGTAGAGGGTCGAATGCACCGGCTTACCGGCGCCGGGTTGTTTGAATTCGCGCCGGGCGCGCTCGGCCAGCGGCGTATCGATGAAATCGCAGCAGTTGATCTGCGCGAGCGGACCGACCCGGTACCAGCCGTCCGCTTTGCCCAGCGAACGGATGTACGGAAACTTCATGTAGCTCCAGGAGCGCACTTCGTCTCCGATATAGTCGTCGTACTGTGCCGGCGTGACGCCGTCGAAGATCGTTGCCCCATTGCGATCGATGGCGCGTAACGTTCCGCCATAGAGGTCCATCGCGCCGTTTTCGGCGACGAGGCTGACGTAGTTGGATTCGAAGGTCCCGAACGCCGCCATCCGCGGCGCGTCTTGGTGGACGAGGCGCTTGCAGAGCTCGAGCGCATCCAGACTCCAGGCAACGATCTGGTCGATGCTTCCGCGCAGCGCATCGCGATCCGCAATTGACAGGTTCGTGTTCACGCCGCCCGGGATCGCCAGGCTCGGGTGGATCTTCTTGCCGCCGACCGCCTTGATGACTTCCTGCCCGTACTTGCGGATGAAGATCGCCCATTTCGCGACCTCGGGATAGTTCTCGATCGTGCCGACGATGTTGCGTTGGCGGCTCGGTCCCTCGAATCCGAACAAGAGATCGGGCGTCGCCAGATGGAAGTAGTGCACGGCATTCGATTGCAAGAGCTGGCCGTAGTGCATGAGCCGGCGCACTTTTTCCGCCGTCGTCGGCAATTGGTCGACCCCGGCAATCAGGTCCATCGTCTTGGCGGAACATAAGTGGTGACTCACCGGGCAAATTCCGCACAGGCGCTGGACGATCATCGGAACTTCCCAATACGGCCGGCCCCGGATGAACCGTTCGAAGCCGCGGAATTCGACGACGTGAAAGCGTGCTTCGCCGATGCTGTCGTCGTCGTTGAGGACGATCGTCACCTTCCCGTGCCCCTCGATGCGCGTGATCGGGTCGATGACGATCCGGCGCGTGTCCGGACTAGTCATAGCGCAGCATCTGATAGGGAAAACTCGGTGCCCGGCCGGCGAGCAAATCCTTCAAACCGCTCCAAATGACATCGGCCGACGGCGGGCAACCGGGCAAGAAGTAGTCGATGTTCACGACTTCGTGCGCGGGGTAGACGCGATCTAGGAGGCGCGGCAGTACCGGATCGTCGGGAATGCGGTGATCGCCGTCGGGCGTAGGGCTGAGATAGGTCGCTTCGAGACACTCCCGCAGGCTGAGGGGATTGCGCATCGCGGGAACTCCGCCGTTGATTGCGCACGCCCCGACGGCGATCAGAACGTGACAAGCTTCGCGAAAATCGTGCAACACGCGAACGTCGTGCTCGTTGGCGCAGCCGCCTTCGATGAAACCGATATCGACGACCGAGTCGAACGTCTTCTTATCGTTCAGCGGCGAGCGGTCCAAATCGCACAGTTCTACCAGTTCGAGGATGCGCTCGTCGATGTCGAGCAGTGACATATGGCAGCCGAAGCAGCCGGCCAGGGAACACGTGGCGAGTTTCGGCTTAGCCACGCTTGCCCTCGATCTCCGAGCCGATCGGCTGCTCGTCGAAGCGACGTTTCCCATACGGCGTTTGGTAACCGGTGTGCTTGACGAGCAGGGCGCCCACGGGACAGACGGAGACCGCAAGGTCGCCGGGCTCGATGTCCGTGCCGCCGAGTCCCGAAGGAGCGTTGACGGCCACGCGCGTTTGAGCGCCGCGGTTCTCGAAGCCGAAAACGGATTTGCGATCGGCGAACCGTGAGGCGCGAACGCACAGTCCGCAGAGAATGCAGGTATTACGGTCCAGGAAAACCTGCGGATGAGTGGCGTCGATCTCGCGCCGCGGCCACTGATAGGGCAGCTGCATCGCGTGCAGTCCAAGACGGTAGGCCATCGCCTGGAGGTCGCAATCCCCGCTCTTCTCGCAGGTCGGGCAGGTATGATTGCCTTCGACGAACAGCATTTCGATGATGGTTTGGCGCTCCGCGAGCAGTTCGGCGGTGTCATTTTGTACGACCATCGACGCCGCGACGGGCGTTACGCAGGCCGCCGCGTAGCGGTCGTTGACTTTGCACGTGCACAGCCGGCACTCGCCGCCCGGCGGCAGGTCGGACCGATAGCACAGACGCGGAATGTAGATGCCGGCATCGTCACACGCTTGAATGATCGTCCGGCCGGCCTGCGCGACCACCGGAACGCCGTCGACGGTAAAGCGAACGCCGTCCGTGCTCATGACGTTTCCTGCAGCGCGGCTTGCACGTCGATGCGAGGCTCGCCGGCGGCGATGAGTCTCGACTCGTAGAGGTGCGGAAAATTACGCAGCGTGCTGAGGATCGGATTGGGCGCTGTCTGGCCCAACCCGCAACGGCTCAACTTGCCGACCGAGCCGGCGAGTTTCTCCAGCGCAGCGAGATCGGCTTGGGTCGCGCGGCCGTTCAGCACGCGCTGAACGTTTTCTTTGAGGAGCACCGTCCCCACGCGGCACGGGACGCACCAGCCGCACGATTCGTCGGCGAAAAACTCCGCGAACAGCAGCACGGCCTGGAGGATGTCGCGTTGCGGCCCGAAGACCATCGTCGAACCGCCGGTCGAGAGATCCTCATACGCAAGGCTTCGGCCGAAATCTTTCGGAGCGACGCATTGGCCGGCCGCCCCCGAAACCTGCACGGCTTCGGCATCGGCGGCGCCGGCGAGATCGAGCAGCTCGTTGAGCGTGGTGCCGAACGGAACCTCGTAAATCCCCGGCGTGGCGCAGTCGCCCGAGACGCACATCAGTTTCGTTCCCTTCGATTCCGCCGTGCCGTATTGAGAGAACCAGTCGGCTCCATTTTCGAGAATGCGCGCCGCGCACGCCAGGGTTTCGACGTTGTTCACCGCGGTCGGTTGTCCGAGATAGCCGTAGTCGGCCGGATATGGAGGCCGGTCGCGCGGCGCACCGCGTTTTCCTTCGAGCGACTCGATCAACGCCGATTCCTCACCGCAGACGTACGCGCCGGCGCCGAGCTGAATGCGGATATCGAAATCGAACCCTTCGCACCCGCCGGCCCGCTGTCCGAGCAATCCGAGCCGGCGGCGTTCGGCCAGCACGCGTTCGAGATCGCTGAACAGGTACGCGTACTCTGCACGCAGGTACACGATTCCGGTTTTTGCGGCGAGCGCGTAGCCGGCGATCGTCATGCCTTCAAACACGAGGTCGGGGCTGTCGCTGAGTAAGACGCGATCTTTGAACGTGCCCGGCTCACCTTCGTCGGCATTGCAGATGATGTAGTGCGCAGCACCTTGAGCCCGCCGGGTCGTGCGCCACTTGAGACCGGTCGGAAATCCGGCACCGCCTCGGCCGCGCAACCCGGAACGCGCGATTTCATCGACGACTTCGTCGGGCGTCATGCCCAGCGCGCGGCGTAATCCCGCTCCGGTCTGGCTAGAGGTGAAGAAGACCGGACCCCGCCGCACGATCTGCGACACGCAGCCCGCTTTGGGCGAGGTATAGGCGGTCGCCCCCGCGCTGCCCGGGAACATCGGTAGCGCGCCGGCAGCTCGCAGCGACCGGATCTCGCGTACGATCGGCGCCGCGTCCGCGGGGACGAGGTCGGTGAACACCATTCCGTCGATCAGGCAGGCGGGCTCGTGATCGGCCATGCCGATGTCGCTCGTCCAGCTTAGGGCGATGTCGTTGTGCTCGCCGCTCGGCACAGCAATCGCCCGCTCGAATGCCTGCATTACTTCCGCCGCGCCCTTCATCAGAGAGATTGGTGTGCGCGAGAAACGAATTCGGCATGCGGTCTGCGGATCGCGGGAGAAAAACGCATAAAAGCTCGCGCTGTCGAGGACTTCGACATACGGCATCGCCAGACTCGAGGCGACGGCGAGCAAGGTCTCGGTGCTGAGGTGCCCGAGCCGAGCGTGTACGGCGGCGAGAATATCCAAGAGCCGCGTCTTGTCGTGAACGGCGGTCGCCATGGCGTCACGGACGGCATCAGCAGGATCGTTACTCACGCACGATCTTCAATTTGTCGTGGAATCCGCGTACGCCCGCGATACGCTTCACAGCGCGCTCGGCGGTATGCTTGTCGGCCACGTTGTGAACGTGCCCCAGCAGTTCGACGACGCCGTCCTTGACGGTAACTCCGATCGTTGAAGTGTCGAGATCGCTCTCGGTGCCCAATTCATCGATCACGTCCTGCTGTAAGCGGCTGTCGGCCTTTTCCATTTCGTTTCACCTCCCTTCAGCGACAGACTACCGGCGCAATATGAAGGGTCCATGAAGCGCCCCTTCACGAGGTCCCGGCATTTGCTCGATAAGATCGGATCGACCAAGGAGGCCCCTAATGATAACAGGTTTTCCGCCTATTCCGCGACCGGCTGAAGCGGAAACGCATGCCGGAACGTTCGTACGGCCCTTTAGCTCGATCTCCAACACCGACGTTCCCGAGGTCGGCGGCAAGAATGCCTCGCTCGGGGAGATGTATTGTGCGCTCCAGAGCGCCGGCGTTCCGATTCCGAACGGATTTGCGGTAACGGCCGCCGCCTACCGGTATGTCCTGGATGAGGGGCACGCCTGGGCCGCGCTGCGCGAGACGGTGGGGGGAATCGATCCGAGCGATCTGGATGACCTCGCCGAACGAGCCGCGCGTGCGCGGGAGATCATTCTTGCATGCCCGCTGCCCCCGGCGCTCGCTGCGGAGATTCTGACCGCATACCACGCTCTGCTCGTGGAATACGGACCCGATACCGCGGTTGTCGTGCGCAGTTCCGCGACCGCCGAGGATTTGCCGAACGCGAGCTTCGCCGGACAACACGANNTTCGATCACTTCAAAGTCGCGCTTTCGGTCGGCATCATGAAGATGGTGCGGTCAGACCTTGCCACGAGCGGCGTCGCTTTCACGATCGATACGGAAAGCGGTTTCCGCGATGTCGTTTTCATCACCGGGTCCTACGGCATGGGTGAAGACATCGTGCAAGGGACGGTCGATCCCGACGAGTTCTACGTTCACAAAGCCACCTACGAAGCGGGTTTTCGGGCCGTTCTTCGCCGCCGAATCGGCTCGAAGCGCCAGAAACTCGTTTGCATCGCGGCAACGGCTGCCGAGCCCGAACGCACGACCTCCAACGTCGAGACGCCGGCCGAAGATCGTGCGCGGGCTTGCATCAGCGATGACCAGGTCCTGACGATCGCCCGGATGAGCCTGGCGATCGAACGGCATTTCACCACCCGGGCCGGTTCGCCGGTTCCGATGGACATCGAATGGGCGCAAGACGGCGCCGGCGGGCCGATCTTCATCGTGCAAGCGCGGCCGGAGACCGTTGCTTCGCGCAAACCGCTGATCGTCGATACGATCGACGAATACCGTTTCCTCAAGGAGCCCGGAACCGCGTTGCTGACCGGCCGCGCGATCGGCAGCAAGATCGCGTCGGGTAAGGCGCGTTTGGTGCGCGGGACCGGCGATCTGCAAGCCTTCGTACCCGGCGAGATTCTGGTCGCGGACATGACGTCGCCGGATTGGGAGCCCGTCATGAAGACGGCCGGCGGCATCGTCACCAACCGCGGCGGGCGTACGTGTCACGCCGCAATCGTCGCGCGTGAACTCGGTATCCCGGCAGTCATCGGAACCGAAAACGCGACGACGCTGTTGACGCCCGGTCAAGAAGTCACGCTCTCGTGCGCCCACGGCGAAACCGGAACCGTCTACGGCGGCGCGGTTCCCTTCGACGTCCAGCACGTCAAGGTCGGCAATCTTCCGCCGGCTCCGACCAAGGTGATGCTGACGATCGGCGATCCCGAGATCGCTTTCGCGACCAGTTTCATCCCCAACGACGGCGTGGGCTTGGCGCGGATGGAGTTCATCGTCTCCAACGACATCAAGATTCACCCGATGGCGCTGGTCCATCCGGAACGCATCACTGATCCGGAGGTGCGCGACCGGATTCTGGCTCTCACCGCCTCGTTCGCCAAGCCGTCGGACTATTTCGTTCAGAAACTCTCCGAGGGCGTTGGTACGATCGCCGCGGCGTTCTATCCCAAACCCGTCATCGTGCGGATGTCCGATTTCAAGACCAACGAATATGCGACGCTGCTCGGCGGCGATGCGTTCGAACCGGTCGAATCGAATCCCATGCTCGGGTTGCGCGGCGCTTCGCGCTACACCCACCCGCTGTATGCCGAGGGGTTCGCACTCGAGTGCGCGGCAATGCGGCGCGTTCGGGGTGAGATGGGTTTCACGAACGTCGTCCTGATGATCCCGTTCTGCCGGCGGGTCGATGAGGCGAAGCGCGTCATCGACCGCATGGCGGAACTCGGTCTGCGCCGCGGAGAGAACGGACTCGAGATCTACGTGATGTGCGAGATCCCGAACAACGTGATTCAGATCGATGCGTTCGCGCAGTATTTCGACGGCTTCTCGATCGGCTCGAACGATCTCACGCAGCTCGTCCTCGGCGTCGACCGCGACTCGGATCTGGTCGCGTTCGATTACGATGAGCGCGACCCGGGAATGCTCGAGATGCTGCGTCTCGCCATCGTCGGTTCGAAGCGCAATCACCGGCATGTTGGAATTTGCGGTCAAGCCCCGTCCGACTATCCTGATATGGCAGCCTATCTCGTCGGCTTGGGGATCGATTCGATCAGCCTCAACCCGGATACCGTCGTCAAGACGCGATTGCAGCTCGCGAAGTAAATGACGATGGCATCATCTTCGATTGGGACCGTGACGCTGAACCCCGCCCTGGACGAAGCGATCGCGATCGGTGAATTGGTGTTGGGCGATACCAATCGCTGCAGCCTCGATGGCCTCGATCCGGGTGGGAAGGGCATCAACGCGAGCCGCGTGATCCATCGGCTGGGCCGGCCGACCGTCGCGTACGGTTTTGCCGGCGGCTCCACGGGACAAATGCTGCGTGAACGCTTGCGCGCCGAGGGTTTGACGCTCGAGTTCGACGAGGTCGACGAGCCGACACGTCTCAACATCATGGTCTACGAACGCGATCGGCTCCGCCGAACGCGCATCTATCTGCCGGGAGCGTCGGTCACGCCCGTGCAGGCCGCGACATTGTGCCGGCGTTTGGAGCAGGTCGAACCGGGCAGCCTCGTCATCTTCGGCGGCAGCGTTCCGCCCGGACTTCCGGACACGATCTATTACGAGTGCGTGTCGGCCCTGCGTGCGCGAGGTATCCGCTCGATCGTCGACGGCTCGGGGGCCGCGCTAAAAGCCGTGCTCGCTGCGAAGCCGCTCCTCATTAAACCCGATGTCGAAGAAGCCGAAGCACTCTTGCAGCGGCGGCTGCTCGACGATGCGGCTACGCTGAGTGCCGCGGAAGAGCTTCGCCGTCTCGGACCGGAGTACGTCGTGATCTCACAAGGCGCCGAGGGAGCGATCGGCGTCGGTCCGGACGGGGCATGGAAAGTTGTCCCGCCGTCAATTCGCGCTTGCAGCACCGTCGGTTCCGGCGACTCCATGGTCGCGGGAATCGCCATTGCGTTCAATGAGGGCAGCGGGTTTGCCGAAGGGTTGCGACTCGGGACGGCGTCCGGTGCCGCGACGGCAATGGTCTCCGGAACCCAACTCTGCGACGCGCAGGAGGTGCTCCGGCTTCTGCCCGGCGTCATCGTGCGGCCGCTGTGAAAACATCCGACGTGACGCCGGTCATCGACTTGATCGCGGAGCTGGGAACGGGTCCGTCACGCGAGCGCCGTCCGGTCTACGTCGATCTGTTACCGCCGTGCAATCATGCGTGCCCCGCCGGCGAGAACATCCAAGGTTGGTTGGCCGAAGCGCGCGCCGGCCGGCATCACGCGGCTTGGCAGATCCTCGTCGAGGACAACCCGCTGCCGGCCGTGCACGGGCGCGTCTGCTACCATCCGTGCGAATCGGATTGCAACCGCGAGCAGCTCGATAGCGCCGTTTCCATTCATGCGGTCGAGCGTTTTCTCGGCGACATGGCCGTTCGCGAAGGCTGGACCCTTCCGCAGCCCGCGCCGTCGTCGGGCAAGCGCGTCCTGATCGTCGGGGCGGGGCCGAGCGGACTTTCCGCCGGTTATCACTTGGCTCGCCTCGGGCACACGGTCGAGATCCACGATGCCGGTCCCTTACCCGGCGGGATGATGCATTTCGGTATTCCGGCCTATCGGCTGCCGCGTGAGGAACTCATGCGTGAAGTGCGCCGAATCGAGGAGCTGGGCGTCAAGATCGTGCTCGATCACAAAGTCGACGATCTCGTCGCCGAAAAAGATGCGGGGCGTTTCGATGCGGTCTTCGCTGCAATTGGGGCCGATGTGGCGCGCCGTATCGATATTCCGGCACGCGACGCGGCCCGCGTCGTCGATGCCGTGTCGTTTCTGCACGGCGTGAGCAGCGGCGAACGCCCGAGCCTCGGCCGGCGCGTGGTGGTGTACGGCGGCGGCAATACCGCGATGGACGCCGCGCGAACTGCCAAACGCCTCGGAGCGGAAGAGACGCTGGTCGTGTATCATCGCGACCGCGCGCACATGGCAGCCCGGGACTTCGAAGCTGATGAAGCGCTCGAAGAAGGCATCAAGATCAAGTGGCTGACGAGTATAAAAGAGATTGCCGGTTCGTCGTTGACCGTCGAGGTCGTCGAACTCGGACCGGACGGCACGCCGCAGCCGACCGGCCGATTTGAGACCATCGAGGCGGACGCCGTCGTTCTCGCGCTCGGTCAACAAACCGATAGCGGCTTCCTCAAGAAGGTTGCCGGCATCGAATGCCGGCCCGACGGCACGGTCGTCGTCGGTCCGAACATGATGACCGGTCATGCCGGAATTTTCGCCGGCGGAGATATGGTGCCGAGCGACCGCACGATCACCTCCGCCGTCGGCCACGGGAAGAAAGCGGCACGCGCGATCGACGCATGGCTGCGCGGCAGCACGGATACGCCCGCGCCGAAGCACCCGGTCGCGTCGTTCGAGAAGCTCCATCTGCCCGTGTACAGCGATGCCGAGCGCCGCGAGGCGCCGCGGCTCGCCGCCGCCGAACGCACAGCCGGGTTCGCAGAAGTCGTCGCCGGGTTGACCGAAGCGCAGGCGACATATGAAGCGCAGCGCTGCCTCTCGTGCGGCAACTGCTTCGAGTGCGACCAATGCTTCGCGGGGTGTCCGGAAAAGGCGATCGAGAAGCTCGGCCCAGGTCAAGGGTACCGCTACCGTTACGAACGCTGTACGGGTTGCGCGATCTGCTCCGAGGGCTGCCCGGTGCATGCGATCGAGATGATTCCCGAACCCGCGGCGGCAGGCTAATCGTGCCTACCGATACGATGGACGGCAACACGGCCGTCGCGCACGTCGCCTACCGGACCAACGAAGTCTGCGCGATCTACCCGATCACGCCGTCCTCGACGATGGCCGAATTGTGCGATGAATGGTCTGCGAAAAAGGTGACCAACATCTGGGGCAACGTCCCGGTGATCCAGGAGATGCAGAGCGAAGGCGGTGCGGCCGGGGCCGTGCACGGCGCCCTGCAATCGGGCGCATTGACGACGACGTTTACGTCGTCGCAAGGCCTCATGCTGATGATCCCCAACATGTTCANNTCAAGATCGCGGGCGAACTGACCGCAACCGTCTTTCACGTTGCCGCGCGCGCGGTCGCGACGCAGGCGCTCTCGATTTTCGGCGATCACTCGGACGTGATGGCGACGCGTACGACCGGCTTCGCCCTGCTCTCCTCCGGCTCGGTGCAGGAAGCGCACGATACGGCGCTGATCGCGCAGGCGGCGACCTTGGAAGCGCGTGTTCCTTTCCTGCACTTCTTCGACGGTTTCCGAACCTCGCACGAAATCAACACGCTGACCGTCCTCTCCGACGAACAGATCCGCGCCATGATTCGCGCCGACCTCGTTCGCGCGCACCGGGCGCGCGCGCTCTCGCCCGAACATCCCGTCGTGCGCGGGACCGCGCACAATCCCGATACGTTCTTTCAGGCGCGCGAAACGGCCAATCCGTATTACGCGCGCGTGCCCGCGATCGTCCAAGCCGCGATGGATCGCTTCGCACAATTGACCGGCCGCGTCTATCGGCTGTTTGAATATGCGGGCTCGCCGGACGCAGAACGCGTGATCGTGCTGATGGGTTCGGCAGCGGAGACGGCGCGGGCGACCGCGGTATTCTTGCAGGGCGGCGGCGAACGCGTCGGCGTCCTCCAGGTGCGCCTCTACCGGCCGTTTTCGGCCGAGCACTTGCTCGCCGCCCTGCCGCAAACGTGCCGGCACGTTGCCGTAGTCGAACAAACGAAGGAGCCCGGCGCCCCGGGTGAGCCGCTTTATCTTGATGTCGTGACCACGCTGGCCCAAGCGATCGCGGCGGGAACGCGTACCGTCATGCCGCGCGTGATCGGCGGCCGTTACGGTTTGGGTTCGAAGAATTTCAGCCCCGCACAGGCCAAAGCGGTGTTCGACGAACTGAAGAAGCCCGATCCGAAGAACGGCTTTACGGTCGGCATCGAAGACGACGTGTCACATCTCAGCCTCGACGTCGATGCGCGCTTTTCGCTCGAGCCCGAGAATGTCGTGCGTGCCGTGTTTTTCGGCCTGGGTTCGGACGGGACGGTCGGCGCGAACAAGAACAGCGTGAAGATCATCGCCGGCGAACCCGCGATGTACGCGCAGGGCTATTTCGTCTACGATTCGCACAAGTCGGGGGCGCAAACGATCTCGCATCTGCGGTTCGGAAAGCAACCGATCCGGGCGCCCTATCTCATCGAATCGGCCGAGTTCGTTGCCTGTCATCAAGCAAACTTTCTCGAACGGCTGGACGTCTTGCGCATGGCCGCCGAGGGCGGCACGTTTCTGTTGAACACCCCATATGGGCCGGAGGCAATTTGGGATCGTCTCACGCGGTCAGTGCAGCTGCAGATCCTCGAAAAGCGGCTGCGCATGTTCGTGATCGATGCATCCAAAGTGGCGCGCGACGCGGGGCTCGGCGAACGGATCAACACGGTGCTGCAGACGTGCTTTTTTGCCCTCTCCGCGGTTTTGCCGCGCGACGAAGCGATCCGGCGCATCAAACAATCGATCGAAGAGAGCTACGGTGACAAGGGCGCCGATGTCGTGCGCATGAACTTCGCTGTCGTCGACCAGGCGTTGGCACATCTCTTCGAGGTGCCGATTCCGGTCGCGGCGACCAGCCGGCTGGAACGTCAACCGATCGTTCCGGCGACGGCGCCGGCGTTCGTCCGCGAGGTGACCGCGTTGATGATGGCCGGTCGCGGCGACGAGATTCGCGTCGGCCAACTCCCGATCGACGGCACGTTCCCCTCCGGAAGCGCGGCGTTCGAGAAGCGCAACATTTCGGAGACGGTGGCCGCGTGGGAGCCCGATCTGTGCATTCAGTGCGGCCAATGCGGCTTGGCCTGTCCGCACAGCGTCATCCGGGCCAAATATTACAACGAGGATGCGCTCGCACACGCCCCTGCCGGCTTCAAGTCGGCGCCGATCAATACGCGCGGGAATCCGGAAGTGCGATTTTCGCTCGAAGTCTACGTTGAAGACTGTACCGGTTGCGGCATTTGCGTCGAAGTATGTCCCGCGCTGCATTCCACCGAACCGGAAAGAAAAGCAATCAACCTGGCGGAGAAGGCGCCGATGCTCGAAACCAGCCGGAGCACGATCGCCTTCTTCGAGTCGCTTCCGGTCAACGACCGGGCACACGTGGATTTTGCCGACGTGCGCGGCGTGCAGTTCCTGGAGCCGCTCTTCGAGTTTTCCGGTGCGTGCGCCGGCTGCGGCGAAACGCCGTATCTCAAATTGCTCTCGCAATTGTTCGGCGATCGTCTGCAGATCGCGAACGCGACCGGCTGTTCATCGATCTACGGCGGCAACCTGCCGGTCACGCCGTGGACCAAAGATGCTGCCGGCCGCGGTCCGGCCTGGTCGAATTCGCTCTTCGAGGACAACGCGGAGTTCGGCCTCGGATTCCGTCTCGCCGCCGACAAACAGCTCGAGTCGGCCACAACGCTGCTGCGCCGGCTTGCCCCGCGTCTGAGCGAGGATCTCGTCCGCGCGATTCTCGACGCGCCGCAGGAACGTGAGTCGGAAATCCGCGCTCAGCGTGCGCGCGTCGATGTGTTGACGCTTGCGCTCGCGCGGCTCGACGATGAGACCGCCAGCGACTTGCTTTCCGTGGTCGACCATTTGGTCCGGCGCAGCATCTGGATCGTCGGCGGCGATGGTTGGGCCTACGATATCGGCTACGGCGGACTCGACCACATCCTGGCTAGTACCAAGGATGTGAACGTCCTCGTGCTCGACACCGAGGTCTACTCGAA
>PLTN01000145.1 GCA_003164495.1 Vulcanimicrobiota bacterium
AGTAACTCGCACCACCCGGAACGTCCTCGGTGAGGAAGTCCTTCGTCATCGTGACGAGGCCGGTGCGCGAATCGAGCCAATTTAACATACGGTTACAACTTCTCCGATCAGCCGATGCGCAAGACGACGAGGTCGGGGGTGTTCTGCTTGTATTCGATCCACGTGAGTTCGGCTTTGCCGTTCATATCGCGGAGCGGCAGCGGGTCGAGACCGCGCGGCGCGGGACCGGCGAGATGTTCGCCGAGGTTCGTGTACTCCGAACCGTGGCACGGGCAGATAAACTTGCTCTGCGCGTCGACCCACGAGTAGCGGCAACCGAGGTGGGGACAGATCGGGCTGAAGATCGTGAAGCCCATGTAGCCGACCGGATACGGCAGCTTGTCGCCGCCGGAGGCGAAGAGCTCCGGCCGCTTGGCCTTGAAGTCGGCCTCGGTGGCCTTGACGGCCCACACGAACTGATCGGTGTCGGCCGGCGGCAGATAGCCGTCGACTTCGTGGAGGCTGAACGTCACTTTGATCGGCTTGTCGGTGGCCTTCTGCAGGCCGGCCCACTCGTCGGCCGTCAGCGGCGACCATTCGTTGCCGACGGCTTCCGGCGAGGGGACGAGCGACGTGATCAGCGGGACCGCGAGCCCCAGGCCGATGACACCGCCCAAGGCCATCACGGCGTTGACCATAAAGGTCCGCCGGCTTTGTTCCTCCGGGGTGCCCGGATCTGCGTACGACTCAGCGTGTGGCATCTTTCTCCTCAGGTAAGCGGCCGCCGGACCGCGTTCACCCATGAACTATAGGATGAACGTCCGACAAACTCGCGTACTTTCGTAGCGCTTGTTCCGCTGTTCCTTTCCTGGGGAGCCGCTCACTGCCTATGACGAGCAGCTCACCACGATGGGCGGGCGCCCGGGCGGGGAGGGCCGGTCGTAGGCGGCGACCTCGGGGTCGTCGCTGTAGGGCCGGCGGAGCGCGGCCAGGAGGCGCCGGACCGGTTCGTCGTCGCCGGCCTCGGAAGCCGCGATCGCCTCCTGGGCCAGGTGATTGCGCAGCACGATCCGCGGGTTGACCGCGTTCATCGCCGCGACGCGATCGGGAAGCGGCCGGGTTTCGCGCTCCAGACGGCGTTCGTAGCGGCCGAGCCATTCCGCCGCGGCCGGCGTTCCCCCGAGCGCGAGTAGCAGCGCTTCGCGGTAGGCCTGCGCGAGCTCCGGGTTTGCGGCGCATTCGGCCGCGGTGCGGATGTCGGCGAGCATGCGGAACGTGCGCGTGAAGTCGGACTTGGCCTCGGCCATCGCGGTGCGCAGATCCTGCCCGAGCTGATCGTCTTCGGTCTCGGCGTTCGCGAGGCCGAGCTTCTTGCGCGTGGTCTCGAGGAACGCCGCGCGCAGCTCGGGCACGTAGGTTTTGATCGCGACTTCGAGTTGCGCCGGTTCGACGATCGCCGCCAACGCATTCGCCAGCGCGTAGCAATTCCACAAACCGATCCCGGGCTGCTGATCGAACGCGTAGCGTCCGCCTTGATCGGTGTGGTTGCAGATGTGGCCCGGCTCGTAGCCTTCCATGAAGCCGTACGGGCCGTAGTCCAGCGTGAGGCCGAGGATCGAGAAATTGTCGGTGTTCATCACGCCGTGCATGAAGCCCACGCTCTGCCAGGCGGCCATCAAACGCGCGGTGCGTTTCACGACCGCTTCGAAGAAGCGCACGTAGCGATCGTCGCCGTCACCGCATTCCGGATAGAAGCGCGCGATCACGTAATCGGCCAGAATGCGGATCGCGTCCGCTTCGCCGCGCGCGGCGAAGATCTCGAACGAACCGAACCGCACGAACGATTGCGCGAGCCGCACGACGATCGCGGCGGTCTCGATGCTCTCGCGAATGACTTGCTCGTCGTTGGCGACCATGGCCAGCGCCCGCGTCGTCGGAATGCCGAGCGCATCCATCGCTTCGCTGGCGAGAAATTCGCGAATCGTCGAACGCAGCACGGCGCGCCCGTCGGCGAAGCGCGAGTACGCGGTTTGTCCCGCGCCCTTGAGCTGGATCTCCCACGGCTCGTCGCGCTTGTTCGTGATCTCGCCGAGCGCGATCGCGCGGCCGTCGCCGAGTTGGCCCGCCCACACCCCGAATTGATGGCCGCCGTAGAGTGCCGCGAACGGCTGCATGCCGCGCAAGATGGCCGTGCCGCCGGCGATGCGGATGAACTCATCGCGCGTCAGCTCGCTCTCGGGCAGGTCGATCAGTGCGGCCGCATCGGGGCTGACCGCAACCAGGCGCGCCCCTTCGAGCCCGCTCGGCGTGCGCGATTCATAGAAGCGCTCCCCGAGGGCGGCAAAGGCATTGGTGAAAACGAGATCCTCGAGGGCAATACGGGGCGCGGAAATGACGGCCATCGCCAAGCAGAACCGCCGGGGCGGTACGATACGTTGCGTGGGCGAACGGGCGTGCGAGCAAGCAGCTTTGGGGGGTATGGATCAGCGCATGCGTGGATATCTGTGGGGCATCGTCACCGTGGTCGTCGTTCTCATCGTGGGCGGCTTCGCGGTCTACTGGTTCGCCCTGGTTCCGATGGGGGCAGACGCGCGGATGTTCCCCAATGAGAAAAAGATGGCGAACCACATGGTCAATGCGACGATCGCTCGCGAGGAACCGCAGCCGCCGTACCCGTTCGGGCCGACCACCGATGCGACGATCCTAGCCGGGGCCAAATTGTACATAACCAACTGCGCGGTCTGTCACGGCAGTGCCGGGAGCGATCAGTCCAACATGTCCAAAGGCCAGTACGTGGCCCCGCCGCAGTTCACCAAACACGGCGTCGACGACGATCCGGAAGGCGAGACGTACTGGAAGATCGAGCACGGCTACCGGTTCACCGGAATGCCCGCGTTCAAGGGCACGCTGACCGAAGAGCAGATCTGGCAGCTCACCTACTTCCTCAAACGCGGCATGGACAAGTTACCGCCGGCCGCCGACGCGGTGTGGCACCAGCCTCACGGAGACTGAGTAAAGCGAACACCCGAGGCGTAGGCGCCCGGTACGAAATCTTGCCGTAACGCTCCGATTGCGGTAGGGTGGGACGTTGAGTTTCTTACAAGCCGCCCGCGGGATTTCGGAAGAGCGGGCGCCGATCTGGCTCATGCGCCAAGCCGGGCGCTATCTGCCCGAGTATCTCGCGGTGAAGGCCAAGTCGTCGTTCCTCGAGATGACCCGTACGCCCGAGATCGCCGCCGAGATCACGCTCCAGCCGCTGCGGCGCTTTCCGCTCGACGCCGCGATCATCTTCAGCGACATCATGACGCCGCTCGAAGCGCTCGGTATAGACATCACGTTCAACCCCGGCCCTTCGATCGCGAAGCCGCTCCGTTCGGCGGCGTCGATCGAGGCGCTCGCAATGCGCGACGAGGTCGCCCCTTTTGTCGGCGACGCGCTGCGGATCGTGCGGGCCGAACTCGCCCCCGACGTCGCGCTGATCGGCTTCGGCGGTACGCCGCTCACGCTCGCGGCCTATCTGGTCGAAGGCGGCGGGAGCAAAGAGTACACGCATTTTCGGCAGTTCTTGCGCCGCGAACCGGCTGCTTTGCATCTCTTGCTCGACAAGCTCACGGAGCTCTCCATCGTGTACTTGCGGATGCAAGTTGCGGCCGGAGCCGATGCGATCCAGCTCTTCGACAGCTGGGCCGGGCTGCACGATGCGGTGGTGTATCGCGAATTCGGCCTGCCGTACTATAAGCGCATCATGGACGCGCTGGCCGATACCGGTGCCGTGCGCATGTTTTTCGCGCTGGGTGCGGCGCATTTGATGGACGTGGTGGCCGAGGTTCCGGCCGATGTCGTGAGCGTCGATTGGCGCACCGACCTGCGCGCGGCGCGCGCACAACTGCCGGGGCGTACGCTGCAAGGCAACCTCGATCCGGCGGTCCTGTACGCGGATCGAGCGACGCTCGCGTCCGAGGCGCAGCGGATCCTGCGTTCCGGACTCGGCGGGGCGCACATCTTCAACCTCGGTCACGGGATCTGGCCCGATACGCCGATCGATGCGGTTGCGCATCTGATCGAAACGGTGCACGCCTTTAAGCGGCTATGAGCAATGATTTCGCCGGCGTGCGTCCGCGCGTAACGGCCTTGGTTGCCCAACTGCAGGACGCGATCTGCGCGGGCGTCATTGCCGTCGAGCAGACGTCTGCCGCCCAGGCGGGCGACCGCGACCCGGGCGCATTCTTGGTTGATGCGTGGGAGAGCACGGGCGATCCCGAGCGCGTCGGCGGCGGCGGTTCCACGCGCGTCATCGCGAACGGGGCCGTCTTCGAAAAGGGCGGCGTCAACACGTCGGTCGTCACCGGAGCGCGACTGCCTCCGAGCGTGACCGCGCAACGGCCGGAACTCGAAGGCCACGGCTTCTTCGCAGCCGGCGTCAGCGTGGTGCTGCATCCGCGCAATCCGTACGCTCCGACGGCGCACTGCAATTACCGGTATTTCGAAACGCAGGCGCCCGACGGAAGCCGCGGCGCGTGGTGGTTCGGCGGCGGTGCCGACTTGACGCCGTACTACCCCGATCTCGCCGACGTGCGGCACTTTCACGGCACGCTGCGTGCGGCGTGCGATCTTCACGATGCGGAGTTCTACCCGGCGTTCAAAGCCTGGTGCGACCGCTACTTCTACCTCAAGCATCGCGCGGAGACGCGCGGCGTCGGCGGGATCTTTTACGACTATCTCGATGCGGCCGGTTTCGGTGAACGGGCCGAGCGCACGCCGTTCGTGCAGCCGCGCTCGTTCGAAGCGATGCTGGCGTTCATGCGCGACGCGGGCAACGCGTTTACCGGCGCGTACCTCCCGATCGTCGCGCGGCATGCCGCCGATCCGTACGGCGAACGCGAACGCGACTTTCAGTTGTTGCGCCGCGGCCGCTACGTCGAGTTCAACCTCGTGTACGACCGCGGTACGCACTTCGGCTTGCAGAGCGGCGGCCGCACCGAGTCGATCCTGATGTCGTTGCCGCCGCTGGTGCGCTGGGCCTACGACGAACGGCCCGCGCCCGGCAGCGCGGAGGCGGCGCTCAACGCCTATCTGCAACCGCGCGATTGGTTCGCCGAGGATTCGTTCGCGTAGTGACGCGCGAAGCGGTCCTGCTCGTCAACCTCGGCTCGCCGGCGTCGCCGCGCCCGGCCGACGTGAAGCCGTACCTCGATGAGTTCCTGATGGACCCCTACGTCCTCGATATTCCCACGCCGTTACGGGCGTTGCTCGTGCGCGGGCTGATTCTCAACACGCGCCCGCGCGCGACCGGCGCCGCGTACGAAAAGATTTGGACCAGCGAAGGATCGCCGCTCGTCGTGATGTCGCGGCATACGCAAAGCGCGCTGGAGGCCGAGCTCAACGTGCCGGTCGGGCTCGCGATGCGGTACGGCGAGCCGTCGATCCCGCATGGCCTCGCGGAGTTGACGGCGCGCGCGGGCGAGATCGACGAGCTGATCGTGGTTCCGCTCTATCCGCACTACGCGATGGCTTCGACCAAAACCGTCGAGGTCGCGGTCGAGGCGGCGCTCGCGGGAAGCGGGATCAAGCATCGCTTCGTGGGCCCGTTCTTCGATGATCCGGCCTATTTGGAAGCGCTGGCCGATCGCGCGCGCGCGACGATCCCGGCCGGCACGCAATACGTGCTCTTCAGCTATCACGGCATTCCCGAGCGTCATCTGCGCAAGGTCGATCTCACCGGTGCGCATTGTCTGGGCACGGCCGACTGCTGCGAGCGGTCCTCGATCGCGCACGCCACGTGCTACCGGCATCAGATCATCGGTACGACCGAGGGCGTCGCGCAACGGCTCGGCTTGCGGCGCGATGAATACGGGTTGGCGTTTCAGTCGCGCCTCGGCGGCGGCTGGCTCGAACCGTTCACCGACAAAGAACTCGTTGCGTTTCCCGGCCGCGGTATCACGCGCCTGGCGGTGATCTGTCCGTCGTTCGTAGCCGACTGCCTGGAGACGCTCGAGGAGATCGTGATACGCGGACGCGCGTCGTTCCTCGCTGCGGGCGGCGAAGCGTTCACCTACGTGCCGTGCTTGAATGACGACGCCGCGTGGATTGCGGCGCTCGCCGCGCTGTGCCGTAAGCCGGCGCCGGTAGCCGCATGAGTACGATTGCGATCGTCGGCGGCGGCATTGCGGGTTTGACGGCGGCGTTTTATCTGAGCGCCGAGCACGATGTCGTGGTCTTCGAGCACGAAACCACGGCCGGCGGCAAGATCCGCTCGCAACATCTGGACGGATTTCTCTTCGAATGGGGTCCGAGCAGTTTTCTCTCGAGCGCTCAGGAGCTGAACGCGCTGGCCGGCGAGTTGGAACTCACCGATGCCGTGATCGACGCACGTTCCGAGGCCAAGAATCGCTTCATCTATTGGGGCGGCAAGCTGCACAAACTTCCGTCGAAGCCACCCGAGATCTTTTCGATGTCGTTGCTTTCGCCGAGCGGAAAGCTGCGCGCATTCCGCGAGTTGTTCGTTCCTCGGCGCGATGCGGAGAGCGCCGCCGAGGACGAGAGCGTGCATGAGTTCATGGCGCGTCGCTTCGGAGCGGAAGTCGCCGAGCGCATCGTCATGCCCGCGCTGCTCGGAATCAGCGGCGGCAACGCGGCGAGCACGAGTCTGGCCGCGGTCTTTCCGCGCTTGCCGGATTTCGAGCGCGAACACGGATCGGTCATTCGCGCCATGCTGCGCGGCAGCCGCACGAAAACGCAACTGCGCAGCTTCGCGGGCAGCGGAATGCAGCGCTTGACCGATCGCCTTGCGGAACGCTTGGGCGATCGCGTGAAGCTGGGCACGACGGTGACGCGGATCGAGCCGGACGGTGCCGGTTGGCGCGTCATCCACGATCGCGGCGACGTGGCCGTCGAGCGCGTCGTCGTCGCGACGCCGGCCGGGGCGGCGGCCGGGATGGTGGCGGGTTTCGACGCGGAGCTCGCCCGGCAATTGGGCGAGATCACCTATGCCCCGATGCGCGTGATCGCGGCCGGCTTTCGCCGCGAAGACGTTGCCGCGCCGCTCGATGGGTTCGGCTTTCTCGCCGCGCGTGGTTTCGGCGTGCGCATCCTGGGCGCGATCTACACCTCGTCGATGTTGCCGGAGCAAGCGCCGCCGGGAACGGTCTACATACGCATGTTCATGGGCGGCGCGGCCGAACCCAGCGCCGCACTGCTGGATGCCGACGCTGCCCGAACCGTGGCGCTCGGCGATCTCGCGACCACCCTCGGGATCACCGCCGAACCGATCGCCTATCACGAACGGGTGTGGAGCAGCGCGATCCCGCAGTACGGGCTCGGCCATCGCAAGCGCGTGCAAACGATCGAGCAACTCGCGCAAGCCCACCCGGGCTTCGCGCTGACCGGCAACGCCTATCACGGGCTGGGCGTCAACGACACCGTCCGCGCCGCGCGCGCCGTCGCCGCGCGCATCGGCTAAGCTACATCTTGTAGCTGTGCAGTCCGCTGATCCAGATGTTTACGCCGAGATAGCAGAACATGATCGAGGCGAAGCCGAGGATGCTGATCCAGGCGCTGCGCTCGCCGCGCCAAGCGTTGCGCGTGTGCAAGTGCATGAACGATGCGTAGATGATCCAGGAGAGCAGCGCGGCGGTTTCTTTGGGATCCCACGACCAATACGCACCCCAAGCTTCGTTGGCCCACATCGCGCCCGTGATGATGCCGACGCTGAGCAGCACGAGGCCGATGGCGACGATACGATAGGTCAGCATATCCAGGCGCGCGAGCGACGGCAATCCGGCGAGCCACACGGCGAACGGGTCGCCGGCGGCCGCCGCCGCAGTAACGGCCGGCGTACCGGTGCGCGCTTCGCTGGCCGAAAGCGTTTCCACCGGCGGCGCGGCGACCGACATGCTGACGGTTCCCGCACCCGCGGCGTTGGCGCGGATCACGCGCGTGCCCGATGAATAGCGGCGCTCGCCGTATGCCTTGAGCAAATAGAGGCACGAGACCACGAAGGCGACCATGAACGATGCGTACGAGGTCACGACGATCGGCACGTGGACCTTGATCCAGTACGACTGCAACGCCGGCACGGCGGGCATGTAGCCCTCGTTCCACGTCGTCGCGTACCCGAACGCGATCGCGCTGATGCCGAGGACGCCGCCGCCGATCAGCCACAGGTCGTATTTCTTCGCGAAGATGATGTAGATGAGCACCCCGAGGCCGCTGAAGAGCGACAGCGACCCGTAGAGGTTGGTCAGGGGCCACACGCCGGTCATATTCCAGCGCGTTCCCAGCTCGGCAAATTGCGCGAAACACGCGAGACACGCCAGAACGGCGCCGACGCGCTGAAGCTGCGGCGTGCGCAGCAAGAAGTAGGCTATCAAGACGAGCGTCCCGACCACGTAGGTCGCGAGCGTGAACACGACCAGATCGTGGTCGATGGCAACTTTGAGCGGATCGAGCATGCGGGTGTCCTAACTGGCCTGTGGCTTGCGACGCAGAGCTTCGACGATCTCGCGAAAACGGTCCTCGAAGATATCGTAGCCCTTAACGGTGGTGGCGGCAATGCCGATGTTCCAGGACCGGGCGGCGCCCGTCACCACGACGTAGAGCCGCGCCGGCGTGAAGTAAAACGAGATGCAGAGCCCCAGCACCAAGACGATCGCACCGATCAGCACGAGCGAAATCCCCGGATCGTAGCGGTACTGGAAGCCCGAATAGAGCGTGTATTTTTTCGGCGTCAGCGCGTAGCCCGCGCCGAGATTGAACGGTTTTCCGAGCGGTACCAGCACGCTGCCGAGCTCGGTGTCGCTGTCGAATGCCTCGAGCACGACGCCGGGATTGTTCGGGCGCGGGTCGGGCCCGGCCTGACCCGTGGCGGGGTCGATCGTTCCGACGAATGACCGGTATTGGATCGCGCGCGTCGTGCCGGGAATCTCGAACGATTCGCCCTCCTTGAGCGGCGTGTCGGGCGGCCCGGTCGTAACGCGGCCATTTTTCGTCAACACGAAGGTGATCGCGAAACCGTACGTGGCTTGGTAGATCTTCACGCCGTCGGCGTCGTAGGGCAGGTTGACGCGGATCACCGCATCGCGCGGGACGCCGTCTTTGCCCGTGACGACCGCGTGCGAGACGTAGTCGATCGGCTGGTAGACGGTGCCGCTCTTCGTCGCGACGGGTTGAATCTGGTAGCCGAACTGTTTGAGCGCGACGGTCGCGCCGGTTTGCGGAATCGTTCCCGTCGTGCCCGAGAGCACGGCGAACGTTCCCATGTACCCGCTGGCCCAGTAGATCGTCGTGCCGGCGGCGATGATGACGAAACCCACGTGCGCGACCAGCACGCCGCGGCGCGCCCAGTTGTGCTTGTCGACGAACGACCACTCTTCGCCGCCGAACTCGCGCTTGCGAATCTGCCAGCCGCGATCGGCGAAGAACTTCTGCACGCGCGCGCGCACGTCGCTCTCCTCGCCCTCGACGGTCACGACGGCATTCAGCGGGATCTTGTCGATCTTTACCGGGCGCAGCGCGGGCAAGCGCGCCGGAATCACGCGGCGGAACGTCGCGACCGTCATCGAGATCAAGATCAAGCCGATGATCCCGATGTACGCCGGCGAGTGGTAGATGTTGTCCATGTGCAGGCGCAGCACGACGCGCGCCAGCAACGGCGAGTAGTTTTGCCAGTAGAAATCGTCGCCTTTGCCCTGGTCGACGACCACGCCGATCAGCGTCAGGACGCCCCACACGGCGAACAGCGACACCGCGAAGAGAATGTTCGCGAAGAGAATCAGGAACTCGTGGACGAGTTCCTTGACACCCGCAACCGCGCTCTCGACTACGGCGTTTCGGCGGAGCGCTTCCACGATTTTTCTAACAGGACGATGATCCAGATCGAGCTCTCGAAGAGCACGTACATCGGTCCGGCGAGCAGCATCATCGTGATCGGGCTGCCGTCGGGAGCGAGGACCGCGCCGACGACGAGCATGCCGAAGCCGATGTACTTACGGTAAGTGCGCAGCATCCCCGAATTGATGAGGCCGATGCGCGCGAGCAAGACCATGATGACCGGCGTTTGGAAGATCAGCGCGAACGCGAGAAACAAGAGTAGGACGAGATTGATCGTCGATTCGATGCCGAACGTGGCCTGCGCAATCGTGCCGGTGATGAACATCAGCCCGCCGATGACGCGCTTGATCACGACGTAGTGCGCGAATGCGATCCCCGCGGCGGCCAAAAGGATCGACGGCGCAACGTAGATGTACACGGCCTGCCGCGTCTTGGGGTGGATCGCCGGGACGACGAACATCCACACCTGATACAAGATGACCGGCAAACCGATCACGATCGCGATGTAGATCGCAAACTTGAAGATCGCCCACACCGCGTCGGCCGGGCCGAACGCGTTGAGGGTGGTTCCCGGAAAGTAGGTGCGCGCGATGATCGGGATCAGCTGTTGCGCGGGCCACAGCGCCAGGATCCCGATGCCGAAGACCGTGCCAACGCAAATGAACAGCCGCTGGCGGAGCTCCCGAAGGTGCTCCGTGAACGGCATTTCCTTTTGGTCCCATTCCACTTCGTCCGGCCCACCGGGGGTAGGCGGACGGGTCGCCAGCGTGCTCGCGGAAGCCTCCTAGCCCGCGTGCGGTGGTTCGGCGGCCGTGGTTCCGGCCGGCGCAGCCGCCGACGGGGCAGCGGTGGTTGCCGCCGCCGCCTCGACGTTGGCCGTGGCCGCCTTGCGCGCTTCGTCGCGCGCCTTCTCGGCGGCGACGTCGGCCTCGGCCTGTCCGATCATGAACTCTTTTTTCGCCTGTCCGGCGCTCTTGGCCAATTTCGGCAGCTTGTCGGCTCCGAAGATCAGGATGGCCACGCCGACTACGGCGGCGATCTCCATGGGTGAGAACATATTGGTACTCCTAGCCTACCAGTAGCGCGTCCGCTACTGCCACAAATTCTGCGCGCGCCGGCGCGTTTCCGATGGGAGCGAGCGAGGCCTTAGCTCGTTCGAGATACTCGGCGATCAACGCCTTCGTCTTCTCGAAGCCCCCTTGCCTCGCTATTCCGGCGATCACGCCGGCAATCCGTGCTGGTGTCGTATCCTCCCCGTCGTAGAAACGTTCCACGTCGGCGCGGAATTTCTCGTCCCCGCCGGCCAGGGCCAGGATCAGTGGGATCGTGACCTTTTTCTCGGTGAGGTCGTTGCCGACGGGCTTCCCCAGGGCACTCTCGGTCGACGTCATGTCGAGCAAATCGTCTTGCATCTGGAACGCGATGCCGTAGGCCTGGCCGAACTCACGCAGCGCGGCGATCTTGAGCGGCGTGCCGCCGGCCGCGTAGGCGCCGCACTCGGCCGAACTCGCGAACAAGCGCGCGGTCTTTTTGGCCGCGATCTCGACGTACTCCGCAATCGTGAGATCGAGGTTGCCGAGCGAACGCAACTGCAGCACTTCGCCGTCGGTGATGTCGGCGAGCGTCGCGCTCAGGATGTGCGGGATCGGATGCGCGTACGCCGCGGTGACGTTCTTGAAAATCCACGCGAAGAGATAGTCACCGGCCAGCACGCTGACGCGGTTGCCGAAGTCCACCGCCGTCGCGTTGACGCCGCGGCGGGTATCGGCGTTGTCGACGACGTCGTCGTGGATGAGGGTCGCAACGTGAATGAGTTCCATGTATGCGGCCAGCGCCAAGTAGTCGCGGACTTCCACCGCACCGGTCGCCGATGCGCCGAGCAGCGTGAAGCGCGGGCGCAAGCGTTTGCCGCCCGCATCGAGCATGCGCCGCACGGCTTCGGTGATCAGCGCGTTGTCGGTCGAAAACGTATTGCTGAAGAAATCTTCGACGAGCCCGTACAGATCGGGTTCGGATGCGATCGGTTCGAGCACTACGCCGCTCCCACGTGCGCGGCGATCGCGCCGCCGCCGAGCCGCAGGTAGCGCACGTCCGAAAAACCCGCGCTGCGAAAGCGCGCGGCGAGTTCGTCGGCGTCGGGATAATTCGTCAGCGAGTTCGGCAGATACGTGTACGCGGCTTTCGAACCGCCGACGAGTCCGCCGACCAGCGGCACGAGCCGGTAGAAGTACAGGTTGAACAACCACCGGAAGAGCGGGTTCGGCGCCTTCGACACGTCGAGGTTCACGAAGCGCGCACCCGGTTTGAGCACGCGGCGCGCTTCCTTGAGCGTGGCGACGATGTCGACGACGTTGCGCATCGAGAAGCCCATCGTCGCGCCGTCGAACGCCGCGTCGGCGAAGGGCAGCGCCATCACGTCGGCTTCGATGAAGTTCGTGCGGCCGGCGCGGTCCTCGCGCGGTGCGCGGGCGCGCGCGCCCTCGAGCATCGGGCCGCAGAAATCGGCGCCGGTCACTTCGAGGCTCGGGTCGGTGCGTACCAGGTGAAACGCCAGATCGCCCGTGCCGCAGCACAGGTCGAGAATGCGGCCGCCGTGGGGCGGGGCGAGCTCCGCCACGGCACGCTTGCGCCAGGCCTCGTCCGCGCCCGCGGTGAGGATTTTGTTCGTCGCGTCGTAGCGCGGTGCGATTTCCGCAAACATTTCGCGGACGTAGAGAGCCTTATCCATTCGTGCCGACCCGTGGGGTTCGCCGCAGCCGAGGTTCTTCACTTTGGCCTTGCCGATGCTCGGCTGCGCGTGAGTGTCGAGCGTGATCGCCCTCGATACCGCAGCCGGCTTCATCAATACGCTCGCAAGCGCGCAACGGATTCACTTGACCGCTTACATCCTCCAAAGAGGCAAGGTGCTCGACGCGCTGGTCGCGGCGGCCCGCCGCGGGGCGGAGGTCGAGGTCCGGCTCGAACGCGATCCGCTCGACGACCCCGCCGGCGACCTCCACCGCGTGAACGCCGACGCCCTGGCCAAGCTGCGGGCCGCCGGGGCTAACGCCAAGACAACCAAGCCGGGCGAGCCGGTCCTTCATCTGAAGGCGGCGGTGGTCGACGGCGTCGCGTGGCTCGACGACCGCAACTGGGCCGCGGGCGGGGCCGGACGCCTCGTGCGCGACACCGCCCCGGCCGACGTGGCCGCCGTCGCCTCGGCCGTCGCCGGCGGTCCGGGTGCCGACGGCCACCTGGCCACGACGAAGGCCGGGGCCCAGCAGCTGGAAGCGGCGGTGATCGGGCAGGCCGGAGCCGGCCCGTTGGCCGTGGAGAGCGAGTCCTTCGGCAACGGGGCGATCTACAACGCGCTCCTCCACCGGGCCCAGGCGCATCTTCCGACCCGCCTGATCGTCGCCGGGCGCGAGGCGGCCCAGCCGAGCGGCGGCCTCGAGCGCGCGCATCTGCAGCACTTGGCCGCGCTCGGGGTCGAGGTCCGGCTCGGCAATCCCAAGCACGGCGACCTCAACGAGAAGCTCGCGGTCGCGGCCGGCTCCGCCTGGATCGGCTCCACCAACGCCACCTACGCCCGCGGTCAAGAGGCTGAACAGCGCGACTGGGGGCTCACGACGCGCGAACGTCCCGTCGTCGACGGCTTGCGCGCGGCGTTCGAGCGCAACTGGTCGGCCGCACGCCCGCTCGCGGGAGCCGGCGGCCCGAGCGAGTATGGGTCGGCCTAACGTGGCCGCTTCAAACACCTACGACTACATCATCGTCGGCGCCGGCTCGGCCGGTTGCGTGCTCGCGCACCGGCTGACGGAAGATCCTTCGACGCGCGTGCTGTTGCTCGAAGCGGGCGGGGACGATTCGCATCCGTACCTGCGCGTGCCGATCGGCGTCGGCAAACTGCACCAGAAGCGCATGTTCGATTGGGGCTACAACACCGTTGCCGAAGAAGGCATGGCGGGCCGCGAACTGATGACGCTGCGCGGTAAAGTGCTGGGCGGTTCGTCGTCGATCAACATGATGGCGTTGACGCGCGGTTCGAGCGGCGACTTCGAACGCTGGGCGCGCGGCGGCGCAACCGGCTGGTCATGGAACGATGTGTTGCCGTATTTCAAGCGCTTTGAAACGTGGGAAGGCGGCGAGACGCCGTTGCGCGGCGGCAGCGGGCCGCTCTCGGTGGAGTTTGCGAAAACCGACGACCCGATCGAAGACGCGATGTACGCTGCTGCCGCGGCGCTCGGGTATCCGCGCACGCCGGACTACAATTCCGAAAGCGTCGGCTTCGGACGCACGCAGTTCAACATCAGCAAAGGCCGCCGGCACTCGGCGGCGCGCGCGTTCCTGCGCGGCATCCGCAAGCGGCCGAACCTCACGCTGCTCACGCACGCGACCGCGCGGCGGGTGCTCCTCGACGGCACGAAGGCCTATGGGATCGCGTACGGCCACAACGGCGTGATCACGACAGCCGAAGCGCAGCGTGAAGTGATCCTGAGCGGCGGTTCGTTCAACACCCCGCAGCTGCTGATGCTCTCGGGGATCGGTCCGGCCGATCACTTGCGCGAGTTCGGTATCGACGTCGTCGCTGCGTTGCCGGTCGGCGACAACTTGCAAGATCACTTGAAGGGCGTGTTGCTGTGGAAGCGCCGGCCGCCCGAGGGCCCGCTGCACCGCTTTTTGCGCTTCGATCGCGTCGCGCTCGCGATGGCGCAAGCGTATCTGTTCGGTACGGGACCCGCCGCGAAGATGCCGCTCGGAATTCAAGCGTTCATCAAGACGAGTCCCGAGCTCGAAGTTCCGGATATCGAGTTCATGCTGCGCACCGCCCCGATCACGGCGCAACCGTATTTCCCCGGCGTGCTGCCCGCGTATACCGATGCGTTCGGCATCGATCCGGTGATCTTGCATCCGGAGAGCCGCGGAACGGTGCGCTTGCAGTCGACCGATCCGCTCGCGCCGGTGCGCATTCACTACAACTACCTCAGCGCGCCGGCGGATATCGCGAAGTTCCGCCAGGGCTTCCGTCTCGCGCGCGAGATCGGCAACCAAGCCGCGCTCGATGCGTATCGCGACGTCGAGCTTGTGCCGGGTCCGGACGTGACGAGCGACGCCGACATCGACGCGCACCTGCGCCGCACGTCGACGACCGTGAGCCATCCGGTGAGCACGTGCCGTATGGGTACCGGCGAGAACTGCGTGCTCGATCCCGATCTGCGCGTGCGCGGTATCGAGAACTTGCGCGTGGTCGATGCGTCGGCGTTCCCCGAACTCGTCTCCGCGCACACCAATGCCGCAGTGCTCATGCTGGCCGAGAAAGCCTCCGACATGATTCGCGGCCGCGAACCCGCGGTCGCGCGTTAACGCAAGCCGAAGAACCGTTTCGCGGTCGCCGTCGTGACGGCGTTGACCTCGGCGAGATCGACGTTCAGGATTTTCGCAACGACGCCCGCGCTTTCGGTCACGAACGCGGGCTCGTTGCGTTTGCCGCGGTACGGCACCGGCGCCAGATACGGACAGTCCGTTTCCATCACGATCGGCGCCAGGCCGACGGTGCGTACGGCCTCGCGCAGTCCCTCGGCCGTTTTGAACGTCAGCACGCCGCCGATGCCGAGCAGCATGCCGAATTCCTCGACGAACGTGGTGGCCTCGGCCGCGTTGCCGCTGAAACAGTGGATCACGCCGCGCATCGCTTTGCGATCCCACTGCTCGCGCAAGATGCCGACAAAGTCGTCGAACGCTTCGCGCTGGTGGAAGACCACCGGAAGCGCGGCGGCGCGGGCATAGGCGATCTGGTCGCGCAGCACGCGGCGCTGCTCCTCGGCCGGACTATGGTTGTAGTGGTAATCGAGCCCGGTTTCCCCGATCGCCACGATCGGTGCCTTGGCACCCGCGCGCAGCGCGTCGAAGGCCGCGGCAATATCTTCCGGGGCATCCTTGGCCTCGTGGGGATGGATACCGATCGTGGCGAGCAGGCCGTGGGACTCCGCCGTGCGGATCGCGCGCTCGCTGTCCTCGAGGTCGGTGCCGATCGTGACGATCGTATCGACCCCGGCCGCATGCGCGCGCGCGATCGTGTCCGCACGATCTTCGTCATATTGGTGATCATGGACGTGTGCATGGGTATCGATCATCTTGTAATGGATACGTTCCCTCCGAAGCGGGAGATTCCGTGGGCCCGCGCGGCGAACTCCGATTGGGCCGTGAAATCGTTCCGCTCAATCGCCGAAGCTTTTCACCTGGGCAAGCCGTTGGCCGGCGAGGCGACCAATCTCGACGTCGAGCAGCTGCGCGAAGAGATGACGGCTTGCATCGAGGCGCTCGGCGGCGACGTCGCCACGCGCGTGCGCGCCACGCAGGTCGGCACGCGGTACGCCTCGCTCGCGCCGGCGGGCCGCCAACGCTTCTTCGAAGTGCTGTCGAGCTTTGACGTCGATCGCGGCGAAGTCGACGAAAGCATCGCCGCCGTCGTGGGGGCTGCCGATGCCGCCGAACGCAGCGCGGCCGAGCGCCGGCTGCGCGCCGCACTGGTCCCTTCGCGCGTGCGGTTGCTGCGCGCGTTCAACAGCTTGCCGAGCGGCGTGAAGTTTCTGGTCGAGATGCGTGCCGATCTGCTCGACATCGTGAAGAGAGAACCGGCGTTGAAACCGCTCGAAGCCGACCTCAAGGATCTGCTCGCGTCATGGTTCGATTTGGGCTTTCTGGAAATGCGGCGCATCTCGTGGGATGCGCCGGCGTCGCTGCTCGAGAAACTCGGTCGATACGAAGCGGTGCACGAAGTGCGGGGCTGGTCCGATCTGAAGAACCGGCTCGACGTCGACCGGCGCTGTTTCGCATTCTTGCACCCGGCGATGCCGAACGAACCGCTGATCTTCGTCGAGGTCGCGCTCACGACCGAGATGTCGGGCAACATGGCGTCGCTGCTCGATCAGCGCGCGCCGGTCACCGATCCGGCGCTCGCGACCAACGCAATATTCTATTCGATCTCCAACTGCCAGCGCGGGCTCGACGGCATCAGCTTCGGCAACGCACTGATCAAGCGCGTCGTGCAAGAGCTCACGCGCGAGTTTCGCAACATCCGGACCTTCGTCACGCTCTCGCCCATGCCGCGCTTTCGCGACTGGCTGGAAACCCAGAGCACGACCGGTGGCGCCGGCGATCTGCCGCTCAAGGCGATGTTCACCAACCGCGGCTGGGCGCGCGACGCGAACGCGGCCGCGACGTTGAAGATGCCGCTGTTGGAGTTGGCCGCGCACTACCTGATCGAAGCAAAGCGCGGCAAGCGCGCCTTCGATCCCGTTGCCCATTTCCACCTCAGCAATGGGGCCCGCCTCGAGCGGCTCAACTGGCTGGCCGACACGTCGGCGCGCGGCATGCGCGAGTCGGCCGGCATGATGGCCAACTATCTCTACCGTCTCGATCAGATCGACGACAACCAAACCGCGTACGCAACCGACGGCCGCGTCATTGCAAACCCGCAGGTCATCGCACTGCTCGCATCCCGCCGCCTCCCTCCCCCGCCCCACAAACGCGAAGACACCCCCGTCTCACCCTGACCCACAAGATGTTGATTGCATGTAGATTTTGAACCGGTCCTCGCTTATCGTGGTGAAGCCGAGGCGTTCGTAGAGGCGGCGTGCGGGGTTGATGCGCGCAGTGTCGAGGCGCACGGCGGTGCCGCGCTCGCGCCCTTCATCGAGCAACGCCTGGAGTAGGCGAGTTCCGATTCCGCGACGTTGGTGTTTGGCTACGAGATAGATCGATTGTAGGTAGATGTCTGAGCCACGCTGCACGGTCAGCCAGCCGGCGTCCTCGCCGTCAACGGTAACGATCGAGGTATTCGGCGCGCCGTATTGCTCCGCAAAGCGCTCGCTTTCCACGTCGTCGCCGCGCCAGCCGAGCAGCGCCTCGATGATCCAGCGCTGCGTTTCGAAGTACACGCGCTCGACGAATGCGCGATCGCTCTCGAGCGCCCGCCGCAATGCGATCTTCGGCGCCGACACTAGGAGTGCGTCGGGCTTGCCCGACGCCGACGACATGGATTCACGGAACGTGAATCCACTAGGCCGCGGGTGGTTCGAGTCGCGGGAAGAGCGCTTCGGCGGGAGCGGTTTGGGTATTGCTTGCGAGCGCGCCCCAGACGAGCTGTTCTTGCCACGGCACGTCGGGCGCGCCGGCGAGCCCGAGCTGCCGCCACATCTCGGTGGCTTTCGAGGGCATGAACGGAAAGAGCAAGATGGCGGTGAAGCGCAAGCCTTCGCATAGATCGTAGAGCAGCGCGTCGAGTTCGACGCCCTTTTCGTGCTTGTAGAGATCCCACGGTTTGCGTTCGTCGATCTCGCGGTTGAGCGCCGTGATCAGCTCCCAGATCGTGTCGAGCCCTTCGCGGAAACGCATCGCCATCACGTGCTCGTGCACTTGCGCCCCGATGTCGGCGAAACGTTCGCCGAGCTGCGATTCGCTGGCCGCCGGAACGAGGCTGTTGCGGTACTTCGCGAGCATCGCGAGCGAGCGCCGCAGCAGGTTGCCGAGATCGTTGCCGAGATCGGCGTTGTGCCGGAGCCGCAGCTTCTCGAACGAGATCGAGAAGTCGCTGCCGAACGGCGCTTCGCGAAAGAGAAAATATCGCACGGCGTCGGCGCCGAACTGATCGACCAGGTTGAACGGATCGACGACGTTGCCTTGGCTCTTCGACATTTTCTCGCCGTCGGTCAAGAGCCAGCCGTGCGCGAAGACGCGCGTCGGTTCGGCAAGCCCGGCCGACCACAGCATCGCGGGCCAGATCAGCGTGTGGAAGCGGGCGATTTCCTTGCCGATCAGGTGCATGCCCGGCCAGTAGCGTGCCATCAGGGCCGTATCGGCCGGATAGCCGAGCGCGGTGATATAGTTGATGAGCGCATCGAACCACACGTAGAGCACGCCGCCGCCGGGCAGCGGAATGCCCCAGTCGATCGTCGAGCGCGAGATCGAGAGATCCTCGAGACCGCCCTCGAGCGTGCGCATCATCTCGTTGTACACCGATTGCGGGCGCAAGAATTCGGGCTTGGCCTTGAAGTGCGCGATCAGTTTATCGGTATAGGCCGAGAGCTTGAAGAACCAGTTCTTCTCCGAGAGCCACTGTACTTCGCGCCGGCATTCGGGATTCGGACAGCGGCCGTCAACGAGTTTCGCTTCCGGCCAGAACGTCTCGTCGTTGGTGCAGTACCAGCCTTCATAGGTGCCTTCGTACACGTCGCCGTTGGCACGCATCTTCTCGAACAGCGCGAGGCAGGCCACGCGATGGCGCGGTTCGGTCGTGCGGATGAAGTCGGAGAACTGCGCGTCGAATGCGGGGGCGAGCGCTTTCCACTTTGGTGCGAGCTCATCGACGTAGGCTTGCGGTGTTTTGCCCGCAGCTTCGGCGGCTTGCGCAACCTTCTGTCCGTGTTCGTCGGTGCCGGTGAGGGAGCGCGCGTCGCCGTCCCACGCCCGCGCGGTGCGCGCGAGAATGTCCGCCGCAATCGTCGTGTAGGCGTGGCCGATGTGCGGGGTGCCGCTGATGTAGTAGATCGGCGTGGTTACGTAAAAGGCGCGGTCGGTCACGGTTCGTGCGTTCCCGCTCGGGTTGCGCCGGCACCTTCGCTGCGGCGTGCGCCGACCCGCGCATACAGCGCCTTGCGTTCGCCGGCACCGTTCGCCGCCAGCTGTTTGGCGATCGCCGCGGTCGAGACGCCGGCTGCGAGCAGCGTGTCGATCTGGTCATCGAGGCTAGCGCCGCCCGCTGCACCCTCAACGGCGGCGACGCCCGCGTCGATCACGAACGCCACCTCACCGCGCATCGGATCGGGCAACGCGGCCGCGACTTCGGCCGGCGTGCCTGAGACCTGCTGTTCGTAGAGTTTGGTGAATTCGCGCACCAGAAAGACGCGAACGTCGGGGGCAACCGTCGCGAGATCGGCCAGGGCCGCGGCGATGCGGTGCGGTGATTCGTACCAAACGCTGGGAATTCCGCGGGCCATCGCGGCGCGAAACGCGGCCTTGCGCGCACCGGACGTGCGCGGGGGGAAACCTTCGAAAGCGAATCGCCGCACGTCGAACCCCGAGAGCACCGCGGCGCAGGCGAACGCGGTCGGACCCGGCAGCACGTCGACGCTGACCCCCGCGGCTCGGGCTGCCGCGACGAGCGCGCTGCCCGGATCGCTGATGCCGGGCATGCCCGCGTCGCTCACCACGGCGACGTTGCCGGTTGCGGCGCGCTCGAGAATTGCGGCGGTGGACGTCGCCGCGTTGTGCTCGTGGTAGGTCCAGATCTGCGCGCCGGCGATCCCGTGCGCGGACAGCAGCCGGCGTGCCACGCGGGAGTCCTCGGCCACGATCAGTTCGGCCTCACGCAACGCATCGAGCGCGCGCAACGTGATGTCGCGCAGATTGCCGAGCGGCGTCGGGACGAAGGTCAACCCCATACGCCCTGATTCGGCATCGCAGGCAGACCTCCACGTGCCGGCGTTGCCCTGGCCCCAGAGCACGGTAGTGGCGCGTTCCCCGGCTGCGCGCCCTACGGCGCTCCGCTCGGAATGACGTGGGCCGTTGCGCGAGCACTCACGTTTTGTTGTTGTCATTCCGAACGGCGCGAACGAACGAACATTTGGTTTGACAAACGTCGCAATCGCGTGTTAGGTTGGTTGAGCGCGCCGCGTGCGTGCCGGAAAGGGGTAGCATTCGTGCAAAATTGCGTTACGCGAATTGTTAATCCGTCGATGCGAGTCGACGATAGTTTGCATTTGGAGGTTTGTACTTCGTAGTCGCTGCACACGTCGCGATGATCGGTTCGAACCTCCACACTTGGAGGTTTTTTTGTGTCATGAACATCGATGAACTCACGGCTAGGAGCCGTGAGCGCCGCCGCGCCCTGGAACTGGACTACGCTCGCGGCGACATCTTCGGCAACGCGTTGCGTTCGCTGACCGGGCGCGTGCTGCGCGCAACGGGCGAGGGCTTGTTTCGTCTCGGCAGCGCGCTCGACGAACGGGTCCCCGAACCGTGGATGGTCGAAACACGTACGCGATGACCGCGATCGGCCTGGTTTCCGACACCCACTTTCCGCGCTTCGGGCGCGCGCTGCCGCGTGCGCTCGAAGACGGAATGCGGGCTGCGAAAGTCAGCCGAATCTTGCACATGGGCGATTTCACCGATGCGCTGGCGATCGGGCTGTTCGAAGCGATCGCGCCGCTGGATGCGGTCGCCGGCAACAACGATCCCGAAGAGATCTGGAACCGCTACGGCCGCCAGAAAATCGTCACCGCCGACGGCGTGCGGATCGGCCTCGTGCACGGCGACGTGGGCCGCGGCAACGCGCACGAGAATGCCATTCGCGCGTTCGCGGAGCAGCCGGTCGACGTGATCCTCTATGGCCATAGCCACCGCCCGGTGGTCGAACGGCGCGGCGATCTGCTCGTCGCCAATCCCGGCTCGCCGACCGACCGGCGCATGATGCCGACGTTTTCCTACGGCATCCTCACGATCGGCGATGGCCTCCCGGCCATCAAGCTGCACACCTACGCCTCGCGCGACCCGCGCTAGTTTTTCGCGGGCGCGTTTAGAGGTCGAGGCGCGCCGTCCCGGCACGCCGAAGAAGCGCCGATGCGCAACCTGAGCGAGTTTGTCGCGCCGTCCAAGACGGCGATTCTCGTCGTCGACGTCCAGAACGACTTTTGCGAACCGGCGGGCGCTTCGGGGAAGGCCGGCCGGAACACGGACGCCGCGATGGCCATGATCCCGACGTTGCAGCGCTTTCTCGGCGCGGCGCGCGAGCACGGCACGAACGTGATCTTCATTCAGACGATCCACGAACCGTCGACCGACTCCGATGCCTGGATCGGCCGGCGCTCGAATCCCGACGCCAAAAACTGTCTCAAAGGCACCTGGGGCGCGGAGTTCACCGGTATTGCGCCGCGCGATTCCGAGCCGGTCGTGATCAAGCATCGCTACAGCGCGTTTGTGAATACGCGCCTCGACTCGGTATTGCGCACGCTCAACGTGGAGAACATCATCGTGCTGGGCGTCGCGACCAACGTGTGCGTCGAATCGACCGCGCGGCATGGGTTCATGCTCGATTACAACACCGTTTTCGTTTCGGACTGCTCGGCCGGTTACGACCAAGCCGCACACGATATGACGCTGCGCACGCACGCGATGCACTTCGGGCCGGTTGCCACGGCGCAGGAGATCGTGGACACCTGGGCTGCGACGCACTCCGTCGCGGCTGCGGTTTAGGAGCGGTCCGGTGAAACAACTCGCGGAACTCGTGATCCCGGCGAAAAGCGCCGTCCTCGTCGTGGACGTGCAAAACGACTACTGTGAACCCGAAGGGGCGCTCGGCAAAGCCGGTTTGCCGACGGGTGCGGCGATGGCGATGATCCCGACGCTGCAAGCGTTCCTCACGGCGGCGCGCGCGGCGGGCACGCCGGTGATCTTCATTCAGACCAACCACACGCCGGAGACCGACTCGGCCGTGTGGTCGTGGCGGAACGGCGGCATCAGCAGCGCCGTGTGCCGCAAGAATACCTGGGGCTCGGAGTTCACCGGCGTCGCACCGTTACCGGACGAACCGGTCGTCGTCAAGCACCGCTATAGCGCGTTCATCAACACGCGGCTCGACTCGGTGCTGCGCACGCTCAAGGTCGAGAACTTGATCATGACCGGCGTTTCCACCAACGTTTGCGTCGAATCGACGGCGCGGCACGGCTACATGCTCGACTACCACATCGTATTTCTGTCGGACTGTACGGCCGCGTATTCGATCGAAGAGCACGAAGGCGCGCTCTACAACATGCGCACCCACTTCGGCGTCGTCGCCGCGTCGCACGACGTCACCGCGGTTTGGTCCTTCGACTCCGGTTCGCTACGCGAACCTGCGCTCAGGATTTAAAAAGGATTAGGGTTTGCGGCGCTGTGCGCGGGCGCGGCGGTCGCGTTTGCGGCGTGCGGTGCCGTTGGCCGGCACGGGCGCGCCGTTCGGGGGCCGATGCCCGTTGCCGTGATGACCGTTGTTGTTCGGGCCCTTGGGCCGCGGCGGCGGCGGGCCGCCGATCTGCGTGTAGCCGGAAAGGATCTCTTTGACGCGTTCGTAGGCGTTGCCGAGCGCGCCGGGGAGCGACTTGTTCCGGTCGATCACGCGATCGGGAATGTCGTCGGTCGTGTAGAGGGTGAGATATTCCTCACCGTCGCGCTGAACGTCGATCCGCGGTGAGTCGAACTTGACGGTCTTCGGGTTGACGTTGAGCATCCGCGTGGCGAAGCGCTCGGCGTCTTCATGCGGCGCGATGCGCCGTGCTTCGGTCACCCACTGATCCCATTGTTGCCCGAAATTCGGAATCGGGCGGCCCGACTTGTCCCACGCGATCCGCTGCGGCGGGAGAATCATCCGCCAGTGATCGGGGTCGAGCGGCGCCCACGTCGGCTTGATCTCCTTCGGCGCCGCGAATCCGTCGATCTCGAGCAGCGCGGTCTCGATCTCTTCGGCGGTGCGCACCTTGGCGGCGCGTTTGGGATCCCGCCGCAGCAGCTCTTCGAATTTTTCGGCTACTTGCGCCGTCATCCGGCCTTGCGCGTCGATCTGCGGCGGTAAGCCGTAGAGCGAGGGCAGCGTGACGAGTTGATGGCGTTGCGCCTGATCGACGAAGTCGATGATCAAGGCGGCGGGCTTCACGCTTTTTTCGATCAGCTCGCGGCGCATCAGCGCGGACTCGGTGGATGAGAGCTGGTTTGCGATGTCGTCGACCGGGCGCAAGGCGCGGCCCGTGATCTGCGTGTAGAGCGTCGTCGACTTGGTGGGCCGCGCGTTGAGGATCACCTGGACCGACGGAACGTCGAAGCCTTCGAGGTAGAGCCCGCAGTTGGCGAGCACGTCGATGTCGCCGTTGCGGAAGTCGCGCACGATCTTCTCGCGCTCGTCCTTGGGCGTCTCGCCGCTGGCCCATTCGGCCTTGACGCCGTTGGCCACGAATTCTTCGGCGATGTCGCGCGCGTGTTCCACCGATGCGGTGAACACGAGTGCCTTCATGCCGGCGGTGTGTTGCTTGTAGGCGGCGACGATGCGCGCGTTGCGATCGACGGTGTTCACCGCGGCTGCGAGCTGGCCGATGACGAAGTCACCGCCGCGCGACGCGATATCGTCCAAGTTCGTGGTGGTCGCGACGGCATACGATTTGACCGGCACGAGGTAGCCGGCGTCGATCGCCTTGCGCGCGTCCATCGAGTAGACGATCTTCTCGAAGACGTCGACCAGGCGCACGCCGTCGCCGCGGTTCGGCGTCGCCGTGAAGCCGAGCACCATGGCTTCGGGCCGCTGGGCGAGGATCGCATCGACGATGGCCCGATACGACGGAGCCGCTGCGTGGTGCGCCTCATCGATGATGAACAGCGAAATGCGCCGGTGAAAGCGCTGAACGAACGCTTCGAGCCGCTTCTCCGAAAGCGTTTGTACGGTGGCGACGATGATGTTCGAGTCGTCCGGCGCTTTGCGTTCGGCCTTCTCGACCCCGATCTTCAGACCGGGATTCTCGATCTGCATTTTCTCGACGGTCTGTTCGATCAACTCATCGCGATGCGCAACGACGAGCGTCACATCGCCCGGCCGCAGCGAAAGCAATTTGGGGAGCGTCGCTAATACGACCGTTTTGCCCAAACCCGTTGCCAGGGACACGATTTGACTGCGAATACCGCGGGCGCGATGTTCGAGAATAGCTTGTTGTGCTTCGACCTGATACGGACGAAGACGCGGCGCCGCCGGCATTGGCCGGGCGCCGTTCTGGTTCGTGCGACGCCGTGGCTGATTCCCTTCAGCAGCGGTCGCTTCGAATTGATCCATCACGCCAATCACGTACGGAGGCGCACCGCAGTTATATGCGGTGCGAGTGAAGAGGCCGGTTCGAGACGCACCTGCGCCTACAAGAGCCGGTCGAGGTTTCCCTATTCCTAGACCCGTGCCTGGACTCCTCGGTTACAAATGAGACGAAAAGAGAACCGAGCGCACGGCGTCGTTTCCGATGGCCGCGACTTCGTCGCGGTGGAGGACGAGTGACGGCCGCGCGTCGTGCGTCTCGCGCACGCGTCCGGCCCTCCCGCCGCCGGTGACGTTGAGCAGGATGCGACGGTCGCGTTCCACCGATCCGTCCGCGACCGCCCGGATCAGCGCGGCCGTTGCGATGCCGGCTTCGGGGTCGATGTCGATCCCCTCGGACTCGGCGAAGAGCATCATCGCGTCGACCATCTCGTTGTTTTCGATCGAGAAGACCGTGCCGCTGCTCTCGCCCAGCGCTTCGCGCACGCCGCCGGCGATCGCGTAGGGTGGGGTTTGGTTGGAGAGCACTTGGGCGCCGATTTGCGCGATTTGGCGCCGGGCATCGGCCACCGACCGCTCGATCAGCACCGGCGCGTTGACGCTCCAGGCATCGAAGAGCGGCGTGAAGGGCGCATTCTGCGCCAGCATGAGTTGCGGGACCTGACCGCCGAAGCGGCCGTCGCCGATCAGCCGCAGCGCGGCTTCGCGCACGCCGAGGGCCCCGGCGGCACTGCCGACGGCCTGAAAATAGTAGTCCGGAATCGCGCCGATAGCGTCGGTGGCGGCCAGCATGACGATGCCGAGGCCGTCGCGCCGGGCAACGTTGCGCACCCCGCCCTCGAGGATGAATTCCTCATCGGCGGCGAGCTGGCGCGAAAAGGCGATGGCGTCCTCGTACTCGGCGCCCTCGATGGCGACGATCTTGACCGACGGCCCGATCCGGGCGATGGCCGCGACGCGGTCGAACGCGTTGGCGGGAACGATGATGACCAGCGGGACGTCGTTGACCGTGCACGCATCCGCGAACGCGGCCGCCGTATTGCCGGCCGACGCGACGACGAGGGTACGACTTTCGTCGACTCCGATGCGGGCGAGCACCGCGTAGGCCTCGAGTTCCTTAAAGGTAGCCGTGCGCAGGGCTGCGCCGCGTTCGGGCCACCAGCCGTTGAAACCGATCCAGAGCTGTTCGAGACCGAGCCGTTGGGCGAGGCCCGTGCTCTGGTAGACGGCGGTCTGCGCGGCGGTCGCGATCTCGCGGCCGCGCGGAAGCCAAGCCGCATAGCGCCGGATCGAGGGCTCGGCGGTGACGACGAAGGCCTTCTCGTCGTACTCGGTGCGAAGCAGGGCAGCGGCATGGTCGTTCGGGCAATCTAACCGAACGCCGTCGTCTGGGAACGTTCCGCCGCACCCCGTGCAGCGCAGCCGGTACTCGCGCATGTATCAAAAGTATCGGCCGCGGGGCGACGCGGCGTTAGGCACCCCCGTCACTCTAAGCCGGGCGCTCCTCCAGGGCGTATCCGCCTAGGCGCCGGATACGGTCCGTATGCGTATCGTACGGACCGTTTTGCTTTGCGCCGTTGCCGGGCTGTTCTTTGCGGCACCGGGAGGTACGGCGAGCAGCCAGGCGCTGGCCACGGTACGCGTGGGCATCCTCACCAGCACCACCGACGCGCCGCTGTGGATCGCCGATCAGTACGGCTACTTCAAAGATGAAGGACTGAGCGTTCAATTCCTCACCTTCAATTCGGGTGAGGCGATGATCGCGCCGCTCTCCACCGGGCAGCTCGAGGTGGGCGGGGGTTCGGCCGCGGCCAGCCTCTATAACGCGGTCGCGCGCGGCGCCGACGTGCGGCTCGTCGCCGATCTCGGCAGCGATCCGCCGGGCTATGGTTTCGATCAGATGCTCGTGCGCGCCGATCTCGTGAAGAGCGGCAAGTACAAGTCGGTTCGCGATCTGCGGGGCCTAACGATCGCGACCAACGCGCTGGGCAGCCCGTCGTCGACGCAATTGACGAAGTTTCTCGCCAAGGGCGGCTTGACGCTCGACGACGTGAAGCACATCTACCTGCCGTACACGCAGCACGAAGTCGCGATGAAGAACGGTTCGCTCGACGCGGCTTCGACCATCGAACCGTTCGCGACGGATATGGTGAAGAGCGGAATCGCGGTAAAGGCCGCCGGCGACGACGAGTTCTATCCCAATCAGGAGATCTCGGTCGTGATGTACGGCGGCGCGTTCGTGCGCGAGCACCGCGATCTCGGCGTCAAGTTCATGCGCGCCTACATTCGCGGCGTGCGCTTCTACAACGATGCGCTCGCGCACGGGAAGCTCGCCGGTCCGAATGCCGCCGCCGTCATCAAGCTGCTCAACGACGAGACGAAGATGGACCCGGCGGTGCTGCGCGACATCGTGCCCACCGGTGCGAACCCCGACGGCAAGCTTAATGTTGCTTCGCTGCGCGAAGACCTCGCAGCGTATAAGGGCTGGGGTTTGATCGAAGGCAACGTCACGGCCGAGCAAACCGTCGACACTTCGTTTGCTGCCGATGCCGTCAAGGGACTCGGCCCGTACCGCAAAAAGACCTAATCGCATGCAGACGATCGGCGCGTTGCGGGAGCGCCTGCAAACCGACGGCTTCGCGGTGATCGAGGGCTTCAAGTCCGCAGCCGCGATCGCGGAGTTACGCGCGCGGGCCGCCGAGATCGTCGAGGCCTTCGACCCGAGCGTCGCGAGCGGCGTGTTTTCCGCCGCCGATGAGAATGAGCGCGCCGACGAATACTTCCTCGGCTCGGGTTCGACCGTGCGCTGTTTCTTCGAAGAAGAGGCCTTTGATGCCGACGGCGAGCTGCGCCAGCCGAAAGGGCTCTCGATCAACAAGATCGGGCACGCCATGCACGACCTCGACCCGGTCTTCGAGCGCTTTTCGCGTGGTCCGGAACTCGACGCGCTCGTGCGGCGCGCCGGCATCGCCGAACCGCACGTCTACCAGTCGATGTACATCTTCAAGCAGCCGCACATCGGCGGCGAGGTGCGCTGGCACCAGGACGCGACGTATTTCTGGACCGAGCCGCAGACCGTGGTCACGTTGTGGTTTGCGCTCGAGCGGGCCGACCGCACCAACGGCTGCCTGTGGGTGCAGCGCGGCGGCCAACGTACGCCGCTGCGCGAGCGGTTCGTCGTCGAGAATCGCGTCGGCAAGCCGGTCAAGCTCGATAGCACGCCGTGGCCGTCGGAGGCCGACGCCGAACCGGTGGAAGTCGAGGCGGGGACGCTGGTCGTCTTCCACGGACGCCTGCCGCACTACAGCGCGCCCAATCGTTCCGCCGTCTCGCGTCATGCGTACACGCTGCACGTGGTCGACGGACGGGCGGCCTACGCGCGAGAAAATTGGTTGCAGCGCGATGCGGCCCTGCCGGTACGTGGATTCGTCTAACGACATGGTGGCTATTACACTCTTGCAACAAATGTAGAGTGACGCGCATCTAGCGCTTCCTTATCATGCCATTAACCCCGGCGCAGTGCCGCGTGGTTTTGATTTTTTGGGGGAGCCTTGATCGAGACGTCAGTCTGGCGCCGCATTGTTGTGGCCGCCGCGAGCATTGCAATCGCGGCAACGACTATCGGACCGGCAATGGCAGCATCGGACCCGCCGGCCATGGTCGCGCAAGCGACGACCGGCACGCTCTCGGGCGCCGTGAAGACGCCGGCGGGCGAACCGGTCTCGGGTGCAACGGTGAGCGTGAAGGGTCCGGCGCAGATGAGCGCGACCACCGCCGATGACGGCACGTTCTCGATCAGCGTCGCTCCGGGTCTCTATCAAATCACCGTGAACAAGGGCGGCTATCAGTCCGTCTCGCTCGCCGACGTGGCCGTCGTCGCCGGCGCAACCCAACCCGTGAACATCTCGCTCGCGGCCGTCGACCTCTCGACGCTGCGAACGATCGGCACCGTGACGGCCAGCGGCCGGGCCTCGCAGATCAACACCGGCGCCGCGACGCAGAGTTATACCAGCGCCGCGCAGTTTGCCGATTACGGCAGTCCGCAAGTCAACGATGTGCTCGAACGCATTCCCGACGTGACGATCGAGAAGCTCGGCACGCAGGCCGACACGGCGATCGTCGTTGGCGGCTTACAGCCGTACGAGACGCAGGTCCTGATCGACGGTCACCCGGTGGCGCTCGGGCAGTACGGCGTGTGGTTCAGCCAATACTTTCCCTCGTATCTGATCGGCGGTGCCGAGACGGAATCCGGCCCCGGCAACACCACGCCGTTCGCGAACATCGCGGTTGCCGGTACGGTGAACCTCACGACGCCGGACTTCACGACGAAGACGACGGCGCAAGCCACCTACGGGTACGACCAGTATCAATCGCAATACGGGAACGCACTTTTCACCGGCTCGCTCGGGAATCTCCAGTACGTGCTCGGCGCCGGAACCGCCGGCGACAACGGCTATTGGTATAAGAAAAGCGCGTGCGACGTGTACGTCACGGATCCGTCGACGGTCCCGAATACGCCCGGCTTCGCCGGCATCGTGCCGTTCTGCGGCGATTTCAGCGGCTCGTACCACTCGCGCGGCATGCTCGGCAAACTCCGCTATAACTTCTCGCCGGCGACATCGATCGACTTCGGTTTCATCGGGTCGTTCGGCGGCTTCTCGCCGCAAGGGTCGGCTTGGGGTGAAGACTACGGTCCGACCCTCGTCGAGGGCTGTATCCCGGGCACGCTGCAGTGCACGAGCCCGCAAAATGCCAATCTGATCGGTACGACGATCCAGGGCTTCTATTGGTTCCCCGGTACGGAAATTCAGAACACGCAGCAGATGTACACCGCACAACTCCGTACATCGCTCGGCAACGACACGATCGTCGACCGGCCGTATCTCGGTTCGCTCCAACCGGAAACCTACGATGGAACGGGCGAGGGCTACTACCCGGCATTCTACGCACCGAACGCGTCGTATCCGGCCTGCCCGCCGGTCGGCACGACGATTACGGTCACATGCTATCCCGGCCCGCAGTCGCTGCCGCCCGGCACGCAAATCACCGGCACACCGAACAACACGTTTTTGAACTCGCCCAATCAGTTCGAAGCGACGGCTTGTCCGCCCGGCACGATCAACAGCTTCAACCAGATCAACAGCCCGTCGAACACCATCGTCACGGTGAACGGTCAGGAAGAGTGCTTCCAGTATCCGTACAGCACCTACGAACAGGACAAACTGTACGGCAACACCTTTCAGTACGTCCACCCGTTCGGTAATAGCGAACTCACCTTTACGTACGACTTCCACGGGTCGAGCACGTTCGCGTACGTGAACAACCCGGCCAACTTTGCGGTCCCGCTTTCATCGACGCGCTTCTCGACGTTCTCGCTGACGGGCTCGCTCGGAATGATCGAGCATCTCACGATCAACTTCGGCCTCTACAACACGCAGTGGACGGCGTCCGGGCAACAACCCGTCCTCGACGTCGCGACCAACACCATCACCGGTTACGGCCCGCTCGGGCGCAGCGTTTCGCGCTTCGATCCGCACTTTGCGTTGGTGTTCCGGCCGGTCGCCGACACGTCGTACCGCGTTGCGCTCGGCAGCTCGGAAACGTTCCCCTTCGTCGGCGACATCAGCGGTGCGGCGATCAGTCAACCGCCGGCATTCTTGTTCTCGGCCGGGAGCATCTCGCAGAAAAATCCCAACCTCTTGCCCGAGTATGCCATGGCCTACAGCGCCGGTGTCGATCACCGCTTCCACAACGGCTCGATCGCATCGCTCGATCTGCAGGACACGGTCGTGCAGAACGTCTTCCAGCAGTCGACGGTGCTCGAGACCGTGCCCTTCCAAGGCTCGACCGGCATCCTCGGTATCTTCACGCCGATCAACGTCGCGCGCATGGAAGCGAAGCTGGCGACGTTCAAGTACAACTATTCGCCGGCGCTGGGTCTCGGCTACAACGTGGCCGCGACGGCCGACAGTTCGGTGCTGAGCGGCATTCCGGCGGCGGTGTTCAACGGCAGTCCCGGTCTGCCGGCCAACAACGTGCAAGTCTGCGGCGGTGCCGCCTTCACGCCCGGCCTCGCGACGTGTATTCCGTACCTGAAGGCCTACGGCCAGATCACGTACGCGTGGCACGGCGGCGGACACGCGGAGATCGGCGCGGATTTCGAAGGCAAGAACAATCCCTACTATCAGCCGCCGTTTACGATTCTGGATCTTGCGTTCAAGCAGCCGCTGACGAAGAATCTCGAATTCAACCTCTCCGTCCAGAACCTGTTCAACAACAACACCTACAACTATCTGCCGGCCGCGAACGCGGGCGTGCCGGCGGTTGGCGACTACACGCCCGACGGCGTGACGATCGCGCAAGGTGCCTTCTCGACGTACCGCATCCCGGCGCCGACGCGTACGGTGCGCGTCTCGTTGCGAGCGCATCTCGGTAACTGATATCAGCGGCGACATCCCGATCGTTTCGGTCGACGGCTTGCGATCGGGCCGTCGCGGCGATCTCGAGCGTGTCGGCGCGGAGATCGGGCGCGCCGCTCGAGGGCTGGGGTTCTTCTCGGTTGCACAGCACGGCATTCCGCAATCGCTCGTCGATGCGGTCTTTGCCGAATCCGCGACGTTCTTCGCGTTGCCGGCGGCCGAAAAGGAACGTTTATCGGTTGCCAACTCGACGAGCTATCGCGGTTACGTACGCCTCGGCGAGGAGAAACTCGATCCGGCGCTCGCCGGCGACGTCAAGGAGTGCTTCAACGCCGGTCCGGATCTCGCGGCCGACGATCCCGACGTGCTCGCCGGCAAGCCGTTTCATGCGGTGAATCAGTGGCCGGATCTGCCGGCATTTCGCGCAACGCTCCTCGAATTTCATCGGGCCGCATTGGAGCTCGTCGTACTCTTGCACCGCGCCGTGGCAGTCGATCTCGGCATCCACGAACGTTTCTTCGACCGGTACTTCACGGAGGCGGTCGGCGTGCTGCGGCTGCTGCACTATCCGCCGCATCCGGGAACCTTCGACGGTCGCGTTTACGGCGCGGGCGCGCACACCGACTACGGCAACCTCACGCTGCTCGCGCAAGATACGGTCGGCGGCCTCGAAGTGCGCAAGCGCGACGGCAGCTGGACGATTGTGCCGCCGGTAGCCGGAACGTTCGTGTGCAACATCGGCGACTGCCTCATGCGCTGGACGAACGACGTGTACGTCTCGAACGCGCATCGCGTGGTGAACCAATCCGGACGCGAACGGTATTCGGTCGCCTACTTCGGCGATCCGAACTCCGATGCGCTGGTGGCGTGTCTGCCCTCGGTGCTCGGCCCGGGTGAGACGCCGAAGTACCCGCCGATCACCTACGCGGAGTACCTGCGCTCGCGCTACGACGCGACCTACACGGTGGCACCGTCGCCGTGAGCGGTTTCGTCGAAGACGTCCACGCGAGCTTGGTCGAGAACGGGGTGGCGCCCGAGCAACAGACGATGGCGCTCGACAAGGTGTTCTGGAGCCACTTCTGCACGAACCTCGCTCCGGCGACGTGGGTGCTCGGTGCCCTGCTCGTCGGTATCGGTCTCGACTTCCGGGCGGGGCTGCTGGCAATTCTGATCGGCAACGTGCTCGGCGCTCTGCCGGTCGGCTTGAACTCGACGATCGGTCCGCGCACCGGTCTGACGCAAATCGAAATATCCCGGTTCGCGTTCGGCCGGCTCGGTACGCGCGTGCCGTCGTGGCTCAACTGGTTTTGTGCCGTCGGCTGGGATGCGGTGAACAACGTGCCGTCGGTGCTGGCGGTGCTCGCGCTCGCGGCGCTGTTCGGGCTCACCGTTCCGTTTTGGCTGGGCTTGTCGTTGCTGGTTGCCATTCAGCTCGCCGCCAGCATGTACGGACACCATGTGGTGCAGTTACTGGCCAAGTACTTGTGCTACGTTCTGATCGTCGTCTTCTCGATCACCGCCGGCGTGGCGATTCTCAAAGGCGGTTCCCTCGCAACCGTGCATGCAGCGATCAAGCCGGCGACGTTCATGCTGGGCGTCTCGATGATCGCCGGATTTACGATCGGCTTCGCGCCGTACTCCGCCGACTACACGCGCTACCTGCCGCGTGCGACGAAGCCCGGCACGATCTTCCTGCTGAGCTTCAGCGGCGTCGCGCTTTCCGCCACGCTGATCGAACTCGTCGGACTGCTCACGGCGAGCCGGCTCACCGATCTCTCGGCCGCGGGTGTGATCGCCGGCATCGGCACGATGACCGGTCCGTTTGCGCCCGTTGCGCTGATTGCGATCGCCGCGTCCGCGGTGTCGATCAATTCGATCAACGACAATACCGCCGCCTACAGCTTGATCTCCACCGGCATTCGTCTTCGGCGCGACGTTGCGGCCGTCATCACGACGGCCTGCGGCTTCGCTTTGGCCGTTGCCGGGGCCGGAAAATTCGCCGAGCTCTTCTCGAACTATCTGCTGCTGCTGCTCTACTGGATCGCACCGTGGGCCGGCATCGTGCTGACCGACTGGTGGATGTTCGGCGGCAGCGCGCGTCCCGCGCGCCGTTGGGGTTCCGGTGCGACGATCTTCATCATCGTCACGCCGCTCACGATCGCGCTGTTCTCGGCGACGCCGATCTACACGGGGCCGATCGCCAAGCTGCTCGACGGTACCGACATCGGGTTCTTCGTCGGATTCTTTGTCGCTGCGTTGTGCTATGCCGCCGTCGAACGCGGGCGCCAATCCGCTCCGGCAGCCTACTCCGTGGCGGACCCCGTCGTATGACCGTGCAAGTTCCGGTCATCGACATCGGCGCGCTCCGCGCGAGCGATCCCGCGGCGCTGCGCGCGCTTGCGCGGGAAATCGGGATTGCGGCGCGCGAGACGGGATTCTTCTCGGTCGTCAATCACGGGGTTCCGGCCGGCCTCATCGAGGCCGTGTTCGCGCAGTCGGCCGCCTTCTTCGCGCAGCCGCCCGACGTGAAAGCTGCGGTCGGGATCGAATCGTCGCCGGAATTTCGCGGCTATGCGCGCATCGGATACGAGCAATTCGACGAAGCCCATCCGCCCGATGCCAAGGAGTCGTTCGATATCGGGCCCGACCGGAATCTCTGGCCTGCCGGCTTGCCCGGCTTTCGAACGACGCTGGAACGCTACTATGCCGCGTTGCTCGAGCTGACGGTGGCGATTCACCGCCCGATCGCGCTCGATCTCGGCGTCGACGAACACTTTTTCGCACCCGCCTTCGACGGCGCGATCGCGATCGCGCGGCTGCTGTACTATCCGCCGCATCCGGGAACGTTCGACGGCACGCTGCACGGTTCGGCGCCGCACACGGACTACGGCAACGTCACCTTCCTCGCGCAGGACGATGCCGGCGGCCTCGAGTTGCGCGCGCGCGACGGCTCGTGGATCGGCATCGCGCCCACGCCCGGCGCCTTCGTGTGCAACATCGGCGACTGCTTGATGCGCTGGAGCAACGACGTCTACGTTTCGAATTTGCATCGCGTGGTGAACCGCTCCGGCCGCGCACGGTACTCGGTCGCGTTTTTCGGCGACCCGGCGGCCGGCGCGCTGGTGGAATGTCTGCCCTCGTGCACGAGCGCCGCGCAACCGCCCAAGTACCCGGCGGTAACCTACGCGGAGTACCTGCAGCGGCGCCTGGCCGCGGCCTACCCGCTCAAAGCAGGATTGGGGTAGCCGTCGCTGGGACGCTAGCGCAGCCGCAAAGGAGCGCACCCCATGCAGGACAAGATCGCCCGTCTGCTCGCCGAGATGAAGATGAGCATGCCGCTCACGCCGGAAGACATCCGCGCCATCCGGGAGCTGTACACGCCGTTTCAGGAAGTCGAGCCTTACCACAACGTCGGTGTCTACCGGAATCAGGCGTACGGGTCGCATCCGCGCCAGCAACTCGACGTCTTCGCGCCCGACGGTATCGCCGAACCGCGGCCGGTCCTGATCTTCGTCCATGGCGGCGGCTTCGTGGGCGGCGAGCGGCATACGCCGGGCTCACCGTTTTACGACAACGTCGGCGTGTGGGCGGCGCGCAACGGCTTCGTCGGCGTGACGATGTCCTATCGGCTGGCGCCGGAGTTCAAGTTTCCCGCCGGACCCGACGACATCGCCGGAGCGGTGGCGTGGGTGCGGGAGAACATCGCCGCGCACGGCGGCGATCCCGACGCGATCGTGCTGCTCGGGCAATCGGCCGGCGCCGCGCACGTTGCCGCGTACGGCGCGAGTCAAAAGCGGGATGAAAAGGTGCGCGCGATCGCGCTCATGTCGGGCGTGTACGACTACGAAGCCTTCGATCCGGCACCGAACGTCATCGCGTATACGGGCGAGGGAGCGGCCGCGCTCAAGGCTGCGTCGTCGATCGAAGGGCTCGTCGCATCCGGGCTGCCGGTGCTGGTGTGCGTTTCGGAATTCGACACGCCGCACTTCCACGAGCAAGCGCACTTGCTCGCCCAGGCGATCTATCATCGCGATGGACGCTGTGCGAACTTCCAGTACTTGCCGCGTCACAATCACCTCTCGCAGATCTCGCACCTCAACGCCACGGGCATCGAGGACCAAGTATTGAGCGATCGGCTCGCCGAGTTCGTGCGGGTCTATACCACACCGGCGGTTCCGGCGTTTTAGCGTGCGCCGGCCTGCGCCGTGGTGCGCCGCCGCGCTGGCCCTGCTCGTTGCGGTTTGCGCGCAGTTGGTGCTGCCCGCCCGCGCCGATCAACCGGCGCCCGATCAGATCCGGCTGGCGGTTAGCAACGAAGGGTACAACAACTTGCCGTTGTTCGTGGCGATCGACAACGGCTATTTCCAGCAGCAGCACCTCAATATCGTCGTCGTGCCGTATACGGGTTCGTCGCTGACGCAACTGCCGTTTCTTGCGCGGGGCGAAATCGACCTCACCGCGATTGCACCGGCCCCCGGTCTGTTCAATCTCGGCACGGAGGGGTTCAACGTCAAGGTCGTCGCGTCGATGAGCGGCGCGCACCGCGGTTGGAACGGCGCTTCGTGGATGATGGTGCGCCAAGATCTGTGGGATGCGAAGAAGATCGTCAAACCGGCCGACTTGCGCGGGATGCACGTCGACGTCGCTGTGGCCGGATCGCCGAACGACGTGCTGGCCCGCGAAACGATCCGGCTCGCCGGTTTGACGCCGGCCGACCTGACGCTGACGGCCGACGTACGCACGCCGCCGAGCTGGTTTACGGCGTTGCGCAATCACGCCGTCGACGTACAAGTCACCGCCGAACCGTACGCGACGCAACTCGAGCGCGAGGGTCTCGCGCACAAATGGATCTCCTACGCCGACAGCATCCCCTGGTTTCAGGATCTCTACCTCGCCGCCTCACCGGCCTTTGCGCGCGATCACCACGATGCGCTGCGGCGCTTCCTGATCGCCTATCTCGAAGCGGCGCGCGACATCACCGATGCGGGGCCGGTGTGGTCGGCGAAAATGGCCGGCGAAGTTTCGAAGTGGTCGCAAGTACCGGTCGCCACGGTCATGCAGATTCCCGGGCCGGGCTATACCGGCCAACTCGGCGCGGTCAACCTCGCATCGCTCGAGCGCGTGCAAAACTACTGGGTCACGCTCGGACTCGTGAAAACGCCCGAACCGTTGACCAATATTCTCGATCTCACGGCGCTCGGCGAAGCGCGAAAGGCATTGCACATTCGATGAAGTTCGGCGCTTTCGACCACCTCGACCGCGGCATCGTCACGACCAGCGAACAGTATGAAGAGCGTTTGCGGCTCGTCGAGGCGTATGAGGAAAGCGGCTGGTTCCACGCCTTCCACATGACCGAACATCACGGTACGCCGCTCGGCATGGCACCGTGTCCGAGCATTTTCCTCGCGGCCGTCGCGCAACGCACGACGACGTTACGTTTGGGCACGCTCGTGTACACGCTGGCCGCCTACCATCCGTACCGCTTCTTCGAAGAAATCTGCATGATCGATCAGATGAGTTGCGGGCGGCTCGAGTTGGGCGTGGGGCGCGGCGTCTCACCGATCGAGTTGAGCTTCCTCAACGTCGACATCAAAGACGCCGACGAGATGTACGCCGAGTCGCTCGAAGTGCTGATGCAATCGTTCAAGGGCGGAACGCTGAACTTTCACGGCAAGCACTACCAGTTCGACGATGTGCCGATCGTGATGGAGACCTTCCAGAAACCGCATCCACCGCTCTGGTACGGCATCGGCACGCCCGACCGCACGGTCTGGGCCGCGAAGCACCGCGTGAACTTGATGACCAACCACAAGGCCGCCGACGCGCGCCTGATACACGACCGGTACCGGGTCGAATGGGCCGCCGCCGGCCACGATCCGCACGATTTTCCGTTCTTCGGCACGGTCAAGCACATGGTCATCGCCGACACCGACGAAGAGGCGCTCGCGCTGGCGCGTCCGGCCTACGCGATGTATACCAACCACACGACGCTGTTGTGGAAGCAGCGGAACATCCCGCGGCTACGCGCTTGGGTCGACGACTTCGACGATGCGCGCGCCGGCGGCCTGGTCTTCGCGGGCAGCCCGAAAACCGTCCGCGACGCGCTGGCGAAGTTCATCGACGAGTCCGGCATCAACTACCTCGCCTGCCGCGTCGCCTTCGGTGACCTCACCTTCGAACAATCCCTCAACTCGCTCGACCTGCTGACCAAACACGTCCTCCCGGACCTGGCCGACCTCGTCCCCGCGGCGGGATAAGGTTCAGCCGGCGAGCCAGATGTAACGGGCGATCAGCAGGACCGCGATGAGGTAGAGGAGCGGGTCGACGGATTTTCCGCGGCCGCTCAGCAGCATGATGAGCGAATAGCTGATCACGCCGAAGCTCACGCCGTTGGCGATGGAGAACGTCAGCGGCATTGTGACGACGGTGAGGAACGCGGAGATGAGGATCGCGTAGTCGCCCCACTCGATCGTCTTCAAGCCGTCGAGCATCAGCGCGCCGACGACGATCAGCGCGGGTGCCGTGGCAGCCGCCGGAATCGCCGCCGCGAGCGGCCACAACACCATCGAGAGAAGGAACAGCACGGCGACGGTCGTCGCGACGAGACCGGTGCGGCCGCCTTCCTCGATGCCGCTGGCGCTCTCGATGTACGCGGTGGTCGTGCTGGTGCCGAGAAATGCGCCGCAGATCGCGGCCAAACCGTCGCACGCGAAGGTGCGGCGCGCGCGCGGCATGTTGCCGTCGGCATCGAGCACGCCGGCTTTATTGGCCAGCGCCACGAGCGTGCCGGTCGCATCGAAAAAGTCGACGAAGAAGAACGTGAACACGACCGCGAGGATGCCCAGGCCGAGCGCGGCGTGCAAATCGAGCGCGCCGACCAAGCCGGTCGGCGCGATCGGCAGCTGCACGACGCCGTTGGTGAAGCCGGCGAACGGAACCATCGCGCCTTTCGGTCCGAAGTAGACCGGCGCGCGGGCCACGATCGCGATGATCGTCGAGGCGAGGATGCCGATCAGGATCGCGCCGGGGACGCGCTTCACCAGCAAGACCGAGGTGAGGATCAAACCGACGACCGCGATCAAGACGCCCGGCGACGTCATCGAACCCAGCGTGACGAAGGTGTCGGGGTTGGCCAACACCGCGCCGCAGTTCTTCAGACCGAGGAATGCCAGGAACATGCCGATGCCGGCGGTGACCGAGAACTTCAGGTGGTTGGGGATCGCGCGCACGACGGCTTGCCGCGCGCCGATGATCGCCAGGATGACGAAGATCGCGCCCGAGATCGCTACCGCTCCGAGCGCGGTCTGCCACGGGATCTTCTGACCGAGTACGACGGTGAAGGCAAAGTAGGCATTGAGGCCCATGCCCGGCGCCTGCGCGAACGGGTAGCGCGCGACCAGCCCCATCAGCAGGCTGCCGATCGCGGCGGCCAAGGCCGTCACGACCAGCAGCTTGGCAAAACCGTCGGGGATCACGATGGCGTTGCCGAGCACCTGCGGGTTGACGAGCAGGACGTACGACATCGTGAGGAAGGTGGTGAGCCCGGCGCGCAGCTCGCGCGGAATTGTCGAACCCGCCGCTGCGATACCGAAGTAGCGATCGATCATGGAGCAGGCTCCGCCGCGTAGCTTTTTTTCTCCCCCTGCCATTTGACAGACGTCGCTCCACCTGAGATGATACCGCGAACATTTTGAGGACGGAGCCGGTAATGATTGAGCAGAGCGTAGAGCAGGCTACGGTACAAACGGAGCTGGATCGGCGTTTGGCGGCCATGCCGAAGGCCGAAATTCACGTGCATCTCGAGGGCGCGACGGCCCCGGACGCTTCCTACGCGATCGCGCGGCGGAACAAGGTCGACCTGCCCGTCGCCTCCCTTGACGAGTGGCGCCGGTACTTCGATTTCCGTGACTTCCCGCACTTCATCGACGTCTACCGCAACACGACCGATACGATCCGCACGACCGACGATCTGGCGTTGATGGTGGCCCAGTTTTACGTCGACCAGGCGCGGCAGAATATCCGCTACTCGGAATGCTTCATTAGCATGTCGCTGCATCTGCGGCGCTTGAGCGCGGCCGAGATCCTCGACGCGCTCGCCCAAGGAATCGAACGCGGACAAACCGTGTCGAGTGCCCGCGTCGCCTTCATCGCCGACATCTCGCGCGAGGATCCGCACACGCAGGGCGCCGTGCTCGACCTCGCGCTGTGGGGCCAACGGCGCGGTTTGATCATCGGCCTCGGGCTCGGCGGCCTCGAGAAAGAGTTTCCACCGCATCTCTTCCGCGATACCTACGCCCGCGCTCGCGAGGCCGGCTTGCACGTGGTCGCGCACGCCGGCGAAGCCGCCGGATGGGAGAGCATTCGTGAAGCGGTCGGCGAGCTGCACGCGGAACGTATCGGGCACGGCATTCGCGTCGTCGATTCGCCCGAGTATGCGTCGGTGATGCGCGAGCGGGGGATCCCGTTCGAAGTGTGCCCGGTGAGCAACTACGCGGTCGGCGCGACGCCGCTCGACCGGCCGCATCCGATCCGGCAAATGGTCGACCTGGGCGTTCGCTGCACGCTCAACTCCGACGATCCGGCGATGTTCAGCACGACCCTGGCCGCGCAATACGCCGTCTTGGCCGAGCAGGGCTTCAGTTGGGAAGAGCTCTGGAAGCTCAACACCGAGACGCTCGATTCGACGTTCCTGAGCGCGGCGGAAAAAGCCGACTACCGGCGGGAATGGGAAGACTTCGCCGCGTCGCTCGGCTAAGCAGTCCGGCGTGAATCAGTATCCGCGCGACATGATCGGCTACGGCGCGCACCCGCCGCACGCGGCCTGGCCGAACGGCGCGCGCCTCGCGCTGCAGATCGTGATGAACTACGAAGAGGGATCGGAGTACTCGATCCCCGACGGCGACGGCACCTCGGAGATGTATCTCACCGAAGTTCCCGGCGCAACCGTGGGACCTGGCAAGCGCGATCTGATCGTCGAGTCGGTGTACGAATACGGCAGCCGGGCCGGATTCTGGCGCTTGATGCGGATGTTCGCCGAACGTAAGATCGACATCACGGTGTTCGGCGCGGCGCTCGCGCTCGAACGCAATCCCGAAGCGGCGCGCGCAATCGCCGATGCCGGCCACGAAGTGTGCTCGCACGGCTGGCGCTGGGTCGGCTTTCAAGACATGGATATCGATGAAGAACGCGCGCAGATGCGGCGCGCGGTCGCGTCGATCGAGAAAACGATCGGTCAACGCCCGCTGGGCTGGTACTGCCGATATGCGCCGAGCATCAACACGCGCAAGCTGGTCGTCGAAGAGGGCGGCTTTCTCTACGACTCCGACGACTACAACGACGATCTGCCCTACTGGGTGCGCGTCGGCGAGAAGCCGCATCTGGTCATTCCGTACACGCTCGACGCCAACGACATGAAGTTCTCGGTCGCGCCGGGATTCACGTCGGGCGACGGGTTCTTCAACTACCTCAAAGACGCGTTCGACGTGCTCTACGCGGAGGGCGCGACGACGCCCAAGATGATGTCGGTCGGTTTGCACACGCGCCTCGCCGGCCGCCCGGGCCGCGCGGCGTCGCTGGCGCGCTTCCTGGATTACGTGCTCGAACACCGCGACGTGTGGGTGGCGCGCCGCGTCGATATCGCGCACCACTGGATCGCGCAGCATCCGGCCGAGAAGTACCTCTGAACGTGATTCCCTCGCCCCTTGCCGAGCGTTTGGCACAGCTCGCCGCGCTCGGCGCGACCGGTCACGGCATCGACCGCCGCCTCTTCTCGGCCGAAGATGCGCAAGCGCGCACGCTGTTCGTGCAGTGGGCGCGCGGCTCGAAGTTCACGGTCGAGCAAGATCGCGCCGGCAACGTGTTCGCGCGCCGGGCCGGAAAACGCGACGGTGCCGCGATCCTCAGCGGATCGCATCTCGACACCGTGCCGAACGGCGGCGCGTACGACGGCGCTTACGGTGCGGTTGCCGCGTTGTGCGCGCTCGAGGAACTCGATGCGGCCGGCGTCGTCACGGAGCATCCGGTCGAGGCGGTCGCGTGGGCCGGTGAAGAGGGCAGCCGTTTTCCGCTGGGCTGTTTGGGGAGCGGCGCGTTTGCGGGATTGAACGAGCTCGCGTCGATCGACGCGCTGCGCGACGACGACGGCGTGACGTTCGCCGATGCGCGCGCGGCCGCGAACGGCCTGCTCGCCGGGGTGCCGGTGCGCGACGGTTTTCCGCGTCCCGCGGGATACGTGGAGTTACACATCGAGCAAGGCCCGGTGCTCGAACATCGCGGCGTGCGATTGGGCGTCGTCACCGCGATTGCGGGACAGGTGCGCGTCGAGGTCGAGATTCACGGCGAAGCGGGACATGCCGGCACGGTGCCGATGGAACTACGCCGCGACGCGTTGAGCGCGGCCGCGGAACTCGCGCTCGAACTCGAAGCCGCCGCGCGCACGATCGGCGAGTGCGTGCTGACGGTCGGACATCTCTCCGTGTTTCCGAATCAAACCAACGTCGTGCCGGGACGCGTGCTGTTGCGCATCGATGCGCGCAGTGTCGACGAGGCACGGCTGTCGGCATTGCGCGCCGCGATCGAGGCGTGCGCGGCCCGGACGGCAGCCAAGCGCGGCGTGCGCATCGAGACGACGCCGATCGAAGAACGGCGCGTCGTGGCGATGGACCCGCAGTTACGCGGCGCGGTCGCGGCGGCGATCGCGGAACTCGGCGAGCGAGCGATCGATCTGCCCAGCGGGGCGGGACACGACGCGATGTGCGTCGCAGCGGTTGCGCCGGCGGCGATGATCTTCGTTCCGAGCGCCGGCGGGCTCAGCCATGTGGGGAATGAGTACACCACTCCCGAGGATTTACAACTGGGCGTCACGGCGCTCACCCGGTCGATCGCGGCGATCGACCGTCTCTTGGCAAAGGACTGATACGTGCGCTTTTTCATCTGCGGGTCGGCGCTGACGGGGCAACCCGATCACAAGAACTTGGGCGAAGCCAAGCTCGTCGGTCCGGCGCAAACCGCTGCCAAGTACCGTTTGCACTCGGTGCGCGGCGAACATCCGGGCATCTACGAAGTCGCCGAAGGCGGCGTCGCCATCAAAGGCGAGATCTACGAGATGAGCGAGGCGCAACACGCGCACCTGATCTCAACCGAACCGCCCGATCTCTACGAGTCGCCGATCGAACTCGCGGACGGCAGCAAGATCAGCGCGATGATCTACCCGCGCGATCTGATCGAGCAGCGCCAATACCCCGACATTTCCCAATACGGGGGCTGGGCCGCGTTCAAAAAAGCAAATCCTTAAATCTGCGGCGGGACCGGCGGACCGAAGCCGATCACGATGTAGGCGCATTTCTGGCAGAGCAGGATCTCGGCCGGGAACTTTTGCGGCGACCCGGGCTTCACGTCGTAGTGCGAGCACATCGTGCCGGCCTCGGGTGGCTTGAAACAGCCCGCGCAGGCGGCTTCGTTGCCGGTCGCTTCCAGAACGTCGCGCCGCGTATAATACTCGACGACATCCACGATGGTCATGTGGTTGGGGCCTCCTTAGCTTCCACGATACGTTGAGTAGCCCCACGGCGCCAACAGCAGCGGGACGTGATATTTGCGGGCGGCATCGTCGACGTGAAAACGGACCGTGATCTCGTCGTAGAACGCGGGCACGTTCTTCGCGGCGAAGTACGGTGCGACGCTGAAGATCAACTCGTACATGCCGGCCGAGAGAATCTCCGCCATCGGGCTATCCGTGCGGCCGTCGGCGTTGGTGACCGAGGTCGAGACGTGCGTGCGGACGTTGCCGTCGACGGCGAAGAGCATCACGGTGATTCGCGCTGCGGGCTGGCCGGTCGAGGTGTCGAGCACGTGCGTCGAGAGCATCAGGGGGCTTTCGCGCCGGAGTCGATCCAGGCCCCGAGTGCGGCACGTTCGGCGTCGGTCATGTTGGTGAGGTTCCCGAGCGGCATCGCGTGGCTGGCGACCGCCTCGGTGCGTATCAGCGCGGCGTTCGCGGTGATGTGTTCGGGCGTGTCGAGCAACAGGCCCGCGGGCGGCGCGCTGAAGCCCGCTTCGATGGGATGCGCCGAATGGCAGACGGCGCAGCGCTGCGCGACGATCGGCGCGATCTGCGCGTAGCTCACGGCCGGCACGTTCACGGCGGCGGCCGGCGCGGAACGCGGCGCGCCCGCCCACGCGATCAACGCGATCAGCACCAACGCCGCAACCGGCAGCGCGATGACGATCTTCTTGAAGTGGGTGAGCACGTAGAAGCGGCGGACCAGCACGCCCGCGATGGAAAGCCCGGCCAGCACGAGCCAGCCGTACGGCCCGCTGTAGGTCATCGGATAGTGATTGCTGATCATGATGAACAGCACGGGCAGCGTGAAGTAGGTGTTCTGCACGGACCGCTGCTTGCCGAGGAAGCCGGGCCGCGTGTCGGGCACTTCGCCGGCGCGCAGTTGCCGCACGACCTTGCGCTGACCCGGAATGATGATGAAGAAGACGTTCCACACCATGATCGTGCCGATGACGGCGCCGACATGGATGAACGCGGCGCGGGCGCCGAAGATGTGGAAGAATCCCCAATCGAAGATCAGCAAGAAGATGCCGATCGACGTCCATAGCGCGAACTCGTTCTGCTCGAAGACGCGGCACAGAGCGTCGTAGATGAACCAGCCGAGCACGATCGAGCCGATGCTGATCGCGATCGCCGCCGCCGGCGTGAGATCCAGCACGCTCTTGTCGATCAGAAAGGTCGACGCGCCGGCCCAGTACACGATCGCGAGCATCGCCATGCCGGAGAGCCACGTCGAGTACGCCTCCCAGTAAAACCAGTGCAGATCGTTGCTCAGCGGTGCGCCGACCGGGCCGGTGAGGTACTTCTCGTTGTGGTAGAAGCCGCCGCCGTGCACCGACCATAGCTCGCCGTCGATGCCGCGCCGCTGCTCCGCGTCGCTCACTTGGCGGTTGAGGTTGTCGTCGAGCCAGACGAAGAAAAACGACGCGCCGATCCACGCGATCCCGGCGGTGATGTGGAACCAGCGGACGAGCAGACTCAGCCAGTCGAGCACATAGGCTTGCATCAGTTCACGGCGTCTTCGATGCGCAGCTTGGCGATCTTCGCGATTTCCGCCAAGGCCGTTGCGATCTCCGCCGAACGTTCGTTCGCGCGGCGGCGCGCCAGCGCGGCGAGAATCGAGGCTTTGGTGTTCTCGCGCGCGCAGATGACGAACGGAAATCCGAAGCGATCGCGATAGGCGCCGTTGTCGGCATCGAAGCGCGCGACTTCGGCCGGGGTGAGCGCGTCCAAGCCCGCGCCGGCCTGTTCGGCCGCCGATGCGGCGGTCAAACGGCCCTCGCGCGCGACACGACCGGCGAGATCGGGATGCGCCCGGATCAGCGCAACCTGCGCGTCCTCACCCGCGCCCGCAACGATCGCGACCATCGCGGCGTGCAAGGCATCGCGATCCGCAAACGGCCGCGCCGCGGCGGCGGCACGCGCGATCCACGGCGAATCTTCGAACGCGAAACCGATTTCCGCGACGAACGCATCGGCCGGGCAGGTATTGAGGTGTTGCAGCGTCGTCATCGAAGCCCGTTCGCATGGCAACGCTGCTGATTCGCGATGCGGCGCACGTCGAGACGTTCGACGATGCGAACCGGGTGCTGCGCGACGCATCGATCTTCGTGCGCAACGGCGCGATCGAAGCGCTCGGGCCGGCCGCCGAGCTCCCGCGCGAAGCCGACCGCGTGGTCGATGCGCGCGGCTGCATCGTCATCCCGGGACTCGTGAATACCCATCATCACTTCTTTCAGACCTTGACCCGTGCGGTTCCCGGTACGCAGGACGTCGAGTTGTTCGACTGGCTCGTCACGCTCTATCCGATCTGGGCGCGGCTGACGCCCGCCGCCCTGCGCAGCGCGACTGCCGTCGCGTGCGCCGAGCTGCTGCTCTCGGGTTGCACGACGGCGAGCGATCATACCTATCTGTGGCCCAATGGCTGCCGCATCGACGACGAGATCGAGGTCGCGCGCGAGATCGGCCTGCGCTTTCACCCTTCGCGCGGCTCGATGTCGGTGGGCCGATCGAAGGGCGGATTGCCGCCGGATTCGGTCGTCGAGGACGAGGCGGCGATTCTCGCCGACACCCAGCGGGCGATCGAGACGTATCACGAAGCGGGCCGTTTCGGCATGACGCGCATCGTGGTCGCGCCGTGCTCGCCGTTCTCGGTGTCGGCGGACTTGATGCGTGAGAGCCTCGCGCTCGCGCGCAGTTGCGGCGTGCATTCGCACACGCATCTGGCCGAAACGCTCGACGAGGAACGCTTCTGCATCGAACGCTTCGGTTGCCGGCCGGTCGAACTCGCGGAACGGCTGGGGTGGCTCGGCGCCGACGTGTGGCACGCGCACATGGTTCACCCGTCGCCCGCGGAAGTCGGCGTGCTCGGTGCAACGCGCACCGGCGTCGCGCATTGTCCCACCTCGAACATGCGCTTGGGCAGCGGCGTCGCGCCGGTACGCGCTCTGCTCGATGCGGGCGCGCGGGTGGGCCTGGGCGTCGACGGCTCGGCCTCCAACGATAGCTCGCACCTGCTCGATGAAGTGCGTCACGCGATGCTGCTGCACCGCGTCGCGGGCGGGGCGAAGGCCGTCACCGCGCGCGAGATGTTGCGTTTGGGAACGCGGGGCGGCGCGGAGGTGCTCGGCCGCGACGACGTGGGATATCTCGCGCCCGGCATGGCGGCCGATCTGGCGGGCGTGCGGCTCGATTCGCTCCCGATGGCCGGCGGCGCCGTGCACGATCCGCTCGCCGCGCTCGTCTTCTGCCGTCCCGCCGGCGTCGATTTCACGATCGTCAACGGCAACCCGCTCGTCGAGCACGGCGCGTTCACCGCACTCGACGTCGAGCGCGTCGTCGCCCGCCACAACGAACTCGCCCGAGCCCTCGTAAACGGCTAAAAGCCTTTTTTTTGTCGTCCCTCGACTACGCGCCCTGCGGCGCTCCGCTCGGGATGGACAAAAGGTTCAGGGGGAGACGTGTTCACGCAAGGGCGCGCGCTTCGCCGTCATTGCGGCGAGCACGCGTTCGGGGGTGAAGGGCATGTCGGAAACCCAGGCGCCGGTGGCGTGGTGAATTGCCGCCGCCACGGCGGCACCGAAGGGAACCAGCGGCATCTCCGACATCCCGCGCGCGCCGAACGGGCCTTGCGGATCGGGCGTTTCCATGATCACGGAGTAGATCTGCGCCGGCACGTCGAGCGCCGTCGGTAAGAGATAACTGCTGAAGTGCGGGGTCTGGATACGGCCGTTCGCGATGCGGAAATCTTCCGTTAGGGCGTAGCCGATCGCTTGCGCGACGCAGCCTTCGATTTGCGCTTCGACCTGCTGGCGGTTGATCGCGCGGCCCACGTCGTTGACGCTGACCACGTTGAGCACCGCGACTTCACCGGTCGTGACGTCGACCTCGACCTCGACGGCTTGCGCGACGTAACCGTAGGCGTAGTGCGGCGTTCCGTATCCGTTTGAATCGAACGGCGTCGTGGGCGTGGGCCGGAACTGCACGGTCGCCGACGGCGCGCCCCCGGTCGCGAGATTGCGCAACGCAAGTTCGGCCGCGTCTTTCACCGCACGTCCGCCCATCAGCGTCATGCGCGATGCCGATGCGGAGCCGGCATTCGGTGCCGCGGCCGTGTCTTCGGCGATGATCGTCACCGCGTCGAGCGGCAGGTTCAACGTTTCGGCCGCGATCTGGCGCAGGATCAAGTGCGCGCCCTGACCGACGTCGGCCGCGCCGATGCTCACGCGCGCCGCGCGTACGCCGTCCAGCACCACGAGTTCGACGCCGGCCGTCGCCTGTTCGGGGAAACCGAACGAATAGCCGACGTTCTTGATACCGCTGGCAAAACCGATACCGCGGCGTTTGCGCGCGTGCGCGTCGTGCACGACCGGGGCGAGGCGCAACGCGGCTTCTTCGATGCAGCGGTCGAGCACCGGGACGGCGCTGACCCCGGGCGGCATCACGGTGCCGGACGAGTTGATGCTGCCTTCCCGGTAGAGATGCTTGCGGCGCAGATCGAGCGGGTCGAGCTTCAGCGCGTGCGCGGTGCGCGTCATCATCGACTCGGCCGCGAAGTGCGCTTGCGGGCCGCCGAACCCGCGGAACGCGCCGCTCGGCACATTGTTGGTGTAGCAGACGTAGCCGTCGACGCTGACGTTGGGGATATCGTACGGGCCGTGCGCGAACGTCATCGCGCCCTTGAGCACTTCGATGCTGGTCGAGGCGTATGCGCCGCCGTCGGCGATCAGGGTCGTCTCGACCGCGGTGATCGTGCCGTCGTGCTTTGCGCCCCACTTGGCCGTGATGAAGAACGGATGGCGCTTGTGGTGGCCGATGATCGATTCTTCGCGGCTCCAGCGGATCGCCGTCGGACGCTTGAGCACCCACGTCGCGAGCGCGACCAGGCACTGCACCGACATATCCTCGCGGCCGCCGAACGCGCCGCCGATCTTCGCGTACTTCACGACGATCCGGTCTTCGGGCAGTTCCAGGATCTCGGCGAGTTGCTTGCGGTCTTCGTGCAGCCACTGGCCGGCCGTTTCGACGACCAGCCGTCCCGCTTTGTCGAAATACGAAATGCCGGCATCCGGCTGCAGATACGCGTGTTCTTGCCACTGCGTCGAGAACGTGCCCTCGACGATCACTTCGGCATCGGCGAACGCGCGATCGGTGTCGCCGCGGCGGATTTTCTGATGCAGCAGCACGTTGTCGCGGTCGTGGTGCACGCGCGGCGCGTCGGGCTTCATCGCTTCGCGCGGATCGCTGACGATCGGCAAATCTTCGTATTCGACGCGCACGAGCGTCGCGGCGCGCGCGGCGGCGAGGTCGGATTCGGCCGCGACGAGGGCGACGCGATCGCCGTCGTGCCGCACGGTATCGTCGCACAACACCGGTTGATCGGCGTCGATGAGGCCGTAACGGTTGTGCGGTACGTCTTTGGCCGTCAGCACCGCGATCACGCCGGGCACGGCCAGGGCGGCCGAGGTGTCGATCGAGAGAATCCGCGCGTGTCCGCGGCGCGCGAACACCGTCTTCAGGCGCACCATGTCCGGGGTGATCAGATCGGCCGGATAATTGGCCGTGCCGGTGACTTTGCCGAGCGCATCGTGCCGCGGATGCGACGTGCCGATGTGGGTCACGTGCCGACCTCGATGCGCTGCGTTTCGGCCTCGACGTCGGCGGCCGAAGCGATTGCGGTGAGGATCTTCGCGTAGCCGGTGCAACGGCAGATGTTGCCGCTGATCGCGCTGCGGATGTCGGCCGTCGTCGGGTCGGGGCACTCCTCGACGAGTTTCGCGCCGGCCATGATCATGCCGGGAATGCAGAAACCGCACTGCACGGCGCCGTGGTCGATGAACGCCTGTTGCACTTCATGCAGCGCTTCGCCGTCGGCTAAGCCTTCGATCGTCGTGATCGCCGCGCCGTGGGCTTGCGGCGCCGGAACGAGGCATGACATCACCGCGCGACCGTCGAGCCACATCGTGCACGCGCCGCACTCGCCCTCGGCACAGCCTTCCTTCGAACCGGTGAGGCCGGCGGCGTCGCGCAGCGCGTCGAGCAGCGAGAGATGCTGCACGTCTTCGAGCTGGTAGCGGCGTCCGTTGATCGTGGTATCAACGCTCCCGGTGAACGGCAGCACCGCTTGCGCGGGCGAGAGCGTTTCGAGCAGCACGGGTTCGACCGCCAGGCCGTTGGCCTCGGTGCCGTCGGCAATCTGATCGAGCGCGCGTTCCACCAGCGCCGCCACGGTGGTGCGGCGGTAAGCGGCCGAGGCGCGAATGTCGTCGATCGGCGCGATCGCCGCGGCGGCCAGCGCGGCCGCGCGCAGGCGCGCCGCCCGATCGAGCGTGCTGCCCACCAGCGATACTTCGGCTTCCGGAACGCGGACGATCGTCGGCGCCACGCAACCGAGTGCGATGCGCGCTTCGATGACGCGCGGTCCGTCGAATTCGAGCGCGACCGCGACGCTGATCACCGAGATCGCTTGCGCTTTGCGCAACCCGAGTTTGAGGAACATGCCGCGCCGCGTCGGGCCGAGCTTGCGAATCGAGATCGAGCGCACGAGCTCGCCCGGCGCGAGGGCCGTCGTGCGGAAGCCGGTGCAGAAATCGGCGATGCCCAGGCGGCGGCAGCCCGCCAGGCCGGCAACTTCGACTTCGGCATCGAGGACGAACAGCGCTGCGATCGTATCGTTGGCGGGCGATGCGGTGACGAGATTTCCGGCCACCGTGCCGCGCGCGCGAATCTGCGGCGCTCCGACTTCGGCGCAGGCCTGAACCAGCGGCAACGCGTCGCGGCGGAACGCCGGCGATCCGAGGATATCGTTGTGGGTCGTCAGCGCGCCCATGGTGAGGCGGTCGCCGTCTTCGGCAATGAAACGCAGTTCCGGCTCGAGCGCCGAGAGGTCGATCAACCCAGTCGCTTTGCTACCCCGTCCAAGCTCCACCATCACGTCGGTGCCGCCGGCAATCAGCCGGGTATCGGCGCCCGCGCGGGCGAGTTCGGAGAGGGCGTCGGCCAGCGAGGTCGGCCGACGATAGACCTCGATCATCTCTATATGTTCGGATTCGTCCGGGGCCTCTCTTCTTCCAGATTGTCACATCTATGCGTGCGCTCGCGTGACGATTGGCGCACGGCGACCGGCCGCCCGGTCCCCAAACGGTCATCATGCATCTGACGGACGTCGAGCGCGACAAGCTGTTGCTCAGTTATGCAGCCGACATGGCGTGGCGGCGGAAGGCGCGCGGGGTGAAGCTCAACCATCCCGAGTCGATCGCGATCATCGCCTCGTTCGTGCTCGAAGGCGCGCGCGACGGCCGCAGCGTGGCCGATCTCATGCAGGCCGGACGAGCCGTGCTGACGCGCGACGACGTGATGGAGGGCGTTCCCGAGATGATCGAGTCGGTGCAGGTCGAGGCGACGTTTCCGGACGGAACCAAACTCGTGACCGTCCACGAGCCGATCCCGTGATCCCCGGTGAAATATTTGTTCGCACGGGCGAGGTGGAGTTGAAGCCCGGCCGCCGTCGCGTGACGTTGACGGTGAGCAATACCGGCGACCGGCCGATCCAAGTCGGTTCGCACGCGCACTTCGCCGACGTCAACGGCGCGCTTGCGTTCGATCGCGCTCTCGCGCGCAACATGCTCCTCGACATTCCGGCCGGCACGGCCGTGCGTTTCGAGGCGGGCATCGAACGGCCGGTCGATCTGGTCGAAGCGGCCGGCGAGAAACGTTTCGCATGAGGATCTCGCGCGAACAGTACGCCCGGCTCTACGGTCCGACGGCCGGCGACCGCCTGCGGCTCGCCGACACCGAGTTGATCGTCGAGATCGAACGCGATCTCACCGGCTACGGCGACGAACTGAGCTTCGGCGGCGGCAAGGTCATTCGCGACGCGATGGGTCAGCATCCGTCGATCTCGCGCGCGGAAGGCGCCCTCGACACCGTGATCACCAACGCGATCGTCATCGACGCCGGCGGGATCTACAAAGCCGACATCGGCTTGCGCGACGGACGCATCGCCGGCATCGGCAAAGCCGGCAATCCCTACATCATGGATGGTATCACGCCGGGCATGATCGTCGGCGCGACGACCGAAGCGATCGCCGGCGAAAACCTCATCGTCACCGCCGGCGCGATCGACACGCACATCCACTTCATCTCGCCGCAACAGGTCACGGCAGCGATCGGCAGCGGCGTGACGACGATGATCGGCGGCGGTACCGGACCCGCTTCGGGCACGAACGCAACGACGTGCACGCCCGGCGCGTGGCATCTCGACCAGATGCTGCTGGCAACCGAGTCGCTGCCGGTGAACGTCGGTTTTCTCGGCAAGGGCAATGCGACCGGACTCGCGCCGCTGCGCGAGCAGATCGATGCCGGTTGCCTGGGACTGAAGCTGCACGAAGACTGGGGTTCGACGCCGCGCGCGATCGACGCCGCGCTCACGGCGGCCGACGAAGCCGACGTGCAAGTGGCGATTCACACCGACACGCTCAACGAGATGGGTTTTCTCGAAGAGACGATTCGCGCCATCGCGGGGCGCACGATCCACACCTATCACACCGAAGGCGCGGGCGGCGGCCACGC
>PLTN01000132.1:0-84869 GCA_003164495.1 Vulcanimicrobiota bacterium
AGCTTGCACTTGCAACCCCTGGTACCCACGATCTGCCACCGCTTGCCGGCTGGCTCGAAGGCGACGACATCGGGCTTCAGGAGCGTCTCGGTTTGATCAACGCGGAAGAGGCGCGAGCGACGCGCGTCGCGCGCGAAGGCGGTGTGGCGCAACTGCGCGCGGCGCTGTGCGCGCGGGGCGATGTCCGCGAGCTCGAGCCGGATACCGAGGCGATCGTGATCGGCGCATACCGTTACCTCGCCCGCTCCCCGGCACGTATCGTCATGCTGCAGATCGAGGACGCGCTCGGCGAGCATTCACCGGTCAACATTCCGGGTACAAACCTGCAGTATCCGAACTGGCGCCGCAAACTTCGTGACGACCTCGACACCATTGCGAGCGACGGCCGGTTCGAACGATTTGCACGCGCGTTGCGGGAGATACGCCCGCGCGCATGAACCTGGTGGGGCAGTTTCGAAGGTGGAGGCATCATGAAAGGCGTTCTGATGGCCGGTGGAGAGGGGTCGCGTTTACGCCCCCTCACCTCGCGCCGGCCGAAGCCGCTCGCCCCGGTTGCCGGGAAGCCGGTGATGGAGCACATCATCGCCCTGCTGCAACGGCACGGAATCACCGAAATCGTCGCCACGTTGCATTACCTCGCCGACGAAGTCGAGTCGTACTTCAATAGCGGCGCCGATTTCGGCGTGACGATGGAATACGTCGTCGAGGACACACCGCTCGGCACGGCCGGCGCGGTGAAGATGGCCGACAAGCTGCTGACCGGCGAAACGTTCATCGTAATCTCCGGCGACGCGCTCACCGACATCGACTTGACCGCGTTGATCAAACACCACAAGCGCGAAGCGAACGACGTGACGATCGCCCTGCAACGCGTGACCAATCCGCTCGAGTTCGGCGTGGTCGTGACCGACGAAACCGGCCGCATCACGCGCTTCCTGGAGAAGCCGTCGTGGGGTGAGGTGTTCTCCGACACGATCAACACCGGCATCTACGTGCTCGAACCGGGCATTCTCGAGCGCATGATCCGCGGACGCAGCTACGACTTCTCCAAGGATCTCTTCCCCGAGATGCTGCGCGACGGCGCCAAGCTCGGCGGCTTCATCATCGACGCGTACTGGACCGACATCGGTAACCTCGAACAGTACCAGCAGGCCAACTACGACGCGCTCGAGGGCAAGGTGCGCCTCAACCCGCTCGGCACCGAAATCGCGCCCGGCGTCCTCGCGGGCAAAGGCTGCCGCATCGATCCTTCGGCCCGGCTGCACGGCCCGATCGTGCTCGGCGATGGCGTGCGCATCGCAGCCGATGTCGAGATCGTCGGTCCGACGACGATCGGCAACGGATCGATCATCGAACGCGGCGCGCGGATCGAACACGGCGTGCTGTGGGAAGACTGCTACGTCGGCGAAGATGCGGCGATCCGCGACTGCACGGTCGCCGACCGCAACACGATCGAACGCAACGCAACGATCAGCGAATCGACGGTGATCGGCCGAGGCTGCACGATCGGCGCCAACGCGATCATCAACGCCAACCTGAAGCTATGGCCGGACAAGTGGGTCACCTCGGGTTCGGTCGTGTCGATGTCGCTCATCTACGGGCAGAAGTGGCCGGGCTCGCTGTTCGGCTCGGTCGGCATCAGCGGTTTGGCAAACCTCGAGTTCACGCCCGAGTTCGCGCTGAAGCTCGGCCAGGCGTTCGGCTCGTATCTCAAGCCCGGCCAGTCGGTGATGACGAGCCGCGACACCCACCCGGCCACGCGCGTGATGAACCGGTGTGTGATCTCGGGCTTGCTCAGCGTCGGCATCCACGTGCTCGACCTGCGGTCCTACCCGTTACCGCTCGCCCGCTACGCCGTACGCGTCGGCGGCGACGGCGGCGTTCACATCCGCGTCGCGCCCAACGATCCCAACGCGCTGATCATGGAGTTCTTCGACTCGCAAGGGATCACGACCGATAAGGGCACCGAACGCAAGATCGAAAATCTCTTCTTCCGCGAGGATTTCCGGCGCACCGGAATGGACGACGTCGGCCTGCTCGACTTCCCCTCGCGCATGCTCGAACGCTACACGGGCGCGTTTCTCGAAGCGCTCTCCGCGCACGCGGTCAAGCAAGCCGGGTTCAAAGTCGTGATCGACTACGCGTGGGGCAACGCGTCGATCGTGCTGCCGCAGCTGCTCGGCGGCCTCGGGGTCGATCAGATCTCGCTCAACGCGTACTTCGATGCCCAGCGCGCGCGCAATTTCCGCGACGACCGCGAACGCCACCTTGAACAGCTCGCCACCGTCGTCACCTCACTCGAAGCCGACCTCGGCCTGCTCATCGACGCCGACGGTGAGACGTTCACGCTGGTCGACGACCGCGGCCGCATCGTCGGGCGCAACCGTCTCTTCGCGCTCTTGACGCTGCTGATCGCGCGCGCGACGCCGGGCGCGCGCATCGCGATGCCCGTCACCGTGCCCGATGCGGTCGAGCGCATCGCCGAGCAAAACGGCGCCACCATCGTGCGCACGCGCAGCGATCGCCGCTCGCTAATGGCGCTCGCCGAGAAAGACGGCAAATCGCTAGCGTTTGCCGGCGGTTCCGATTACGAGTTGATCTTCCCCGAATTCCAGCCGGCGTTCGACGGCCTCTACGGCGCGGCGAAAGTGATGGAACTACTCGCGGCCGAGCACCAGCCGGCGAGCGAACTCGTCGATCAGTTGCCCATCTGGCACATGGCCAGCCGCACGGTGCCGTGCCCGTGGGATCGCAAAGGCCTCGTGATGCGCGCGCTCCACGATGAGTCACGCAACGGCAACAACGTGCAGATGATCGACGGCATTCGCATCTCGGAGAACGGCGGCTGGGTGCTCGTGCTCCCCGACGCCTCCGAAGCTGCGGTGAACGTGATCGCGGAGAGCACCAGCGACGAGAGCGCTGAGGGCACGGCCGCCAACATGGCCAACCACATCATGCACCTGATCGCCACCGGCTGACCACCTTGCGCCGTTCGCGCAGATGGTCAGCCGGCTGCCGTCGATTCGGCCGCTAGCGGAACGTCGCGCGGACGTAGGCCGCGACCTGTTGTACCTGCGCGTCGGTCAGCGTCGCGGGGTAGAGCCGCGGCATCACGACGCCGATCGGGTTTTCGATGAGCGCGACGGTTTCTTTGAGCGAGGTCGTGTTGTAGATCGAATGCAGGTTCGGTCCGATGCCGCCCTTACCGTCGGCGCCGTGGCAAGCCGCGCAGTTTTGTGCGTATTGATCGGTGCCGGCTTGCAGATCGGCGGGTGTGAACGTTGCCGGCGGCGTCGGCTCGCGTCCCACGAACGGTCGGAAGAGCGGCACGGCCCACTTCAGGCCAACCCGCCACGCGGGCTGACCGTAGGTCGCGTTTGTTGCGGCCGCAACCGCCGATTCGATCGTGAGATATAGGTAGGGCGAGAACTTCGGATCGCGCGCGACGATGTCGAACACGCCGTAGTGCGGTTTTCCCGTCTGCAGCGTATCGTAGCCGGCTTTCGAGGCTTGCAGACCGCTGAGATACTCGACCGGACGGACGCCTAGCATGACGTTGCCGCCGAAGAACGATTCGTCGAACTCGACGCTCCAGGCGCGGCTGATCGCGCTTTGCACGAGTTGGTTCGACGCCTTGCCGGGACCGACGTTCGAATCGCTCGTCTGCTGGTAGAAGGCCAACACACCCGGAAACATCTTGACCTGATCGCGCTGGGCATACACGCCGGTCGCGTTGTAGTTGTCGATGGGCTGCAGGTAGCCGCTGGGGAGAACGTAGCTGCCGACGGCGCCGTAGACGCCCGCCTCGACCGGTTTGTCCGGCCGAGCGTAGGCGACTTTGTACTCGTACGCCTTATCGCTGCCGGTCGACCCTCCCGGGCCGTACGGATTCGACATCGAATAGATCGTGTCGTTGTACAACACCGGGCTGTTGCCGACGTAAGCGAACTCGGCTTTATACGGCTGTTTCTGATAATTCCTCGGGACGTAATCGAGTCCCACGCCCCAACGGTCGCCGGACAGGGCGTACCCGTGTTGGCCGACGCTGATCGACGGGCTCGAAAACCCGCTCATATCTTGCCAGTAGCTGAACGCCGGCGGCGCGGGCGCGTCGAACTTGCCGATCTTTAGATGACCGTCCGCGTGGAAGAGCTGGTTGTACGAAACCCAGAAATGTCCGGTCGTTCCGTTGCTGATATTGTTGCTGTAGAACGACTGCTCGAGGCGGTACGAGAACGCGTTGCTGAGCACCCCGACGAGGTTGAGCGAGACGTTCGCTTCGGTAAATTTATACGCCGGCTGCTGCGCGTCGAGTTTTCCCGTGCTGCGATAACTGATCGATTCGCGCATAACGAGCGGGATGGCCCGTTCCATAACCCGGGCATCCAGAACGCCGAAGGCCGACGACTGCACGTACCTCCCGTACGCGTTCAGCGCCGGCACCATCGAGTGGCACATGCTGCAATCGACCTGATAGGCTTGAGCGAACGTCGGCAAGGCCGCGGCTTTTTGTGGTTGCTGCACGGCCGAGCTCACGCCCAGGAAAAGGGCGAACGCGATGGCCGACCAGATAGCGAACCTAGGGCCGTGATTGCGCGGCCGCTTTCTATGGACTTTCACTATTATACCGTAATCCTTTACGAGAAATCCCTCGGATGGTGAGGGCGTGCTGTGAAGATCGTGTGAAGGAGCGTTGAAGATCGCGCGACGGTGCGCGCGCCCGACAGTCTACTTGATCGCTGAAACCATACTTTCGGTGACCACATCCGCCTTGTTGCCCCAAGCGGAACGGATGTAGGTGACAACAGCCGCGATGTCGGCCGCCGAGAGCTGACCTTTCCACGAAGGCATCACGCCCTTGCCGTGCTCGATCGTCGTGAGGATCGGAGTGGGGTCCGCTGCGTTCACGTGCGGGTTGTTGGCCAGCGCGGGGAATATGCCGCCGCCGCCGCCCTTGCCGGTTGCTTGATGGCAGGCCGTACACTTCGCCGCATAGATGGATTGCCCGACGGAACTCGCCACGCCGGGTCCCGCTGCGGCGACCTGCTGTTCGGTCACGCCGGAGGCCTTGTTATCCCAAGCGCCGCGAACGAAGGTCGCGATCGCCGCGATGTCGGCGTTGGAGAGCTGTCCTTTCCAGGTCGGCATCTTGCCGTTGAACGTCGCACCGCCGACGGTCAGGGAGCCGGTGCGGCCGTTGACGATCGTCGCGATCATCGACTTCGTATCCGCGGCCGTCACGTCGGCGTTGCCGTCCAGCGGCGGCACCCCGGAGGTTCCTTGCCCGCCGGCTCCGTGGCACGTCGCGCACTTGGCCGCGAAGAGGCCCGCTCCGCTGGCGGCGACGGGCGCCGCTGCGGCAGCGACCTGGTCTTCCGTAATTGACGCGGCTTTGTTCGTCCACGCAGAGCGGACGTACGTCAGCACGGCCGCGATATCGGCATTGGAGAGTTGATCGCGCCAGGCCGGCATCGACCCGCTGTACGCGTGTCCCAAGATCGTGATCGGTCCGCTGCGACCGTGCAGCAGCGTCGTGATGAGCGCCGCGGTGTCGGACGCCGTGACGTCGGGATTCCCGGCCAGCGGCGGATACGGCCCGTTCCCCAACCCCGTTGCCTGGTGGCAAGCCGAGCATTTTGCAACGAAGATCGCCTTGCCGTCCGGCGGCGTGGCCGCACCGGCTTGCGGGCTGAAGTGCATCGACGCAGCGACGGCCACAACGGCTGCGACGACGCAAGCGATGATGAAGCGAATGGTCCGATCCTCCAAGTTAGCGCGAGGATCACTATTTCCGGAAGCCGGTGCGCGGGCCCCTCTGTTCGCCCAAATTAGCCGGGCCTCACGTTCGTCCGTGATTTGTTGCGGTCGCGCAGGTGCTTAGCGGTCGGTCTTCGTTCGCTCCAGGTAGGCGGCGGCGGTTTGCACCTCGCCCTCGAGCGCGGTGACGGTCTGCTGCATGCTCGTCAGGGCAGCGGCTTTATACGTACTGACGGAATCCATCGCGTCGTAGACGTTCTTGAACGCGGCCTTGAGCTTGTCGACGTCGATTGTGGCCGATGCCGCCTGCTCGTAGACGCCGGCACTCTGCTGCTTGAGCATCGCCGACGTCGATTCGATCATGTTGCCGGTCGTCGTGTTCAGCGCGCCGATCTGGTTGAGGACGAGTTTCTCGTTGGCCAGCGCTTGCGCCACGACGACCGCCGTTCGCAGGGCGGAAACCGTCGTCGTCGTAGCCCGCTCGACGCCTTTGATCAACTCGATGTTGTTCTTCTTGATCAGGTCGAGCGCCAAGTACCCCTGAACGTTCACCGCCATCTGGGTGAGGAGATCTTGCACTTTTTGGCGCGCGTAGAACTGCACGTCCTCGCGCAGGATCTTGGCTCGCGCGGGATCGCTCCCCTCGAGCACCGCCAGCCGCGAATCGATCTCGGCGTCGAGCTTTTTGGCCAGGTAGGCGAAGCCTTCGAGTTTCTGCATCAGCGCCCACATCGCGGCTTTCTCTTGTTCGATCGACGCGTTGTCGCGCTGCAGTTCGTCCTTCGAGCGATAGAGCGCCTCGATGATGGCGTTGAGGTGATTTTGCGCCGAACGGTAACCGTCGAAATAGGCCTTGAGCTTGTTGCCGAACGGCACGAGCCCGAGCAGCTTGCGCGGCGAGAGCAAGTCGCCCGCCTTCGAGGGGTCGAGCGACTCGACCGTGTTGCGCAAATCGCCGAGCGCTTTGGAAACGGGCGACGAGCCGTCGTAGACGCCCTTTTTCATCGCGTTCATCGGGCGCTCGAGCATGCGATTGGCGACGCTCGCCGAGGCGCGAATATCGCCCTCGCCGAGGCCGAGGATCGCATCGACGCGCGTCTTGAACGCGGGGCTCTGCGGATCGAGCGTCGTCAGGTCACCGATGAATTCCCCGACTTGCCCGTCGAGCCGCGTCGTTTCTTCGGCCGGCAACGGCACGCGATCGGCCGCCTCTTGCGGCGCAATCGCGGTGACCGGTGCGGGGGGAATCAACGCCGGCGGTTCGAGCGCGTTCGGCTCCATCCGTTACGACTCGACCTCGCGTTTCCACAGGTTCCACGGACGGAAGACCACTTCGTCCGAATAGGCAGCGTGCAGTGCGGCTTCTTCCGGCGCGAGATAGGTTACCTCGCCCAGCCGCATCGCTTCGAGCTGAATCTGCGCGTTGGACATCGAGTACATCGCGCGGTAAACGGCGCCTTTGATCGTCGCGGCGACCATCGTTGCGCCGTGACCGCGCATCAATACCACTTCTTTGTCGCCCAACGATGCGGCGAGGTCTTGGCCGAGTTGCGCCGTGCGCACCAGCATGTTCGTCATGCCGGCTTTGTCGCGGATGTCGAATTTCGGAACGCCGCGGCCCAGGAACGCGCTGACGTGATAGACCGGCTGCAGCTCGGCTTTGGTGATGCCGAACGGGATCAGCGGCGCCGCATGACAGTGCACGATCGACATGACGTCGGGGCGCACTTTGTAGATCTCGCCGTGAATGAAGCGTTCGCTATAGAGGCGATGCTTCGTCGCGGGCACCGGCTCGCTGTCGAGGTTATACGTCAGCAGATCCTTTTCGGTGACCAGCGCCGGCGCGAGATGGCGCGACATCACGTACTTTTCGGGATCCTTGTCATGACGCACGCTGAGATGGCCGAACGCGTCGACGACCCCGTACTTGAAGAGGATCTTGTTGCCGATCAGCAGGTCTTCGACCAGCTCGTCGGACAGGGCTTTGAGTTTAGCCAAGCGATTCTCCGGGATCAGTTCGTGACGGCGTCGATGTAGGCGATCTTTCGCTCGAGGGCGGCAAGTGCGTGGCCCCACGTGTAGCGTCCCACCGTTTCGGCGCCCGCGCGGCGCATCTCATCGGCGATGCCCGGATTGGCGAACAGCGCGCGCAGGTAGGTCGCCAGTTCGCGGCCGTCCGAGGTGTCGCAGACGATCGCGTTGACGAAGGGCTCCGCGTACTCTTCGCCGGTGGCGCCGCACACGGCGATACCGCCGGCCGCCATCACTTCGAGTCCGACGAGGCCGAACGGCTCTTTGCCGCTGTTGGCGAGCACGGCGTCGGCGGCGGCATACAGCGCGTAGAGCGTCGCATCGTCGAGAAACGCACGCAGATGAATGATCGGGCCGTCGGCGAGCGCGATGCCGTCGATCACCTTGTGACCGTCGGAGCCCTCGTAACCGATGCGTTCGACGTTGAGCCCGCGCTCGTGCGCGCGCGCGAACACGACGTCGGCGTACGGATCGCGGCCGCCGCGCACGATCATGCGCGCGTTGATCCCCGAGGCGTGCAATTCGGCCAGCGCGTCGACGGCTTGCAGCCAGTTCTTGTCGGGATCGAAGCGCCCGACTTTCACCAGCGTCGGACGCCCGCCCAAGGCCTGCTTCATTTCCGCCAGCAGCTTCGGATCCGCGCCGCTGAGCAGCCGCGTCTCGATGCCGTTGGGAATCACGAGCGAGGGCACACCGCAGCGCGCCAACTCGAACTTCATGTACTTGGAGACGGCCGTGATCGCCGCGGCGGCTCGCAACGCCGGGAAGTTGATGTGTTCCCACCCGTAGGTGTTGTTGGCGTTCCACAGCATCGTGAACGTATTGCGCACGCCGCGTAGCCGCGCCAACTGATCGATCGCGACGGCCACGCCCGCCGTTTGCCACTCCTCGCAGATCACCAGCGTGCGTTCGTTCGATACGGCCGTCGGTACGACGATCTGATCGACGACGAAGGCCGGCAGGCTCGACTCCCAGTCGGCGATCTTTTCGCGCTCGCCGTCGTAGGCGTTGCGCGGGAAATGGGCGGAGATCCACTGCGACCAGCGGCGCAACGTCACGTTGCCCTTGGTCTCGACCGCCTGCGCGGCCGGATCCCCAACGAAGATCAGGTCGACGATACAGCCGAGGTGGCCGAGCGCGTTAGCCATCTGCGACACGCGCGTTCCCAGCCCCCCGATCGACGCGTAGCGGTCGGGGCCCTCAAAGGCGAGGATGGCGACGCGATGCGGTAGCTCCACGGGTGACACCCTACCTTCCGCAGCGGCGGCCTTGGCCGCCGCTTTCTTTTTCTTCACGTTGCAAGTTGGCGCAGCACGTACTGGAGGATCCCGCCGTGGCGGTAATAGTCGGCTTCATCCGGCGTGTCGATGCGCACGACGGCGGTGAACGAGGTCACCTTCCCGTCGGGTGCGGTCGCGGTCACGGCGACCGTCATGCGCGGACGTAATTCGGCCGCGATCCCCTTGATCGCAAACGTTTCCTCACCCGTCAAACCGTGCGTCGCAATTTTCTCGCCGGGCGCGAACTCGAGCGGCAGAATGCCCATGCCGATCAGGTTCGAGCGGTGGATGCGTTCGAACGATTCGGCGATCACCGCGCGCACGCCGAGCAGCATCGGTCCCTTTGCCGCCCAATCGCGCGACGAACCCGACCCGTACTCTCGACCCGCCAGGATGATCAGCGGCGTGCCGGCTTTGCGATAGAGTTCCGATGCGTCGAAAATCGACATCTGTTCGCCGGTCGGCAAGAACCGTGTCATGCCGCCTTGGACGCCCGGCACGAGCATGTTGCGCAGACGCGTGTTGGCAAACGTACCGCGGACCATCACTTCATGATTTCCGCGCCGTGCGCCGTAGGAGTTGAAGTCGTCGATCTCCACGCCGTGCGCGAGCAGATACTTCGCCGCGGGCGAGGTGCGCGAGATGTTTCCGGCCGGCGAGATGTGGTCGGTCGTCACCGAATCGCCGAGCACCGCCAGCACGCGCGCCCCGGTGATGTCTTGCAGCGGCGACGGCTCCTTCGGCATACCGTCGAAGTACGGCGGCCGTTTGATGTACTCGCTCTTCGGATCCCAAGCGAACCGCTCGCCCGACGGCGCCGGCATGTCGCGCCAGCGATCGTCGCCGGCGAACACGTCGGCGTAGCGCTCGCGGAAGAGTGCGCCGGTGACCGACGACGCGGTCACCGCTTCGATCTCGGCGTCGGTCGGCCACACGTCTTTGAGGAAGACGTCTTTGCCCGACTTGTCCTTGCCCAGCGGTTCGGTCGTCAGATCGATGTCCATGCAGCCCACGAGCGCATACGCGACGACGAGCGGCGGCGATGCGATGTAGTTTGCCTGAACTTGCGGATGGATCCGGCCGTCGAAGTTGCGATTGCCCGAGAGCACCGCGGCCACGATCAATTCTTCGGATTGGACTTTTTCGGCAACGTCATCCGGCAGCGGTCCGCTGTTCCCGATGCACGTCGTGCAGCCGTAACCGACGAGGTTGAAGCCGAGCGCGTCGAGGTAGGGCGTCAAGCCCGCCTTGAGCAGATAATCGGTGACGACTTTCGAGCCCGGCGCGAGCGAGGTCTTCACCCACGGCTTGCGTTGGAGGCCTTTTTCGACGGCTTTCTTCGCCAACAATCCGGCGCCGATCAACACGGCCGGGTTCGAGGTATTCGTGCACGACGTGATCGCCGCGATGACGACCGAACCATCGCGAAGTTCGTCGGCGTGACGGGTCGAGGGCGAATGCTCTTCAACCGCGACTTCCGCCGCAACGGCCGTTCCGCCGCCGCCTTCATTTTCGAGCCGCGCAACTGCTGCGGTCGCGACGCTGCTCGCCGTACGCCATTCCTTGAGCGCGGCTTCGAACGACTTGCCGCCGTCGCGCAACGGCACGCGTTGCTGCGGCAGACGCGGGCCGGAGAGATTGGGTTCGACGATCGACAAGTCGAGTTCGAGCGTGTCGGTGAAGCGCGGCTCGGGCGATGTTTCGGTGCGGAACATGCCCTGCGCTTTGGCGTACGCTTCGACCAGCGCGATCTGTTCGTCGCTGCGGCCGGTGAGGCGCAGATACGTCAGCGTTTGCGCGTCGATCGGGAAGATCGAAATCGTCGAACCGTACTCCGGGGACATGTTGCCGATCGTCGTGCGCACGGCAACCGGCAAGTTCGAGAGCCCTTGGCCGTAGAACTCGACGAATTTTCCAACCACGCCCTTCTTGCGCAGTATCTGCGTGATCTGCAGCACGAGGTCGGTAGCGGTGATGCCTTCGCGCAATTTTCCGGTGAGCCGGAACCCGATCACTTCGGGGATCAGCATCGTCACCGGCTGCCCGAGCATTGCGGCCTCGGCTTCAATGCCGCCGACGCCCCAGGCGAGAACGCCGACGCCGTTGGCCATCGGCGTGTGCGAATCGGTGCCGACCACCGAGTCCGGATACGCCAGCGGCGAAGCTTCCGTCGGATGCCCTTCGCCGGCGCCGCCCGCACCGAAGATGATGCGCGCCAGATATTCGATGTTCACCTGATGCACGATCCCGGTATCGGGCGGCACCGCGCGAAAATCGGCGAGCGCGTTCTGGCCCCATTTGAGGAAGCCGTACCGTTCGCCGTTGCGCTCGAACTCGAGCTTGGCGTTGATTTCGAGCGCGTCGGCGGTACCGAACGCGTCGACTTGCACGGAGTGGTCGATCACGATCTCAACCGGCTGCAGCGGGTTGATCTTGGACGGTTTGCCGCCCATGTCGGCGATCGCGTCGCGCATGGCCGCCAAATCGACGACGCACGGGACCCCGGTGAAGTCTTGCAGCAGCACGCGCGCCGGCCGATAGGCGATCTCTTTGTCCTCGGTCGAGCCGGGCTTCCAGCCGGCAAGCGCCTCCACGTCGGCTGCGGTGACCGAGCGGCCGTCTTCGAAGCGCAGTAAGTTCTCGAGCAGGACCTTGAACGAAAACGGCAAGGTCGCGAGATCGTAGCCCTTGGCGGCCAGCGCATCGAGGCGGAAATACGTGTAGCTACGATTGCCGACGCGCAGGGTGTCCCGGGCGCCGAATGTGTTGGGGTGGGCAGGCGTGTTCACATTGACCGCCCTTCGCCGCATGGAGTGGGGGCTACTCCGACGCCAGGCTCTCCTCGAGCCGAGTCTCCCACGTGGTCTTGGGCAGCCCGTCGCCGTAGCCGCTGATCCGGAGCACCCGTTCCCCGCCGAGGAACTCCCAGAGCGGCCCAACGACCAGGTCGCGCCGCCAGGGGGTGAGGTCGAGGAGGGCCGAGAGCTCTCCCGGCGTCTGTGGCAGGTCGCGGGCGATCCGCTCGATCTCGACGCGCGAGACCAGCAGCGCCGCCGGCAGATCGTTGGCCGCTGCAACGGCGTTGATCAAGAGGGCGACGGCGGCCACGAGGGCGTCGCGCTGGGCCCCGAGCGGCCGGGGCGCCCGAGGCGGCAGCTCGTCTTCAGGGATCGCCAAACCGGCGGCGACGGCGCTGAGGATGCGCGTCCCGATGTGCTTGCGCATCCCGGCATCCAGCCGCCGCAACTGGCTCAACTCCTCGACCGTGGTCGGCCGCAAACCCACGAGGCCCACCAGGACGTCATCCGGCAGCACGTACTTCAGCGGGATGTTGCGCTCGCGCGCGATCATCTCGCGCAGGAGCGCCAGCTCGTTGAGCACGCCGAGTTCGCGACGGTTCATGCGGGCGTTCCCCGCGACGCGCAAGTACAGGCGCCGCTTGTCGGACCGGTAGGTGCGCGGATCGACCAGCGTGCGCATCTCTTCGAGCGCCCACGATAGACGGCCCCGCGTGACCAGCTTCTCGTTCAGCCGATCCGCCACGGCAAAGAGATATCGCACGTCGTCGACGAGGTACTCGACCTGCCGCGGCGTGAACGGACGCGTGCTCCAGTCGCTGACCGTTTGCGATTTCAGCAGCGTCACGCCGGCGACGTCGCGTACCAGATCCAGCAGCGAAATCGACATCCCGTAGCCGCAGAACGCGGCCGCGATTTGCGTGTCGTAGGCGTCGAGGGGCAGCGTTTGGAAGGCGTCTTCGAGGATGCGCAAATCGCTCGAAAGCGCGTGCCCGACGACCGTTGCGCCGGTCAGGGCATCGGCCAGCGGGCGCAGATCGGGCAGCGCGAGCGGATCGACGATCGCGACCGCATCATCGAACGCGACCTGGACGACCATCAGTTTGGGCGTGAAGTGCTTTTCGGTGTGAAATTCCGTGTCGAGCGCGATACGCGGGGCCGCGGCGATGCGCTCGCACAGGGCGGTCAGGGCCGAAGGCTCGGAGATGAGATCGACGTTCAAGGCGACACGGTCGGAGACGGGCTCGGGACGGCATAGTGCCGATGCGGAAAATGCACGTGATGGCGTTCTGCGTAGGCGCTCGCCTGTTCCCACCGGGCGTCGATATAGTTCGAGAGGGCGTCGCCGCCGAGGGCCAGGGCCGTACAGATCGGGATCGCGATCGCCGACATCGTATAGATCTGGCGCCAGATCGGCACCCGCAGCGCCGCCGCCGTCTGGGTGGCAATGGTACCGCCGAGCCCCGGAATGATCCGCACGACGATCAGAAACATCGGCGAGCCGATCTTGAAGTGCCGCACCCAGCCGGGCAGCCGTTGCACGGTGCCTTCGATGTCGAGCAGCCTCGACGTGCGCAGCGCGACGACGTACCCGATGACGGCCGCGACGACGATCCCGACCGCATTGACGAGCGAGCCCAGCCACGGACCGAAGATCACGCCGTTCATGACGGCCAGCGCGTCGGTCACGGAAAACGGCGCCGACGCGACCACCGCGAAGATCACCACGGCCAACGGAAAGCGGCTGAACCCCAGCACGCCAAGCAGATGCTCGACTTCGGGCTTCTTGGCGACAACGAATGCTGCGATCGCGAAGGATACGGCGAAAATGAGTGCCGCCTCAAGCCGCTGGAGCAGCACCGCAAAACCGGGCTTCACCAACGGCTTCTTTGCGGGTGCCACCCCGAGGCCTCCGCGATCAAGCTTCCGCCCGGTGGAGAATGGGGTGGAAAAATAGGTGCGATTTTGCCCTATTGCGGGGACTGAGCCGGGGGTGTACGATGCGTGCACCTCGAGGTACATACACCGCACATTTGACCCAAGGAGGGCGGCCTACGTCGCAAGATCCACCTGGGTACTGAGCACCGAAACGGCTGATTTGCTCGTCGTTTTGGTGAGGTCCGACGCCTCTACACCCATCGACAGCGGAAGGAGGGCGGTACCAGTTTGGAACCGCAAGATCCACCGAAGGTCGTGAACTCGTAGCCTGAAGCTGCGAGTGGCACCGACCACCAAGAGATTCGAGAATGGGCTCCGCTCCACGGGGTCCATTCCTTTTTTGCAGAATGACGACGGGTGACTTCTCCGCGAGATGCCTCTACCGTCGTCGTGTGCCGCGACACGGACGCGGGCATCGAGGTCTACCTCTTACGGCGCAGCTCGACCGCCCCCGGATTTCCGGACGCGTACGTCTTTCCGGGCGGAACCGTCGACAAGACCGACTACTCGCCGCAGGCGAGAATGCGGCTCGTGGGGCAGTGGCGTCCGGCGGAACCCGCGTTCACCTACGCGGCGATTCGCGAGACGTTCGAGGAATGCGGGTTGCTGTTCTCCGCCGAGCCCGTCGAACACACCGCGTTGCGCCAAGCGCGCACGAAGATGCTGAAAGGCGATCGCTCGTTCAGCGACACGCTGATCGACCTCGGCGTGCGGCTGGATGCGCGCGCGGTGCGCTACTTCTCGCGCTGGATCACGCCGACGGTGAACCCGCATCGCTTCGATGCGCGCTTCTTCATCGCGCGTGCGCCGAAGAATCAGATCGCCGAGGCCGACGAGCTGGAGACCTACGACGGGCGCTGGGTGCGCCCGGCCGACATCCTGGCCGAAGTCGAACGCAACGAAGTGCAGATGATCTTTCCGACGATCAAGCATCTCGAGCGCGTCGGCACGTTTGCGAACGTCTACGATCTGCTGACCTACACCGAAACGAAAAAGACGATTCCAGTGACGCCGGAAATCCGTCCCGGACCAACCTACGCCTTGCCGCCGCATTTCGAGAATACGTGGTAGCAGTCGGCCCGCGCGTCTCGCGGCTGCGCGCGCCCAACCCGTCGGCCATGACGCTCGACGGAACCAACGGCTACATCGTCGACGGCGGCGACGGCGCGTGGATCGCGATCGATCCCGGACCCGACGCGCCCGAACACATCGCCGCATTCGTCGACGCGGCGAACGCGGCGGGCGCCCACTACGACGCGATCCTGATCACGCACGGTCATCCCGACCACTACCCTGCCGCCGCACCGCTTTCGCGCGCCACCGGCGCGCCGGTGTACGCGCATACGAGCGCGCTCTTTCCGCACGATCGCAAACTCGCCGAAGGCGATCGCGTGCGGGCCGGCAACGCGTCGCTGCTCGCGCTGCACACGCCCGGACACGCGCGCGATCACCTCGTCTACGTGCTCGAAGGCGAACGCGCGCTGTTCACCGGGGATGTGATCATCGGCGTCGGGACGGTCGCGATCGCGCCGCCGAACGGCGACATGCGCGTCTACCAGCGCACGCTGCACCGCCTGCGCGACGAGTACTCCGACGCATCGGCGATCTACGGCGGCCACGGGCCCGAAATGCACGACGCGCGCGCGAAAATCGACGAGTACATCGCGCACCGCGAGCGCCGCGAAGCCGAGATCCTCGCGATCCTCACCGCCGGCCCGGCCAACATTCCCGACATGGTGGCAACGATCTACCGCGACGTCGACCACCGCCTTTGGCCCGCCGCCGCCCGGCAAGTCCTCGCGTACCTGATCGCGCTCGAACGCGAAGGCCGCATCACAGCAACGCCCCTCAACGTCGAACTCACCCCCGAACAACACGCGCTCCTCGCCCCCGATCTGCGCCGCATCGTCCACGAACGCGAACTCGCCGTCGTCCGAGCCGAACTCGGCTTCACCGACGAACCCCCCCGCCTCGTCGAGTACGCACTCCGCTCGTAAACCCGCCTGTCATTCCGAGCGGAGTGCCGAAGGCACCTAGTCAGGAACGCGAGTAAATCTCGGCGACTAGCGTGCGAGCGCGAAGGCGCGAGCAGTAGTTACTTTTTTTTCTTTTATACTCCACTGCTCGCGCCTTCGCGCTCGCACTCGGTAGTGTAGATTGTGGCGCGTCCCTCGACGCCGCGCCTCCGGCGCTCTGCTCGGGATGACATAGGGGGAGCAGTCGCTCAGAAAATAACGTCGCTTAGCGAATGGCGACGACGACTTTTCCGAACTGGTTGCCGTCGAGGATGCGTTGGGCGGCGGCTGGGACTTCGGCGAGGGGGACGACTTCGTCGATGGCTGGTTCGATTGTGCTTTCTGCAAACAACTTCAGCATGGCGGCGAAGTCGGCGGGGGTGCCCATCGATGTGCCGAGGATGTCGATCTGTTTCCAGAAGATCGAGAACGGGCGGATTTTCGCATCGCCGGTCGTGCCGCCGTACACCACGACGCGCGCGCCGGGGCGTGCGATGTCCAATGCTTTGGCGAACGTTTCTCCGCCAACCGAATCGACGATCAGCGTCGGGCCGCCGCCGCTCGCGGCGCGTACGTCCTTCGACCAGTTCTCGCTCGTCTTGTAGTTGATCGCAACGTCGGCGCCGAGCGCCTTCGCGCGTTCGAGCTTCGCATCGCTGGAAGACGTGACGATCACCCGCGCGCCCGCCGACTTCGCAAATAACAGCGCGAGCGTTTGCACGCCGCCGCCGATGCCGGGCAACAATACCACGTCGTCCTGCGTGCACTGACCGCGCGTGAACACCGCGCGATACGCGGTCAAACCGCCGAGCGGGATCGCCGCCGCCTGCTGCTCGCTCAATCGCGCCGGCTTTGGGTGCACGTTTTCCGCCGGCACGGTCACGTACTCCGCAAACGTCCCGTGCCGCGGCATACCGAGCAGCGTGCTGTCGGAACGCCACACGCGCGGATTATCGCCCCAGCCGAACATCGGGTTGATCACCACGCTCGCGCCGACGGCGGGACCGCTCGCACCCGGGCCGTGCGCGGCCACGACGCCGCAACCATCGGATCCCGGAATCACCGGAAACACGATGCCCGGATACAGACCTTGCGTGATGAACACGTCGCGCCGGTTGAACGCCGCGAAGTGCACCGCGATCAGCATCTCACCGGGCCCGGCCACCGGCGTCTCGAACTCTTCGAGATGCAACTTCGATGGGCCACCGGTTTCGCGCAAAACGATCGCTTGCATACGGCCTCCTACACGAAACCGCTGGCGGCGGTGGCGCCTTTTTTTAAGAGTTCGGCTTGGCGCAGTTCGACGCGCCGGATTTTGCCGGAGCGCGTCTTCGGAAGTTCGCCGATGAACTCGATCTCGCGCGGGTACTTATACGGTGCGGTCACGCGCTTGCAGTGTTCTTGCAGTTCACGCACCAGCGAAGCATCGCCGGTATAGCCGGGCCGCAAGACGACGAATGCCTTGACGATGTTGCCGCGATCGGCGTCGGGCGATCCGACGACGGCCGATTCGAGCACCGCCGGGTGTTCGAGTAGCGCGCTCTCGACCTCGAAGGGTCCGATGCGATACGCGCCCGACGAGATCACGTCGTCGGAACGGCCGACGAACCAGAAGTAGCCGTCGTCGTCGAGCTGCGCGCGATCGCCGGTCAGATACCACTCGCCACGGCGCGATGCGTTCGTCTCGTCGTCGTTCTTGTAGTAGCCGGTGAACAGCGTCGGCGGGGCACCACGGAGCGCGATGTCGCCGACCACGCCGATCTCACACGGGTTGCCGTCCGCATCGATCACGGCAACGTCGTGGCCGGGTGTCGGCTTGCCCATCGAGCCCGGCCGCACGTCCATGCCGCGCACGTTAGCGACGAGCAGCGAGTTCTCGGTTTGACCGTAGCCGTCGAGAATCGTGAGGCCGAACGCGTCGCGCCAGCGCGCGAGCACTTCCGGATTGAGCGGCTCGCCGGCCGAGACGCAGTGGCGCAGCTTCGGCAGCACCCAGCGCGTGCCGAGATCGGGCAGCTTCGCTTCGAGCCGGTACTCGGTCGGCGCTTGACACAGCACCGTCACCCCGAGGTCGCGAATCAGGTCCATCCGCTCTTCTGGCACGAAGGCACCTTCGTGCAGCACGATGCACGAACCGCACGACCACGGGCCGAGCAGCACGTTCCACAGCGACTTCGCCCAACCGGTACCGGCCGTGCTCCACACCAGATCGTCGGGCGTACAATCGAACCAGATCGCCGCTTGCGAGCGCTTCGCAAACGTGTAGGCAACGCGGTGTACCACACCCTTGGGGTCTTTCGTCGTGCCGCTGGTGTAGACGATGTAGGCGTTATCGGTCGGAGCCGTCGGATTGCCGGCGAAGGGTTGCGCGCTCGCCACGAGCGGGTGCATCGCGGTCCAGCCGTCGCGTTCGCCGCCGACGAGCAAATAGCGCGTGAGGTTCGGCGCCCCGGCGCGGATCGCGTCGACCTCTTCGGCGTTGGCGAGCTGCGCGATCACGGCCGTCGCGTCGCCGTGAACGGCCCGATACAGCAAGTCCTTGGCCCGCAGTTGTTCCGCGCCCGGAATCGCGACCGCACCCAAGCGCAGCAGCGCGGTCATGGCGAACAGCCACTGCGGCGTCTTCGGCAGCACGACGATGACGTGATCGCCGTGACCGATGCCGAGATCGCGCAGCGCTGCCGCCCAACGCCCCGACAGGTCGGCGATCTGAGCGAACGAGTACTCGTGCCGCACGCCGGCCGCATCGACGAAAAGCAAGCCGCGCCGATCGCTCGCTGCCAGTTTGTCGATCACGTCGCGCGCGAAATTGAATGCCGCCGGCACGTCCCATCGGAAAGCATCCGTTTTCGTCATGCGCGAGGATTCGCAGGCCGCCCCGACGCACCCGCCGCTATGGAATTCGATGCCGCGCGCGTGATGCGCGCCTCTCGCCTGCGGATCGGGCGCGTCCGCGCCATGGGCCTTCCGGCGATCCTGATCGGCGTGGCCGGCATCGTGATGGCCGCGGGCGTCGCCCGCTCGTTCCGGACGATCGCCCCCATGCTTCCGGAGACGATCCGCGAGCTCAAGAATCTCGTCGATGCGGGTCGCGACGCCCGGACCCTCAAACCTTAGGGGTCATGATCGAGGAAGCGACGATGGTCGCCATGATCCGCGCAGCCCTGCCCGACGCCGAGGTCCAGATCTGGGACCGGACCGGCACCATGGACCATTTCGATGTGTTGATACGCTCGAACGCGTTTGCGGGGAAATCGCTCCTCGACCGGCACCGGCTAGTCGAAAAGACGCTCAAACCGGCACGCGACGACGGGCGCATCCACGCCTTGGCCATTCGCACCGACCTTCTGGAGACCTAAATGTCCGACCCGATCCGCAGCGAGATCGAACGTGAAATCGCCGACAACACCATTCTCGTCTACGGCAAAGGCACCAAAGACGCGCCCCTGTGCGGCTTCACGCTCGAGACGATCCAGTTCTTCAACCACTTCGGCTACCCGTTCGAAGTGGTGAACGTCCTCGAGAACATGCCCAAGCGCGCCGTGCTCGCGGAAATGACCGACTGGCCGACGCTGCCGAAGGTGTTCATCAAAGGCCAGTTTTTCGGCGACACCGACATCCTCGCCCCGATGGCACAGAACGGCGAGTTGCAAACGGTCCTCGATGAAGCCTTCTCCGGCACGAGCGTCAAGCCGACGATCCAGCTTCACTAACGCCGGCGAATAGAAACAAAAAGAGGCCTGCCGTCGCAATGACGGCAGGCCTTCTTATATAACCGGGCTGAGGATTAGAATCGCTTCGAAAGACTCAGTCGCACCGTGAACGGTAGCGGCGCCACCAGACCATTGTATCCGAGTGTCGAATACGTATATCCGGTCGCCGTCGCCGTCGCGGCAGTCGGCGCAAGACCTTGGTAGTTCACGCCTTTCGCCAGCATCGAATTCCAGTTCAGGTTGAACAAGTTCTCGAAGCTCGCATTGAAAAGGACGTCGTGAAATCCGGTATTGAGTCGGAAACCCGCATCGAAATTGAAGAATGCCGGTGCGTTGTAGGAGTTGTTCGACCCTTCGTAGTCGACACCCAGACGGAACAGCAGTTGCTTTGCGCCGGCATACTGAATTTCGCCGTAGCCCTTAGCGTAAGGGACCGCCGTGAATGCGCCCGACGTTACGAGTTGAGCGCCATTGTAGAAGACGCCCGGGCTTTGGAGAAACGCGGGATTCACATCCAGGAAATAGTCGCGTTCGAACGACGCGTTCACGCGATAACCGAAGCCGATGAGCGGTTCGTTGGTGATCGAAGCCTCGATGCCTTGAACGTACTGTTGTGCTCCGTTGATCGTCGCCGATTGGTAGAATTGCGTGCCCTCAAGACCGGCCGGGACACAGTTGCACAGCAAGACCTTGGTCGAGATCCATGGGTTGTGGATGACGGTGTTATAAACATCACCCGAGAGCACCGTGCCGTCCGGCAGACGCAAGTCCGAACCGAGATCGAGGGTAACCGTTTCTTCGGGCAAGAGACCGTAATTCGGGGTGGACTCCGTTGTGCTGTTTACGCTTTGCGCGTAGGACAACGAGCCGGAAACCAACGAGGCATACGGAATGGTCATGGCCGAACCCGCGCTGAACCGCACCGCCCAATTGCTTTCGGGCCGGAAAACGAGGCCGAACCGCGGATCGAAATGCGCTGACGAGTTGTAGCTCGGTATGAAGTCGATCGGCGCGACGCTCTGCACGCCGGCCGCTGCATACTGCAGCAGCAGTGCGGGATTTTCTTCTTGCGCATCGATCAGGTAATGTGTGAAATAGCCGCCGAGATCTGTTTCGAGTTTCGCGGTGAGTTGCAGCTGCGCCGCAAAGCCGAGCGAGCTGACCGAAGCAAACGTTTCCGGCACACTTACCGGTGTCGGCCGCAGTAACCCGTTCGGAGCCGCGGAAGAAACGCCGATGGAGCAGCCGGGCTGGTTGCCCAGCGTTCCCGGAGCCGGATTGTTGCCGCCCGCGTAGGTGAACGAACATCCCGGTGCTAGTGGCGTTGTGTCATTGATGAGTGCCGTGGTGTCGTCGAAATAGTGATCGAACGTTACATTGAGTGTATTGGGACCGAACGGATGGATGTAACTAAACGTATATCCGAACAGATGGTCCAATTCGAGGGTCGTGTACGGCGAACCGTATCCTTGCTGACCGGAATTGTTGATGTTGGTCGCTGCCGTGTAACAGGGCGCTGCCACCGTGCAGACGAGAGGCGTGGTGGTTGTGGAAAAGACGTGGGGAGTACTCGGATCCGTGACGTACGCCGCCCCCGGAGTCTGGCCGGCAGCAAAGCACGGGCCCTTGGCCCCCACTCCTGCCACCGGCGCTACCCAGGTTACCTGGCAATTAGCGCTATTGGTGACTTGATTCCAGCCCGAGACGGTGGAGGGCGATGTATCCTGCCCCGGGGTGAGAACCTCTTGCGTACCGTCGATGAGCCGGTTGATGGCTGCGGTATACGGCCGGAACAGGACCGTATCGTTGCCGATGGTGGTCCTGAATTCGGCGTTGAAGTTCGGTTGGTTGTAGCGGACGTCCGAACCGGGATAGAATGCATAGATCGGGATCGTTTGACCGATCAATCCCTGCGCGTTCGGTGCGTTATACTTCGAAGTAACGGTACACGCAGCACCGCTTCCCGCCGTGCTGCCGTTGATACATTGCGGGACCGTCAGCATTCCGTCGTATTGGCCGTACGCTCCGCCTTGAGGATCGTAGCGACCCTCCAAGCCGAGAAACTCCAACGACAACGATGTGGAATCGGAGAATTTGAAACGCATTTTCGCGAGTTCGGCGCTCAAACTATTGGTGTCGCTGAAATCGGCAATATACTGGACGATGCCGGCGCCTAGCGCAGGCGGAGAGTACGTTCCCGTTGTCGGGATCGACGCACCCGCATAATCGGGCTCCTGAAGCCCGAATGTCGGGCCGCGATAGCCGCTGAACGTTTTCGCGAAGATGAATGAGAGCTTGTTGTCCTTCAGAAAATTCAGGTCGGCCAACACGTCGTAGTTCGACCCGCCAAAATTATCGATGCCGCCTTGGACGAATCCCGAGTCATTTGCCGTGAAGTCGGGCGTGTGCAAGTTGACGATGCCGGCGCCCGCCTCGGCGGACAGCGGACCGTTGAGGCCACCACCCTGAACGACGTCGACCCCGCTGAATATTGCAGAGTTCGCGTAATTGGTCAGAAAGAGGCCCGCCGTACCACCGGAAATCGGATGGCCGTCCAGCGTAACCTTTGTCTCGTACTTCATGCCGCGGATGATGAAGTCTTGATTGATGTTGGAAGTCGAGTGAACGATGGTGATACCCGGGAGCTCGTTGACCGCTTCGGTCAGCTCCGGCTCGGCGCGTTCCGAGATTTGCTGCTGGTTCAACGACGATACGGTGGATGAGGAGATGTTGAACTTCGCAGCGTTGCCGCTCCCGCTGGACGACGTTTTGCCGATGACGTTCAGGTTATTGAGCGAAGCCGCCGTCAAGGTTACGTCGACGTTCACCGACGTATCAGCGGTGACGGTCACGTCGTTCGTACCTGTTTGGAAACCGGCCTTAACGATCGTAACCGCGTAGAGTCCGGGGGGCAGCGTTGCCGTGAAATCGCCCGAGTCGTCGGTCGTAACGGTTTGCCGCTGACCGGCTCCCTGGATCGTGATGGACGCCGCGCTGATGTCGCCGCCGCTATCTGCGACGACGTGTCCCGTGATCGTGCCGGTATCCGTCGCCTGGGCAACCGTGATGGCCGTTGTCGTCGCCGCGCTAACGGGTCCGACGAAAAAGGCCACCGCGATCATCGAGGCGAGCGCAGCACGGATAAATGTGCGCACGTTGTGTGATGCTCCTAGTGGAAAATATGGCAAAGCCGCGGGCGATAAGACGCGTCCGGGGCTTCTCGAAAAGACGAGAGAGCCAGGCTCAGGCTTATTAAAAAACACTGAGGGTGCCTGCCTGACTCGCTCAAGTTTTGTTAATACCTGTACACAGATTTATGAATAATATGAATAAGTTAAAGAGCCGTTAATCTTAGCGGGCGGCGATGGCGGGGACCGCCGAAAGGAATACCATGCAATATTGGCTGTTCAAGAGCGAGCCCGATGCGTACGGTATCGATCGTCTCGAGCGCGAAGGCAAGACCGAGTGGTCGGGCGTGCGGAACTTCCAAGCGCGAAACAACATGGTTGCAATGAAGGCCGGCGATCTTGGATTTTTTTACCACTCGAGCACGAAGCCGCCCGGGATCGTGGGAATCTGCAAGGTCCTGCGCGAGGCCTATCCGGACTTCACGCAGTTCGATCCCAAGAGCGACTACTACGATCCCACGTCCAACCCGGAACGGCCGAAGTGGAAGATGGTCGATGTCGGATTCGTCGAGAAATTCCCCGCCATCATCACACTCGAGGAGCTTCGGAAACGGCCCGAACTCGAGGGCATGACGCTCCTAAGCCGCGGCCGCCTCAGCGTGCAGCCGGTCGAAGAGCGCTATTGGAACGCGATCCTTCAAACCGCGCGGTAGCGGCCGAGAAAGATCTGCTGGGCGTCGATGCGCGGTTCGCCGCCGCGCGGCGTGCGCCGTTCGTAGGTTCCGTCGGCGTGGAGTACGCGCGCTTTCACGTTGTCGCGAACGTAGACGTCGAGGATGTCATCGCAGATGACCTCTTGCAGCACCGGGTCGAGCACCGGCACCACCGTCTCGACGCGCCGGTCGAGATTGCGGCCCATCCAGTCCGCGCTGCCGATGTAGACCTCGCGTTCGCCGGCGTTGGTGAAGACGAAGATGCGTGAGTGCTCGAGGAAACTGCTCACGATGCTGCTGACGCGAATCGTCTCGCTCACGCCCGGAATCCCCGGCCGTAAAACGCACATGCCGCGCACGACCAGTTCGATCGGCACACCGGCTTGCGAGGCGCGGTAGAGGGCCGCGGCGATCCGCTGATCGTTGATGGCGTTGAGCTTCGCCGTGATACCGCTGGGCCGCCCGGCGCGCGCGTGTTCGGTTTCGCGCTCGATCAGGTTCATGAAGCCGGTACGCAAACCGGTCGGCGCAACCAGCAGCCGCGCATAGATCTCCGCTTTGGAAAAGCCGGTCAGCGAATTGAACAGCTGCGTGACGTCGGCGCCGAGGTCGGCCCGGCACGTGAACAGGCTCAAGTCGGTGTAGAGCTTGGCGGTCTTGTCGTTGTAGTTGCCGGTGCCGAAGTGCATGTAGCGCCGGATGCCTTCGGGCTCGTTGCGCACGACCAGCGTGACCTTGGCGTGCGTCTTGAGACCGGCCAAACCGTACACGACGTGCGCGCCCACGCGCTCCAAGTTACGCGCCCACAGGATGTTGTTCTCTTCGTCGAATCGCGCTTTCAGCTCGATCAGCGTCGCGACTTGCTTGCCCGCTTCCGCGGCGTCGATGAGCGCGCCGACCACGGGCGAGTTCCCCGACGTGCGGTAGAGCGTTTGCTTGATCGCGAGCACATCGGGATCGGCGGCAGCTTGGCGCACGAACTGCACCACCGGATCGAACGACTGATACGGATGGTGCAGCAGCAGATCGCCTTCGCGGATCACGGCGAAGAGATCGGTCGCCCCGCGCAGGCGCCGCGGAATCGACGGCGTGAGCGGCGGATCGTGCAGCGCCGGCTCGTCGATGCCGACGAGCGTCCAGAGCGCGGAGGTCGCCATCATGCCGTCGATGTCGTACACGTCGAAGTCGGTCAGCGCGAGTGCATCGCGCAGCATCGTGCGCAGGCCCTCCGGCATCCCGCTCTCGCACTCGAGCCGTACCGGCTCGCCGAAGCGGCGCTTGCGCAACTCCGATTCGATCGCGCGCAGCAGATCGTCGGCTTCATCTTCTTGCAGATCGAGGTCGGCGTCGCGCGTGACGCGGAACTCGTACGAGCCGACGATGATCATGCCGGGGAAGAGCGATTGCAGATTGTGCGCGATCAGATCTTCGAGCAGCACGAACCAGTGCTGGCCGGCCGGCGCGTCGATCGGCACGAAGCGCGGCAAGCTCGGCGGCACCTTCACGCGGGCCACGTAGTCGACGTCGCCCGTGGAACGCCGCTCGCGCAGCTCGACCGCGAGCGATAACGAGAGCGTCGAGATGTAGGGGAACGGATGGCCGGCATCGATCGCCAGCGGCGTGAGCACCGGAAACACACGCTCGTTGAAGTACTGTTCCATCGCGAGGCGGGTCGGGGTTTCGAGTTGCTCGTAGTCGAGGATCTTGATACCGTGCCCGGCCAACGCCGGCAGCAGCTCGTCGGCGAGACAACTGGCCATCACCTGGAGCGAGGGGCGGAGCCGGGCGGCGACCGCTTCGAGCTGTTCTTCGGGCAGGAAGCCGTCCTCCGACCGCGTGTGGACCTCGGCCTCGATCAGTTGCTTGAGACCCGCGACCCGGATCATGAAGAACTCGTCGAGGTTGGTTCCGTAAATTGCGATGAACTTGAGCCGCTCGAGCAGCGGGTTGCGCGGATCAAGCGCCTCTTCGAGGACCCGGTCGTTGAAGGCCAGCCACGAGAGTTCGCGGTTGATGTAGAGCGCAGGATCGTCGAGCGACACGGGCGCTTCGGGGCGGACCTGATCGGCGGCCTCCGAATCGGTGATCATCGTGCCTGAGTTCGGCGGATGATCCCAACCTTCTTCGCTCATCTCGGTACGCACGTCGGCCTCTCGCTCTCGGCTCTGCTTGCGGCGGTCGCGATCGGCGTTCCGCTGGCGGGGTTTTCCGCGGGCCGTCCGATCGCACGCGCCCTGACACTCTTCGGGGCCGGCGCGCTCCGCGTCGTTCCGAGTATAGCCGTGCTTACGTTAACGTTGCCCTATCTCGGCCTCGGGTTCCGGCCAGCGCTGCTGGCCCTGATCGCGCTCGGGCTGCCGCCGATCATCATCAATACGGAGCTCGGGCTGCGGGCGACGCCGCCGGCGGCCATCGACGCTGCCGCCGGGATGGGGATGACCGCCCGGCAGATCCGGTACCAGGTCGAATGGCCGCTTGCCGTGCCGCTCGTCTTCGCGGGCTTCCGGACGGCCTCGATCGAGGTGATCGCCAGCGCCACCCTGGCCTCGTTCATCGGCGGGGGCGGACTCGGCGATTTCATCGTCGATGGTTTGGCCACCGACGACGTGGGCGAACTCTTCCTCGGAGCATGTTCGGTCGCGCTGCTCGCCCTCGCCGTCGATGCCGCGCTCGGCCGTATCGATCGCCGCATTCGCCCGAAAGGACTCGCCTAAGTGTCGACCCGCGCCCACGCGCTCGGACTGCTCGCCGCCGGACTCGCATTGCCGGCTTGCAGCACGTACCACGATGCCGTCGCCGTCGGCTCGAAGAACTTCACCGAAGCGCTGTTGCTCGGCGAACTCTACGCGCAGCTGATCGAAGACAACAACCATCCCGTGCGCCGCCGGCTCGATCTCGGCGGCACCGATATCGCGATGGCCGCGCTGCGCCGCGGTGAGATCGATCTCTATCCGGAGTACACGGGCACCGCACTCTTGGTCGTGCTCAAAGCCCAGCCTCAGGGCGATGCCGTGCAGACGTTCGACTACGTCAAGAGCGAGTACGAACGGCTCTATGCCGCGACGTGGCTCGATCCGGCGCCGATGAACAACACGCAAGCGCTGGCCACCACGCGCGCGATCGCCGCGCGCTTCGGCTTGCGCACGCTCAGCGACGTTGCGAGGAAGGCCCCCCAATTGCGGCTGGGCGCGGTGCCGGAATTCGTCAAACGCAGCGACGGTCTGCCGGGCCTGCAGCGCGTCTACGGGGGCTTCAACTTCCAGAAGATCAGCCTGGTCGACTTCGGGTTGAAGTACAAGGCGCTGCTCGACGGCGACGTCGACATCGTCGTCGCGTTCGGTACCGACGGTGCGATCGTCGCCGACAACCTCGTCGTGATGATCGACGACCGGCATCTCTTTCCGCCCTATCAAGTCGCGCCGGTCGTTCGCCTGGACGCGCTCAAGGCACGGCCGGAACTCGCCGACATTCTCAACCGCGCCGCACCGCTGCTGACCGACACCACGATGCGCACGCTCAACAACGAGATCGACGGGCCGCAGAAGCGCGAGCCGGCCGACGTCGCGCGCGACTTCATCAAGGCGCATGGCCTCGTCAGCCTCTAACATCCCGTCGCCGACGGGGGGCGCGCGGATCGAACTGCGCGGCGTCGGCGTCACCTACGCCGNNAGCACGCTGCTGCGCACGATCAATCGTTTGATCGAACCCACCTCCGGAACGGTGCTGATCGACGGCGTCGACGTGCGCACGCTCGACGCAGTGACGCTGCGGCGCGGCATCGGCTACGTCATCCAGGCCGTGGGACTCTTTGCGCACCTGACGATCGGCACGAACGTCGGCGTGGTGCCGGCGCTCTTGGGCTGGGACCGGGCACGGATCGCGCGACGCGTCGACGAGTTGCTGGCGCTCGTGCGCCTCGATCCCGCCACGTATCGCGACCGCTATCCGCGCCAGCTCTCCGGCGGCGAACAGCAGCGCGCCGGAGTGGCGCGCGCGCTGGCTGCGGAGCCGCGCGTGCTGCTGATGGACGAACCGTTCGGCGCGGTCGACGCGATCGTGCGCGCGTCGCTACAAGACGAGATCCGGCGCATCCACCGCGATCTCGGCACGACGATCGTGTTCGTCACCCACGACGTCGACGAGGCCCTGCGTCTCGCCGACCGCGTAGTGGTCATCGCCGGCGGCGAGATCGCGCAGGCCGATACGCCCGCGCGCGTGCTCGCGGCACCGGCAAACGAGACGGTGCGATCGCTGGTCGGCATCGATGCGGAGAGCCGCGGCTTCGCCGTCGCACGGCCGCTGCTCGACCGCGAACCGCGATGAGCTACATCTTCCGCCATCCCGACATCGTGGCGGTGCGTTTCGGCGAACATCTGCTGTTGACGTTCGTCTCGCTGGCGATCGCGCTCGCGATTGCGTTTCCGCTCGGCGTGCTGGCGGCTCGCCGGCCGCGCGCCGGCGCGATCACGCTCGGCATTCTCAACGTGATCTACACGATTCCGAGCCTCGCGCTGCTCGGTATTCTGGTCGCGATCTTCGGCCTCGGCACGCCGACCGCGATCGTCGCGCTCGTGGCCTACGCGCAGATGATCCTGGTGCGCAACGTCGCCGAAGGCTTGCGCGGCGTTTCTCCGGCCGCACTCGATGCCGCCGACGGTCTCGGCTTCACGCCGTTCGGCCGGCTCGTGCGCGTCGAGATCCCGCTCGCGCTGCCGGCGATCATCGGCGGCATTCGCATCGCGACGGTCTCGCTGATCGGGATCGCGACGGTCGCCGCATGGATCGATGCCGGCGGCCTCGGGGCGCTCGTGTTCGAAGGCCTGCACCAAGACGATCCCGACAAGATCGTCGCGGGCAGCCTTGCCGCCGTCGTGCTCGCGCTCGTCGCCGACGCCGTCTTGCGCGCCGCCGAACGCTGGACCGCCCAGGCTGCCCTGAGCGAAGTCGAAGGGTGAACGACGTGTTCGTGTACGGAACGCTGCGCGATATGGAGTACCAGCGCGCGCTGTTCGGATGCGAAGTGCCGACACGCCCGGCGACGTTGACCGGCTGGCTCGCCGTCGTGGCTGAGAGCGGCTACTTCACGATCGTCCGTGCGCCGGGCGAAACGGTGAGCGGCGATCTCGTAACGCTAAACGACGAGCAACTCGCACGCGCCGACGCCTGGGAAGACGTCGACTACCAACGCCTGCGCATCGAAGCCCACGACGCGACCGGCCCCGTAGCGGCGTTCGTCTACGTGCGCCCCACGGCGTCGCGCGAGCGCATTCAGCCCGGCACGCTGGCCGGCCACCCGCGCGCCGACGTCTTAGCCCAAATACGCGCCTTGCGGCGCTAGAAACGGATCAGGAGGGAGAGCAAGAGAGCGTAGCGCTCGGCCCCTTGTCATTCCGAGCAGCGCCGAAGGCGCGTCGTCGAGGAACGCGAGAAAATCTCGGCGATTAGCGTGCGAGCGCGAAGGCGCGAGCAGTAGAGTAAAAAAAGAAAAAACATTCACTGCTCGCGCCTTCGGCGCTCCACTAGCAATGACAAAATATCAGGGCGTACGCTCTGCTTTATAACGAGATAGGGCGCCCTGCGGCGTTAGGAGCGGAGCAGGAGGGAGAGGGCGTAGCGGCCGGCGGCGTCGCTGAACGTGCGGTGTTCCGTGAACCCGAACGGCATCACGAGCGCGATCATCTCCTCGCGCTGGAACTTGTACGAGGATTCCATGTGGATCGTCTCACCGGCGTCGAAGTCGGCCTCGATCCCGGCTCCGGGAATGTGCACCGTGAGCGCCCGCTCCGCGCGCAGATACGAACGCACGACGCCGTCACGATCGTCGTAACGCGCGAAAAACGAGAAGTCGTTCAGATCGAAATCACCGCCGAGTTCGCGATTGATACGCGCCAGCAAATTCTTGTTGAAGGCCGCCGTTACGCCGGTCGGATCGTTGTAGGCCAGCTCCAAAACGGAAGCTTCTTTTTTCAGATCGTAACCCATGAGCAGACCGTCGCCCGGCGCGAGCATTTCGCCCAGCAATCCGAAGAGTTCGCGCGCCTGCGCCGGTTCGAAGTTGCCGATGTTCGATCCAAGATAGAGGGCGAGCACGCGGTCACGCGTCTCGACGCGCTTCGCGCGCAGCAGCGTGAAATAGTCGCCGGCATAGGCGCGCACGTGTAACGTATCGAGCGCGGCAACGAGCGCATGCGACGACTCGATCAGCGCGTCGGGGGAGATGTCGATCGGGTGAAACGTCAGCGTGTCCTGGCGTTCGAGAATCGCGTCGATGATCAGGCGCGTCTTCGTCGCGCTGCCGCTGCCGAGTTCGACCAGCTCGAGCGGTTCGTCGAACGCCGCGACGATCTGCGCACTGTATGTAGCGAGCAGATCGCGCTCGACGCGCGTGAGGTAGTACTCGGGCAAATACGTGATCGCTTCAAACAGCGCCGAGCCCAAGTCGTCGTAAAAATACTTCGGCATCAGCGTGTACGGGCGCATGCTCAACCCGCGTCCCACGTCTTCCGCAAACGTCGCCACCCGGGCCGGATGCGGATCGCGGTGGAGCGCAAATCTCCCCGCGCCGGCGACGGGATTCGTGGGACCCATTATGCGGCCACGAACCGCGCGCCGACGGGGAATGTTTTCAATCATCGCCTGGGGCGCATACCCGCCCGGCGCGCCTTCGAACCGGCCCCCTCAGCGGTCGCGGACGATCCGGGACCAGCGTTCGCGGATATCGCTGATGTATTCGATGGTCTCCGCATACGGCGGGATCCCGCCATAGTGCTCGACCGCCGCCGGTCCAGCGTTGTAGGCGGCCAGCGCCAACGCAAACGGGTCGGCCGCCCCCTGGGCGCGATAGCGCGCCACGTAGGCCCCAAGCAGGCGGGCCGTCGCGTCGATGGCAGGCTCGGGGTCGAACGGGTCGATGCCGTAGCCGTCGGCCGTGTCGACCATGAACTGGCCGATGCCGGCGGCACCCGCCCATGAGATGGCCTGCGGGTCGAAGGCCGACTCCTGGAGCAGCGTCGCGGCCAGGAAGCCGGGATCGATCCGGTTCTCGGCCGCAGCCCGCAAGGTACGGTCGGCCAGGAGCAGGGCGTCGAACGCCGACAAGCGGGGGTTCGTGCGCATGATGCTCCGTACCGTGGCGCTCAACTGGCCGCTCCGGAGCGGGGCATCCATATACATCCGGGCACCACGCGTAAGCGGCGCCGGTGCGGGTATATGCCACGATAGCGCGGCGTCGCGCAGAGCATCGATCCGGACCATTCCCGGGTTGAACACCATGGAGGCAGCCAGCAAGCTCGCCTGGAGAGGTTTTCGTGCGCGCAAACCCAACGCTCCGTTAACGGCCGTACGTCAAACGAAGGATACGCGTGAATTCGATCGTGCTGGGCTCGCCGCTGATCTCAGGAATTGTGGCGACGCTCATCGTCCTCGTGGTTGGAGATTTCGCTTCCACCTTCTTTTATCACGTTCCACAGCATGTGTGGGGCAAGCTGCACCTGCGGACACATCACGATCGTAAGCGATCGTACTGGGATCACGCGGTTCTTTCGCGCAGCCCGCAAGTGCTGCTCGACGGCCTCCTCGGAGCATTGCCGTATATCGCGATCGCCGTTCTCTGCACGCGACTTTCGGTGGCCGGCGCGGCCGTCGGGCTCGTGCTGGGGCAGTTGCACGTTTGGTGGCGACATACGTCGGAGCTGGGCTGGAAGAGCCCGGCTTGGCTCGTCCGTATTGCCCGGTTGACCGGCCTAGTTCTGCCGGAGGACCATAACGGCCACCACGTAAATCCTGAGATCGAGTTCGGCGACATCTTCCGTTTTTACGACGTGCCGGCTCGCTCTTCGATCGCGTGGCTACGCGCGATCTCGCCTCGGCGCCGTCGCGCTGTGGCACTGCGCGTGATGCGAGCCCGTAATCGCCGGAGTGCCACTGCCTTGCGTGCCTTGAAGCAACGAAAGTCACCCACCGGATGACCAAACGCGTCCTCTTCCTCATCTCCGATACCGGCGGCGGTCATCGCGCCGGAGCGATGGCCATCGGCGCCGCGCTGGATGAGATCGATAAGGGGACGCGGCTCGAGTGGCGCATCGACGACATCGCTGCCCACTGCACGTTCCCGCTCTCCAAACTGGGGCCGGCCTATAGCGCGGCCCTCCGCTTTGCCCCGCCGATTTACGGCGCGCTCTATCACGCAACCAACGGACGCCGCCGCTACCGCACGATCGTGCGCTTCTGCGAACCGCTCTATCGCGAACGGCTCAAGGACGTCTTCACGCAATACAAGCCCGACGTGATCGTCTCGGTCCACCCGCTGCTCAACCACGCGGCGCTGCGCGCCCGGGCCGACGCCGGCATGGATCACGTGCCGATCGTCACCGTGATCACCGATCTCGGACGCGTGCACGAAGGCTGGCTGTTGCCCGAGGCCGATCTCACGATCGTTCCGGCGCAAGAGGTCTACAACCGCGCGATCGAACGCGGCGTCCCGCCGAGCCGGTTGCGCCTGATCGGTCATCCGATTCATCCGAAGTTCGAGGACGTGTCGGCGACCAAGAGCGAGATCCGCAGCAAACTCGGATTGCCGCAAGAAAAGACGATCGCGTTGCTGATGGCCGGCGGTGAAGGCGGCGGCAAGCTGCTGCCCACCACGCTCGCTCTCGCGAAGACGAACCTCCCGTTTCACTTGGTCGTCGTCACCGGACGCAACGCCGCGCTCAAGGCGAAACTCGAAGAGCTCGCGCCCACGCTGCCGACGTCGATGACGGTCCTCGGCTTCCGCAACGACGTTCCGGAACTCATGCGCGCCGCCGATCTGCTCGTCACCAAAGCCGGACCGGGAACGCTCGCCGAAGCCAGCGTCGCCGAAGTGCCGGTCGTGGTTTACGATTACGTGCCCGGCCAAGAACGCGGCAACCTCGATTGGGTGCGGACCAACGGTATAGGCGTCGTCGCGTTGACGACGGCCGAAGTCGTCCAATCGGTGAAGCGCATCGTCGAGAACAGCGAACGTTTGGCCACCATGCGCGCGCAATTGACGGGCATCGCGCCGCGCGGTTCGTCGCGCCGCATCGCCGAACTGATCGCGCAGGTCGCACAGGACGGGCGCAAACCGACGCCGCGCGTCCCGGTTTCCGCCGCCGCCGTTTGACCGCGCTCGCGCCGCTGCCCGACGACGTCATCGCCGACGTCATCGCGATCAGGCGCGATCTGCAGCAGCATCCCGAACTCGGATTTGAAGAACGGCGCACCGCCGCGCTCGTCGCCGCGCGTTTGCGCGCGCTCGACTACGACGTGACCGAAGGGATCGGCGTCACCGGCGTGGCCGGCGTGACGCGCGGAACGCGTCCCGGCAAAACGATCATGTTGCGTGCCGACATGGATGCGCTGCCGATCGAGGAAGAGAACGACGTCGCCTACGCCTCGCAAACGCGCGGCACGATGCACGCCTGCGGACACGATGGCCACGTCGCGATGCTGCTCGGCGCCGCAACGCTGATCGCCCGCCGGCGAGCCGAACTGGCAGGCACGATCGTGCTGTGTTTCCAGCCCGCCGAAGAAGGCCGCGGCGGCGCGAAGGCGATGGTCGAAGACGGCCTGCTCGAACGGTTCGGCATCGAACGCGCCTATGGACTGCACCTCGCATCGGCATTCCCCACCGGCATCGTGGGCTTGCGCGAAGGGGCGTTCTACGCATCGAGCGATTCGATCGAGATCACGATCGAGGGTGCCGGCGGACACGGCGCCGCGCCGCACCTCTCGATCGATCCGATCTACGTTGCGGGCGCGTTCATCGTTGCCGTGCAGCAAATCGTCGCGCGCCAGATCGATCCGCTCGCGCCGGCCGTCGTCACGATCGGCGCCGTCCATGCGGGCACGATCCACAACGTCATCCCTTCACGCGCGACGCTGCTCGGCACCGTGCGCGCGTTCGACGCCGACGTGCGCAACGCGCTCGCCGAGCGGATCGAGCGCGTGCTGCGCGGCGTATGCGAGAGCTCCGGCGCAACCTACACGTTCGACTATCTGCGCCGCTATCCGGTGACTTCGAACGATGCCGAGCAAACGCGCTGGGTGCGCGCGCTGGCCGCAGCTGAGATCGGGGCGACGCGCGTGATCGAAGCGCCGAAGCTGATGGGCGCGGAAGACTTCTCGTTCTTCGCGGAACGCGTGCCGGCGTGTTTCTACTCGGTCGGCTGCAACGGCGGCCCGGCGACGTCGTTTCCGCACCATCACGCAAAATTCGACATCGACGAACGAGCGCTCGAAACCGGCGTCCGCATGATGACGGCGCTGGCGCTCAACGCGCCGGAAATGGCACCCTGAATGATTTACCAAAGCGACGCCGCCCCGTGGATCGGAAAATTCGTCGTCCTGGATTGGAAAACCGCGCCGGCCGAAGGGCTCACGAAGCGCCCGACCAACAGCGGCGGCCGCGTGCTGCGCGTCGACCACACGTATCTCTATCTGCAGCCGTTCTCGCTCTCGCCGAAGCTGCCGTCGGGCCTCCCCGGCCAAGCCGTTTCACGCCTCGGTCTGAAGATCGATGAAGAACTCATTCCGCTCGTCGACATCGACACGATCTACGCAGCCCCGCTGGACGGCATCTCGATCGACGAGTGAGCTTTACGTGGTGAGGCCGCCGCGAATGGCCATGATGGCGGCACCGATGGCGCCGGCGTCGTTGCCGAGTGTGGCGGTGACGATCGTGATCGAGCCGGGCGGAACCATCGTCGAGCGCGCTTCGACCAGCGGTCCCACCTTATCGGTGATAAACGCGCCGGCGCTGGCCACACCGCCGCCGAGCGCGATTATCGTGGGATTCACGAATGCCACGATGTTGGCGAGGCCATAGCCCAAGTCGTCGATCCAGTTGTTCCAGGCGGCCACGCCGTGACCGTCGCCGGCTTGTGCCGCGCGGCGGATCGCCTTCGAGCCGAGTTTCTCTTTGGGTGCATCGAGCAGCGTGCTGCGTGGAAACGACGGCGCAAGCGCGAGCGCATGACGGATCAAGCCCGTGCCCGAACATTGCGCTTCGAAGCAGCCGATCTTCCCGCAGCCGCATACGAAACCGTCGTGCGGCCGGATCTGGTGGTGGCCGACCTCGCCGGCGCTGGCCCGTCCCCCGACCACGAGCCGGCCGCCGGAAACGATCCCGCCGCCGATCCCCGTACCTAGCGTGAGCAGGACGAAGTCCGGCACGCCTTTGCCGGCACCGAAGGTGTGCTCGCCGAGCGTCGCACAGCGCGCATCGTTGCCGACGAACACCGGGAACTTGAACGCGCTCCGGATGTGATCGCCGAGCGCGACGTCCTTCCAGCCGAAGTTGGGCGAGTAGCGGATCGTGCCGGTTTCGAGGTCGATGTTGCCCGGTGCCCCGATGCCGATGCCGACGACCTGCTTCTCCTTGGCGTCGGCGAGCGCTTCGGCCACGACTTTCTCGACGCTCGCGAACACCGCCGCCGGCGAGTGATCGACGATGTCGCGCTCGTGCTTGGCTTTGGTGTCGCCGGATTCGTCGACGACGGTCGCCATGACGTGCGATCCGCCCAAATCTACGCCGATTGCTTGCCCCATGCGGCAGCCCTTTCGCGCCGGGGCCGGGTCGATCCGCCGTAACCCGCGAAAGGGACACCTATGCAAGAGACGATCGATCTGATCGCCCACCGTGAACTGCGTAATCTTAAGAAATTCACGCGCGACACCGGGCAACCGACCTCCATCAACCAACTCGATCTCGAGACCATGAACATGGTTCAAAACATCGAGATCGATGAAGAACACATCACGATCAAGTACAACGAAAAGATCGAGCGCTACTATAACGCCAACACGATCACGCATCGTGAGTGGGTGTACAAGTACAACGACGATCCCGAGATGGTCCAGGCCGTGCGCGGTGTGATCGAGCTTGCGCGCAAGCATCTCTACGATCTGCCCGACAACGTCGCGTGCCCGCCGGGATGTGCGGAATGCTGCGGTGGTTACGAACCCTTCGTCAACAAAGCCGACGTGCAACGCATCGCCGATCACTTCGGCTGGACGTACGACGAGGTGATGAAAGAGTACGTGAACGCGCGCGAATCGGCCGACGGATACAACGTCGGCTGGTTGAAGAAAGTCGACGAAGACATCGCGTCCAAGTGCGTCTTTCTCAAGGGCGGAAAGTCCGGCCACTACTACTGCGGCATCTACGAGGCGCGGCCGCACGACTGCGGTGCGTTCACGCCCATCGGCTGCGACGATGTCGACGCAGACCTCTCCAAACGCGGGAAGTACGTGGTCGGCGATCCGTTCAAGCCGAAGCGGAGAGCCAAGAAACGCTGACGGCCGACGTCGCGATCGTCGGGGGTGGTCACAACGGGCTGATCGCCGCCGCGTATTGCGCGCGCGCCGGTTTGCGGACGATCGTGCTCGAACGGCGCGACGTGCTCGGCGGCGCGGCGGTTACGGAGCCGGTGTGGCCCGGCTACCGCGTGTCGCTCGCGGCGTACGTCTGCAGCCTGCTCGACCCGCAGGTCATCGCCGACCTCGGCCTCGGCGCTCACGGCTACCACGCCTATCGTAAGGATCCGGCGTCGTTCACGCCGCTCGGCGACGGGCGATCGCTCTTGCTCGGTTCGGACGATACAGCGAATGCCCGCGAAATCGCGGCCTTCGATGAACGCGACGTCGCCGGTTTCGCGGCCTTTGAAGCCGAGGCGTTGCGTCTGGGAACGGCGCTGTTCGATTCGTTCGCCGACGAAGCGCCGTCGTGGTCATGTTTCGACGCTCCGACGCGCGCGAAGCTCGAGGGCTCCGTCGCGGATCTCGTCGAGCGCTACGTGCGCACGCCGGTGCTGCAGGCCACGCTCGCGACCGACGGGCTGATCGGCACGGGCGCCGGGCCGCGCGATCCCGGCACCGCCTACGTGCTCGCGCACCACTATGCCGGCCGCGCGCTCGGCGTGCAGGGCGCGTGGGGATTCGTGCGCGGGGGCATGGGCGCCGTCTCGGCAGCCGCTGCCGCCGCCGCGCGCGCTGCCGGTGCCGAGCTGCGCACCGGCAGCACCGTCGAACGCATCGCGTTGCGCAACGGCCGCGCGGGACGCATCGAGCTGCGCGACGGCACGACGATCGACGCCGCGGCGATCCTCGTCAACGCCGATCCGAAAACGCTCTTTCTGCAGCTGCTCGAACGCGACGACGTGCCGTCCGAGCTCCATGCGCGCGCCGCGGCGTGGCGTTCCAACGGCGTCTCGCTGAAGATCAACTTGGGCCTCGGCGAGTTGCCGGATTTTCGCGCACGCCCGGGCTCGAACGAGCAGCCGCACCACCGCGCAACGATTCACGTCGCGCCCTCGATCGCGTTCTTGCAGCAGGCTTACGACGATGCGCGCACGCTCGGGACGTCGCGCGAACCGATGCTCGAGTGCTTCATGCAAACGCCGACCGATCCGTCACTCGCGCCGCCGGGAAAACACATCCTCTCGATCTTCGCGCAGTACTTCCCGTACGATCGCAGCGACCGCCCGTGGGAAGCCGGCGATCGCGACGCGATTGCGGATCGCGTCGTTGCCCAGCTCGCCGCCTACGCGCCGAACCTGCCGAACGCGATCGAGCATCGTCAGGTGCTGGCGCCGCCCGATCTCGAAGCGACGCTCGGCCTCGCCGGCGGCCACATCTTCCACGGCGAGCTGCTGCCCGGCCAGATCTACGACCAGCGCTTCGGCGTGCGAACCGGCATCGACGGGCTCTATCTGTGCGGTTCGGGGACGCATCCCGGCGGCTGCGTCAGCGGCTTCCCCGGCCGTCGCGCCGCCCAAGCCGCCATCGCCGACGCCGCGTTAGGAAGTCTTCAGGCTTCACACAGAGGATGACAGCGGGCGCTTTCTTCCGAAGGCGCCTTTTCACTCGTTCCGGAGGTGTCTCTATGTCTTTTCGCATCGCGGCCGCAACGGCCGCATTCATCCTCGCGACCTCGACGTTCGCCCTCGCTCTCGGGCCGGTGAAGTTCACGCTCCATCCGCAGAACGGTTCGGGCGAAATCGGTAACGTCGTCATGACCCAAGACGGCGACAACGTGGTCGTGGACGTCACCACGCAGTACGCGCCCGACCTGGCACAGCCGATCCACATCCACAAGGGCACCTGCGATACGCTCGATCCCAAACCGACCTATCCGTTGGTCACGCTGCAAAAAGGCACGTCGACTACGACCCTCAAGAACATGCAGCTCGCCGATCTGATGACCGGCGGATTCGCGATCAACATCCACCACTCGACGGCCGACGTCCCCACCTACTACGCCTGCGGCAACATCCCCAAGCTGAAATAAACCGCAATGACGCTAACCGGTGAGGATCGTTTCTAACGATTCGTGGGTGACGTTGCGGTGGATGTCGGCGGTTGCGGCGTAGCTGAAGCAGAGGGCGTCGCGACGGACGTCGCGCTGTAGCGGCGTGACCCGGTGCAGCGTCGTGTCGGTGCGCAGCAGGTAGAGCGCGCCGGATGCGATGTGCGCGCGAACGGGTTCGTGCTGCGCGAGAACGGCCTCGACGTTCGGGGCGGCCTTGCACCACGGAACGCCGGTGATGTATTCGAGGGTCGCGCCGTCACGCGCGGCGGGCGCGCAAAGCACCCATACCAGCGCGAAGGCGTAGTCGTCCCAATGCCAGCCGTGCGTATCGCCGGCGTTTTCCAGACGCGTCGCGATCAGTTCTTCGGCTTCGTACGGCACCGGAGCGACCGGTTGACCCGCAATCGCGCCGACGAGGCGCAGCAAATCCGCGGACCGGTAGAACTCCGCCGTTGCCGGGCACGCCGACGCGAGCGTGTCGCGGTCGACGATGCGATAGCGGCGCGGGCTTCCGCCCGTGACCGCGATGCGCACGTCGCGCCGCACGGAATGCGCATCGAGCGCGGCCGTCACCTCGGCACTGATGCGGGCCCGCACGTCCGGCGGGATCAACGCCGACACCTCGGCGAACCCGTCGCGCGCGAAGCGTTCGCGCAGCCCGGCGATCATGCGATCAAACGCGCGAACGTGGCGGCGTCGATGTTGCCGCCGCTGAGCGTCACGCCGACGCGTTTTCCGCGCACGTCCACGCGGCCGGTGAGCGCGGCCGCAAGGCCGGCGACGCCGCTCGGTTCGATCACGAGTTTGAGACGCTCGAAGGCAAAACGCATCGCGTCGCGCAGCTCCTCATCACTAACGGTGACCACGCCGGCGCAGAGCGCCTGCACGATCGGGAACGTCAGCTCGCCCGGCGACTGCGTTTGCATGCCGTCGGCGATCGTATCGGGGACGGGGATCGTCACCCGTTCGTTGCGCGCGAGCGACTGCACCCAATCGTCGCCCGCTTCCGGCTCGACGCCGTACACGGCGATGCCCGGCGAGAGCTTCGTTGCGGCGAGCGCGCAGCCGGAGAGGAGGCCGCCGCCGCCGGTGCACACGAGCAGCACGTCGAGCGGTCCAACGTCCTCGATCAACTCGAGGGCCGCCGTTCCTTGCCCGGCAATGATCGCGGGATCGTCGAACGGCGGGACAAGCGTCGCGCCGCGCTCGGCCGCGAGTGTCTGCGCGATCTCGGCCCGGTTCATCGTGAAGCGATCGTAGAGCACGACCTCCGCGCCGTACCCGCGCGTCGCCGCGAGCTTGGCGGCCGGCGCATCGGTAGGCATCACGATCGCCGCCGGGATGCCGAGCAGTTTTGCCGCCAGCGCCACGCCTTGCGCGTGGTTGCCGCTCGAGAACGCCACCACGCCGCGCGCGCGCGCCGCCGGATCGAGCTGGACGAGCCGGTTGTAGGCGCCGCGAAATTTGAACGCGCCCATACGCTGCAAGTTCTCGGCTTTGAGGAAGACCTGCGCACCGGTGCGCTCGTCGAGCGTGGCCGAGGTGATCGCAGGCGTGCGATGAGCTACGCCGCGCAGGCGCTCGGCGGCCCGCGCGACGTCGTCGAACGTCACTGCTAGCGCGGGCATCTACTTCGACTGCGGCAGATCGTACTTGAAGCCGACGACTTTGTTGTCGGGGTCGAAGCGGATCGTCTCGTGAACGACGCCCTTGTCGAACGAGGCGTCGAACTCGTGCACGCGGCGCGTGGCTTCTTCCGGCGTTCCCGGCGTTTCGAGCACGCGTTGCAATTTGCCCAACGGCGCGAACGCGTCGGCGTCGCGGCCCACGACCGCATGCGTCACGAGCGTGGCCGTCTCGGCGTTCTGGAAACTCTGCACGCCGGCCAGATCGTTGTTCTGCAGATCGATGGTCATCTCGCGCGCGATACGTTCGTAGGTGTTCTCGTGATGCGCGAAGAGGCCGCGCACGAGCCCGAAGACGATGATCAGCACGACCGCGATCAACAGCCAGCGCGTGGTCTTGTTGACCGGGCCGCGGGCGGCGGTGGAACCGGCGATCGCCGGCGTACTCATGAGGACACCACCGCGGCGAGCCCGCGGACGCCGAAGGGTTCGAACGTCAGGCGCGGATTCCACTCGGCCGCGAGCCGCATGCTCCACNNGTCATCTGCGTCTTCACGTTGTACTCCGATTCGAGGCGGTATTTCACCACTTCGAACTGCAGCGCGCCGACGGCCGCGAGGATCGGCTCGATGCGCGTCTGGCCGAACGGGTAGAGTACTTGAATCGCGCCCTCTTCACGCAATTGAGCGATCCCCTTCTGAAACGACTTGTAGCTCGCGGTATCGATACTCCGCACCAGAGCGAAATGTTCCGGCTCGAAAGCCGGAATCGGATCGAAGCGCACGTCGCTGGAATCGGCGAGCGTATCACCGATCGCGAACGTTCCCGGATTGGCGAGGCCCACGACGTCGCCGGCAAACGCGACCTCGATCGATTCGCGATCGTTTGCGAAGAGCTTCATCGCGCGCGTCAAGCGCACTTCCTTGCCGGTTCGTACGTTGCGCACCGTCATGTCGCGTTCGAACTTACCCGAGCAGATGCGCGCGAAGGCGACGCGATCGCGATGGCGCGGATCCATGTTCGCTTGAATCTTGAAGATGAACGCCGAGAAGTGTTCGTCCGCCGGTTCGATCGCCGTGCCGGCGGCGTCGAGCCGCGCGCTCGGCGCGGGGCCCATCTTCACGAACCGGTCGAGGAAGAGCTCGACCCCGAAATTCGTCATCGCGCTGCCGAAGAAGACCGGCGTCACGTCGCCGCGCAGCATCGCGGCCGGATCGAACGGCGCGCCCGCGCCCTCGAGCAGCTCGATCCCGTCGAGAAACTCGCGGTAGGTCCCCTCGTCGACGAGTGCCCGGATCTTCTCGTCGTGCACTCCGGCCACCGACACCGGCGCGCGCTTCGCGCCGTGCTCGGTGCGCTCGAAGGTGTGCAGCTCGTGCGTCTCGCGGTCGTACACGCCGCGGAACGTCTCGCCGCCGCCGAGCGGCCAGTTCACCGGGTAGGCGCCGATACCGAGCACGTTCTCGAGCTCATCGAGCAGCTCGAGCGGGTCGCGCGTCGGCCGGTCCATCTTGTTGATGAACGTGAAGAGCGGAATGCGCCGCGCGCGGCAGATCGCAAACAACTTGCGGGTCTGCGGTTCTACGCCCTTGGCCGCGTCGATCAGCATGACCGCACTGTCGGCCGCCAGGAGCGTCCGGTAGGTGTCCTCGCCGAAATCTTGATGACCCGGCGTATCGAGGAGATTGATGGTCCGGCCGTGATAGGGGAACTGGAGGACCGTTGACGTGATCGAAATGCCCCGTTCCCGCTCCAATTCCATCCAGTCGGAGGTCGCCGAGCGAGCCCGCTTGCGCGCCGCGACTTGACCGGCGGTCACGATCGCTCCGCCGTAGAGCAGCAGCTTCTCGGTGAGCGTCGTCTTGCCGGCGTCGGGGTGCGAGATGATCGCAAACGTCCGGCGATTCTCGACTTCGGCGCGTAAATCCATGACCGTGCGAAATTCGACGGCGCTGCGCACGACCTTTGCCTACCTCGCGATCTTCTCGGCGACGGTGTTTTGGGCGGGCAATGCAATCGCCTCAAAGATCCTCTACGAGCCCGGGGGCGCGCACTTCGACGCACCCGGCCTCTTCGTGGCCCGGGCCGCCTGGACGCTGCCGGTCTTTCTGCTCATCGCCGTCCTCGCGCGCCCGAAGCGGGCGCCGAGCCGCGCCGACTGGCTCTATCTCATCGGGATCGGTATTGCGTTCGGTCCGGGCGCCTGCGGCTTTCTGGCGCTTTCGGCCCAATACACTAGCGGCGCGCACGTCGTGTTGCTGATGAGCCTGACGCCGTCGGTGACGGCCGTCCTTGCCGCCCCACTGCTGCGCGAGCGCATCGATGCGCTTCGCATCGCCGCGCTCGGCGTCGGCATCGCCGGTGCGGTGCTGCTCACGTTCACCCGTTCGGCGACCGGCTCGACGCTTTTCGGCGACCTGCTCGAACTCGTGCAAGTCGTCTCGCTCGGGGTGATGTTCGTGTTCACGCGCAAGCTCGGAAAACGCTTCTCGGCGCTCTTCGTCGGCGGCGTCTATGGGACGGTCGGCATGGGGCTACTGTTGCTTTTCGGTCTCGCGACGGGCCGGTTGGAGCCGTCGATCGCGCGCAGCCTCGTACCGAGCAGCACGACGTTCTGGTGGTTCTTCGTCGAGATCGTCATCGGGCTCTCGATCTACGGTCAGATCGCGCAGGCGTTCTGCTTGCGCTACCTCGATGCCGCGACGGTCAGCTTCATCGCGTCCTACGGATCCCTGATACTGGGCGGGATCGGGGCGATCGTGCTGTTGCACGAAACGATCGCGCCGAGCGGTTACATCGCGAGCGGGTTGCTGGCGATCGCCCTCGCGCTCGCGCTCATGCCCTCACGCGGCAAGCACGCCATAGGCAGCGAACTCGCTTAAGATTCGCCATGATGAACCTACGAACCCATCCATTCCGGGTGCTGCACGGTGGCGTCGAAGTCGTCGCTGATCTTGTAGCGTTCGAGCGCGCCGGCGGCGGATTGCGCCGCGCTGCGCGCGAGCAGCGCCGCGATTTGCGCTTCCGAGAGCGGCCGGAACGACACCGCCGCCGTTACGGCTTCGTCGAGCGTGTAGATCGAGTTGACGCCGTTCACGACGCTCGCGACGGGCAGGCTCATGCTGTAGTGCAGCATCTGCAACGGCGTCGCGATGCGCGTATCGAGAATCGCGCGATCGCCGAACGTCTTCATCGCGATGATCCCGGTGTCGGTTTGCTGCGCGAGCGGGATGACGCCGCGCTCGAAACTGCGGAAGTGCGGGTCCATGATATTGAGCGGCATCTGGACCGTGTCGAACACGAACCCGTTCTGCGCCGCGACCTCGAACATGTGCACGTGATAGTCCGGATGCTTGTGACCGGTGAAGCCGAGGAAGCGCACTTTACCGGCTTCTTTGGCCGCGATCATCGCTTCGATCGCGCCGCGGGGCGCGAAGGCGCGATCGGCGTCGTCGGGCCGGATGTTCTCGTGAAACTGCCACAGGTCGACGTGATCGGTTTGCAAGCGCCGCAACGACTCGTCGAGCTGCTTCGTCGCCGTCTGGCGATCGCGGCCGTCGAACTTCGTGGCGAGGAAAACGCGCCGGCGATATCCGCCGTGTCCGATCGCGGCGCCCATCCGCTCCTCACTGCGCCCGTCGTTATAATCCCAACTGTTGTCGAGGAACGTGACGCCTTGATCGATCCCCCGATGGATGAGATGCACCGCCTCGACGTCGCTGAGGACGCTCGTGCCGAGATGTCCTCCGCCCATCGCCAGCATCGATACGTTCTCGTTGGTCCGTCCCAACCGGCGCGTGGGTACCGCGGAGATCACTGATGCCATACGACCTTTCTACCCGTTTATGCGCCGATCGAGCGCAGGGACTCGGCGCGCAAATACGTCCACATCTCTCCCGTGAGCGCGCCGAAGCGCGGATCGTTGACCACCTGCGAATCCCGCTCGCGCGGCCAGCCGGTCGAGAGGGTCGCGATAAAGCGTCCCGGCCGCGCCGACATCACGCCGATCCGTTCCGAGAGCATGGCGGCTTCGTCGAGGCTATGCGTGATCAGCAGCACGGTGGCTCCCGTTTCCCGCCACAGCCGCAAAAGTTCTTCTCCCATGACCAGCCGCGTCTGCTGGTCGAGCGCGCCGAACGGTTCATCCAGTAAAATCAGCCGCGGTTCGAGCACCAGCGTGCGCGCGATGCACACGCGCTGCCGCATGCCGCCCGAGAGCTGGCGCGGATGGTGGCGCGCGAAGTCCGCCAGGCCGACGAACCGCAGCGCGTAATCGACCCGCCGCCGGATCTCGGCCGCCCCGGTTCCGCGCCGGCGCAAACCGAACGCCACGTTGTCCCACACCGTGAGCCACGGAAAACTGGCATCCTCTTGGAACACCATCCCGACACCGTCGGGAACCTCGCCCGCCACCTCGCGGCCGTCGAAGACGACGCGCCCTTCGCTCGCGCGCGTCAAACCCGCGACGATCTCGAGCAGCGTCGACTTGCCGCACCCCGAGGGGCCGATGACGCTGAAGAACTCGCCAGGTGCCAGCCGCAAGTCGATACCGTCCAGCGCGCGCACGGACGTACCGCCGTTCTCCGAAACAAACGTGTGCGAGACTCCGCTCAGCTCGAGTTCGGCCGCCACTCAACCCTCCTGGTGCAGACGCCGGTCGATGTGCAGCATGATCGTGCCGCCGGCGATCGCGACCACGAAGAGCAACAGCGTCAGCGCCATGACGGTGGGAACGTCGCTGTGCTCCACGCTTTGGATCAGCATGAACCCTACCCCGCGATCCGACGCGAAGAGTTCGCCGACCAGCGTCCCGAGCAGCGCCAGCGAAACGCCGATGCGCATTCCGGAAAAGATCTCGGGCAGCGCGGCGGGCAGCAGCACGCTGCGCAGGGTTTGCAGCGGCGTCAAACGCATCACGCGCGCCGCCTTGCGCACGACCGGACGGATGTTGCGCACGCCGTTCATGGTCAGGATGATGACCGGAAAGATACCGTGGATCGTTCCGAACGCGACCTTGGCCGACATCCCGAGGCCGAAGAACAACAGGATCACCGGATAGAGCGTGATCTTCGGAATGGCGGTGATCGCGTTGACGATCGGATCGAAGACGTCGCCCGCGAAGCGCGAGAGCCCGAGCAGCAAGCCGATCGCCAGGCCGCCCACGAGCGAGAACAGCACCGCGAGCGCAAACGCGTCGGCGGTCGCCGCGACGTTTTGCCAGAACGACGCGCGGCCGAACAACCGCTCGAGCGCACCCAGCGTCGCGAGCGGTGTAGAGAGTCCGGACGAGCCGACGACGCGCGCCATCACTTGCCACGCCAGCAGCAGCGCGATCGTGAACAGCACGCCGTCGAAGCGCCGGCTCACCGCAGGCCCCAACGGCGGTGAATCGCGCGCTCCCACTCGTAGATGGCCAAGTTGACCAGCGTGACTGTGACGAGCAAGATCAGCAGCAACCCGTACATCGTGTTGTTGTCGAGGTTGTTGTAGGCTAGGGAAATCGCTCGCCCGAGCCCGGCCACCGACAAGATGAACTCGCCGGCGATCGTGCCGACGATCGAATAACTCACCGCCAGCTTCACTCCGGTGACTAGGTGCGGCGTCGCGGCGGGCAGTTGCACCAGCAGCACCGTGCTCGTGCGCGACATCCGCATCGCTTTCGCCGTCTTCAGATAGACGCGCGGAATCCGGTCGAGGCCGGTGAGCGTATTCACCGTCATCGCGACCACGCCCAGCACCGCGCCGATCGCGATCAACGGCGCGCGGTTCAGACCCAAGATCGCGACCAGCATCGGATAGAAGATGAACGTCGGCACGGCGTAGTACGCCGCGAGCAACGGGTCGACGACGCGCCGCAGGCGCGGCACCGCATTGAGCACGACGCCGGAGATGAAGCCGGTGACGACGGCGATGGCGATCGCCGCCGCCGTGTTCGTCAGCGTGAACAACAGATCGCCGCGCACGGTATCGACGCTCATCAAGTGCCACGCCGCGACGACCATGCCACTCGGCGGGATCATCGTCAAGCGGCTGATGATTCCAACGCGGCAGCAGATTTCAACCGCAGCGAACATCGCGACGATCAGTCCCCAACGCGTAGCGGCGACGCGGCTCATCACCGCAGATTGGCCGGCAAGTACTCCCGGTCGACCACCGCGTTGAGGTCGAACGGCTTATCGAGCGCGCCGACGAGGCGCATGCCCTGCAGCATCGTCGCCAGACCTTCGTTGTCGATCCTGCCCGGCGACCAGTAACCGTCTTTGATCAGTTGGCGCAGCGCCGCACCGACGGGCTTATCGGTGTTCCAGACGTCGGCATAGACTTTTTCGGCTTCGCCGGGGTGCGCGGTCATGTACGCGACCGCGTCGCGGTGAACGGCGATGAGTTTGCGGACGATGTCGGGGTGCGCCTTCGCATAGTCGGCGGTGACCACGCCGACCTGCGTCTGGATGTGAGGCATCTCGAACGAGGTGCGGAAGACCACGCGATATTTCTCCGGCGGCGTGAGGAACGCCGGAACTTCCACCGGCGCGGCGTCGAGCGCGCCGGCGTCGACGGCGACGAGCGCGGCCTCGATGCTGCCCGCCGCAACGAGTGTGACGCTGCCCGCGAGCTTATGCTTCTCAAGCACCATGCGCGCGGCAATCTCCGTCACCGATTGCGGCGACGAATACGCGACCTTGCGACCGCGCAGATCGGCGATCGTCCTGATCGGCGAATCGGCGCGGACCACCCACGACAGATCGCCCAGATGGTAAAGCGCGCCGTACACGATCTTGAGATCGATACCGCTTCGGATCGCCGCAACGGCGGCCGGGACGGACACCTCGGCAAAGGGGATCTTGCTCGCCATCATGTTGCGGATCGCCGATCCGCCGCCGCTGCTGCCGACGAACCCGTCGACATCGACGCCTTCCTGCTGGAAGAAGCCCTGCTGCAAGGCGATCGCCCACGGCAAGGTCGCGATGTTCGTCGCGTAATTCGTGATGACGATTCGGTCGGCAGCGCGCGCCGGCGCAAGCGCTCCGGCAGCAAGCAGGAGCGCCGCAAACACGAACACCCCGGCGCGATGCCCGAATGATGGCATTGGTGCGCAACTTTCTTTCGCACCCAACGAACCCTGCGATCAGTAGTGCCGTATCTCGAGTTGCGCGCCCGTGCGTACGGTCAGCACCAAGCGGCCGTCGACCCGGTACAATGCGGCATCCGGCGAAACGCGCAGCCGATCCGAGCCGCGGTCGACCCAGATGTCCCGCGGACGCACCAGCAGGGTGCAGACCGCGACGTGCAAGGTGGTCCCGGGCGCGATGCGGTCGCCCGCCGGCGGCAGCTTGGCCTCGAGCGCCGTAAACGGACCGCTCAGGCGAGATTGCTCGTCGAAACAGTCCGGAAGCGCCGAGAGCACCCAGGGGCCCTGGCCGCTGAAGGGCGGGGCGGTCGACGGCGCCTCGGCAACGTGGGTCTCGACCGTCGGCGTGCCGCTGGGCTGGGCCGAGATCCGTAGGTTGGGCGGGGCGAGCCGGTGCGCGAAGACGATGCTGCCGAAGATGACGACGATCGCCGTTGCGATGATATAGTAGCGGATCACTTGGCGCTTTTTGTCGCCGCCGTAGGTTCTCGGCCCTGTACCGAACGAATGCGGCAGTTTGCCTCCAGGAGAATAAGCCCGATGAGCTCGACCCACGACCAGCGCAAGCCCGGACTCGACACGCTCGCCCTGCACGGCGGCCAGAACGTCGATCCCGCGACGAAGGCGCGCGCCGTTCCGATCTATCAGACCACGTCGTACGTCTTCGACGATACGGGTCACGCCGCGCGGCTGTTCGCCCTCGAAGAGTTCGGCAACATCTACACGCGNNATGAACCCCACCACCGACGTGCTCGAGCAGCGGATCGCGGCGCTCGAAGGCGGCGTCGGGGCGCTGGCCGTCGCGAGCGGTCAGGCGGCGGTGGTGTACTCGATCCTCAACATCGCTCGTTCCGGCGACCACATCGTCAGTTCGAGTTCGCTCTATGGCGGAACGTACAACGCGTTCTTCCACACGCTGCCGAAGTTCGGCATCACGACGACGTTCGTCGACCCGGGCGATCTCGCAGCCTGGAAAGCCGCGGTCCAACCGAACACCAAGGCGTTCTTCGCCGAGACGATCGGCAACCCCAAAGTCGACGTGCTCGACGTGAAGGCGGTTGCCGACGCAGCGCACGCGGCGGGCGTGCCGCTCATCGTCGACAACACGCTGGCGACGCNNTCGTCGTGCACTCGGCGACGAAGTTCATCGGCGGACACGGCACGTCGATCGGCGGCTTGGTCGTCGACGGCGGCACGTTCGACTGGAGCAACGGCCGCTTTCCCGAACTGATCGAACCCGATCCGTCCTACCACGGCGCGCAGTATGTGGCGTCGTTCGGGCCGTTGGCGTACATCCTGAAAATGCGCGTGCAATTGCTGCGCGACGTCGGCGCCGCGCTCTCGCCGTTCAACGCGTTTCTGCTGCTCCAAGGGATGGAGACGCTGGGACTGCGCATCGAGCGCCATTGCTCCAACGCGCAAGCCGTCGCCGAGTATCTCGAGAAACACGACAAGGTGACGTCCGTGCGCTATCCCGGCCTGCGCGAAGATCCGGCCTACGAACGCGCGCGCAAATATCTGCCTAACGGCGCGGGCGCCATCGTGACGTTTGAGCTCCCGAACGCCAAGGCGTTCATCGACAAGCTCAAGCTGTTCTCGCTGCTGGCGAACGTGGGCGATGCGAAATCGCTCGTGATCCATCCGGCGTCGACCACGCACCAGCAACTCTCGCCCGAAGAGCGCATTCTCAGCGGCATCACCGAAGATACGGTGCGGCTGTCGGTGGGCATCGAATCGATCGACGACATCATCGGCGATCTCGGGCTTGCGTTCAAGGCGGTTTAGTTGCTCGAATCCGTGGTAGACCACGATGTGGCGCTCGGGGACGTTCCGCTCAGCGGCGGAACGACGCTGCCGAACGTCACGGCGCGGGTCACGATCTACGGAACGCCGCGCGACGGCGGTGCCAACGTGGTGTTCGCACCGCACGCGCTCACCGGCTCGTCGCGCATCGCCGAATGGTGGAGCGGCCTCGTCGGTTCGGGAGCGCTGTTCGATACGGCACGTTGGTGCGTCGTCGGCGTCAACGCGCTCGGCGGATGTTACGGCTCGACCGGACCGCCGTCGCTTGCACCCGACGGCCGCGTGTGGGGGCCGCGATTTCCGATCGTCACCGTGGAAGACATGGTCGACGTGCAGCGCCGCGCGCTGCTGGCGCTCGGCATCGAACGCCTCGCGGTCGTCATCGGCGGTTCCCTGGGCGGTTTTCAGGCGCTGTCGTGGGCGCGGCGCTACGGCGACTCGGTCGGCCACGCGATCGTCGTTGCGGCCCACGATCACCTGCGCGCGCAGGCGATCGCGCAAAACGGCTTAGCGCGCGAAGCGATCCGGCTCGATCCGAATTTCCATGACGGCTGGTACGACGAACAGCCCGCAGCCGGACTGAAGCTCGCACGCGCGATCGCCACGCTCACCTACAAGAGCGAAGCGCTCTTCGAGCGCCGCTTTGCCAACCGCCCCGACCGGGCCGGCGGCGATCCGAAAAAGACGCTCGACGATCGCTTCGACGTCGATGGATATCTCGCGTATCAAGGCGTGCGTTTCGCCGCGCGCATGGACGCGAACACGTATCGCATCCTCACGCGCGCCATGGACTTGTTCGATTTGCGCGGGGCCGAAGCGAACCCCGAACGCACGCGCCTCACGTTCGTGGGCGTAACCGGCGATCAGCTCTTCTTCGCCGATCATATCCGGGCGGTGTGCGAGCGCTGGGCTGCGGCCGGCTGGGACGCCGCGTTCCGCTTGATGCACAGCGATCACGGCCACGACGCATTTCTAGCCGAAGCGCGCGAACTCGGCGAGCTGCTGCGCGACCGTCTTTAAGCCGCGGCGGTTTCTCCGGCTGCGGCTGCGGCGGCGGGCGGTAGGGCGATCGCCGCGCGGCCGATCCGTGCGTCGGCCATGCCGTAGTAGATGTCGAAGTTGCGTTCGCCGCTGACGTCGATGCCGGTCGGAAATACGACGTTGTTGACGACGCCGTGCATTTCGTCCGGGTGTTCGGGCGAGAGCACCGGTACGGGCGAGCGATAGCGCACGACGTGCGGCCGGTCGCTATCGAGGATCACGATCCCGGCGCTGTACGTCATCGCATAGCGGCCGTCGATCTCGACGGCGTCGACCGCATGGTAGAGCGAAAACCAGCCTTCGGCGATCCGCACCGGCGGCGTACCGCCTCCCGTTTTCAGCCGCCCCCACGGACCGTCGGGCGCGAGCACGATCACGCTCTCGCGCGGCACGAGCAAATTACGGATGTCGGCCAGCACCGCGTCAACCGGAATGTAGGCGATGCAAGTCGATTCGCGCTCGGTCGGTGGAAGCTCGAGCAGTTGCGGGATCGCCGCGTGACCATCGAGCGTCGAGAGCTTTTTCATCGGGCGATGAAAGAAAGCAAACGAGAGCACGCCCGCCGGCGAGCGCACGGGTTCGGGAAAGAACACGCCATCCTTGTCGTCGCCGCTTGCCAGACCGTGGGTTTTGAAATCCACCGGCCCCAAGCGGTCCCATTGATACCCGTCGGTCGAGAGCGCGAAGACGATGCGCGGGCCTTCCGGGCCGAACCCGGTGTACAGCATCACGTAGCGTTTGAGTGCGGGTACGTACGTCACCCGCGGATCCTCGCAGCCCATACCGCCGCGACCGTCCGGACGCTCTTCATACGGCGCCTCGGGCTCGAGCGCGAAGCCGAGCCGCTCGAAGCGAACCGCCTCGCCCGAGCTCGCATTGCGGAACAAGCCGACGCGCGATACGTTGCCGGCCGCGACGACGCGCGGATACAGCAGCAACTCACCGCCGGGCGCGCGCGCACACGCGGGGTTGAGCACGCCTTCGACTTCGCAGGGGCTGCCGTCGGATTCCAGGACCGTGCCCAGCCGAGAGACGGTAGCATCGAATCGCGCCATCGCGTTCGTCATTACCGCTCAACTATCGGTGAAGTCATCAAATTCTTTAGCGTAGCGTCGTGGCCGTGATCGGTTCGCCGGACGGGGTAACCACATCCACCCCCACACCCGCCCGGTAAGCGATGTTGGGAACGTACCACATCGTGTAGGTGCGATACGGTGTTGTCGGTTCACCACCGTCGATTGGAGCCTTCTCGAACGCCACGATGCGCTCGCGATCGGCGTTGGCCCGGATCGATTCCGTAATCTGTACGTACCCAGTTTCCCGGTGCGGACCCATCAGCAAGATAACGGCAAACTCTTTACGGAAGTTTGGCGTTCCGCTTATCCCGAGAGCTTCCAGCTCGCGCTTGTCCCGGACCACCACGATTTGGTTCGGCCCGGCGACTTTGGTTATTCCGGTGCCGACCCGATTGACGCGCACTTCCCGGCAACCGACGAGCGCGACCAAAGCCACGAGGACCAGCACTACGCGCTGCATCGAATGCGACTCTTCGAGATAACCCGGCGATTCCCCGAGGTGCGCCCCGGCCGGGTTCAAAATCACCACGTATGTCGTTGTGGCCGGGTTCGTGGCAAGGTAGGCTCAGGAGGATGTTCCGCGCGTTCTCGCCGGCCGCCGCGACCGTGGGCGCACTGGAATGGTCGCTCCGCATGCTTGCCCTGCTCATCGGGGCGATCGTCCGGCCGCGCCCGGGCATCCCGCAGCCCCAGAGCGCCCGATGAGTTCGACCCTCTCGCGCTTGGAAGGCGCGGCGCGTGCGTTCGCCCGCAGTGGCTGGCGCGCCACCTTCGACGACTATCTCGAACTGACCAAACCGCGCATCATCGTCTTGCTGCTGATCACGACGCTCGCCGCGATGATCATGGCGGCGCGCGGCATCCCGCCGCTCGCCCTGACGTTCTGGACGCTGCTCGGCGGCGCGCTCTCCGCGGCGTCGGCCGGCGCGTTCAACTGCGTCTACGATGCCGACATCGACAGCATGATGCGGCGCACGATGGCGCGTCCCGTGCCGCGCGGCGCGATCACGCCCAACCGCGCGCTTGCGTTCGCGATGGTCCTCGGAATCGGCTCGTTTCTGCTGCTGAACTACCTGGTCAACCCGCTCGCGGCGTGGCTCTCGCTCGGCGGCAACGCGTACTACGTCTTCGTGTACACGATGTGGCTCAAGCGCTCCACCTCGCAGAACATTGTGATCGGCGGCTTCGCCGGCTCGATCCCGCCCCTGGTCGGCTGGGCCGCGGTCACCGGAACGCTCGGCGCACCCGCGCTCGCTCTCGCCGTCCTGATCTTCCTGTGGACGCCGCCGCACTTCTGGGCGCTCGCGCTCATGACCGAGACGGACTACCACAAGGCCGGCATCCCGATGCTGCCCAACGTGCACGGCGTCGCGCACACCAAACGCCAGATGCTCGTCTACACGATCGTGCTGTTCGCGTTCTGCATCGCGCTCGTGCCGCTGCACGTGATGGGGCCGATCTTTCTCGCTGCGGCGTTGATCGTGGGCGGCTGGTTCCTCTTCGACGCAATCCGCGTGCTGCGCAACGAAGCGCAGTCGTTCGCCCGCGGCATGTTCAAGTTTTCGCTGGTCTATCTCGCGCTGATGTGCCTCGCCGCCGTCATTGATCGCGTGGTTTTTCCGTGACGCGGTAGCGTGGGCTCCGTAACCGAAACCGTGGACACCGTACAACCGGCGCCGGGCGCGACGACCAGCGTCGCCGGGCACAATCTCGATCCAAGCACCATCCCGCTGCTGCTCACGCTCGGTCTCGGCGTGTTCGCCGGCGCGCTCGACTTGGGGGTGCTTTCGCCGGCACTGCCGGCGCTCGGGATCGCGTTCGGCGTGGGCCCGCGCGAGTTGCCGTGGATCTTCACGCTCTATCTATTGGCGAACGTCGTCAGTATCCCGATCATGACGAAGCTCGCCGATCGCAACGGCCGCCGTCCGATCTACATCGCGTGCGTCACGATCTTCGCGCTCGGTTCGCTGCTCGCGATCTTCTCGCAGAACTTTCCGATGTTCCTGACGGCCCGTGCGATCCAAGCCTTCGGCGCCGGCGGCATCTTCCCGGTCGCCACCGCGGCGATCGCCGATCGCATTCCGCCCGAACGGCGCGGCGCTGCGCTCGGGCTCGTGGCGGCGACCTGGGGCGTGGCAGCGATCGTCGGACCGCTGGTGGGCGGCCTGTTCACCCACTTCCTTTCCTGGCACTGGATCTTCGTCGCCAACGTGCCGCTCGCGATCGTCGTCATCGTAATGGCGCGCACCACGCTGCCGGCAACGGTTGCGAACGTGCGCGGTCCGCTCGACGTGCCGGGAATCGCGCTGCTTTCGATCGGACTGCTCGGGCTGATGTTCGGCCTCACGCAATACGACGTCACCGGCGCCGGAAACAACTTGAATCCCCGTCTGTGGTTGACCGGGGCGATCGTGGCATTGATCGCGTTCGTCCTGGCCGAACGCGCGGCGAAACAACCGGTGATTCCGCCGCGCTTCTTCACCGATGGTCAGCTCGCGCTCGTCTACGGTTTGGAAATCCTGATCGGGGTCCTCGAGGGCGCGCTGTTCTTCATCCCGGCCGCGCTCGTCGCCGCCGAACATCTTTCATATGCCGCCGCCGGCGCCGTGGCGGCGATCGGCGCGGTGATGTTCGTCGTCGTGATTCCGGGTGCGGGGCGGGCGCTCGACGTCGCCGGCAGCCGCGTCGTGTTGACGATCGGCACCATCCTCACGGCGGCCGGCCTGGCCATCTTTGCCTTCGGCTTCGCCAACGTGTGGATTGCGATCGGCGCGATGGTCGTCGCCGGCTGCGGGTTCGGCACGCTGCTCGGCGCGCCGACGCGCTACATCGTCACCAATCGCGCCGGATCGAAAGAACGGTCGGCCGCGGTGGGACTGCTCTCGGTTTGCCTGATCCTCGGTCAGATTCTCGGCGGTTCGCTGGCCGGCGGCGTGATCGGCTCGCAGGCCACGCCCGTCGACGGCTACCACGTCGCCTACCTGTGGTTCACCGGCGTCGCGATCGTTGCGGCGCTGCTGACCTTCGGACTGCACGCAAAAGCACGCGAACGCGCGGAGGCTCGCTCCTGATGACACAAGCGCAAACGCTGGCAAAGGCGCTCAACGCCGGCGCCAAATCCCCGCAATTCAATTACAGCAAGGCGCGTGCGACGGCGCGGCAAGACGGCAACGTCGACTGGACCGCCACCAAGACGCGCAACGATGACTTCAACGCCGAGGTCGACGGCTGCGAGACCTTCGTGATGAACGACGGCAGCGTGTGCGAGTGGTCGACGCCGTCTTCGTCCTACATCCCAAAGGCGAAATAGCGTGGTCAGCGAGCAGGGAACGAAGATGGGTCGTCACAGCCTCTTGCACGTTCTCATCCACGTCGGCAGTAACACCCCGAACGCCGTCCCCGTCATCGAAGTCGGCGGCTCCGTCGTCCCGATCGCTACCGGAGAAATGACGATCCCGGAGTAACGGCGCGGCTCAGGATTCGAGCCGGCGCACGGCGATCGCACGCACGATGCGGAACGCCAAATAGCTCAGCGCGGCCGCGATCGCGAGCAGGCCAGCGAACTCGCCGAGCGCGCGGGCGATCGGGTTCGGCTGCCAACCATTACCGTTGTCGATGTCGGCAAGGATCGTCGCGGGTTGCCACGCGGCATCCGGGATCATCTTGCGGATGACTCCGTCCGGACCGATCTCGATGGTGTTCTCGGTATGGATGATGACGGCATTCGGATCCGGGAAGGCGGCGATGCCGAACTGCGCGGCAAAATCGAGCGTCGCTTGCGCATCGCCGACCGCCAGCGTCCACCGGCGCGGGTCGGCCCCGAACGTGCGCGCGTACCGCGCCAGGACGGGCGGACGGTCGTACGTCGGATCGAGCGTCACCTCGACCAAATGCAGGTTCGCGCGCGCGTGCTGCAGCTGGTTGAAGTGTGCCGAGATCAGCGGACACATGCGCGGATCCCGGCAACGGGTGAAGATGAACGCCAACAACACGTTCTGTCCGCGCAACATCGAGAACCGGAACGGGTGACCGGATTGATCGAAGAACTCTGTGTCGGGCACGGTGTCCCCGACCTGCAGTGCGACGACGCGGCGCGGTGCCGGCGCCGTCAGCGCGTCCGTCATCCGGGTCACGACATTGCGCAGCGTCCACGGATCGGTCGACGTATCGACGTTTGCGTCGATCTCGCTGCCCGGTAGGAGCTCCGCGGCGCGTTCGCGCGGCAGCACGCGAAACGGCATCGCCATCGACGGCATTCCGCCGAATGCGTCGTGACGCACGACGGCCTCCCCCCTCTTCGGCGTAACGGAAAGGACCAAACCGTGAATGCGTTCGCCGTTCGCCGCTGCGAGCCGGGGCGCGCACATGGCCGCGAGCAACACCAGCACGAAACAGGTCAGGCGTAGCCGTTGCGGCAGCGCTCGGCCCTCAGGCTTCTTCGACGAAGATCTTCCGTGCGCAAAAGTAGAGGATCGAGCACGCCCCTGCGAAGATCGCCGCTACGATTGCGAGGTCGAGCAGTCCGGAATACCCCGACAAACTGTTGCCGCACAGCGCCGCGCTCGCTTTGGACAGCTCGTAATCGATGCGCGCGAAGAGGTTCGACGGCACTTCGCTCACCGAGCGCACCTCGGCCGCCACGTCGTCGGGATTCCACGCTGCCGCGTCGAGCAGATCGACGATTTGGCCGTTGCGATCGATGATCGCCGTGCGTTCGGCATGGATCAGGCCGGCTTGCGGGTCGGCGAACACCGCGATACCGAAGCGCGCCGCGAAATCGTTGACGACGTTCTCCGGGCCGGTCGCGAGCGTCCAGCGCGCCGGATCGGCATCGAAACGCCGGCCGTAGTCGGCCAAGACCTGCGGCGTGTCGTACGCCGGATCGAGCGTGATTTCGACCAGATGCGCCGGCACGCCGGCGAGCTTACGCTGCAGCATGTGAAAGTTCGCGGAAACCAGCGGACACATGCGCGGATCTTTGCAGCGCGTGTAGATGAACGCGAGCACCACCGTCTCGCCGCGGAAATCCGTAAAGCTGAAACCGCGTGAGAGCTGATCGAAGAACTGCGTCTGCGGCATCACGTCGCCGACCTTGAGCGGCTGGACGTCGTGCACGACTCGCGCGACGCCGCCGGCGACGCCGCCGGTAACGCGGATATCGTCCAGACGCGGCTCGTCGGCCGAAAAATCGGTGCCGGCATCGATGCGGTCGCCGGGATGCAAACGCGCGAGCACGCCGGCGGGCACCTGGAATACCATCGTCATCGCGGGCATGCCGGCCACGGCATCATGCCGTACGACGGCTTCACCCTCCGCGGTCAGCACGCTGACGACGAGGCCGTGAACGTGCTCTGCGGCAACCGCCGGCTGCGTCGCGAAAGCGAGGATCGCGGCTGCGAGCGCGGAGACGGCGGCGAGAAGTCTCTTCATGTACGGTAATCTGCGGGTTCGTGCCGGCGGCGAGCAACTCTTTGCAACAGGACCGTCCGGGTGCCTCCCCGAACGGGCGGCACCCATGCGACGGCGCGACAGGTGGTGGCATCCCTCGATCGCTCGTCGACCTTGGAGCGCTGAGGAACGCCGCGTCGTGATGCGCGGTTTTTGGGGCAGATTCTTCATCGCGGTCGAACCGCTGACGATCGGGCTCGTCTTTAGCGTGCTGGCGACCGGCTTATTGCTGCGTCATCAGCAAGGTGCGATCTTCGTCGCGCCGATCTTCGGCGGTGCGGCGCTACTCTTCTTCGCCTACGCGGCAGTGCTGATGAGTTCGGTGACCCGGGCCGTGTTCGAGTCGCACGGTTCGATCTGGACGGTCGACGGATACGTCGACTATCGCGCTCACCAGGCGCCCGACCGGGATGTCAGCTACTTCGTTTCCGTGCTCGACGAAAACAAGCAGATACTCGGCGAGTGGCCGCTCGATCGGCGGCCCAGAGCGCTCGATCGCAACGAACCGTGGCCCGCAATGGTGGAGTTCTGCCGTTACGGCGGCATACTACGCATTGACGGGCGCTCGACCGGCGTGCTGCCCGACGATATTCCCGCACTCGGCATCGGCGCGCCGGCCGCGTTCGCCCGCAGCGGCGAGGAGCTTCCGGACTAAGGAACCGCCTGCGCGGGAGGCAGCTGTACCTTCACGGCGTCCGACGCCGGCCAGACGTGCTGCTCGTTGGACGATGAGAAGACGTTATAGCCCTGCCACAGCACGAGTATGAGCGAACCCGCCAGGAACAGGTACATCCACTTCGAGATGCCCAGACTGACCGGAACGTCGTCCGATGGAGTGCCATGGCCGTGCGAAACGCTCACGCGAATGCTCCCAAAACGTTGAGTGATGCGAGGAGTGCCAGCACGCAGCCGACGATCATCAGGCCCAGCAGCAGCTTCGTCACCTGGGCGTCGAGCCCGTGCAGAGGCAATTCGTTGCGCAATTGCCACGACGCGGTCCCGCCCACGAGGAGCGAGCCGATGCAGGCGATCAGGCGTTCGAGTAGTTCGGCAGTCATGATTTACCAGAGGTAGAACAGGAAGAAGAGTAAGACCCAAATCACGTCGACGAAATGCCAGTACAGCGTTCCGGCCACGAGCCCGAAGTACTTGGAGCCCGTGTAGACGCCGCGGTTGGCTTGAATTCCGAGCACCGTCAGGAAACAGACGCCGGCAAAGACGTGGAAACCGTGCAGGCCCGTGAGGGTGAAGAACGATGCCCCAAACGTGCTGCCCTGCCAGGTCATTTGCGCGGACATGTATTCGTGTGCCTGACCCGCCAGGAATCCGATGCCGAGCAGGATCGTCGCGACGAGCCAGAAGTTGAAGGCGAGCTTCTTGAGGTGCTTCCAGCTCTCGAGCGCAAAATGCATCGTGACGCCGGATCCGAAGAGCACGATCGAGTTCATCGCGCCGAACGCGACATCAAGCCGCGGGAGCTGCTTTCCATCGACGACCGGCGGCCAGGTCGGCGCCGCGGTGCGCAGGTAGAGATACGCAAACACGAACGCGCCGAACAGCACGCAGTCTGCGAGCAGGAAGAGCACGAAGCCGAACAGCCGGATGTCCCGCGTCTCGGCGTACACCGGATCGACGTCGTTGTAGCGCGCCTCGACCGCGACCTTCTCCAGATACGGCGTGGTGCGGGCGACTGAACGAACTGCCATCAGACCCCCATGCCGGCGGCGTTACGCGGCAACACCGCTTCCGACGGCACCGGGTACGGATCGGTGACCTCGTCGAGATTGCGATACGGCAGCGGCTGCGTGAAATCGTAGGGCCGGTCGAGCACGATCGGGATCTTCTTGAAGTTGTAGTACGGCGCGGGGGAACTGATCATCCACTCGAGCGTGCGCGCGCCCCAGGGATTGTTGCCGGCGCGCCGTCCGCTGCGGATGCTGTAGATGATGTTGACCGCGACGAGCGCGATCGCGGCTACCATCAAGAACGAGCTGACCGACTCGAAGCGGTTCCAGAACACCGCGTCCGGGAACGCCTTGGCGAACGTTTCGTACGAAGCGTAGCGCCGCGGCATGCCTTCGAGGCCGAGCCAGTGCATCGGGAGGAACGTGCCGGTCAAGCCGGCCATGAACAGCCAGAATCCGACCTTGCCCATCTTTTCGCTGAGCAGGCGTCCGGTGGCTTTCGGGAACCAGTAGTAGAAACCGGCGAAGAACGCGGTGACCGCGCCGCCCGCAACCACGTAGTGGAAATGCGCGACGACGAAGTAGCTGCCGTGTTCGTGCAGATCGACCGGGACGCAGGCCAGATAGACGCCGGTAATGCCGCCGAACGAGAACGTTCCGATGAATGCCATCGCGTAGAGCATCGGCGTGGTAAATTGAATGCGGCCGCCCCAGATGGTCGCCATCCACGAGAAGATCTTGATCCCGGTCGGAATGCCGATCAAGTAGGTGATGATCATGAACGGGATCTGCAGCCACGGCGCGATGCCGCCGGGGAACATGTGGTGCGCCCATACGGCGAAACCGAGGATCGCGATCGCCAGCGACGAGAACGCGATCATTTTGTAGCCGAAGATCGTCTTGCGCGCGAACGTCGGGAGAACTTCGGAGATCACCCCGAAGGCCGGCAGGATGAAGATGTAGACCGCGGGATGCGAGTAGAACCAGAACATGTGCTGGTAGAGGATCACGCTGCCGCCGCGCGCCGGGTCGAAGAACGGCACGTTGTAGACCTGCGCAAAGAAGAGCGCCAACAGCGCCGCCGAGAGCGCGACCGTGGCGAACATGTTGATCAGCGCGGTCGCAAAGGTCGCCCAGGTAAAGAGCGGCATGCGCGTCCAGGTCATTCCAGGCGCGCGCATCTTGAAGATCGTGACCATGAAGTTCAAGCCCGTCAACGTCGAGCTGATGCCGACGACGATGATCGCAAGACACCAGAGCGGCCCGCCCGGGCCTTGCTCGAGCGAGATCGGCGGGTACTCGGTCCAGCCCGACGACGGCGCGCCGACGAAGAACGTGCTGAACAGAATTAAACCGGAGACCGGAATCAGCCAGAAGCTCAACATGTTGAGCCACGGAAACGCGACGTCGCGCGCGCCGATCTGCAGCGGCATCACGAGATTGCCGAGCGATCCGGTCACGAGCGGAATCAACACCAGCCACACCATCACCGTGCCGTGCATGGTGAACATTTGATTGAAGGTGTGGTACTCCATGAACGTGCCCTTGGGGTTCCACAACTGGATGCGCATCAGTTCGGCGAACGAACCGGCAATCAGCATGAAGAGCAGTCCGGTCACGAAGTACTGGATCGCGATCACCTTGTGGTCGATCGAGAAGACGTACTTCGCGATGAACCCTTCCGGCGCCGGATGTATGTGATCGTGCGCTTCGTGCTGCTCGATTGGGTGAGCTGCGACGTCCACGGTTGCTCCTTGTCCCCTTACTTCAGACTGACCAGATAGGCGACCAGGTTGGCGATGTCGCTATCCGAGAGGCCGTTGGCCTGTCGGTTCGGCATCGCGCCGATCGGCCCGGTGTACCCTTTGACCAGGATTTCCGCGATGTCCTCAGGGGTCGGCGGTTTATCGTCGACCAGTTTCGGATGCGCGGGATCGTCGGTGACGTGCAGCAAGCCCGGCCCGACGATCTTCTGGTCGAAGGTGCCGCCGGCATTGTGGCAAGCGGCGCATTTCTGCGAGAACGTCGTCTTTCCAACGCCCGGGTCGCCGCCGGCGAGCGAGATCGTACCGCTCGCATTAGCGACCTGGACCTTCGCCGCGGCCAACCATTTATTGAACGCATCCGGCGACTCGACGACGAGCGAACCCTGCATGATGCTGTGGTTCGCGCCGCAATACTCCGAGCACGAGATGTCGAAGCGGCCGGCGCGGGTGGGCGTGAGATTCAGCTGGGTCACCATGCCGGGAACGGCCGAAACCTTCAGCCGGAATTCCGGCACCCAGAACTGGTGGATGACATCGGCCGACGAAACCAGGATCTTCACCGGCTTGCCGTACGGCAGATGCATCTCGGATGTGGGCGAGTAGAGCGACCCGTTTAAGCCCGGGTAGCGGAACTCCCAGTTGAACTGGTGCCCGACGACTTCGGTCGTGAGCGCGGCCGCCGTGTCCGGAAATTGGATTTGCTTCCAAACCGAGATCGTCAAACCCATCAGCACGACGAGCAGGATCGTCGGCAGCAGCGTCCACCAGAATTCCAGTTTCGGCGCATCGTGGATCGGAACGCCGACCGTGTAGATCGATTCGCCGGGCCGGCGGCGGAACACGAAAGCGAAATAGGCCGTGTAGCCGCTGACGTACACCGTGATCGCGACGCCGAAGACCGTCATGAACTTGAACAGCCCGTCGATACTGACCGCGCTGTCGCTGGCCGCGTTCGATTCCGACGGCAACAAGAAATTCAGCGGCAGATATAAGACCGCGAACATGACCGCGATGTTGATGACCGTCATGACGATCGTGACCGGAATGAATCCCGGACCGAGGCCTTTCGGTGTGACGATCTGCGGAGCGGACGGCGCTACTTGCGACAAACGCCGGCGACCTCAAACGCACCCAGAACCGAATAAAGCATTACGCGCGCCTCATACCCTCCGCCACATAGGGAGTCCTTTGCAATTCGGAGCGGGCGACCAGCGGATCGAGCGTTGCCAGGAAAGTCGCGATGACGAATACGATAAACGTCACAGCAGCATTTGCGGCATGCGCTTCGCGCAGCGGGACCGGTAAGCGCCACAGCACGTTGGCGATGCCAAGCGCGATCTGTAAGAGCGCTAGCCCCACGCCCCCGAATGCCCACGCCCGGACGCGCGGCATCCCGCTGCGCGCCGCGAAGACCGCTGCCGTGAGTGCCGCGAGCACGAACAGTCCGGCCGCGAGGCGGTGCAGCATCTGCACCAATTGCGGCGCCGACGCACCCGCCAGCGTTCCATCGCACGAAGGAAATGTCGTACAAGCTAAGCCGGCGCCGCTCGAACTGACGTACGAGCCGATGCACATCGTCACGAACGCAAACAGCGTGGCCGTGGCCAGGGCGCCGAACGGACTGCCCGAGCGGATCGCCGGGACGCCCGTGCCGGGCCGCGGAGCGAGGAACGCCAGCAACGCCAAGAAGACGAGGGTGGCCAGCAGCGCCATCGCGACGCCCCAGTGCAGCACGACGGAGCGCGGGCTGTTCGCCTCGTGGATCGTGATGCCGCCCGCGGCGACCTGAAGCACGAAGACCGCTACCAAAGCGAACAAGGTGGGAACGACGCCCGCGACCTCGCGGCGGACCCGCCAGCCGGCCACGAACGCTGCGATGATGACGAAACCGACGGTCAGCGCGATGGCGCGGTGCGACCATTCGAGCACCACGCCGCCGATCAGTTCGGGGACCAGCGAGCCGCGGCAGAGCGGCCAATCGGGGCAGGTCATGCCGGCCCCGTTGATGCGCACCCAGCTGCCCAGGACGGCGAGCGCGAGCGCGAGAGTTGCCGCCGCACCGGCAGCGATGCGGAAAAATTTCATCGGACCAGCGAATTACGCCCGTTCGGAGGTGGCGGCCTGCGCGAAGAGCCGCACGCGCGCGTCGACGTCGAACGCGCTACCGGCCACGACTGCATCGGCGCCGGCGGCGAACGCCCGGCTGACGTCATCGGGCGAAGCGACCCCGCCTTCGACGATGCGCAAGACGCCGTTCGCGTCCACGCTGCGTAAGAGGTCGATCGCCGGAAGCGCCGCGCCCCGAGTGGCGGCGGTGTAGCCGCAAAGGGTCGTCGCGACGATCGCCGCCCCCGCTGCGGCGGCCGCGTTCATTTCCGCCGCCGTCGCGCAGTCCGCCATCGGCAGCACGCCGAGCGCGCGAATCGCGGCCACGGCCGCAGCGACCGTGAAGCCGCCAGGGCGCGCGCGGTCGGTCGCGTCGAACGCGACGACGTCGGCCCCGGCGCGGGCGACCTCCGCGATCTCGGCGGACGTCACCGTTATGTAGGGTTCGAACCCCGGATAGCTCCGCTTGATCAATCCGACGATCGGCACGTCGACCGCGTGCCGGACCGCGGCGATCCGCTCCGCCCCCTCGATCCGCACCCCCGTTGCCCCGCTGGAAACTGCGGCCTGCGCCAGCAAGGCCACGATCTCGGGCCGGTTCAGCAGCGAATCGGCCGCCGGCTGGATCGAGACGACCAGCCCGCGGAGCCGTTCGAGGATCATACCGGCGGCCGCACGGTCCCGGCGGCGTCGAAGGCCAGGAAAGCCGCACCGACCGCCGGTTCGAACGCCGGCGCGACGACGCGCGCCAGCGGCGTCGCGGCTTCGAGCCGGCGCGCCGCCGCGAGCCGCAGCTCGGCGTTGTCCATGGCACCGCCCACGAAGGCGACCGGCACGGCCGGCATGTCGGCGTGGCCGAGCTGCTCGACGATCAGTTGGGCCAGGCCGGCCAGCGCCGCCGCCGCATCCTCGACGATCGCCCCGGCTTCCGCATCGCCGAGCCGCGCGGCGTCGAAGACGACCCGGGCGAAGCTCGCCACTTGGGGCCGCCCGATCTGGCGCAGGGCCACCGCCCGGGCCAGCGCGTGCAAATCGGGACAGTCGAAGAACGCCAGCGCCGCGAGGCCCAAATCGGTTTGCACGCCGCGGTCGCTCAAGCGCATCGCGCCGGCCAAGGCCGTCCGCGCGATAGCGAAGCTGCTGCCTTCGTCACCGAAGAGGTAGCCGAAGCCGCCGACCCGGATCGGATCGCGGTTCGCCGACTCGCCGTAAGCGACGGAGCCCGTGCCGGCAATGACGACCGCCGCGGGCCGGTCACGAATCGCGCCGGCCAGCGCGATGACCGAGTCGTGTTTGTAGCGCACGATCGCGTTGCCGAACGACGGTTCGCGCCCGTGCCAGGAGCCCTCATAGCCCGACAGCCCGATGACCACGGCGACGGGCACCGTATCGGCCGGTAATTTCGCCGCGGCCAGCGCGGCCGCGAGCGCCGATTCGCAGGCCTGCGCCGCACGCTGCGTGTTCGCCGGCTCGTCGACGTGATCGCTCGGACCGGCCGTGCCGCGGCCGAGCACGGTACCGCGCGCATCGAGCACGACGGCGATCGTCGAAGACTGGCCGCCGTCGATTCCGGCATAGAGCGCTGGCATCAGAGCGTGTGTTCGCCGGCCGCCTGTTCGCGCGCTCTATGGCTCGCGATCACGGGAATCTCACCGCATGCTTCGGCGTGGTGGTAGAGCTCGTGCGTCACGGCGCGATCGATGTGTTCGCGGACGTCGCACGATGAGCCGGCCGGAATCGCGCGCGTGTTGATGCGGATTACCGGACCCGCCGGATCGTATTCCGAGACGAGCGTCGCATCGCCCCATTCACCGAGATCGGCGAGTTCGATCGCGATCCCGCGTTCGCGCGCGACCGTGCGCGGATCAGGCACGGGCCATGCTCGGACGGCGCAAATCGACGCCGTCGGCGATCAAACGCGTGCGCAATGCTCGTGGGTCGAGCGCGCGCGGCAGCACGTTTGCCTGCAGCGAGAGTGCAGCCGCCGTGCCCGCAGCTTGTCCGAGCGTCATCACGGTCGGCGTCAGACGCGTCGACGCGAGCGCTTCGTGCGTGGTGGAAATACAACGCCCCGCAACGAGCAGATCGTCGACGACGCGCGGCACGAGGCAACGGTAAGGAATCTCGTACGACGTTCCCGGCGGCAAACGGTGGGTCGTCGTTCCGCTGCCCGACGGGTTGTGGATGTCGATCGGATAGGCGCTGCGCGCGACGGCATCGTCGAATGTGTGCCGCTCGAGAATATCGTCGCGCGTGAGCGTGTAGGCGCCCACGATGCGGCGCGATTCGCGCACGCCGATCTGCGTCGCGGTGGCGGCGATGCGCGCGTGAGCGAATCCCGGTACGCGTTCGCGAAAGAACGCGACCAGCCGCATCGCTTGCGCGCGCGCTTCGATCTCAGCTCGCGTGAGGTCGTCCGGATCGAGCGGGTCGACGTCGACGACGCGCGTCATGTTCACCGTCACCTCGTCCGGATACGGTGAGATGAAGAACGACACCAATTCGCGCGGTACACTGATGCCGTTCGCCTGCGCTCCCTGCCACAGCTCGTACAACCCCGCGACGGCCGTCAATGCGGACGCGTTGCGCTGCTCGGGCGCGAGCGACGTGCGCATCTGATCGGGATGGTCGCGCACGTAGGCGGCGACGGCGTCCATGTCGACGTGACTGAGCCGGAACATCAAGCTCGCCGGCTGCACGCGCCCGCGTTCGTCGCCTTGTTGCAACTCGCAACCGGCCGCGGCGGCAACGAACGCATCGGCGGTCGCGTCGATCGTGCGCTTTGCCGCGTAGGTGCGCATCCCCCCGACCGTCGCGAACGTCGCACCGCGCACCGCGCACCGATCGTCGCGCACCGCGTCGACCACCAGCGCGTGCAGCAGCAGTTGCACGCCGGACTCGCGCATCAGGTCGAAGAGCAGCGCCTTGTGGATCTCCGGATCGAACGGCGTGATCGTCGGCACGTAGTCGGAGGAATCGGGGATATGGCCCGGCGATCCGCCGAGCGCGATCAGCCGCTCCACGATCTCTTGCGCGATTCCGCCCACGATCCGATCGGCCCCGGAGTGAAAGGTCATCCACGGTCCGACCATTGCGGCCGTGGCAGTCCCGCCCAGGAAGCCGTACCGTTCGACCAAGAGCGTGCGCGCGCCGGTGCGGGCCGCCGCCAGCGCGGCCGCGCAGCCCGCGTTTCCGCCTCCCACCACCAGCACGTCATAGTCGGCCACACGGCGGCTTTCGCGGCACCCGAGCGCGTACCCCGGGCTGGGGCTCGCGGACGCAGCGTGGCACGCCGAAGATCGTAACGGGCAAACCGTCCGGATATGGTAAGCTGCCGTTACCCTAAACGCTCGCGAGCGGTTCGGCACCCGACGAAGACGTCTTCGCGCTCGTCGACGGTGAACGCGTGCGAGCCGCCTTGCGAGAATTGCCCGACGATCAGCGCACGCTGATCGTGCTCGGATTTTTCAACGACCTCACGCACGTGGAACTGGCCCGGCGCACCGGAATCCCGCTTGGCACCGTGCCGGCGCGGCCGAACGATCCTGCGCAGCTGAAGCAACGCGTTCTGCGCGCCGCGCAAGCCGCACGCGCGCCGGTGTCGGCGGCGGCTGAATTCATCGATTACGCGCCCGGGATTCGGCGGGCGGTCACGCCGGGTGCGGGTGTCACGCTCGTGCGCTGGATCTTCGAAGCTCCGCTGTGCGGCGACGTGCCGCCGGAGGTCCACGCGTTCAGCCAATCCGGCGTGGTGCTCGAGGGAAGTTTCTCGCTATGCTACGGCGACGGATCGCAGCAGCGTTGCAACCGTAGCGATGCGTACACCATCCCGGCGGGCACGGTGCACGGCGCCCATTTCCACGAACGCACCGCGCTGTTCGACGTCTACTCGCCCAACCACGCGGAATTCGAGGCGCTCTACCGCCGGCAGACGGAGCGGCGCGCCACGACGCAAGACTGACCCGGGGCGCACCGCCTCCACCGCCGAAGCCTCCGGCTAATGTTCAACAAGTCGCAAGCGTTTTACGAGGCGATCAACGCGCGGGGTAAGGACTACGCCGCGGAGGCCGCCTGGCTGCGCGCCGCGATCGGCGTGGCCAATCCCGGCGCGCACCGCGTGCTCGACGTCGCCTGCGGCACCGGCGCGCACTTGCGCTTCATGCACAAGCAGTTCGAGGTAGCCGGCGAGGACGCCGACGCCACGATGATCGAGATCGCCAAAGAGCGTCTACCGGGCGTACCGTTCCGCGTCGGCCGCATGCAAGATCTCACCGTCGAACGGCCGTACGACGTTGCCATGTGCCTCTTCGGCTCGATCGCCTATCTGGCCGATGAAACGGAGCTGCGCAGCACGATCGTGCGGTTCGCGAACGCGGTGACCACCGGCGGGCTCGTGATCATCGAACCCTGGATCGGTCCCGACGAATGGCACGACGGCACGCTCGAGGCGTCGTTCGTCGATCAGCCGCAGTTGAAGATCGCGCGCATCGGTGCGAGCGAACGCTACGGCACGACCTCGGTGACGCGCTACGAGTACCTGGTCGGCGAAACGGCCGGCATGTCGGGCTTCAGCGAAACGCACGTGCAGCAACTGTTCACCGATGCACAGTACCGGTCGGCCTTCGACGCCGCCGGACTCAAACCGCGCAGCGAACGCTCCGACCTGTTTCCGCACGGGTTGTACATCGCAGCGAAGCAGTAAGCGGATCGAGCGATGCAGCGACGGCGTTTTCTGCGCTCCGTTCTCGCGGTGTCCGCCGCGGTTGCGGCGCCGCGCGTTGCCGCTGCGCTGCCGATGTACGACCCGTTCTCACCGCAACCCGATCGCTGGCGCACGTTCGACCTGACCACGACGATCGAACTCGCCCGCGCAAACGGCCCGGCGGCGGCATGGATTCCGGTGCCGGCATTGAGCGCGGCGAGTTGGATCAAGCCCGCGGCGAGCCGCTGGAAGACCAACGCGACGAGCGTGAAGCTGGTCCGCGATCCCGCATCCGCAACGGCGATGATCTACGCGCAGTGGGCGACGAGCGCCGCGGCGCCGGCCATCGAGATCGTGAGCCGCGTTGCGACGCGCGATCGCACGACCGATTTCAAGAAGCCCGGCACGGCGGCCGATCTGCTCCCGGCCGATCGCCTGCGCTATAGCGCGGCGGCAGCCGGCATCGTCACCGACACGGCCGGCAAGATCACCGCCGGCATCACGAACGAACTCGACAAAGCGCGCGCGATCTACGAATGGGTCGTGACGAACACGTTCGAAGATCCGAACGTCCCGGGCTGCGGAACCGGTGATGCTGCCGCGCTGCTCACCGGCGGCAAGCTCGGCGGGAAGAGTGCCGACATCAACGGACTCTTCGTCGCGCTGGCGCGAGCGGCGGGTCTGCCCGCGCGCGTGCTGTACGGCATTCGCGTTGCGCCGTCGGCGTTTGGTTACGCGAGCCTCGGCGCGAACGGCCCCGACGTCACGCACGCCCAGCACTGCCGCGCCGAAGTGTACCTCGGCGGGTTCGGCTGGGTGCCGGCCGATGCGGCCGACGTCCGTCACGTCATCGCCGCCGAACCGCCGGGCCGGCTCACCTTGGACGATCAGGTGGTGATCGACGCCCGCACCGCGCTCTTCGGTGCGTGGGAAACGAACTGGATCGCCTACAACGACGGCCAGAACGTACAGTTGCCGGGCTCGTCACTCGGCCCGGTGCCGTTTCTGCTCTACCCGCAAGCCGAAATCAGCAACGCGCGCCTCAACAGCCTCGCCGCCGAAAAATTCCGTTACACGATCGCCGTCAGCGAACTCGGCGCTTAGGCGCGCTTCGCCGCGACGACGATCGCGATCGGGGTCGTTTCGGGCATGCCGGCGACTTCGTCGGCGGCGAGCGCGGTAGCGCTTTCCGCGTCCGTTAGGCCGCTGAGTTCGACGATGCGGGCCCCGGCCAAAAGCCAGAGATCGGGCAGCGCGCGCCCCACGTCGCCGTAGGACGTGTGCTCTTCGATCGTCGCCGCAATCGCGCTCACCGCTAAGGCTGCGGACGCCGGCACGACGACGGCGCGCGGCACGATCAGGCGCACGACGGCGCGCTCATCGACGATCGCCACGGTGCTTTTCCCTTCGACGGCGATGAAGCCCGGCGTCTGCGCGATGACACGCGCCGCGGATACCTCGATGCGCAACGCGCGCACTGCCGCGGCGATGCGTTCAGCGTCGGCGGCGCGGACCGTCGCGCCGGTCCCTCCAACGAGCGCCGTCGCGCCGGAGGCCGATGCGCGCACGCGGTTGCGCGAGCGATCGATGTCGATGACGACCTCGATGCCCTCTGGTGCGGCGCCGGCGCGAATTGCGGCGTCGATCGCTTCACGGCGCATGCGCACGAGATCGGCCGGCGAGGGATCGACGATCGTGCGTTCCACGACGTCGCGCACGAGCGCGAGCGCGACGCCGAGCGGCGAGATCACCTCGGCATCGCGCGCGATGCGCTGCTCGAAGCCGAGCGCTTGCGCGGCAAACGGAAGCAGCGCCGCGGCACCGCCGCCGCCGCCGACCAGCACGACCGTCGCGCGATCGAGCTCGTAGTCGGCGATCAACTCGTCGATCGCGGTCTTGAGCGTCGCGGTGGCACGTTCGAGGATCGCGCGCGCCAGCGCTTCCGCGCTAAGGCCCAGCGCTTGGCCCACTTTTTCGCAGGCCACGCGCGCCGCGGCCTCGTTGCCGCGCGCGAAGGCCGTCGCCGGCACGAGGCCGAGCGCGTTGGCGGCGCAGGTGGGCGTGATCGCGATGCGGCCGGCGTCATCCGCGAGCGCCGCGATCCCGTCTTCGAGCGCCGGCCGCGCGCCGGCGATCGTCGCCGGATCGCAAAACGCCGCGTAGCGGTAGCCCGCGATGTGCGCCGAACGCGGGCCGACCGCGGTCACCGCACCCGGCGCGACGTGCGCGAGCGAACCGCCCGCAACGCCCAGCGTGCGCACGTCGAGCGTGCGCAACAAGGTGCGGTGACCGCCGATGCGCGCCGCGCGCAATTGCGGACGGCCGCGGCGGATCACCGAACAGTCGGCGCTCGTGCCGCCGACTTCGATGAAGATGCCGTCGGTGACGTTCTCGTGGAAGAGCGCGCCGGCGATCCCGGCGGCGGGTCCCGACAGCATCGTCAGAATGGGCCGGCGCTCGACCTCGCCGACGTCCATCACGCCGCCGTCGGAACGCATGATCATCAGCGGCGCGCTGATCCCCGCCTCCGCGACCGCGCGGCGCGTCATACGCGCGGTGCGCAGCATGCGCGGCAAGATTGCGGCGTTGAGCGCGGCCGTGCGCGTGCGCGCGCGCAGGCCGTACATCGTCGAGACCTCGCTGCCGCAGGTGGCGGCGAAGCCGTGGGCGCGCGCGGCGGCGACGAAGGCCTCCTCGCGTTCCGGCCGGTCGACGGCAAACGCTTCGCTCGCCACGAGCGCGTCGATGCCGCTCGAACGCGCGCGCTCGAAAAACGCATCGTCCGCACTCTCCGTCGCGTCGAGAAAAGCCGGCGCGAGCGCGATGCCCGCGGCCAGCGGAATCGGCGCGAAACGCATCGACGCGCGGGCGAACGCGGAGCCGAAACGCACGACACCGACCCGCGCGACGTCCCCCTCGAGCAGCGCGTTGGTGGCTTGGGTGGTCGAGTGCGCGATGAACGACACCGCTCCCGGATCGATGGCGTGCTCGCGCAGCAGTTGCTCGAGGCCGGCAACGATCCCCGCGGCGACGCCGTCGGGGTGATCGTGTGTCGTCGGCACCTTGATCGAGGCGGTCATCTCGCGCGTGTCCGCATCGACCGCGACGACGTCGGTGAACGTTCCACCGACGTCGATGCCGATGCGGACCCTAGGTATCGACGCGCACCACGAGCGTGACCAAATGCATGTTCACGCTGTCGTTCTTTTCGAATTCGGTGAAGAGGTCGTCGATCTCGGCGTGCATCGCTTCCGCGTCTTCGCCGGTCTGCGGAAGGTACGACGAGCTCTCGGCGCGCTTGTGCAAGCCGGCCCGGTCGAGCTGGTGGATGTTGACGAACTCGAAGCGCTGGGTGCGCGCGGGATCGATGGTCGCGAACGCCGCCAACGCATCCGCGCGGCGCTGCTCGGTCGCGTCCGTCGCGTACTTCATCACGACCTCGCCGTAGCCGGCGGTGAACTCATCGCGTTCGTCGCGTTCGTTGTAAATCGCGGCGAGACGTCCGTGCGGACGCAGGATGCGCCGCGCTTCGGCCACGCCGGCCGGATGTTCGACCCAGTGCCAGGCTTGGAACGCGGCGACGACGTTGACCGACGCATCCGGCAACGTCGTTGCTTCGGCCGTCCCATTGATCCACTTCACGCGCGGGTCGGCGGCGGCGGCTTCGCGCATCTTCGCGTTGGGCTCGATCGCATATACCAGTGGACCGCGGGCCGCGATGATGCGCGATGAAATGCCGGTGCCGGCACCAAGATCGGCGACGGCAAGCGAGGCGGGGTCGCCCAGACCTTCGAGGAGGATGTCGACCGACTCGACCGGGTACGACGGCCGTGCTGCCACGTATGCACCGGCCAGATCACTGAAACGTTCGGTAAAACTCAAGGATGAAGCTCCGCTGCCAATTCGTCGTAGAGGTATGCCATCGTTTCGATGCCTCCGTAAAATTGTCCGAGGTCGAACTTCTCGTTCGGTGCGTGAATCGCATCGTCGGGCAGGCCGACACCGATAAGTACCTGGGGCAGACCAAGGATGCGATCGAAGGATGAAACGGGTCCGATCGTGCCCCCGGTACCGATGAATACCGGCGGCTTTCCGAAGCCGCGCTCCATCGCGCGCGCCGCAGCCAGCACCGCCGGGTGATCGCGCGACGTTTCCACCGCGCGCACGTCACCGTGCGCTTCGACCTCCACGCGTACGCCCGGCGGGGCGACGCGCCGGAGATGTTCGGTCACGGCCTGCTTCACGTGCGCCGGGTCTTGCGCCGGCACGAGCCGCGCCGAAATCTTCGCGCGGGCGAACGACGGCACGATCGTCTTTCCGCCGGGACCTTGATAACCGCCGTACATCCCGTTGAGCTCGAGCGTCGGCCGGCGCCACATCCGCTCGAGCGGCGTGTATCCCGCTTCACCCGCGAGCGTGGAGACGCCGAGCGTTTCGGCTTCGCGCGCATCATCGAAAGGGAGCGTTCCGTATTCCGCGCGTTCGGCCGCCGTCAGCTCGCGCACGCCGTCGTAGAAACCGGGCACGGCAACGCGGCCGTCGCGATCTTTGAGCGAGGCGAGCATCTGCGCGAGCGCTTCGAGCGGGTTGCGCACGACGCCGCCATAGTAGCCCGAGTGCAGGTCGCTCGACGGGCCGTGCACCGTGACTTCCCAGTGCACGAGGCCGCGCAGCGAAACCGTCAGCGAAGGCACGTCTTCGGCGAAGACCGCGGTATCGGATACGACCACGACGTCGCATTCCAGGCGCGCCGATTCGCGCGCGAGAAACGCCTCGAAGTTCGGCGAACCGATCTCTTCTTCGCCTTCCACGATGACTTTCACGTTGATCGGGAGCGTGCCGTTCACGCACAGATGCGCTTCGATCGCGGCTAGGTGCATCAGCACTTGACCTTTGTCGTCGACCGAACCGCGGCCGTAGATCTTGCCCTCGCGCACCGACGCTTCGAACGGCGGCGACATCCATAAGTCGAGCGGATCGGCCGGCTGGACGTCGTGATGGCCGTAGATCAGAATCGTCGGCGCGCCGGGTGCGCCGAGCCACTCACCGTACGCGACCGGATGTCCGGCGGTATCGAGCACTTCACCCGTGAGGCCGGCGGCGCGCATGCGGGCGGCCGCAGTTTCGGCCGAGTCGCGGACGTTTGCGTTGTACGCCGGATCGGCCGAGATCGATGGGCACGCGATCCAGGACGTCAGTTCGCGCAGATAGCGTTCGCGGTTAGCGCGGATGAATGCGATACGAGCGTCGGGCGGGGCGGTCATCGTCCCGCTCTTCGCGAGCGAGGTGCGGGGCCTTCCCGTGCGCGGCGCATTGGTGCGGCGCCTCCTCGAGCGCGATGCGCACGCGCAGCCGCACGCTTCCGATCGTCAGCACGAAACCGGTACCGAGGAACTCCATCACTACGCCTCCCGCCGCGGCCAGATCGCGATCGCCAGCGCGCAGAACGCAGCCGCGAAGAACCACACCAGGGCCTGATCCGCCGGGCCCTTTCCGATGTTGGTCAAGTATGCGAGCGGGTTGACGACGTCGATCGCGCGGATCATCGCACCGATCGAACCCTGGAGTTGGCCCAAGGCTTCGAGGAGGAGCGCAACCGGCCACAGGATCCCCGCCATGGCGCGCGCGCCTGGACCGAAGCCGCACGTCATCAGTTGCAGGAGTCCGTACCACATCACGCCCACGCCCGCGCCGAGCAAGAGCTCTTCCGGCGTCTGTGCGTCGGCCACCGGCGTGACGTGCATGTACATGAGGACGGCGATGACACCGGCCAGCGCGATCAAGAACGCGACGACCACGGCCGCCGCATCGATGAGCACGAAACGCAGCGCGAGCAGCGTGCGCGAAAGCGGTTTCGTCCACGAGATGTCACGCGTGCTGCTTTCGCGGTTGAGCGAGGTGCCGACCGACGATGCGTAGATGGCCGCGAAGAACGCGGCGATGGTCGCGAGCACGCTGATCGGAACCGCGACTCCCGGAGCGATCGTCGTCGTGCCGGTCGTCCCGGCGATGTGAATCGCGGAGTGCCCTCCGAGCGCGATGATGCCGATGACGAGCACGGCCAGGATGCCTGCGTGCCAGATCAGTGACCGCTGGACGCGCAGCAGTTCCACGTATTCCATTAGTGCTGGTCTCCGCTGACGGCGTTCATGAAGATCTCCTCGAGGTTGAGGTCGATGGTGCGAATACTCTTGGGGTGCAGCGCGAAGATACGCTGCGCGATCGCGTCGTTGTCGTCGCGCGTGACGACGCGGAGCAGCGAACCGGTCTGCTCCGTGCGCAAGATGCGCGGATCGCCCGCCAGATCGCCGAGATCCGGTATGGGCCCCGCAAAGACGGCCTCGATGATCTTCTCGCCGCTCTTCAAGTCATCGATCACGCTGCTGACGATCAGCTTCCCGCGCTTCATGATCGCAACCGAGTCGGCGGCGCGCTCCACTTGCCCGACTTGATGTGAGGAGAACAGCACGGCCGCGCCGTTCGCGGCGGCTTCGATCATCAGATCGAGCACGTGGCGCTGGTGGATCGGATCGAGCCCGCTCGACGGTTCGTCGAGAATCAACACGCGCGGCCGGATCGAGAACGCCAGCACGAGGGCGACGGCGGTGCGCATCCCTTTGGAAAGGCGNNAGATGCTGGCCGATCGTGAGGTTGTCGTAGAGGGACGCGCGTTCCGGCACGTACGCCAGCTCCTCAAACGTCGCGGGCGTGACCGGCGCGCCTTGGATCGCAACCGTTCCGGCGCTCGGCTTCACAAAACCCAGCAAACACTTGAACGTCGTCGTCTTGCCCGCGCCGTTGGGCCCGAGCAGACCGCAGATCGATCCTTCGGGAACGTCGAACGTGACGTCGTCGACCGCCGTAAAGCTTCCGTAGCGTTTCGTCAGTCCGTTGAGTGCAATGAGGGGCGCGGTCATTCGTTCTCCGTTTCGTACCAACGCGCGATGCTGCGCGTCATGAGTTCGTGGGTTTCTTCACGCGAGAGTCCGAGCGACTTCGCTTCACGCACGGCGCCTTCGAAGGCGGCGCGCGCCACGTCGGCGATCGCGCGGCGCGACTCGACGCCGGCCTTGCCGGCGCTCACGAACGATCCGCGGCCGGGACTCGTGTCGATCACGCCGTCACGCTCGAGCTCCCGATAGACGCGCGCCACCGTGTTCGGGTTGACGGTCAGTTCGAGCGCCAGCGCTTTCACCGTCGGCAACTGCTCGCCGGGGGCGAGCGTGCCGAGCGCGATCGCGCGCTTGATCTGTTCGGTCAGCTGCAGGTAGAGCGGAATACCGCTGCGCGGATCGACCGTGAAAATCGTGGGCAAGGAGCTAGGCGCCTTCCAGGCGCCAACGTGGATTCACGGCACGTGAATCCACTAAAGCTTGGGGCCCCAGCCGCCGAAGATCGTGCCGCGGTCGCCGGCGGGACGGATGAGGGTCGGGCGGCGGTCGCTCTCCGGCAGCGCGGGAACGATCGTGTTCAGGGGACGGCTCGGATGGTTAGGACGGCTCAGGTTGTTCATTGCGGTTTCCTTTTGGAATCAACCAACGTACTGTCGTACTGTTGTATTAGTACAATAGCGCCAAACAAGAGCACCGTCAAGCACTTTTTCAAAAATTCCTTGGCCGATCGCTTCAAGGGAGCGCTCGATCCGGGTATGATGGGAGCATGGCTGGGCTCGCGCCGCTCGGCGCTTCCCCGACGACCACGCAGCAGGTCACTGGTACAGGCGCTACCGTGCCGGGTTTGGTCGCGCCCGCCAACCCCGCTCCGCCTCCGCCGAGCCCCAAGCCGCCGCCGCCAAACTTCACGGCGTTTCCATCTTCCTACGCCGGCTTCGGCGCCGACGGTTCAGCGTACGGTACGCCCGGCGTGGTCGACGGCAAGCTTTCGATCGTGGCCGCACCGCCGCAACCCCCGCCGCCCGCCGATCCCGGCGCACCGGCTAAGGGTGCCGGCGCGGCGAGTCAGACGTCCGCGCCGCCGCAAGTGAATGACGCCGCCGTAACCGGCAACAGCACGCAAACGGCCCCCGGCAGTACCGCGCCCACCGCGAATGGTTCGCAGCCGCAACCGACGTTGCAAAAAACCGACGCGACCGATCAGAAGGTCGCGAACGAAAGCAACACGCTCGGCAGCGTCGGCAATGCGACCCAAAACAGCCCGGCCCAAAACACGGGCCAGACGAATACGGCCGGCAGCGCTCCCGCACCGCCCCCGGGCACCGGATTACTGGGCGGCAACGGTCCGCCGCCGATTCCGGGCGGTACGGCCGTGGAAAATAATCCGGCCCTCGGATTGCTCGGTGCGCCGCCGACGAACCCGATCGTCATTCAAGCCGACAAACAGGAAGCCGAAGCGGCCGAAGCTACGGCGGAAGCTTCCGACGCCGCGGCCGCGCAGCAGGCTGCGGCGCAAGCACAGTTGCAGCCCACGCAGACCAAACTCACCGGTGAGATCCAAGGGCAAACGTTCGCCGGTGTCGGCTCGACGCCGCCGCAACCGTTCGCGCGTCCCGAAATTCCAACCGTCTTCCTGAATATCGCGTCCTAACCGGTAAACGGTTCGCCCAGCGCGACGCGGATGCCGTGCTGCGCACCGCGCGTCACTTCGAAGCTATGCGGCTGGCCGTCGTACGCGCGCAATTGCGTCTGATACGTGCCGTACTCCCACCAGTATTTTCCGTCGACTTTGTCGACGATGTCGCCGGTACGCAAACCGGCCGTCCACGCCGGGCCGCCGGTGCGCACGAGCGCGCGCATGATGCCGTCGTTCGTTTTGTAGAGGGTGAAAAAGTACGTCGGTCGCGCCGCCGACGGATCGAACGCGATGCCGCGTCCGAGCACGTTCGCGGCGAGTTCGGGATGCACGTGCATCCACACGCGCACGCGGTCGAGATCGCCGAGCGCGGCAACGCGGGCGTCGCTGCCCTGAATATGCCACTGGTCGACGCTCCAACCCGCACAATCGAACAGCTGCAGGCCGGTGTCTTGCGTCGCCCCGGAGGCGGTGACCGAAATTTGCATGATGCTCGCGTACGGGAGCACGGAACAGTCGTGCTGCGTATCCACCGCTGGTTCGGGCAGCGCCCGCAGCGGTTTCCAGCCGCGTGAGATGGCCGCCGTCACTTCGTCTGCCGCGGCGCGCGCTGCCGGCGATCCGGCGACGACCGCGATCACGCCGTTGTCGGCCGCCGGCGAACCGAGGGCCGGGAGGCCGGCGGCGGCGGCGGCGGCGGTCGCAAACGGTGCGACCCCGAGCAGCGCACGCCCGAACACGACGACGCTCGCAACGCCCAGCGTGGCCACGCCCACCTGATAGGGCAGCACGAGCCGCGTGATACGCTCGACCGCAACGCCGGTGAAGTTTGCCACCCAAACGTTCTGCGTGTTCGTGGGGTCGCACACGTTCTGCACTTGCACGACGGCCATGACCGCGGCGACCAGCGCGACCGGCGGCAAGACGTGGAGTGCGGCGAGCACGGTGTACACGCCGATGCCGACGCCGAACGGGTTGAGCGGTCCGCGATAGAGTGCCAGCGGGCTCAGCAAACCGAACGCGACGACGTAGGCGAGCGGCGTACGGGGCGCGAGCGCGGCGATTACCGGCGTCACTGCTTCCTGCACGAGCGGCGTCTTGACGGCAACCAGCAGCATGCCGATGCCGATCATCAAGATGACGGCGGGCGCAACGTCTTCGACGCCGCGAATCCAGGCCGCGCTCAAGGTAGCCGCAAGCTCGCGCGGACGCGTGACGAGCACGCCGTAGAGCGCCGCGATCAGGAACGCCACCAGCGCGTCGACGTGAAAGCCGGCGTAGAGCACCAGCGGCAGAACGGGCGTGAGCAGCGCCCACGGGGCGACCCGTTTGCGCGGCGGCGTTCCGGCGACGGCGAACGTGGCGTAATCGCGCGTGCTGCGGCCGCGCACGACGGCAAAGACGATCAGCACCAGCGCGTCGATGGCGAAGAGCGCGAAGATGTAGTTTTGCAATTGCGTCTGATCGACGCCGAAGGTTTGGCGGTAGAACGTCCACTGCGCGATGTTGAGGATGTACCCAAGGCCGAACGCGAGCAAGAAAAGCGTCGCCGCCGTGACGCGCGGCACCCCGACCGTCATCATCACCGGCAACACGATCGTGCCGATCATGATGATGGCGCCGAGGCCGGTCACCGAGGTGAACAACAGCGCCACCGCTGCGCACAGGATCAGCGCGAGTACCAACGGCCGGTCGCCGCCGAATTCCGCCGCATAGGTGACGATCGTTTCCGCGATCCCGGTTGCAAGCACGACGCGGCTGAGCAGCGCGCCGAAAATTACGGTCGCGTAGACCGGCGCGAGCTGCACGGCGCCGCGCACGATCACGTCGGCGACGACGGCGGGCGAGTTCCCCGCGAGGGCAGCCAGCGCGATCGCCATCAGCGGCACCGCCAGCAACGCGGGCAGTTTGCGCGCGACCATCAGGCCGGCGAGCGCGAGGAAGACCGCGACGATCGCGATGCCGCTCATCGCGCGGGGCCGAGCGCGTCGTCGAACGAGGGCAGCGTTCCGCCGCGCAGATAATCCTCGCGCGCCGCCGCATACAGACGGTCGGCCTGCGCCACCGCCTGTTCGGCCGCCGCGGTGTAGCGCACCATCACGCGGTCGCGTCCGGCCGGCCGGCTCTCGTAGTTCCAGGCGGCCGCATAGAGCGGCGCGAGCGCGGTCATTTCATCGCGCAGTTCCCAGCACAGGTATTTGGCAATGTTGAGGCTGCGGTATACGATGCCGTCGTCGTGCGTCACCGCGTGCGTGCGCGCGTCTTCGTAGTAGTCGCGGGCTTCCTTGCCGATCTGATAGCGTCGCGCCAACGTGTCGTAGCGCAACGCCGCGAGGCGCATCACGGCGGCGGCCGGCGCGTTGAGACTCGGGTGCGCGCGCGCCAGATGCGCGAGGACGCGTTCGGCGCGCACGCGCATGCCGGCCAGATCGAGCGTCTGCATCCGCGCTTGAATGCGCGGATCGAAGGGGTCCGACCAGAAGAGATAGTCGGGCGGATCGGTTTCCGGCTTCATCACGAGCGCAGCGCGAATCGCGGCGAGGTTGTCGAGATCGGCGGCGAATCCGGCCCCGTCGCCGCCGAAGAACATCTGCGCGAACGTGCGGTGCCACGTTGCGCGATCGACCGGCGCAACTTGCCACGCCGACGCCGCGGCGAAGGCCACCGGTGCCCACGTTGCTTCGTAGAGCGATTCACCATCGTCGTGCCATACGGTCTCGAGCATGCCGAGTACGTGCGGGCTGTGCGCCGCTTTGGCGTCGGCCAGAAACTGCGCTTCGTTGGCATACGCGGTGTCGAGATCGGCGTAGATCTCGTTCCAGTTGGCGGCACCGGGCGAGACGAGTTGATCGAAGCCGGCGCGGTCGATCGTTGCGATGTATTTCGTAAACGATGGTTCGGCACCGTAGTGGAACGTGGCGATCACCGTTCGCTTCGAGATCAGGTTCAGGATGCTCGGATCGCTCTGGATCGCGTCATCCCAGATCATCGGCCGCGTCGCGCCGGCACTGACCATCGCCGCGACGCGATTGACATGTGCGGCAAAGACCGCCGGCGTGCGCGGCGTGCGCCCGCGGCCGAGGTCGAGCGGCTCGTCGGCACCGAGATGGAAAAAGGGCGTGGGTTCGGCCGCCGCGAGTTCCGCGCGCAACAGCGGCTGGAGATACGCGTACGTTTGCGGATCCGATTCTGCCATCAGATAACCGTGGGGCAGCTCCGCGAGCGGCGCGAGTATCTCCCACTTCAGCGTCTCATGCATGTGCGCGAAGGTCTGCTGTTCGGGAATGAGCGCGACGCGGAACGTTCGCGCATACGTCGCGAGCTCGCGCAGTTCGGCCGCGGTGAGCCGCTCGGGGAACGCAACGTACGGATGTGCCGGATCGTCGAATACCGACTCCATGTACGGCGAGTAGCCGTTGATCTTCAGCCCGGCGAGCGTGCGGATGCGCGTCTTGAAGTAGGCCATCGTGGGAAACGGACCGCGCGAGATATCGTCGGAGACGATGCGCCAGCGCAACGCCGGCCGATCGTCGATCGACGTGCACGCGATGTGCCAGCCGCGCGCGTCTCGCTCGGGCAACTGCGCCAGCGTCGCGAGCGCGTCGAACGCCGCCTCGCCGTCGCCCGCCGCGATCCGGATGCCCGCGCGGCCGGCGGATAGCCGGTAGGCCTCCGCCCCGAGCGAACGATCCGTCACGATGTCGACGTCGTGAGCCGCACCGGGTGCGCTCGTGACGGGCGCCGGGAGGCCAAGGGCCAGCCAGCGCTCGCGCACGATCGTGTAGCCGCCGGCATCGATGCCGGCCGCGAAGCGCAGGGGGCGCCGCAGGTCGAGGCCCTTGCCGCACGCCTCCGCGGTGACGTGCAGCGGACGCGGGATCAGCGCCGGCGCGGCACCCGCGGGCCGCGACGCGATGAGGATCAGCGCGAGAGCAAACGCGAGCCGCAGCACCCTAACGCTTTTACGGGGCACGAAGGATTCGCACCTAGCCGACCGGCAACGCACACCCAATGCACCTGACCGGTCTCGACATCTTCGTGATCGTCGCGTTTTTCGCGATCAACCTCGGGATCGGCGTGTACTTCGCGGCGCGCACGAAAGACGTCGGCGAGTTTTTCGTCTCGGGCGGCAAGGCGCCGTGGTGGCTCACCGGTACCTCGATGGTGGCAACGACGTTCGCGGTCGACACGCCGCTGGCGGTCACCGGCTTCGTCGCCGCCAACGGTATCGCGGGCAACTGGCTGTGGTGGAACATGGCGGCGAGCGGCCTGCTGACGGTGTTCTTCTTCGCCGCGCTGTGGCGCCGCTCGGGCGTGCTCACCGACGTCGAGTTCATCGAACTGCGCTACGGCGGCAAACCCGCGACGTGGCTGCGCGGCGTGCGCGCCGTGTACCAGGGCGTGCTGGTCAACACGATCATCATGGGCTGGGTCAACCTCGCGATGGTCAAAGTGCTCTCGCTGACGCTGCACGTGCCCACGCTGCCGGCGCTCTACATCTGTCTCGTGCTGACCGCGTTGTACGTGACGATCGGCGGCCTGTGGTCGGTGCTGGTCACCGACATGCTGCAGTTCATCGTGAAGATGTCGATGGCGATCGTGCTCGCCGTCGCCGCGGTCGTCGCCTGCGGCGGCATCGTAGCGCTCAAAGCCAAGCTCAACGTCCTCGACGTCGCCCATCATGCATCGGGCGGCGGGTCGCTCTTGTCGTTTTTTCCGACCGGCGACGCCAGCTGGATGCCGCTGACCACGTTCCTCGTGTTCATCGGCGTCTCGTGGTGGGCATCATCGTATCCCGGCGCCGAACCGGGCGGCGGCAGCTACATNNGCTACATCGCGCAGCGCATCTTCGCGTCGAAGGACGAGAAGAACGCCGTGATGGCGACGCTCTTCTTCAACGTCGCGCACTACGCGCTGCGGCCGTGGCCGTGGATCCTCGTCGCGTTGTGCGCGCTCGTGCTGTACCCGCACGGCGTCGTCGGCCAAGACGGCAAAGTCGATCCCGAGCTCGGCTACGTGCAGACGCTGGTCGACTATCTGCCGCCGTCGCTGCGCGGCTTGATGCTGGCCGGTTTCGCGGCCGCCTACATGTCGACGATCGGCACGCAGCTCAATCTCGGCGCGTCCTACCTCACCAACGACCTCTACCGGCGCTTCATCCGCAAGGACGCAAACGAACACCACTACGTGATGATTTCGCGGGTCATGACCGGCGTCTGCCTCGTGCTCGCCGCGGGGATCACCCCGCTGATGCACTCGGTCGGCGATGCCTGGAAATACATGCTCACGATGACGGCCGGCGTCGGCCTCGTGATGATCCTGCGCTGGTACTGGTGGCGGATCAACGCATGGAGCGAGATCGCCGCCCTGGCGATCTCGGCCGTCGCGGGCAGCGCGCTCTACTCGTTCAACGCGATTTCCGGAGATGATCCCAATGCAACGGCGAAGCGGCTGCTCATCACCGTCGCGATCACCACCGTCGGCTGGATCGCCGTCACATTTGCGACCCAGCCTGAAACCGAGGCTACCTTGCTCCGTTTTTTTGAGCGCGTGCGACCTGACGATTTCGGCTGGAAACGTATTGCCCGTCTCGCAACGTCCGCGCCGCCCGGCGAATCGCTCGGCCTCGCGCTCATCGACTGGCTGGCCGGCCTCGGTCTCGTGTTCGGCACCCTGTTCGCGATCGGCGACTTCGTGCTCGCCGAGCCGTTGCCGGGAACGGCGTTCGCGGTCCTCGCGCTGTTGTGCGGCGCCGTGATCGCGCGCAGTCTCAACCCGCCCGCAGTTCGCACGGCCGCCGCCACGGCGCTCGCGCTGACGCTCGCGGTCCTGCCGCTCACCGCGCGCAGCGACGACGACAAGGTGCTCACCAACGTGAAGGGCGCGGTTTCCTACGAACGCGACGGTACGCCGCATTTGCTGGTGCCGAAAGTCAAGCAGCTGCTCACCGACAACGACACCGCTGTAACGCAAACCGAATCGCTCGCGCAAGTCGCGCTGCCCGATTCCTCGATCGTCACGCTCGGCGCGCTGACGCGCGTGCAGCTCGCGTTCTTCAACCAGACCGACATCGCCAACGCGAAGTTCGTCGTCTATCAGGGGAAGACGCGCTTTCAGGTCGAGCACCCGCAAGGGCAGAAGGCGAACTACACGTTCGTCACGCCGACGACGCAGATCGCCGTGCGCGGTACCGAAGGCGACATCGAGGTCGATGACAACAGCCTCACCCTCAACGTCTACAACTCGACGCAGTCCGACGGCGTGGCCGTGACCTACACGACGGGCAACCTCGCGGGCACCACGGTCCACGTGCTCCCGGGTCAATCGCTGGTGGCGAACCTGGTCAACGGCATCATCAACACCCAGGTCAGCAAACTGACGCAAGCCGCGATGAACGAGTTTTCCGAACTCGGTATCCCGACCAGCGTTCAGGGCGCCGAGAACACCGTGATCAACAAGGTCCGCGGGGCGATCAGGCTACCGTTTTAGTCCCGCGACGATCGACTCCGACCGCTCGTTGAACGCGGTCTCGATCGCCTCGACCAGCGCGCCGAGGCCTTCGGGGCCGGCCTCTCGGCCTGGACTCGCCGCGGCGATGAACTTGCGATCGCAGGCCTCAAGCAGTTCCGCTAGCTCGGGCCCTGCAAAGCGGCTGTCCTCGATCGCCTTGACCACGTGCTGGTCACCGAACTCGCACCGAAAGATCAACGCGTCGAGCCGGTCGGTGAAGCCGCCGGCCGGGACGCGCTCCCGGAGATCGGCCAGCATCTCGCCGACCCAGGCCCGCACTTGCTGGTCGCTCAGCCGGCGAGCCGTTGCATCGGCATGGCCGGCGTAGCCCGGGACCGGCGCGGAACGGCCGGTCTTATCCGTACCCTCACTCATCGCGCCGGGTTTACCGCGTCGAGGTCGAAGGAGGCCCGAATGGCGATCGCCCTGGTAAGCGTGGCGTTCCTCGCCGCGCTGGTCGTTTGCGTGGTCCTCATCCGCCGCTGGCGCACCGAGCAGGCTGAAGTTCGGCGTGTTCGCTCGACCTTTTCACGGTACGTGCCGCCCGCGATCGTCGAGGAGCTGCTCAGCCGGAAAGACGAGCGCATCTTCACCGGCCGCGACCTGCGGGCGACGATCTTGGTGTGCCGCATCTGGAACTTTTCGCACTTCATGGAGGACCTCACTCCCGAACAGACCCTGCGCTATCTCAATGAGTTCTATGCGATGGCCGGATCGTCGATCGAGCGCCAGCACGGCGTGCTGCACCGCTTTCTCGAGGACGGCGTCGTCGGCATCTTCGGCGTCCCGCTCGAAGACCGCCATCAGGAAGACCACGCATTGCGGGCCGCCATCAACATTGTGCGCCTCGTCAACGTGATGCAGCAGAAATGGGCGCAGCAGGGACGCCGCGCGTTGCGCGTGGGGGTCGGGGTGAATTCGGGGATCGTAATCGCCGGTGATGCCGGCTTCGCCAACCGCCGTGAATACACGATCGTCGGACCGGACGTGACGCTCGCGCATCGCCTGCAGGCCGCCACCTTCGATCTCAACGCCTACATCGTTGCTTCGCGCGCGACCGTCGAACCGGTCGAGGACCTCTACAACCTGGTCCCGATTTCCGGCATTCCGCTCAACGGCGTGCGCGCGCTGCTCGATGCATCGATCGTACGCGGGCGAAAACGCAACGACAGCCTGATGATTCCGAAAGCGGAAGCGTTCGCCAACACCATCATCGACGAGTCGACCGACGACTTCCTCGAGCCGAAAGAAGTCGTCCCCTTCGAAGAACAAGCAAAGATGGCCGCGCCGCCGCCGGGACCCGCCGTTCCGCCCGCGATGTCGCCGCCGCCGCCATCCGATTCACCGCCGCTAAAAACGCGGCGCCGTCCACGGCCGTCCGAAGACATGTCGTCCTTCGGGTTCGATCTGCCCGAACTGCGGATGCCGGCGTCGTTCGGGCACGAGGAAGGGCCGGCCATGCCCGATCCGCCGCCGCCGCGCGCGACCTACGAAGACAACGACGGACCGCCGCTGCCGCTCTGAAAACCGAGCCGGCGCAACACCGGTTCGAGCGCAACGCCCTGCACGATCAGGGTAAAGAGCACCACGCCGAACACGGCGTCGACGATCTCGTCGCGCAACGGTAAGCTCTGCGGTAACGCCAGCGCGAGCGCCAGCGAAAGCCCGCCGCGCATGCCGGCAAACACCACTGTGATGCGCCACGTCGCCGGACGGATGACGAGACCGGCCAGGACCACGCGCGAGAGCACCGCGGCGAGGATCGCGACGGCGACCAGCAAGGGATGGTGCGCGATCCGCACAATTTGCAGCACGAGACCGGTCGCCAGAAACACCATGGCGTTCACGATGAACGCGATCGCACTCCAGAACGTATCGACGTCGTCGGCGTTATCGGTGACCGGCGCGATGTGGGCGAAGCCGCGCAGCGCAATGCCCGCCGCAGCGGTCGCGAACACGCCCGAACACTGCAATGCATCGGCGCCGAGATAGGCGAGAAATGCGAGCACGACGGTCGCAGCGATCTCGAGCGGCCCCGACCGCGTGCTCCCGATGACGAAGGCCACGACGAACGCGCACGCGACGCCGACCGCAACCCCGCCCACAATCGCAACCACCGCATGCACGCTCGCGGCCGTAAGCGAGCCGGCGGCACCCCCCGTGGCAAACGCCAGCGCGAGCGCGTAGAGCACGATCGCCACGCCGTCGTTGGCGATCGACTCGCCCTCGACGATCGTGAGCAGATCGACCGGCACGTGCAAGCGGCGGAAGAGCGCGATCACCGCGACCGGGTCGGTCGCCGAGACGATCGCGCCGAGCACGATCGCGGAGGCCAGCGGCAGTTGGCCCGAGAGCGCGATGCCGCCGCCGATCGTCCCGGCCACCAGCACGACGCCCGGCACCGCCAGCAGCGCGATGCGCAGCGCGGTCCGGCGCAACGCGGCCGGATCGATCGACCACGCCGCCTCGAAGATCAGCGGGGGCAGAAAAATGAAGAGCAGCGCGTCGCCGAAGTGAAACGGCAGGGCCATCGGATAAATCGCCGCGGTACCCGCCCCGAACGCAACCAGCGCCACGGCGCTGGGAACCCGGATCCGTTCGGCCACCAGGGCAACCAGCAGCGCGACCCCAAGGAGCCCGACGAGAATGGTGGCCGCCCCAGCAACACCGGTCACACTCCGGGCTTCGGCCGGGCACCGGGCCCCTCCGTTCCACCTTCGGCCCAATCCATGCAGCCGAGCCGCCCGTTGGATGACCGGGGTTCCGAGAATGACCGCACGAACGGATGGTACGTGGAAGACGGTGCACGCCTGATGGAGCGAGTGCGCGCACGAGATGTCGACGCGTTCGAACAACTCTACGACGGATATCACCGGCTGGTGTTCGGTATCGCGCTGCGCATCGCGTCGGACGCGACGTTGGCCGAAGACGTCACCCAGTCGATCTTCCTCACCTTGTGGAGTGCGCCGGAAGCGTTTCGCGACGGCAACTTCGCCGCATGGCTGAGCCGCGTCACCCGCAACCGGACGCTCGATGCCGTGCGCAGCCGCGCCAATCGGCCGACCGAAGAGATCCCGGCCGATCTGCCCGCCGAAGCATCCACCGATACCGCCGTGTTCGCCAACATCGACGCCCAGCGCGTCCGTGGTGCGCTCTCGGTACTCAACGAGGAGCAGCGCACGCCGATCGAACTCGGATTCTTCGGCGGAATCACCCATGAAGAAATCGCTCGCCGCACCGGGATTCCGCTCGGCACGATCAAGACCCGCATCCGCACCGGCTTACGCCGCATGCGCGAAACGTTGAGCGAGGCAGTTTCACGATGAGCTTACCCGACGATCGTGAAGCACTGCTCGATCTCGTGGCAGCGTATGCGCTGGGTACGCTACCGCGCTCGGAGCAAGGCCTCGTCGCGGCGCTGATCCTCTCCGATCCGCAAGCGCGCCGCGAATACGACGAGCTGCGCGCAACCGCGAATTTGGTCGGTCTCTCGGCCGAGGAGCCGGTCGATAGTGCCCGCGCGGCACGCATGAAAGAACGGCTGATGGCCTCGGTACGTGCGGACGCGTCTTCGCCGCGTCGCGCACCGGTGAGCGCAACGCGCACGAGCGCGATGTGGGGCACGACCCTCGCCGCCGCGGCCGCCGTGGTGTTCGCGCTCGTCAGCGTGATCCAGAACTTCGGCTTACGTTCCGATCTGCACGATGCCCAAACGCGGGTCGCGACATTGCAAACCCGCATTGACGC
>PLTN01000132.1:84885-101035 GCA_003164495.1 Vulcanimicrobiota bacterium
TCATTGCCGCCGTTGCCGCGCGGGAAGGTCTACCAAGCATGGACGCTTGCCCGTGGCGCCAAAGCGGTCGCGCCCAGCGTCACCTTCTCGCCGAGTCAAAGCGGCATCACGTTGGTCCCGATTCCCGAAGATGCCGGGAACTTGGCGGCTGTCGCGGTAAGCGTTGAACCGGAGGGCGGTAGCCGCCAGCCGACAACGAAGCCGGCGTTCGTTCAACCGCTTAGCTGACACCCTGCTCGAATCCGTCACCCGTCACAATCGACGCGACGCACTAGCCTTCGTGGCGGCGCGCCCGTTTGAGAATGCCTTCCTGCACTGGGTCCTCGAGGGCGGCCACGGCCCCTACGCGCCCGACGAGATGTTCATCGATCGCAAGCGTGACGGCACCGTGCGCGGCGTGATCTACTATGGCTCGCAACTCGTCGTGGCCGCCGACGACGCGGCCGCGCTCGATGCATTCGCGGTCGAAACGCGCAAGTATCCCGGCATGCGCAGCTTCGTCGGACCCAAGCGCGCTGTCGACGGCATTTGGAATCGCGTCAAGACCTGGCATCGGGCGCCGGTCCTCGTGCGCGAGCGGCAGCCGCTCTACGCGCTGTGGCCGCAAGGACTCATCGAATTCGAAGATGCCGAGGTGCGGCAGGCGCGCACCGACGAGACCGAACTCGTGGCCGACCATTCCGCGCGCATGATCCTCGGCGAATTGGGTTACGATCCGCGCGCGCAGCGCTCGACGTTCGTGGCCGGCGTGCGGCACGCGATCGAGCTCGGCTGCTGGTGGGTGTGGATCGTCGACAACGAATTGCGCTTTCAGTGCAACATCGGCGCGCGAACGCCGGTGACCGCACAAATTCAGGGCGTGTGGACCCCGCCGAACCTGCGCGGCCGCGGCTACGCGACGCGAGCGCTCGCGGCAACGGCACGGCGCTTGCTGGAATCCAATCCGACGGTTTCCCTGTACGTGAACGACTTCAACGCCGCCGCGCTGAGCGTTTACGACCGCATCGGGTTTACGCGCGTCGGCGAGCTCTCGACGTACCTCTTCCCGTGAAGCGCGCGCTCACGATCGACGCCGCATCGATCGTGCTCGCGTTCGTCGTGGCCGGCGTTCCGATTCCGCCCGCGACGCTCGAGCACGTCTACTCCAACGGCATCTACGCGCACCTGAACATGGCGCTCGTTCCGCTCTCGAACGCGGTGCCGTTTGCGGTCGGTGACCTCGAGGCGGCGCTCGTCGCCGCACTCGTCATCGCGGGCTGGACGCTGACGCTGCGGCGAGCGCGCGAAACACGCGTGCGCAAGGTGCTCCTCTTGTGCGCGCACACGGCGGCGCTCGCGGCCGCGATCGTGATCGCCTTCAACCTGCTGTGGGGCTGGAACTACCGGCGCGCACCCGTTGCGGCGCGCGTCGACTACGTTGCCGCACGCGTTACCCCGGCCGCCGTATCGGCCTTCGCCGACCGGATCGCAGCGATCCTCAACACCGACGTCGAGGCCGCGCACGCCCGCATGCGCAGCGAGAGCTCTGCGGCGATGCGTGCCGAATTGGCGCGCGACTTCTTACCGATCGTCGAACGGCTCGGCGACGATTGGACGCCCGCCGTCACCGTGCCGAAAACGACCGTCGCCGAGCGGCTATACGAAATGGCCGGCGTGGGCGGTCAGTACGATCCGTTCGCGTTCGAGACGCTGCTCAACGCGACGTTTCTGCCGTTTGAAGTTCCTCGCGCACTCGCGCACGAGTGGTCGCACGCCGCCGGATTCGGCGACGAGGGCGATGCGAACCTGATCGGGTCGTTGACCTGCCTGCGCTCGACCGACCCGCTGATCCGCTACTCCGGCGCGTACTGGACGTACGGCGAGTTACCCGCGAGCGACCGCCGGCGAATTCATCTCAAACCGGCCGTGCTGGCCGACTTCGCCGCGGGCCGCGAACGCTTCGAGCGCTACTACAACCCGCGGCTCTTCGCGTTCAGCTGGAACGTCTACGACCGCTACCTGCGCGCCAACGGCGTCACGGGCGGCGTGGTTAGCTACAGCCGCTACCTGCAGCTGCTGGTCGGAACCGCGTTCGACGCGGGCGGTTTGCCTATAAGAAGCGGGTCGGCCAGTTGATCGTGCGCCACATGTGCGACGACGGGGAATCGTCCCAGCCCAAGCCCTCTTCGGGCTGACGGAAATTGCGCGCGACGATGTCGCGGAACGGATCCAAGCTCACCGACATGTTCGGATCGAACGAGTAGATGTCGTTGACCGTAATCAGGCGCGCGGTTTCATACCACTTGTGGTTCTTGATCTTCTGGTAGGCGCGCTCGATGTACGGCTCGGGCTTGTAATCGGCGCCGAAGAACTTGATGTAGAGATCGGGATACTTGTAGCCGTACTTCTCGTCGGGATAGAACCGCAGCACCTGATGCGCGCGGATCGACCAGCTCACTTCTTCATCGACGTAGGGCTCGAGGAGCTGCGCGCCCCAGTAGCCGTGGTCGCCGCGGATGAACATCGAAACGGCCATGTCGTGCACGAGGCACGCCATGATGATCTTCTCTTCGCAGCCCGCGTTGAGCGCGTGCGTCGCGCTCTGCAGCAAGTGGGTTGCGGGCGCCATACGGTATTCGAAAAAGTCGAGCAGTGTCGGCTTGTCGGGCATCTTGGGCAGCCGCTTGTCGTGCCCCATGTTGAACAACTTGCCCCGATACTTACCCTCGTCGGATTTCACTTCCAACGGCAGGCGCGGATCGCGGTCGCCCGAGGTGTAGAGCGGGGAACGAACCGGAACGAACCGATCGAGTTCGTCGCTCAGTTGCTTCTCGAGCGCGTCGGCGCGCTCAGAGAGCGTCATCGTCGAAGATGCGGCAGTCTCCATGGCGATTTGTTCGGCCTAGGCGGAGACAATCCCGGGTTCGGGTACCGGCACGCCGGGCGGAATCGCGTAGATCACGGTGTCTCCGGCGACGATTTCCTCGAAGCTGTGAATCAACACGATACCGCGCCCCGCGCGCCACGCGCAGAGCGGCACCGCTCCGGCTTGCGCTTGGGTGCCGGCGCCGCCCCAGAGCTGCACGATCGTGTGCTCCTTGCCGGCAATCCGGACGCGGCCCAGCGTTCCCGGAAACCGGGCTAACCCGGCGAAGGCGGGCGCGGTCAGCGCGGCCGGCGAGAACGTCGCGATCCCGAACAAACTGGCCGTGGCCTGCGCGAACGTGCGGTCTTCCATCCGCACGACCAGCGGCACGTCGGCGCGCATGGCGCGCGCACCGAGCGCGATCTCCAAGTTCGCCGGATCGCTGTTGGTCAGCACCACGACGGCCGCAGCGTGCGGAACGTCGCAGAGCGCGAGCACGTCTTCGTTCGTGGCATCGCCGGTCAGCAAATCGAGCCGGCTCTCTCGCGCGCGTCGCACGAGCGTCGGGTCGGGATGCGAATCGATCACGACAACGTGCTTGCCGGCTTCGATCAGCAAGTTCACGACGGCGCCGCCGATGCGGCCGCCGCCGCACACGACGTAATGACCGTGGGCACGGATGCGGCGCAAGCCTTGTTGCGCGGTCCACTGCGCGCGCGTGATCGCCGCGCTGACATAACCGATGAAGATGCTGGTGAAGATCGTGCCGCCGATCATCACGACCATCGCCCCGAGCACGATGGCCGTGCCGCGCCGCACCACCGACGTGTCGCCGAAACCGGCGCTGGTCATCGCCTGGACGACGTCAAACGCCGAGCCCGGCCAGCTCAGGTGCAGCGCGAGATGGAAAAAGAACGCTGCGACCGCGTAGAACACGGCCGCGCTTACGGCGATGGTGCGCAGGATCGGGTTCGTGCGCGCCAGCGTTTCGATCAGCGATTCCGCGAGCGTGCGCCGCACGTAGGGGCGCGAGCCGGGCGGTTCGCGTTCGTGCCGCGTTTCGGTGCGGCGCTCGATCACCCGGCCGAAGGCGGCGATCGTATCGTTCGCATCGATCAGCGAGTCGGGAACCGGCTCGCAGAGGTTGCCGAGCGCAACGACGCGCAAGCCCAGCTTCTGTTCGGCTTCGGCGACGGTGAGATGCGCGACGTCGAGCTCGTTCGCGAATCCGAAGGTGAAGCCGACGAACGCACCCGCCACCATATCCGGAAAGCGCAACGCGAAGAAACAGCCCGGGTCCAGGGCGGCGCCGGCGTACGTCGCGGCGGAATGAGCGGCCGGCGAGAGAACGGTCGAATCGGGCAGATTTTGTTCGATCTTGCGGCCGATCTTCGTTCCGAACTGGCGCAGCACGACGCGGATGTGCGGGTTGAGCATGCGCGCGCGCAGCGCGATCGAGAGATTGCGTTCGTCGTCGCTGGAGAGCGTGAGAATCGCAACTGCGGAGGCCACACCGGCCTCGAGCAATTCCTCGTCGTCATCGGCAACCTTCGGCGCGACGACGCGTACGCGCGTGCCGCCGGCAGCAGCGAGCTCATCGCAAACCCGTTCGGCCAATAGATCATCACCGACGATCAGAATCGCCGGGTCGTGCGCGAGGGCTTCGGTCACCCGGCGTTCGTTCTTGGCATTGCCGGTGCGATCATCTATACCGTCGAAATACAGGGCATGTCCGTCTTTCTCGATTACGATCAAGCCCAGCTCGATGCGTGCTACGACCAGATGGTCTGGGCGCCGAACGCGGAGCTGATGCACCGCCGGCAAAATGCGCTCAGCGACGAGGCCCGTAAGCGGCTGCCGCCGGCGACGCGATACGCGTACGGTCCGGGTGCGATGGAACACCTCGACCTCTTCCGCACGGCGCGCCCGAACGCACCGGTGTTCGTGTTCGTTCACGGCGGCGCATGGCGCGCGAACTCATCGGAGCGTTACGGGTTCATTACGGAGACGTACGTCGGTGCCGGCGGGCACTGCGTACTGCTCGACTTCGACGGCGTGGAGAATACCGGTTCGCGCCTGCCGCCGATCGTCGATCAGATCCGCCGCGCGGTGGCGTGGGTCTACGCGAACGCCGCGTCGTTCGGCGGCGACCCGGGACGCATTCACCTGGCCGGTCACTCATCGGGCGCGCACCTGACGGGCTGCACGCTCATCACGAAGTGGAGCGACTACGGCGTGCCCGATACGGTCATCGCGGGTGCGTTGTGCTGCAGCGGCATGTACGAACTCACGCCCGTGCGCTTGTCGGCGCGCAGTTCGTACGTTCACTTCGACGACGAAACCGTCGCGGCGCTCAGCGCGATCCGGCACATCGATCGCATCTCGATGCCGATCGTGCTCGCATACGGCACGGAAGAGTCGCCGGAATTCCAGCGTCAGACACGCGAGTTCGCAGCGGCGCTCGAGGCGGCGGGGAGACGCGTGCGGCTGCTTGTCGGAACGGCGTACAACCATTTCGAAATCGCCGAAACATACGGCAGTCCGTATGGTTTGCTCGGACGTGCCGCGCTTGAACAGATGAAGTTGGGTATAATAGCGACATCATGAAAAGAACGATCACCGCCGCGCTCGCCGGCACCGTGCTAACGCTTGCTGCCTCGGGCCTCGCGTTCGCACAAACCTCACCGCAGGCACCCGCGCCGATAACGGTGCCGACGCCGGCGCCGGCGGCAACGCCGGTTTCCATCCCCAGCTCGTTACCGCCGACGGGACCACTCGCTTCGCCGATGCCCTAAGCGCCCTCAGTCGAGGTATGCGTACGTTACGCTGAAGCCCCACGCGAGCGTCGCCAGCATCGCCGCCACGACGACGGCCTCGGTGCGGCGAGCAGTTGCGCGCGGCGCGCTGATGAGCAGCGCGACGAACGCGCCGAGCGCGCCGCCGCCGAGGCCGCTCGCGACATCGAACGAATGCTGGGCGAACGTTTCGGTCGAGTGCGAGATGAAGATCTGGCCGAGTTCGATGGCATACGAGTAGACGGCGACGGCGATCCCCGCACCGAGGAGGCCGTGCGCCCGTCGCAAGTTTGAGCGTTCGAGCGCGAACCCGAGCAGCGCGAACGCCAGCAGCGCATAGATTTTCCGCACGAGTTCGTGATGGGGCAGCGTGAGCGGCGTGGTGGCGTCATATGCTGGCCCGCTCACCGCGATCGCATAGAGCACGCCGGCGGCGGCGACCAAGAAGACGCGCCACACGAAGGTTCGGCGTTGGAGAAATCGGGGGACCATGGGACGGACGTTTGCGCAATGCCAGCGTATCACATCCGCCATGACACTCGATCGCAGCGAACTCGGTAGCGGCAACGCCCTCAAACTGGGCATTTTCGGCGCAAATATGTCGTCCGGCATCGCTGCCACGAAGGTGCCCGAGCGTTGGTCTTCGTCGTGGGAAGAGAACGTCGCGCTGGCGCAAATGCTCGACGACGCCGGCGTCGAGTTCATGTTGCCCGTTGCACGCTGGAAGGGCTTCGGCGGCTCCACGAACTTCGAAGGCGCCGGCTTCGAAACCGTGACCTGGGCCTGCGGACTACTCGGCGCAACCCAACGCCTCACCGTGTTCGGAACCGTACACGCGCCGCTCGTGCATCCGATCTTCGCCGCGAAGCAGTTCGTCACGGTCGACCATGTTGCGCGCGGACGCTTTGGGCTCAACCTCGTCTGCGGATGGAATCAAGATGAGTTCGAGATGTTCAACGTCTCGCAGCGCGATCACGAGACGCGGTACGTCCACGGTGCGGAATGGCTGCGCGTCATCCGCATGATGTGGGAGCGCGAGGGCACCTTCGACTTCGACGGCGAGTTCATCACGCTGCACGGCGTCGAGTCGCAGCCCAAACCCTACGGCGGAACGCAACCGGTGATCATGAACGCCGGCAGTTCGGATACCGGCAAAGGCTTCGCGATCGCGAACTGCGCGTATCTGCTCTCGACCATCCGGATGAGCGTCGACCAGGCCGCTGAGAACGTGGCCGACGCCCACCGCCGGGCGGCCGCGCTCGGCAAACGGCTCGGCGTGATGACGACGGCCAGCGTCGTCTGCCGGCCGACCAAGCGGGAAGCGGAAGAGTACTACCGCTATTACGCCGACGAGCAGGCCGATTGGGATGCGGTCGAGCGCATGGTCGAAATCGGCACGCGCGGGTCCTCGACGACGATGCAGCCGGAGCACTTCCAGCGCATGCGGGTGCGTTTCGCCGCCGGCTACGGCGGCTGGCCGGTGGTCGGGGATCCCGATACGGTCGCCGCGGAGTTCATCGCGATCGCGCGTGCCGGGTTCAGCGGGATCGCGATGGGGTTCGTCAACTATCTGGCCGAGTTTCCGTACTTCCGCGACGAGGTGATCCCGCGCCTCGAACGTGCCGGAGTGCGGTCTGTCGATTTCGGGGCATCTCGCTCGACGCAGAGATAGGACACCCCCAACCAAGGAGACCCCAATTGCTGCCGAGCATGCGCGGGGACTTGCTCGAGAAACTCGGCCGCTTCAGCGAAGCGCGCGAAGAGTACGAACGCGCGGAGCGCTGCCGGATTCGTTGACGACTAGGCGAAAACGCTGAGGAAGCTGTTCAGGTGACCGGCGTCGGTGTTGGCGCGCGCCAGCACGGCGATCGAAATCTGCTGCTGCAGCGTCGATTGCGAAATGGCCGAGGCGGTTTGCGCTTCGTTGGCATCGCCGATCGACGATGCCGAGTTGGCCAAGTTGTTCGAGTAGATGTTGTTGTTGCTGAACTGGTTGGCGAGTGAGTTCGACTCGGCGCCCAACTGCGCTTGACCCGCGTTCAGGTTCGTGATCGCGTTGCCGATCTGACCCTCGGCGTTCGTCGCGCTGGCCGGGTTCGAGAGGTCGATGTTCGAGATGCCCAGTCCGGTGGTGCTCGCATCGGCAAACGAAACCGTCGTCGTTTGTCCCGCACTCGCACCCGACTGCACGCTGACCGCCGGTTGCGTCGAACCCGCACTTGCCGCCGTGGCCTGAATGGTCGCCGACGCGCCGGCGTCGCTTGCCGAGAAATTGCCGAAGTTGATCGTCGTGCCGTTAAACGTCGTCGACGAATTCGCGGCGAAGCTGCCGACCGCGGTCGTCGTCTGCGTGGCGTTGTCGGTATAGGTGACGTCGGCATTGCCGGTCGCATCCACCGATACGCTGAACGTGCCGCTCGTCGTCGCGGCGGAAGCTGAGGCGCTCGTCACCACCCCGCCGCCGGCGTTCGTCACGTTGTCGTTGGTGATCGCAGCGGTGGCGGCAGTCGGCGGCGTGTTGCCCGAGTTCGCGCCGTTGATCAAGGCCGTGCCGTTGAAGTTCGTCTCGCTGGCGATTTGGTTGATGCCTTGCGCGAGCTGCGTCGCCTGCGCTTGGAGCGCGGCATTGTCCGACGCTGAGTTGAAGCCGTTGTTGGCCTCGATCGCGAGGTTGTTGATCTGGCTCAGCGAGGTCTGGATCGTGCTCGTGGCGCCTTGCGCAACATTGACGGCATCCGACGCTTGCGTGATGTTTTCGTTGGCCGTATCCGCGCCTTGCGACTGCGTCTCGAGGTTGTTGTAGATCGCCAGACCCGAAGGGTCGACCGCAGCGCTCGTGATTCGCGAGCCGCTCGTGGCCTGCTCGGTCTCCGTCAACAGCGCGATTTGCGCCGAGAGAACCGACTGCAGGGAGTAGGCCGGATTGGAGCCGGAGATGGCGACAGACATGACACTCCTTTGTCTAATGGCAGGCCCTCCTTCTTTCGGCAGGGCGCCTGCCTGCCCATCCCCCCTCCCGGCGCTTGAACTGCCGTTCCTGTGACCCCAATAACAAAGATTACGAAGAAAATACACAGCGGGCACCCGGCCGGGGATCCCCGGGGGGTCAGAGGCCCAAAAGTGCCTTGAATTTGGCCAGCGCCTGGTCCCGGTCGACCGTGATGAACTTGTAGTCGTAGGCGTCGTAGTACTGGCGGCCGGGCTGGGTCAGCTCGACGGCCGGCATCCAGTCTTGCTTGATGTCGGTGCGCAGGGTACCGGCCAGCATCGCCTTGGCGAAGATCGCGCCGCCCTCACGGCCGGCGATCCAGTTGACGAACAATTTCGCGGCGTTCGGGTGCGGCGCTTTGTTCATCAGGTTGATCAAGCCGAAGCTCCCGGTGAGGATCCCGGGGCCGTCGGTCGGCAAGACCGGTGCGAGCGGATAGCCGAGTTTGCGGAACGAGTCGGCCTGGCCCCACTCGCCGCCGACCCAAATCGGATATTCGCCCTGCGCCAGCATTTGGGCGCCCTGACGTGCGTCGCCCGAGAAGACCGGCTGCTGATCGATGTAGAGTTTCTTCACGAAATCGGGCCCGAAGTGGATGTAGAAGTAACTGTTCAGCGATTGCCCGGCCCCCGGCAAGCGCGGGTCCTTGATGAGGAGTTTGCCCTTCCACTTCGGATCGAGCAGCGATTTCCACGTCGTGATCTCTTTGGGCGAGGCCAACTTCGTGTTGATCATCAACTCGACGGACACGTACTGGAGAACGCGCAAGATCGTGTGATTCGGGTCGGCGTACCAGAGGTGCCCGTCTTTCCAGTCTTTGGTGTTCAGCACGTCGGGTTCGATGAGCGCCGGCTCGATGCGATCGAGCCAGCCGCTGGGGAGAAACGACATGATCGGCGTGTCGCTGCCGCTCACGAACACGTCGAGCAGATATTTCCCCGCGGCGCGTTCGGCGCGCACGCGCGCAGCCGACGGACCGCTGCCCGAACTGATATACGAGACCGGGATGCCGTACTTGTCTTGAAAACCCGTCGTCAGCGCGGTGCGAACCGCGTCGTTCGGCGGGCCATCGACGACGACCGAGCCTTCCGCTTTCGCCGCGGCGACGAGCGCGGCAAACGCATCGCCCGAGCCGGCTGCGCGCGTGCTGCCCGACGGCAGCAGCAGCAGCACGGCAAACGCGAGAAGTGCGGCGGTGAATTGCATGCGCATGCGTGCGTCTACGCCCGAGAGGACTTCGGCGCCTGTGGCGAACTCGGCTGGATGCAGCTTACGCGTGCCCGAGCGCTCGGTATCCTGGGAGCCTCACCGCTTGCCTTCACGCCGCTGCCGGGGCGCTCCGCCGACGCGCCGCCGATACGCATCGGTGCCGAGGCGAGCGAACCGTTCATGGAGCCGTTCTACGCCGCCGATCAGGGAATCTTCACGCGCAACGGCGTCACGGCAACCACCGAGGCGTTTGGTAACGGTTCGGTCGTGTTGAACGCGGTGATCGGCAACGCGCTCGACATCGGCAATACCGATTTGATCCCGATCGCAAACGCGGTGAATCACGGTTTCGATCTCGCCATCATCGCGAGCGGCGGATTGCACGCGACGGAGTCGGTGACGATCGCGCTGTGCGTGACCAAGAACAGTTCCGTGCGCGGCCCGAAGGATCTCGAAGGCCAAACGATCGGTCTGCCGCAGCTCAAAAGCGCGCCGCAGATGGAAGTCATCGAATGGTTACGGCGCGGCGGCGCCGATCCGGCGAAGGTCAGCTTCTTCGAGATGCACTTCTCGGAGATGGTGCCTGCATTACAGCGCGGCACGATCGCGGCCGCGCTCAACGGCGAGCCGTTCATCACCGACTCCAAGGACGTGACGCGGATCATCGGGGTCCCCGCCGACACGGTTTCGCTGCACTACTACAGCGGAATCTGGTACGGCCGGCGCGCCTACCTCGACGCCAATGCGGCGAGCATCAAACGACTCATCGCGGCGTTTTACGACACCGCACGCTGGGCCAACGCGCACCGCCCGCAGACGGCCGAGATATTGTCGCGCTACTCGAAGATCGACATCGATCGCGTGCGCACGATGTCGCGGGTGCAGTTCGCCACCGGCCTCGATCCGAAGCTGGCGCAGCCGTTGCTCGACTTCGCCGCAACCTACAAACTGCTCGAGCGGCCCACGAACGCCGCCGATCTTTTCTGGAAGGGAGCCTGACGCGATGTTGACCCCGGAACAGAACGCCCGCCTCACGCAGGTCGGTCCGGGAACGCCGATGGGAAACCTGATGCGGCGCTATTGGCTACCCGCGCTGCTCTCGGAAGAAGTGAGCGAGCCCGACGGCGCGCCGGGACGCGTGCGTCTCCTGGGTGAAGATCTCGTTGCGTTTCGCGACAGCTCCGGTACAGTCGGGCTCGTCTCCGCGTATTGTCCGCATCGGCGGGCACCGATGTTCTTCGGGCGCAACGAAGAGTGCGGTTTGCGCTGCGTCTACCACGGCTGGAAGTTCGACCGTTCCGGCACCTGCGTCGACATGCCGTCCGAGCCGCCGGATTCGCTCTTCAAAGACAAGGTACGCATCGAAGCCTATCCGACGTGGGAAGGCGGCGGGTGCGTGTGGGCCTACATGGGCGATCCCGCGCTGCAGCCGGCGCCCCCGGCGTACGAACTCGTCCGGGCTCCCGAAACCCATCGCTTCTCGACCAAAACGTTCGAGGATTGCAATTATCTGCAGGCGCTCGAAGGCGGCCTTGACTCCTCGCACGCGACGATCATGCACCGCAAGAACAAGGGCGATCTCTCGTTCCTCACCGACTATAAGCGCACGATTCCGGGCATCGACGTGTCGATCACGGATTATGGCTACTGCTATACCGGCGTGCGCCAACTCCCCGAGCATCAGTGGGTGCGTCTCTATCACTACGTGATGCCGGTGACGCAGATTCGGGGCCACATCGCCACCTCGGAGTTCAAAGACAACCCGCTGATCAAAGGGCACTTTTGGGTGCCGATCGACGACACGCACACCTGGACGTACAACTGGTTTTATTCCGCCGATCCGGCGATCCCGGTGACACCCGAGTTCGTGGCGGAATCGGAAGAGAGCTCCGGACGCGGCGCATGGAGCGATCCTCGCGATCGCTACCGTTTGACGGCAAATCGCGAGAACGATTATCTGCTCGACCGCGCGGTACAGAAAACGCAGAGCTTCACCGGTATCCCCGGCGTCAATACCCAAGACCTCGCGATTCAGGAGAGCATGGGTCCGCTCGTCGACCGCTCGCTCGAGCACCTGGGCACGACCGATCGCGCGATCATCATGATGCGGCAACTGCTGCTCGAAGCCGTTGCCGTGGCGGAGTCCGGCGGCACGCCGCGCGGCATCGATGCTGCGTCGTACCATAACGTGCGCGCGCTCGACCACGTCGTTCCGAAGGAAGCCGTCTGGCAAGATGAACTGCGCGAAGCCCGCTTAGCGAAGTTCTGAGGCGTGGAGTACCGGATCCTTGGCCGCACAGCGCTGCGCGTGTCGCGGGTCGGGTTTGGTTGCGGCAACATCGGCGGCTTGATGGTGCGCGGCACGGCCGCCGATCAAGAGCGTGCGGTGGCGCGGGCGCTCGAACTCGGCATCAACTACTTCGACACGGCGCCGATGTACGGCAACACCGAATCGGAGACGAATCTCGGCCGCGTGCTGGCGACGCTGCGCCCCGACATCGTGTTAGCCACCAAGTCGCCCGCCGATCCGGAGCAGCGCGGGAAGCTCGGTCTCGCGATCGCGCAATCGTGCGAGGCGAGTCTGCGCCGGCTGCGACGCGAACGCGTCGACGTGTTTCAGCTCCATACCGCCGTCACGCTGGCCGGCGGCAACGGCACGCTCGACGTGCGAACGGTGACCGAGGAGGTCGTCCCCGCCTTCGAAGCGTTGCGCAAACAAGGCAAGATCGGTTTTTACGGATTCTCCGGGACCGGCGAAGCCGCGGCCATTCCTCAGTTGATCGCAACGGGCGCGTTCGATGTCTTCCAGGTGATCTACAACATCCTCAACGCCAGCGCGGGCAACGAACCGATCGGCGCGGTCGGCGCGAATTACGAGAACGTGCTGGCGCGCGCCGCCGAACAACGCATGGGTGCCGTCGGCATTCGGGTCCTGGCCGGTGGCGCGCTCAGCAGCGAGACCTCACGCCATGCAATCAGCTCGCAAAACGTCGTACCGATGGGCACGAGTGCCGATTATCGCGGCGACGTCGAGCGCGCCGCGCGACTAACGCCGCTCGTGAGCGAAGGCCACGTCGCATCGTTGGCCGAGGCGGCGCTGCGTTTCGCGATCACGAATCCCATGATCGCATCAGCCCTCGTCGGCTTCTCCGACCTCGCCCAAGTCGAAGCCGCCGCAGCGGCTGAAAAGAAAGGCCCCCTCCCACAAAGCACACTCGACCGCATCGCGCAACTTCTCCCGCATGTCACCCCGAGCGGAGCGCCGCAGGGCGCGTAGTCGAGGGGCAGCCGCAATCGCTGCAATCAGCGCCGCTTGCGCTCCGGCGGGACAGCTTCAGCATTCTTCCGCTCGCGCCGCACTTCCAACTCCGACAAAATCGGCCGTTCTTCAGGTTCGAGCGACCCATAACGCGCCTGGTAATAGGAGTCGCGCAACGTTACGAGCTTGATGTCGGATTTAACCGGCGTGTCGTCGCCCTGAAAAGCCACTACGGCTTTGAACGTGCCGATATACGACGCGAGCCGAACGCGCTTCCAGTCCGAAATCCGCCATTTGCTCGGGGCCATCACGTCGTAGGGATACGGCTCGATCGGCGTATCCGCGGCGCCGAAGCGTTCGAATGAAATGCGAAAGCCTTCGACCGACGCGATCTGATTCTGGAGTTCCGTAACGGTGAGGGTGACGGTCTTTTGCTTCATTACGATCCGGTCGGCCGCGCTTCGTGAGTCTCCGCTTGCTCGCCTTTGCTAACAAACCATTGAGATCGCTTGGCGGCATGCCGGCCTGCCCACCAACGACAAGGTACGGTCGGATGGTTAGGCAGAAGCCCCATCCATCGCCGGGATCAGTCGGGGCTGAGACCGGGCGTTTGTTCATCGAACCGCTTTGGTTCGATTGCAGTAATTGGCGGCCTCGATCGAGGTGTTATGACTCGTCGGATCGTTGCCGTCCTCACGGTCGCGCTCGTGCTTTCTGCGTGCGGCGGCGGAGTGGATACTTCACCGCTGCCGGGTGCCGCACCAGCCATTCAATTGCCCGCCGGCGGCACGTCGCTTACGTTAAGTGCCGGCTCGACGACCGCGCAGCTCAGCGTCAGCGAAGCCGGCTATAGCGGCACCTATACCGCGACGTCGTCAAATACCGCAGTTGCGACAGTAGCCCCGGGAAGCGTTCAAAGTTCGGCCGCTTCTCGCGCGCTGCAAGCGAAGGTAATGAGCTCCTCGCAAGGGAGCGCGACCTTCACCGTATCCGCCGTCCAAAACGGCAGTGCGACGATCACGATCACCGACGACAACGGGCATTCCACATCGTTCTCCGTCGTGGTCAGCGGTATCGCGTCTGGGCCGGTATCGCTTTTACCGGTATCGCTGACGTTCACCGGTTCGGCGCAAACGCAGAGCGTCACGATCACGGATCCCGGCGCACAAACGTTCACGGTGAGCGGATGCTCCGGCATTGCAACGTTAGGCCCGGTCGCGAACGGCGCATTTACGATAACGTCGGTTGCTGCCGGAAGCTGTACCGTGACGGTGTCCGACGGATTCCATCAAGCGACTGTTGCGGTAAGCGTCACGACCTTAGGGGTGCCGATTCAATGATCCAGCGCATGCGCGTTCTCAGTGTTCTGCTCTTGGGCGGAATCGCCGGATGTTCCAGCGGTGCGCAATCTGTTCTCGCGCCGGCCACACCCCAGACGATTGTCGCCGCTCCCACGCCCGCTTCGGCTGCGCCGGCAACGACGGCGAAGTTCACGATCACGGTACCGGCCGCAAGCACAGGATCTTCGAGGCAACGCAGTCCGGCATACGTGTCGACCGCGACGCTCTCCGTGGTAATCACGCTCACGACGGTAAACGGCTCCGCCTATACGGGATCGCCCAGTTCCACTGCGAGCAATCTCACGCCGAGCAATCCGAACTGCACCGGATCTCCGCTCACGTGCACGGTTTCGGCTCCGGCCGCGGCCGGCACCGATACGTTCATCGTTACGACGTACAACCAGCAACAAACGAGCACCTCACCTGCGACTCCCATCGGCAATCTGCTTTCGGAAGCAACCCTCAGCGTGGCAGTGATCGCGAATCAAGCGAACGTCGCATCCACGCCGCTCGTCCTCGACGGAGCGCCGTCAACGATCGTTATCTCGGGTCTTCCGTCCGCCACGGCCGGATCCGCCTACGTTTCCGCGCAGCCGTTTTCGGTGAACGTGAAGGACGCGAGCGGAAACACGATCGTGGGTACGTATTTGCATCCGATCACGCTGCGAGACAGCGATACTTCCGGAGCCACGACGATCGCGACGTCCGGCAGCGATAATCCGCCTGCCGGTACGCTGTTGAGTTCTTCGGATACCGCAACGTTGAATTACACCGGTGCGGCGCTGTCGTCAGCAACGATTTCGGCATCCGCGACGGGCGCAACGGTGGCTAGCGCGACCTTCGCGCCGTCGTCCGCGGCGCTCATCCTGTCGGCCTTGAGTGTTACGAGCGGCCTCATCGGTACGACCGCGACCACAACCGTCACCGGATCGGGTTTCTCCAACGCGACGACCGTCGGCGTCAGCGGTTCCGGCGTTACGGTGCAGACGACGTACGTCAGCCCAACCGCGCTTACGGCAACGTTCTTTGTTGACCCCGAAGCGGCGACGGGCGCACGTACTGTGTCCGTTACGAGTGGAGCCGCAACGGCAACGCTCCCGTCGGCATTCACCATTTCGAATTCCGGCGTGACCGTTGTGACGTTGGCGACGGATACGGTTCCGGGATCGCCGGTGGGCAGCGGAAGCGGCACGCTCGGCGATCTGCGCTACGCCATCAACACTGCTCCGGCCGGCAACACGATCGTCTTCGACACGACCGCGATGGGCGGATCGACGATCACGCTCAGTGGGCCATTACCGCCGATCGAATCGAACCTCTCGATCGACGGCGGATACTACAGCCGCGTTACGCTCGACGGTGCCGGTTTGCACCGCATCTTCTTCATCGATAAGGGATCCGTCGCAATCAAAAATCTCACGTTGCAGAACGCGCTGGCCCAAGGCGGCAACGGCGGCAATAACAATGCCGACAGCGTGAGCGGCGGTGCGGGCGGTGGCGGACTCGGGGCGGGCGCCTGCGTGTTCGTCAATCAAAGCACGGCGGCCGTAACCATCGCCAATGCGTATCTCCTCAATTGCGCAGCAGCCGGCGGCAACGGCGGCAATGCGACGGGAGCAACGGGGTACCTCGGCGGCGGTGGCGGCGGCTTGAATGCGAACGGCGCATCGCAGAGCACCGACGGCGGGTACGGTGGCGGTGGCGGCGGCGGCG
>PLTN01000066.1 GCA_003164495.1 Vulcanimicrobiota bacterium
GAGTTGGAGGCTATCTCGCGTCCCTCGACTACGCGCCCTTCGGCGCTCCGCTCGGGATGACAAACTGGAAGATCGACGCTCGGAGCTTCGCTACTTGATCGGCGGGGGCAAGTACTTTTCGGTGTAGAGCGCTTTCATGTCGGGCGGGCTCGGGAGCGTTCCCATCTGGACGAACGACGCGGCCAGCACGTTTAAGCCCGCGGACGGAAACTTGCCGGTACGCGAAAAGTCCGGCACGAGTTCGTCGTAGTCTTGGGCCGCAATGTCGCTGGGAACGGACTGCTTCGCAACGATCACCGCAACCGTCTGGGCCTTATGCGTGAGCATGTACTCTTCGGTTTCGAACCAGGCCGCGAGGAAGCGCTTGAGCACATCGGGATTCTGAGCGGCGAAATCTGTTCGGGCGAAGATGACGTGGGTGAGAAAGTTCTTCGCCAACGGGCCGCATGAGGCGATGATGCGGCCTTGGCCCTTTTGTTCGAGCAAATGCGCGGCCGATGTATCGATGATGGACGCGTCGACTTGCCCCGTGCTGAGCATCGCCACTTGCGCGGGCGCCGAACCGACGGCGGCCACCTTGACCGCATCAGGCGGCCAGTGTTGGCTGATGGCGATTTGTTTCGCGAGCCATTCCGTCAACGAGCCGACCGAGATGATGCTGACCGTTTTGCCTTTCAGGTCCGCCAGCGTCTTGATCGGGCTGTCTTTGCGGACGACGACGTCGACGAGGGTCGGCTGCTCGAGCACGGTCGCCACGCCGATCGATTTCACGCCCTTGGCCAGGTAGGCGAACTCCGTTCCCGCGCCGAGCTCGACGTCGATGCTGCCGGCCGTCATGGCTTCTTCCGCTTTCGCCGGTCCAAAGATATCGAACGGCTGCACGTCGAGGCCATGCTTCTTGAAGATCCCTTGATCGGCGCCGATGTAGAGCGCGTCGTAGAACAGCGATGCGGGCGCGGCGTTCCCGACGCGCACGACGTCGTCGGCGCGCGCCGGCAACGCGCAAGCGAGGATCATCGCGGCGGCCAAGGTTACTCCGGTCCAACGGTTCATCACGTGGTCTCCTTCTGAGCTACCATGCAGCCCCGAGCAATACGCAGAGCTCGTTCGTCCCAACCGGACGCGGCGCGAGTGCCATGATCGCGAGAGCGGCCGTTTGTTTGGCGATGCCGGGCAAATCCTCTTGCGGTACGCCGATCGCGCAAAGTCGCGCCGGCAGGCCGCACGATGCCGAAAGCCGTTCGAATGCCGTCGTCGCATCTTCGCCGGCGGACACACCGAGTGCGCTGTCGAGACGCGCGCGCACCGGCTCCAGCACGTCGGCGAAGGCGCGCATGACATGCGGCAACAGCACGGCGTGCGGGACGCCGTGGGCGATTCCGTATCTGCCGCCGATGACGAGCCCCGCTGCGTGCACGACCGAGACGCCGGCGTTCATCGTCGCGAGCGTTCCCATGACGGCGGCGAAGAGCGAACGCTCGCGCGCCTCGAGATCGCCCGGTTCGGCCAGACTTGCCGGGAGCGCTTCGCGCATCAACCGGATCGACTCGAGGGCCAGACCCGACGTGAACGGATTGCGCCCCTTAGCATACAGCGCTTCGACCGCGCCGACGATCGAGCGAATGCCGGTGATGGCGGTGAGCTCGGCGTTACAATCGGCCACCAGCTCGGCATCGAGGAGTGCGATCTTCGGGATCAGGGCCGGATCGTCGAACAAGAACTTCGCGCGCGTTTGCGGGTCGAGCACGCCGGCGGTCGGCAGCATGACGTTGCCCGCGCCCGGCACCGTCGGCACCGCGATGTGCGGCGCGATGCCGGCCGGCAATTGCATCCGCGGGCCGCTGCGCGAGACGGCAGCGTCGCTGCGATAGGGATCGAGCCCGTTGCCGAGGGCGGCAATCGCGATCGCTTTGGCGGCGTCGGTCGCGCTGCCGCCCCCGACGCTCACGATGACGTCGGCCCGGCAATCCGCGAGCGCGCGCGCTCCGGCAAGGACGGCGTCGAGCGGCGTGTGCGCGCGCACGCCGTCGAAGACGGCAGCGAGACGATCGCCTAAGCCGCCGCGAACGCGCCCGAGAATCGGTCCGTTGGCAACGGTCGTACCGCATACGACCATCGCGCGCGTTCCAATGCGTGCGACCAGCTCGTCCAAACGCGCGGCCCCGCCGCGTTCGATGTGCAACGCCTTCGGCCAGGCGCGCAGGATGATCGGATCCACGGCGGTCTCAGCGCAGAGCAGCATACGCTGCATCGACGAGCGGTGCGCGACGTTCCGCTTCGCCGCCCGGCGAATAGTAGTTCATCCCGTACGCGAAACCGATGCCGTTTTCCGGATCGCCGAAGCCGATCGCGCCGCCGGCCCCTTGATGCCCGAACGCTCCGGGGTTGGGTCCCATATAGGCAACGGGGGGCGAATTGCGCACGACACCCGAGGCTTGGTGGTAGTGCCGCGGGCGAATGCGATCTTGCAGATTGTGGCGCTCCGCGCGAAGCTGGTCGATCGTTTCCGGGCGCATGATGCGGATGCCGTCGAGCTCGCCGCCGTTCGCGAGCATGCCGTACAAGCGCGCGACGGCGCGCGCGTTGCCGTGGCCGTTGGCTGAGGGGATCTCCGCCGTACGAAAGGCCGTCGAGTTGAAGCGCTCGCCTTCGGCAAGTTGCGCCCAGTAGACGCCTTCCGGTGAATCCGGATCGAGCAAAGCTTTGAGAATGCCGGCCTGCGGCGGAAGCTCGAAGGTCGCGCACCGGTCGAGGTCGGCTTCGCGCAAACCGATCGTGTAGTCGATGTGCAGCGGCGCGGCGATCTCGTCGCGATAAAAGCTCCCGAGCGTCTTGCCGGTTACGCGACGCACGACTTCGGCGAGAATGTAGCCCTGCGTGAGGACGTGATAGGCGGGCGCATCGCCGGGCGGAAAAAGCGGCGCCTGCCGCGCAATCGCCGCTGCGATCCGGTCCTGATCGTAGGCGTCGCCGCGCTGCGCGCCGGTCACCCAAGGCAAGCCGGCACGATGGTCGAGCACCTGCGCGAGCGTGATCTCCGCTTTGCCGTTAACCGCGAACTCCGGCCAATAGTCCGCGACCGGCCGCTGCGGATCGAGCAGCCCGCGTTCGACCAGCAAAAAGATGCAGATCGCCGAGACGCCCTTGGACACCGACATCATGTTGACGATCGTGTCGTGGCGCCAACGCCGTTGCCTCGACGCGTCCGCATAGCCGCCCCACAGATCGGCCACCACTTTCCCATCGCGCACCACCGCGACGCTTGCGCCGAGTTCGATGCCGGCCGCGAAGTTGGCGCAAAAGGCATCGACGAGCGGCAGAAACGGCGGGTCGACGTAGCCTTCGACCGGATAGCTGCCGTCGGGCCCGGTGATGTCGCGGCGAACGTATTCCATCTAGTCAGCGAGCGTCCCGATGGTGTGAAAGTGGTGTTGTCCCGTTCGGGACGGAAAGCCGCCGCGTACCGCACCCGCACGCTGGTCCTGGTAGATCGTCGCCATCCCCGGCGCGAGACTCCGGCTGTTCGGAACAGCTAGCCACATCCGCAACAGGTGCCGCCGGCGATCCTCTTCGGGATAGTCCTCGAACGCCGTGCGCGAGTGCAAACACGTATGATTGCACAGCACCTGAATGTCGCCGGGTTCGAAATACATCGAGAGGTGGACGTCCTCGGACCACGCCAGCGCGTCGATCGCATCCATCGCCGCGATTTGCGCATCCGTCAGCCGCGGGGCATCGGGAAAGCGCTGGCTATTGGTGATGTGCAAGCGGATGTAGCGACACGCGAACTTCCCATCGTGCCGGCTGAACAGCGGTTGTAGATACCAGCCGGGCTCCCCCGGCGGCTCCTGTCCTTGCCAGCTCCACGGGTACGGCTCGTAGAGCACGTCGAGTAGCTCCGGATGCGTACGCGCGAACTCGTTGTGGATCGCCACCGAACTGGCGATCATGCTGGTACCGCCGCTCATCGCGGTGCGCAAGACCATGAGTGCGACCACATCGCACGAATCGGTATGAAACGACAAGCGCTGTTTGCTCTTGTAACCGCGACCCTCGGCACTATTCACGTCGGAGCCGAAATTGCGCACGTCACCGAGGAGATCACCGTCTTTACTCTGCGAGACGGCGGTTCCGAGATGTTTTCCGATGCCCCAATAGATGAGGCGCAGGTCATCCTTGCTATATAGCGCGGTCGGTAGTCCGCGCAACACATAAATCCCGCGCTGGTTCTCGATGAAATCCAGCGCGTGCGACAAACGCGCGGAGAAGGACGGCAAGGGAAAATCCGCGCGTTCGAGTGTTTCCAGCGTTCGGCCGTGTGAGCGGGCCGACCGGAAGGCTGCATCGATCTCCGCGGCGTCGGCCGGTGTGAGCTGATAGATCCAGTCGTTCGTCGCGGCAAGCGCCGGGCCAAACCAGTCTGCGGGTGATTCAACGAAGGTCGAGCGGATTGGTACGATCATAGTGCAGACCTCACGAAAGCGCGAACGGAGGTGCTGTTCCTATATCAAACCGATGATGATATTGCCTTCATGCTAAGCGCGACGCGTCGCGTGGAGAGAAACTCCGATGAGCTCCGCGACTTCACCGCGGCGAAGACCGAGTACGCGGCGGCGCTTCGTGGCGGGTAGGCCAACATCGCCTGGGCCGAACCGCGAACGGGCGTCCATGAGAAACGCACGCAGTTCGCGCCGGCGTTCTTCGTCGAGATCCGACGTCTCCAAGTCGAGGCCGGGCGAGCCGTCGAGTGTTGTGCTAACCATCGTGGTTGCATCGTAGGCCGGACTCGGCCCGCGCTCCAGAGACAATTCATACATATCCTCGTACATTAA
>PLTN01000131.1:0-2576 GCA_003164495.1 Vulcanimicrobiota bacterium
GTCGCAACGATCGGGGGCAATGGGTTCGCGAGCGTGCCGTCGTTTCTGGTGCACGATGACGAGATGGAATCCGGCGGCGGACCGCGCATCGCGCCGCACGTGTTCGCCGGGCTCGACCTGTTCACGCGGCGCGAGAACAGCGGCTATCCGCCCGTGCACGGTGTGGGGTACGTGCTGATGCTCGCGCCCAATCCGGTGCCGGTGATCTCGCCGTATGCGTGGGTGTCGTACACGCCGAACGCCGGCGGCCTCTACACGCTCGGCAGCGCACCCCAGACCGCGCTCACCTATCGCGGCACGCGTTATCGCGCTGGAGTGCTGATCAACGAGCCGGGCACCCATCTGTATTTGGACGTTGGGTTCGCCGGCGAGGATCTGCACGATCGCACCAACGCCCCGGCTCCGGTCCGCGACTCCATGCTCGCTGCCGGCCTCGGCGTGCGGTTCTGAAACTCGTCGTTCGGCTGGCGGGCTGGTTTGTTCTATGGAAACTCCTAGGTTCGCGGTGGAGGATGGGCGGAATGACATCCTCGAGATTTTTCCGTGCCCTGGTGCCGCCGGCCAGCGTCTCAACCGGGATCGCGCTACTGATCCTGCGCGTGGTCGCCGGTTACTCGCTGCACTTGCACGGCGCCCCAAAGCTGCACGATCCGATGCATTGGCTCGACAATAGCCCGGGACTGCATGCAGCGGTCCCCAACGCCCCGTCGTTCCTCGAACCCATCGTCGCGTTTGCCGAGGGCATCGGCGGCTTCCTGATCTTCTTCGGCCTGCTCACGCGCGTCGTCGCGATCTTCATCATCTGCGACCTCAGCGTAGCCGTCATCGGCGTAGGCATCATGCACCATCACCCATTCGTCGGTGGCCGCGAATCCTACGAGATCCCCGCGCTCCTCCTAACGATCGCCATCGCCCTATTCATCGCCGGCCCCGGCCGCTACTCACTCGACGCCCTCATCGCGCGGCGCGCGTCACCCTGAGCTTGTCGAAGGGTAGCCCCTCAGCGACGTCGATTGAGGCGGCCCTTCGACAAGGCTAGGGTGACACGGGGGCTGCGCTTCAGAGGCCCGGGATGAGTTTTAGTAGGGATTGGATTGCGGGGGATTGCGTTTGTTGTTGTATGACTTGCGACGGGATATTGTTCGTGATGAGCTGCGCTATGCCGGCCGTGGTGAATTGGGGGTTATCGAGCGTGCCGCGGAGCGAGAATGGAATCTGGACTTGTGCTGCGCCAACGTCTTGCTGCAACGTCGTGTGGAGGATTTGTGCTACCGCCGCCAGCGCTGACGAGCCGGTCGACGACGTTCCGTTGGCCTGTACGTCGAGCACGCCGGTCCCGTTGTAATTCAAGGACCGATCGAAGCCGAAGCTGCCCCGGGCCGTGCCCGTTATCCCCGTTGCGAGGAGCCGCAGTTCGTTGCTGTAGCCGCGCTCACGTGCGATGCGGAGATCTCCGCCGAAGTAGCTGAAGCGGGTCTCGCCGGTAGGGACGTTGATGCTGGCGAGCTGCGCGATCTGTGCGAGGTTGCTTTTGAAATCCATGCCGGGGAATGAGCCGTTGCGTATGACGAACGTGCCGGTTGCCGTCAAGGACGCTTCCGGATCGCTCGTAAGCCGCGTGGCGAGCGTGAAAGCGGCACTCAGTGCGCCGGTGATTTTCCCATTCCCGAAACCGAGCGCCGCGAGCACCTGCGCGTCGTTCATCCCCGCTATGCGCACCGTCGCGTGGATCGGCGTGCCGGCGGCTTCGTAAATGACCGCACTTCCGCGAACGCGCCCACTGTAGGCGGAGAACGTGCACCCCGTAAGCTGCAACCTACCCCCGTAAAATGCAAGCTGCCCCTTCAGCTGCGTCACTTCGATCGGAGAGGCGATGACTTTCCCGATCGCGATCGTTCCATGCGCGATCGGGTAACGCGAGGCACCCGCAGCGCCGCCTTGCGCGCCGCCGCCCAGGACGGCTCCCAGCGCATCGAGATCGAGTTCCGGGCTGCTCACCGAGAACGCAATGGACAAGGGGTCGAGACGCGGGAACGACGCGCTTCCGGCGAGGTTCACGGTTCCCACCGACGCCGCGAACGTCGCCCGTCCGGAGCCGCCCTTGAACGCGAGCGTTCCGGTGCGAAAGTCGATCGGCTTGTTCAGCAACGACGTCGTGAGGTGCGCGCCGCGTAAGTCGGCGACGATATCGAGTTGTTTCGCCCAGTCCGATGCTTGGGTGTTGATGGAGCCGATTGTGCCGCTCACGCCGCTCAGGGTAAACGACGGCGCCGGCTGCTTGGTCCCCGGCGCATCCGCGAACGTGATCTGCGCGTCGTTCACCTTCACCGCGTTGAGCGGTTCGAGCGTGAACACTTGCGCGGGCCCTTGTGCCGTTCGTTTAACGGGCTGAGCAAAATTCGAGCGGCCCGTAGTGTTGCGCAACACCTTCAGTTGCACGCCCACGGGGACGATGTCGGTGACGTCCAGACGACGCGCGAACAGCGCGCGCGCGTCGATGGCGAGGTCGATCGACTGGGCGACGAGCGCATCGCCCGCGGGGAAGCCGGGCGGGTTCTGCACGTGGAAGCCGACGA
>PLTN01000131.1:2590-12870 GCA_003164495.1 Vulcanimicrobiota bacterium
CGATTCAAACCATGGCCGCGTCACGGCAGTCGTTATCCGCGGAAGTCTGGCGAGACTTCGATTTGCGTCATTTCCATGGCGAGGTTGTCCATCGTGGGCATGTGGCAGAACGCGATCCAGCGGCACGGGCGATCGGCCTTGAGGTTGTAGTGCTGGTGCTCGACGCCCCCGGGGCGGATCGGCAAGAGCAGTAAGTCGCCGGATTTCCAGTCGAAGCGCTCGCCGTCGACGATCGAGTAGCCCTCGCCGTCGATCACGTAGATCACGAGGCCGCCCTGGTGGCGGTGCTTGCCCGAGTGCGTGCGGACGTGGTTCTCGAACACGAGCCAGTCTTGCAGCGGCGTGTCCGGATACGACAGCGGCGCAAGGTAGTAGCGCAGCGTGCCTTGGCGGTTTACCTGAATCGGGCGGTCTTCCGAGCGGATCACGATCGGGCCGTTTTGCTGCCGCTCGGAGATCGCGATGCGGTCCTTGATGAGCACTTCGTAGCTGTTGTGCTCGATCGGAGGCCGCTCGCGGACGCGCTCGCGTTCGCGCTCAGCCACGGTAGTCGCTCGCGGGCTCGATCAGCTCGAACCCGCTGCCGCGATCGACGCCGGTCGCCGCGAACCAGTTAGGCTCGCACGCCAGCAGCTTCGCGTTCTCGTCGCCCGTGTTGACGTGCTGCACGATGATGCCGTCGCGTCGCACCGGCAGGTTGAGCACGTCGCCGGCCTTCCACGTGTGCTTCACGCCGTCGACCGTGGTGTAGCCGGTACCGCTCAGCACGTAGACGACTTGTCCGCCCTGAAACTTCAGCCGGCCCGAGCGGCTTCCCGGCGCGAGCTCTTGCTCGAAGAACATCAGCGTCGAGAGCGCGTTGTTCTCGATCGACGGGTGCATGTACCAGCGCAGTTTGCCGAAGGCGCTGTTCTCTTGCGGCAGCTCGGAGCCGCGCACCACTTGCACGGCGTTTGCCGCGCGTTCGCGCTGTTGGTCGCGCAGCGCGATTAGCTCATCCCAGCGGTTCGGCTCCGCCACTAGAGCGCCACGCCGCCGGGTTTGCTGACGCCGATCAGCGACTTCGTCTTCTTATCCCAGCGCACCATGACGAGCCAGTTGATGTCGATGCCGCGCTGCGGAACCGTGGCGAAGTCGTAGACGCCGTTGATGCCGACGAAGCCCTTCGTGCCGGCGATGTAGTCGCGAATCTGCGCGGCCGTGGCATCGAAGCCCAGATGACGGAACGCATCGAGGATGAGGAGCGCGGGATCCCACGAGAGCGAGTAGCCTTCGTCGGGCCGGATGCCGCTCGGCTTGAACGCATCGACGTAGGCGGCGATGTTCTTGCGAAAAGCCGGATTGGTAAACGCGTTGGGGCCGGCCCACGGCGCGGCCATGATAAGCAGATTGTCGGGCATGAACGAGTCGTAGCCCTCGAGCTGCGCGTAGTTCAGGTTGCCGGCCGAAGTGATGAGCGGAATGTCGAGGCCGCCTTGCACCGCTTCGCGCAAGAGCGTGCCGAACGGGGTGCCGACGGTCCATAGAATCGCGACTTGCGCACCGGAGGCCTTGATCTTCGAAATCTGCGCGGCGACGCTCAGGTCGGTGACGTTGAAGTGTTCGCGATCGACGATGCTCAGCGTACCACCGTTCTCGGGCGCGTTGACGGCGGCGTCGATGCTGCGATCGGCGTCTTGGCCCGTCGCATCGGTCGAGGTCATCAGCGCGATCTTGTGNNACCGGCAGCATGGCGCCGCAGCCGGAGACGAGCGAGGTGCCGAGCAGCACCGGGATCTTCTTCGCGATGCTCTCGTTGAGCAGCTCGACCGAGTTTTGCGCGATCGACTGATCGTCTTGAATGACGAAATGGATCTGGCGCCCGCGCACGCCGCCGGCTTTGTTCACCTGCGCCTCGAGCACGGCGAGGCCCTTGGCCTCTTCGCTGCCGAGGAAGGCCGACTGGCCGGTGAGCGCGGTGATCACGTAGATGTTGTACGGCTCCGCCGCGGCGGTAGCGCACGGCAGCGCTCCGATCAGGGCGGCGAGTATCCACGTTGCGGCGCGGTTGATCTTCATCCAGACGTCCTCCAAAGGCTTGGAAGCCGTACTGGACGTCACCAGCACTTTCCCCCGCCGGTCCAGCGCGTGAATGGGGCACATGGGGGCGAAGGCGAAGGAATGTCGATGGACGCAGGGTCAGCGATTCGCGAGATCGTTCTTCCGGAAACGACGCCGGAGACGGAATGGCTTCGGGATCGGCCGGTTCAAAAAGTGAGCCCNNGTCGGTACGGAATGGCGATTCCGGGTTACGCCTCCGGGTGAGATCACTCGGCCGCTCGTGCCGGACGTCGCGTACGTATCGTACGAACGGATGATGGCGCTCTCCGTTGCAGAACGCGAGACGCCGCCAGTCGCGCCGGATATCGTGGTCGAGATTCTCTCCCCCGACGATCGCCCAGCCGACGTAGCGCACAAACGCGACGTTTACCTCGCCGCCGGTGCCACCACACTCCTCATCGTTGATCCCGACCGCCGGACCATGGACGTGTTCGACGCGGGCGGCGCGCACACCGAATATCACGAGACGGACACCTACGCATCAGGCCTGTTTCCCGGACTGACGTTATCGCTCGCTGATCTCTTCGCCGAACTCGATACCCCGTAATCGGGCTACTTCGTGTTCTCTTCTAGGGCTTCGATGCGAACTTCGTGGCGATCGAGCTTGCGCTCAATGCTTACCAATCGTACTTCCACATTGTCGAGACGGGAGTCGACTCGGTCAAAACGCGATTCGACGCGGGCGAAGCCGTGATCAACCTTAGTTTCGATCCGTGCCAGGCCTGCAGCAACGATCTCGAGCGGATCTTCCATGCGCGCTCCTTCGATATGGCCCGGTACCGTTCCGGTCCAGTCTCTACAATCACGACGAGCTTGGCGCCGCTGATTGGGTTTCGTGCGTCCATTTCGTCAAGCAGCGCCAGCATCCGCATGCGGTGTAGCTGCAAGTCTTTCTCAGTCTGCGATGATTTCATTGGCTCGGAACTCCTTAGAGATGAGACCGTACTTTAGGGAACCGTCAATCAACGGTTGAATCGTTGCGGGATCGAGGCGCAGCGCGAACTCGCCGCGGAACGTGGCGCCCATGATCGCGGCGACCGGGATCTTGCTGTACTTCGAGAGGATCACGGCGGCCGCGGCGGGGTTTTTGTTGGCCCAATCGTTGGCGTCCAGGACGCCGGCACGGAACGCGCGCGCCGCGTCGCGATGGCTGGCCACCCAGTCGCGCGTGGCGATCANNGTCGTGATGAACGGTTCGGGCGCGATGTAGGCATCGATCGTGCCGCGCTGCAGGGCGGGCGAAAGCGCGGGGAACGGCAGCTCGACCCACTTCACCGTGCTCGACGTGCCGCCGTTGTTGTCGATCCATGCGTCTGCGAGCAGGGTGCCCAGATTCTGCAGCGAGTTGGTGGAGAACGTTTTGCCGTTGAAGTCCTTACCGGTGCGCAGGCTCGGGTCTTTCACCACGATCGCGACCGTTGGCGCTTTCACCGAATCGAGCAGCCCGGGCGCCAGCGACACGAACGGGATGCCGTGATCGTGGGCCTTGATGATGGTCACCGTATCCGATTCGCTGATGTCGATCGAACCGCCGAGCATCGCGGCCGAACCCGCGGCACCGCTGTTCTGCATCTGGTACTGCACGTCGAGGCCATGATGCGCGAAGAAGCCGTTGTCGATGGCGTACCAGATCTCGGCACTCGAGGGCAGCGTGCCGACCGTGACGGTCATCGTCGTTTGGGCGCGTACCGGTTGCGCGGCGGCGACTGCGGCACCGCCGGCAAGACCGGCAATAAAGCGGGAGCGATCCATCGCTGCTTCTTCGCTCTGCCGGAAATAGTTCCGGCGCTCAAATTGTCTTCGCGGATAGGTCTCGGATATCGAATCCGCGCCGGCACCAATGGGCTAGTAGGTGCTTGCCGGAACCCAGTACCCTGGCCACTCCACGGAGATTGCTGCCTCATACAGACGGTACTCTTGACCGCTCTCGATGCTCGGGGACGCGGAGAAAATCGCGCTGTGCCGATGACTTCGAAGAACGTTTCGTTCCACTAGGCGGTCCATGAAGTGCCGTTCCGGGAGCCGATCAGACTTGGCGAGGTTGCAATCCATGCACGCTAGGACCAAGTCCCACAATGGATCGGCCAAGAGAAAGCTCCACGGCAAGACGTGATCCACCGATGGCCGCAGCGCCTCAGAGAACACCCGGTTGCAATAAAAGCACCGGCCTTCGTCGAGCCCCGCTAATATTGCGAGATAAGCGGTAAGCGATCCGCGACGGGCACCGTCGGCTTGAACTTTGTTGATGATCGCTGGAGCCAGAACGTTCACTTTCTCAAGATAGCCGGCCCACCAGTGGTTCGCAATCAGATCGAGCACCGTATGATTGGCGACGACAAAATCTCGAGCCTTGTCGGTCAGTGCAATGTAGTCCGTACCAGGGACCCAACAAAAAAGCGGCGTCATACTGACCGGTGCGTTATTGTGAAAGCGCCGCAACACGTCGATAGTGAGTATTTGCGCCATGGCGATTTCGATCGCCATGGCTGCGGACCGCGGCAAGCGTGAGAAGTCCCGGACGCCGGCGGCAGCTGACACTTTGCGGATCTGGCCTAGGACCTCCGGTTCTTTCGTAATCGTCGCGGCTTGACGAAGGTGAAAGACGATGGTCTGATTCCAAAAGAGGCGAGCAAATTCAGCACCAAGCTCCCGCAACGTAATCGCATTTGAAGGCCGGCGCGAAGAAATTCGGGCGATGGCCTTGAGGAGAGCCGGCTTGTAGGTACTAGACATTCGAGCGCGTTGTGACAGGCGCACCACGGCTTGGACCTTGTGCTCCACTAGGTCAGGATCGCCCGCATGCGACCGCATTACCTCGATTGCGCACCTTTCGATGCCCTTGATAGCACTTTTGCCTCGTCCGCTTTCTGCTTCACTACTCCCAGCCCCCATTCCGACCGATCCTTACTCAACGGCTAACGGTAGAGGGACCGGATCTAGCCGTGGATTACTCCCGGTCATGACGGACTCTTCGGGCGGAGACCAACATGACATAGGCGTTCCGCCCCTGCCTGACGACAACGATGTGCGTTTGTTCTTCGCACCGGCCTCTGGAAAGGCCGCTCAGGAACAGGTCCGACTCTCGCTAAGCAGGCCAATTGCACCTGATCTTTCAGCAACGCTAAGATCTGAAATCCTCGAGCGCGCGTCCAACGACGGCCTCTACTACGCATGGGGAGCCCGCCCGGGTGCACGTAACGATCTAACGTGGCTTCGTATGCGCGCGGGGGACTACGTTGTCTTTTATGTCACCGGCCTTTACCAGTATATCGCCCGAGTTAAAGTAACTGTCAGGAGCACCCCCACTGCGGAACAGATCTGGGGTCTGGATCCGGGCGGCGCGAGCTGGGAGCTAATTTACTTTCTGACACCTCCTCAGCGGATTGACGTTCCACTCGAGACATTGTCCGATACGCTTCAGGCCGCACCGTATCAGGGATTTGTTGAATTACCTGAAGCCCGCGTCGCAAAAGTCGTCGCCACATATGGCTCCGTCGAAGAGTTCGTAGCACGAAGATTTTTCGATGAAACTCAAACCCCAACCAATTTCGTTCTTTTGCGCAGCAATGAGAGCTCCCCATGGCAAGACGACGCCACTGGTAGTTACCACTATGGGCGCACCGTCCCGAATCACAAAAGACTCCGTATCGGAACCGCCGCAGTTTTTGACAGAAAGGAGGCTAGCGGCAATCACATTTTTGGATCCGGACGCGTAACCGAGATTGCCGAACGGAACGACGGAACCTTTGACGCGAAGTTTCTTTTCGAGCCACTACAGCCGCGATCGCTTACCGAGTACGAGCTTAGCCTTCTGCGAGCACAGCCGGGATACAATGTGCAGCATGCTATACGGCCGATTTCACCTGAATTGTTCGATAGCCTCACTGGAAGTAAGTCCGTGGGAATATCCGCAATCATTGATGACGATCCGCCTGATGCCGTTGCAACCCGGCTTTCTTGGTCTGTCCAGCGCGCTGAAGCTCTGCTCAGCCTTGCCCGCAGGGCAAACGCCCTTCTATTCGCCGGACCGCCGGGCACGGGAAAGACATTCGTAGCCCGAATTCTTGCAGAGGCTCTCACCTCCGATCCGTCACAGCGACGCATTGTTCAGTTTCATCCAGCTTATCAATACGAAGATTTCATTCAAGGCATCCGTCCCACCTTGGACGGCGGACGCCTTCAATACGAAATGCATCGGGGCGTTTTACTCACCATGGCAGCGCGCGCGAGCGAACAGCCCCGTTCACGATTTGTCCTTATTCTTGACGAGCTCAATCGGGGAAATGTCGCGCGTATTTTTGGTGAACTAATCTACGCGATCGAATATCGAGGCAAAGAGAATGCCTTGCTTCTTTCGTCGGGCGAAGATTTTTATATGCCAGCGAACCTCCTAATTATTGCGACCATGAACACCGCAGACCAAAGCATCATTGGCCTCGATGCAGCACTGCGAAGGCGCTTTCATCAGCAGTTCTTCGGCCCCGACTATGATGCCCTACGAAAATATCTGACCGCTTCGCACGATGATACGTTTGCAGAAGACGTTGTCGGTCGTCTCGAGCGCTTGAACGAAGAACTCGTCGCCACTCACGGGGACCCCGCAAAAGTTGTAGGGCACTCGTACTTCATGCAGCCTAAGCTCACCGACGCCTCCATTCAACAGGTGTGGGACGAACAGTTGCAACCATTACTAAACGATTTCTTATACGATCGGCCGGATGAGGTTCGTCGACTTGCCACTATCATCACCGGCTAAAATACGCGACCTAACGTTCGAGGAATGGGGACGTGGCCGCGTAGTATCACTGGATCTTGCGGAAGCCCGCATTCTACGCAATCACAAGGATGCTTTGCGTTGTGATGCCGTAGGGCCCGACAGATATCGTATAGGACCCGTTCCAGGTTTTGTTGGGTCCATCAGATTATCAGCCCGCACGACCCTCGTCGTAACGCCGCGCTTACCTATTGATTCCTTTGCGGCCCTGCTGTCGCTGGCTTACGACGAGATGCCGATCCCGACACGGTCGGACAAGGCCAGCGTTTCACAAGGCGACCTTAGCAGTTGGTGCATTTCCCAGATAGTGGCGGAAGCCCAGCGCTTATGCCGACATCACTTGCGACCCGACTATGTCGAGGTTGAGGACCGACGAACATCGCCACGCGGTAAGCTTATCTTCGATGGATTGAGTCCAGATTATCGGGGAGGTATTCGCTGCAAGACTGATGACTTTACATACGACACCGAATTAAATCGATTCATCAAAGCCGGCCTTTTGCAAGTAAGCAAATGTAGCGTTGCAGCACCGTGGCGACCCGCCATTTCACGGCTTCTGGCCGACCTCAATTCGATTACGGCCGTTCTCCCCACTACGTTCTCGCCACGCCGCCTGAGCAGCGCCCTCTTCGCTCGCTATCGGCCATTAGCAACGTTGATCAACTTAGCCTTAATGAATCAGGGATCCGAATTTGATACAGGGGCCCTCGATGTATCAGCCTTCTTCTTCCGACTGCACGAGCTATTTGAACGAGCCGTTTATAATGCTTTTCGACGCGTGACTGCGGCTTCACTAGCAATTTCGCAACCTCAAGACAGAACGACAGCGACCCTAGTCAGAGGTTCGCCCCACCTAGGAATCACATTCAAACCGGACGTAGCCATTAAGCAGCCGACGGTTGGTATTAAGTCCTCAAAGGGCGCGTGGCTACTTGTAGTCGATGCAAAATATCGAGATCCTATTGCGGCTGGCCGCTTTAGAGCATCATTTCGGAACGACAATATTTATCAAATCATGGCCTATTGTCGCGTCTTTAATGCGCCCGGCTTGCTACTATACCCACGGGTCGATCAAGACGTCGATATTTCATACAAAATTGGCGACACGCGCTTCAGTATCCGCACTATTGACCTGCAATGCAACAACCTTGCAGAAGAATTCGAGCGGCGTGCTCGAGAAGCGCTATCCGAATGTCGAAGCTAATGACGATTGACGCCCCCGTTACATAGATCGCGAGGCGTAGGTACGGTACAGACATCAAAGTATAAGGGAACCCCAAGTCCAACAATCAGAAATTTAGGGCACCGGTCGCTAACTCTGAGCGCAGCGAGGTTTAGGAAAGACCTCAGCCGCGCGGACTTCTCGGACATGAACTCCGTCCGAAGCCTTGCCGCTTCCAAACAGAGACCGATTCTGCTTGCCTCTGGATCGATCGTCTTGCTCGCCGCACTCGTCACCTTATCCAGTGTTTTCCGTTCACACTATCTTAGCTTCGTAGCCGCGCAGAACGCTCGCTATCATTTTGCGGTGGCGCGAACGCTAACTTTGGCGCACCAGTTTGCGAATGATACGAACGTCGTTGCCGTTCAGCTACTAAATCCGATGGGCGGCACAATGAATGTATACTTTGGGGTAGTGAGAGCGACGCAAGAGGTACAGCCGGGAGTCGATATTGCGGCGAGACCACAGCCCATCGATATAATTCAGCCGCACGGCAGGAACGTTGTTGTCATTCATGATTGGAAGACGAAATATTTGGTCTCAACGACGACCTACGCTTTTCTGGGCGCCGTTAATGGTTTTCCTGATCGCCTGCGGAGGCAGACTATTATGGCTCTGGCAACTATCCAGAAACTTTATACATGGCTGCACGTCGCAACGCCGATTTTAATTTCCAGCCCGACACTGTGCCGGCTAATCTCGGAGCGTCGACGTTTGGTCAAGCGGTCGCTTCGCAGCAGGCAGAGGCGATACGGAGCTTCCGACTGGCACACCGCGTTACACCTGAAGAGTATCCCGATGATATTGGATCTGATCGTGTCCCGCGGAGTGGTGTACGAGTGACTCTCGACGCGGGTTGGGCTTCAGCCGGTAATCACTGCTGAGAGCCGTTGATTCTGATTGTCGCTGATCGCCCCGAGTCCTTCGAGCGACAGGTATCGACGCTGCAACTGCCACTCGTCGTTTTGCTCGAGCAGCAGCGCGCCGACGAGCCGCACGATCGCGGCGTCGTTGGGGAAAATGCCGACGACATCGGTGCGGCGCTTGATCTCTGCATTTAGCCGCTCCAATGGATTCGTTGACGCGATTTGCTTGCGATGCGCGCGTGGGAAATCCATGAACGCAAGCACCTCATTCTCGGCGTCATCGAGCATGACCGCGAGCTTCGNNTCGGCAGCTTTGTGCGAAAGTGATCCGCGACGACGTGCCATTGTTCATGCGCGGCGTCTGTCGTTTCTTGCGCCATCGCGGTGTTGATGAGTGCCAGAACCATCTGCCGTTGACCCTTGTTCGCGAACGCCAGGGCGTTGCGCATGAAGTGCACTCGGCAGCGTTGCCACGTTGCCGTGAAGACTTTCGCGATCGCCGCCTTGAGCCCGAGATGCGCGTCGGAGATCACCAGCTTCACTCCGCGCAGGCCGCGTCGCGTGAGATCGCGCAAGAACTTCAACCAGAACGGCTCCGCTTCGCTCGGGCCAACCGCGACGCCGACGATTTCCCGTACGCCATCAGTGTTTACGGCAACGGCAATTATTACCGCGACTGATACGATGCGGCCGGCTTGGCGCACTTTGACATACGTTGCATCGATCCAAAGATACGGCCAATCACCTTCGAGTGGACGACCGAGAAACGCGTTGACGCGTTCATCGATCTCGCCGCAAAGCCGCGAGACTTGGCTCTTCGAAATCCCGCTCATCCCCATCGCCCGAACCAACTCGTCGACCGAGCGCGTCGAGACGCCCTGAATGTAGGCTTCTTGGATAACGGCCGCGAGCGCTTTCTCGGCTGTGCGACGCGGCTCCAGAAACGCCGGAAAGTACGAGCCTTGACGCAGCTTCGGAATGCGTAAGTCAACGGATCCGACACGCGTCTCCCAGAGGCGATCGCGGTAGCCGTTGCGGCTGTTACTCCGTTCGGGCGTTCGCTCGCCGTGCTCGGCGCCGGTGCGCTGCTCGATCTCGAACTCCATGAGCCGCTCGGCGATGTGGCTTAGCAGCTCCCGAACAATTTCGTCCTGAGCCCCCTTTTCAACGAGCTCAGCGAGTGCGATACTGGCTTTGGCCATCGTGGTGTCCTTTCGTGAAGATTGCTTCGCAAAAACAACCTTCGCCAAGAGCCACGATGGCCGCCCTCTATCCTATGAGGCCGGCCGGTTCATACACCACGCCCTGGGACACGATC
>PLTN01000209.1 GCA_003164495.1 Vulcanimicrobiota bacterium
TTCAAATTCCGAGCGCCGTTTCCAAGAGGCCCCTCTATGATCTACACATCTTCGTTCAAGCAATCCGGGAAGGACCCGAACGCCGTCGCGATCTGCCGCGGCGTACCGGTTTGGTTCAAGAATCGCCGCATATACGATCCACTTCGTCCGTCGCGCGAGATGCTAGCTCTAAAAGGCGCCGCGTTCGACGCCGCATATCAGGCACTGCTCGCTCGCCTCGATCCGCGCTTAGTTGCACGGGAGCTTGGCGACGGTGCCGTGCTTCTTTGTTGGGAGAGCGACCCCGCTCTGTGTCATCGTACTGCCGTCGCCGATTGGCTCCGAGCAGCCGGCTACGATGTTGCGGAGGTCGCCTAACATGCACGCACAGGTGTCTTTCCGATTCCACGACCTCCTTGAGGCTCGTGAAGAGCGTCGGCTTGTCCTCGCGCTCGAAGTAGATCGCTTGAGCGGGGATCCGCGCCTAACGAAGCGAGCGAATCGCTCCAGGCGGGCGAGGTTCGACGGGAAGTGCGATTTCTGCGGTAAGTCCGGGCCCTGCCGGGTTCGCGCGACCATTCTCCCCTCGGAGGAAGAGGCGCGGTTCTGTTGCGCGCGCTGCCTAGCGGCATTCGAAAACGACGAAGACGAGCCCGTCGACGAATGCAGTTATTGCACCGGTGAATCGACCAGTGTTCGAGCGCGCTGACAGGGACGGCGCGATGCGAGCCGGGCCGTTGCCGCGTCCTGGCTCTTGGTTATCAGAGTCTTTGATCTTGACTCAAAAGTGACGCTGACGAATCGGGACCGGCTAAGCGGCTATTTCTTGGCGAGCTCTACAGCTTCAATGAAACGATCCGTATCACTGAAGTAATTCGGATAAGCACGACGCAGACTCCTAATAGATTCGACCGACACGAGCACCGAATCAGAAACCTGACCGCTGGCAATGGCCTGCTCTTCCATTTCCAAATATGCAGCGTTGGCAGCGTCGAGATTTTCCTTGCGGTAGCCCTCGATCGTAAGCCTGTTTTCGTCGGGGAAGAGTTGAAGTAAAAAGTAGTATGCTCCTGGGACAGAACTTTCGGCTTGATGCAACGACGCTTGCCATGCCCGAAGGTGATTGACAGCGCGAAGCATTTTGTCGTATCGGCGAATTTCCGCACGTAGTTTAGTTGCGGTAGCGGGCACGCCGGAAACCGCCGCGCATCCCTCACGCCGGGCGATATCAGAAGCTACGAGCTTAAAAAAGTAGCGCCAGTCCTCAGAGCCGAGATTGGATTTTAGGGCTTGTCCTTGGAAGGTGCCTGCAGTTTCAACCGCGGTCGCCCAGGCATGTTGCGCCCTGGTCCGCACCTGCATCTCGATCCTCAAACCGTCATATTCCGTGATCCTTCGGTTTCGATATTTGAAGATCAAATGGTGGCCGCGATAACCTGATTCTTTGGGGTCGACGATATAATCGTCTTCCCGAATTAATTCATGTAGCGCCCGGCTCGCCCGAAGTGATGCTACGACTCGTTCGACCTCAGCAACGTTTTCCAAAATGGCTCGGCATCCGCCGATGTCTTGCATTTGCGAGAGTTTCATTGCCGCATTGAGGCGGAGCTTCAAGGCAATGGATGAAAGGCGCTTGAGCCGCTGTGAGACGAGCGAGTCTGCCGACACCTTTGTCGCCCAACTTCGCAGGTTCATTTGAAGGTGAAATAGTGGGTAGGCGTGAGCTGCGCGCCAATTGCCAATCACCTGGGCCGATACGTCGTCAAACGCCCCGGCGGCAATGAGTGCTTGCCCGGCGGCGTTGACCCTGCCCCTAGAAAATGCGGGTACAGCCCACGGCATGCCGATCCCGTTAGACGCGGCCCGTTGAGCCCCCCGTAGGGAATGAATCGCCGTTCCGATCGACCCTGATTCAAAAAGGCCCACTAGGCCCCCCACCCAGGATCTGATCGAAGAGGTCAGCGGCATCCCGCTGCATCGTTTGCCCGACGTGCGCATAGGTGTTCAGGGTGATCGACGCGTTGGCATGCCCGAGGCGCTCCTGGACCACCTTATGGCTTTGCCCGGACGCCAGCAGCAGCGACGCCGATGTATGCCGCAGGTCGTGGAAGCGGATCGCGGGTAGCCCGGCGTCACGCAAGATCCGCTTGAACGATTGAGCGACGAAATTGTCCTTGTTCAGCGGCGCGCCGGCGGTGTTCGTGAACACGAACTCTGCCGGGATCCGAAGTCGCGGCTCGCGATGACCCTCGAGTGCCTCGACGGCCATCGCCGATAGCAGGACGCGGCGCCGGGACGTTTCAGTCTTGGGTGGCTGGAGGCTCCATCCGCCGCCAGTACCTCGGGTGAGCGTATGGTGAACCGTCAGCGCCGCAGCAGCCAGGTCGACGTCTTGCCAGCGCAGAGCGAGGATCTCACCCTGTCGCATGCCCGTGGTAACCGCGAGGACGTAGAGGGCCCACAAACGATCGCTACGGGCCTCCTCCAGGAACCGAAGTGTCTGCGGTAGGTCCAGGGCCGTCATCGCCCGCTTCGGGGCCGTAGGCGGCTCGACGTCGGCCGCCGGATTGTGACCGATCAGCCGATCCGTTTTCGCCTGCTTCAGCGCTGTATGAAGCCGAAGATGAACGATCTGACGCATCCGGGGAGACCGGCCCTCGCGGCCAAGGCGCGCATAGAAGGCGCGTAGGTGGGCCGAGGTCAGCGCCGTCAGCTTAAGCGTCCCGATGAACGGGACAACGTGGAGCCGGACGACGGACTCGTACATGGTGTAGGTGTGCTGCCGGCGGTTGCTCCGAACGGTATCCTCGAGCCACCTCGCCAGGAACGATGCGACGGTGTCCCGGTTGGGCTCCGTCAGGGTGCCGTCCTCGACGGCCTTCAGGACGGCGCGGATCTTGCTCTCGAGGGCCGGCTTGTCTTTCGCGTAGACCTTGCGGCGCTTGTACGGCCCGACCGGAACGGCCGCGCCGTAACCGATGACGTCCCCAGCCTTGTTCTTACGCTCAAATATCGAGCCAGTTCCCCGGCGGCTCTTCTGCTTCTTCATGGTGCTCCCAGGCGTCGACGAGGTTACATACGCCTGGGGATCCCAAATTGACGGGTCCGCCGGACGACCGTCGCCGCCTGGGCCGCATGGGACGAAATTGTGGGACATTTCGTAGCCCCAAACCGCACCATTCAGCACCAGCGGAATCCTGGAAACCCAGGATTTTATTGACTTTTTCGGTTATTTTGGCTTGAGCTTATCGCGCTTGATAAGCATGAGGTCCCTGGTTCGAACCCAGGATGGCCCACCAGAGAAACCCCGCAACCACGGGGTTTTTTGTTTACTTGCGTTGCTCGAACGAGCCGCGGCGGCGGGCCATGCACTCACTTTTACACTCATTCGAGGAAGCGTGGTCGCGCCGTTGCGTTTGGATTGAATCTACTTTGGTGGAATCGGCGGCACTATCGGCCCCTGCTGCCTGATCGGCAACGGGTTCGGAAGAGTCGCAACTGGCGGAAATGTGAGGCTTCCCGCCACTTTTTTGCCACCGACCGTAGTGGGGCAGGTCAGCGTAAAAGTGATGTGGTTCGACGTGTTGTTGGTGATCGACGGAGAGACGAGTTGAAGCGCTATCCAGCCGCTCGCGTTGAACGGCGGCCCGTTGTAGATTGAGGTCACTTCCGCGGCAGATGCAGCAACGTTGTTCACCGTCTGAGGTGTCACGGCGACGCCGTCGCTGCGGATCCACTGGGACTTGACGGTGATGATAGTGGAACTGCCTTGCTGCGGTGGGAAGCCGACGAGGCTCATTGCTATTGAGGGGGTGATGGTCACCGGACAACTTGTAACGGCTTCCGGACCGAAGCCGTAGGGCGGCCCGAACGTGAGTGTCGCTGCCGAAACCGACACAACTGAAAGGAGCATCGCGGCAAATACCGTGATCGGAAGGGCGAGATGCCGCATGATAACCTACCTTGTGGCTGTGGCTGTGGCTGTGGCTGCGTGACAAAAGCGGTGCAGTGCAGAACCCCGACATGTCGCGGCCCGCTTGAGGCGTGCGACACCGGACAGTTCGGGCTGAGAATGTGCCGGGCGAGGCTCAAAGTTCCTTCGAGCCCCGGCTGACTGACGTAGCCGACGTTCAAGCTGAAGCCGCCGGGCATCGGCCCCCCTCGACGGCCGCGCACCGAGGCTTACTAACGCGTATAGCGGAGAAACCGTCACGCCACCGCGGCGCTGGCCGCCGACGGAACCGATGCGCTCGCTCGCCGTCTCGTGCTCGCTTCATCGGCGTCGACCGGCGCAAACGCGCCAGCGAAGTGGCGTGTCGCACTATCGAACTGGCCGCGCGTCCCGCTCGTTCACTGCTGCCCGGTTTGATTCGGTGGAGACCAAACGCGCCAAGTGGTGTTATCGGCGCAGATGACCACCCCGGGCTGACGAATTGCGTACCAGGGCCATGTTCCGCTACCGCCGTGCGTCAAGCACGGGTTTGCGTGCATGAAAGAACCATAGGCGCCGACCAAAATCGCGAAGCCGACGCAAATCAAGAATATGCGGATGGTCATAACGCCGCTCGACCTATCACAGTTGTAGTGTCGGCGCATACGCTCACTTGATTTAGACGGGCTACCTCGGCGTCGATCGTGACTGGCCGGTGAAGCGGCGCGGCCGCTCGTGTGGGCAAGCGGCCGCGCCGGTCGGCATCCCTAACACCGACCAGAGGAGCATGCCCCAAGCGTGTCCCGGGCATACTCCCCCAATCAGTGGGTATTGCCGCGGATCGCACGACCTTGAACATTTTCCTAGACGAGCGATCAAGCAAGTGTTACATGATCCTCAATCGCGGCAAATCCGCGATGTGTCGGCTCGGAGTCTAAGACAAGCGTTTATGGATAAGTCCGCCGAAGGCTCCCGAGAGTGTTGTCTGCCAGCCGGAGTCTTGGCTGGCATGTTGCACAGTTTGCCTACTTATAGACCTCTAGACCTCGGCTTTCCTAAGCACGTTTGAAGAGAGGCTCTCGCAATGACGGCGGCATCAGCGCCCCAAGCGAAGGTTGTTGGAGACGTTCGGTCACCGTTTCAAATCGCGTTGCTCTTGATTTCCACGGCCGGGCTTTACTCGTTGTGGTGGATAGGCCGTAATCGGTGGCTCGCAGAGCGCGAGATCGGCCAGAAGCATCGCCCGATCTGGGCGTGGCTTTTGCTTGTAGTGCCTATCGCGAATCTTTTCGTTTACTACGGAGCGTTAGACGTCATTCAGAAGGGTGTTCAGGCACGACGAAACACCCGCGGCCCAATTCCATTTTGGGTGTACGGCTTGATCGGTTATTGGCTCATGCTTTGGACGATTCCGATAATGCAGGCCTACATCTATCATGCTGACCTAGAGCGGAGTTCGGAACCAGTTAAGCACGGATTCTCACCGGCTGAACTTGCGATCATTGTAGTTGGCTTGCTGGTAGAGTTCTCTTTAATTGTATCCGAGTCGAGTACGGATGCCGAGTCGGCTGGCGGTTATATCATTTTACTTCTGTTAACGATCCCGTTCGTCTTGATCCCATTTTGGTTTGTGAGTCGGAGCATACGAAATGAGGTTGCGAAAGAGATTCTTAGGGACAGTCTCAGGCCATGCCCTTGGTGTATGTCCTCAATCCCGAAGGCGGCATCGGTTTGCCGCGATTGTCATCGTGACGTTCCCGTAGTCCAAAGCAGTCCCATGATGGTAGCAGAATGATATGAGACGGCGATTAGTCGTCGTCATCTTGGGTGGGGCTATCGGCCTACTAATTGTCTACGCTCGGCTACTGAGCCATCACTACTACCGGGTAACGTACGCCGTATGCGAGGAAGGCTCAACTAGCCATCTCTGCTCCCTGTGGCAGCAGCAAGCGATGGTTGAGGCCGCAATTGTGCTGGGACTTGCAGCCATCTGCTGGCTATATCTTAGCCGGGCCTCCGGCCGGTCACCCCGTTAGGTGTTCGTCGCGCCGATGTTCGCATCTAGAAACTTGCCGAGGTCAGTCGCAAGAATCTCATCGGCGGTCATCTCGGCAGCTATCGAAGCGTTCTCCGCTTTGCCCCAGAGGTCTGGGGCTCTGGGGTCCAATTTCTCATAAGGCATGAGTCCTCGGTGGTCGTCACCCTTAACGCTCTTGACTGCGCGCTCAGCAAGGTAGTTTTCGAAAGCACGCAACTCAGTGACGAGACACCTGATCTCTCTTGCGTTGCAGGCAGTCTTGAATGCTTCTCGCGTGGGATGCAGCGGTAGGCCCGCGTTTCGGTGCGATCCGGACTAGATGCGCCACTCTACTGGCGTGTCGGCGCCGGACGCGATCTTCGCCGCGCGGCGTGCTTTGCGACGGCGTTCGGCGAGCGCCGCGGCCTGACGTCGTCGTCGCATGCGTTTGTGGTTGAAGCAGTCGACGGCGTGCAGCCGGATCGTGGTGCCGTTCTGCAAAATCACTTCGGGGCAGTCGCAGGCGCGCATGACGTAATGATACGCGTCGGTCAACGTCGACGCCGATCGTGCGGCATCTCCTCGGAACACATTTGCGAGCGGGCCTTCGCTGATCTGTTAAAATGAGTCTATGGGAACCACGAAATGCCGGATGATCGCCTATTACCGCGTGTCGACCCGCGATCAAGGCGAAGCCCGCAACGGGCTCGATGCGCAGAAAGCGGCCGTAGCGGCCTACGTGAAGGGCGCCGGATGTACGCTGACGGCCGAGTACACCGAGGTGGAGACGGCGACCAAACACCGCACCGACAATCGCCCGCAACTGGAACTCGCGATGGCGCATGCGAAGCGGGCGCAGGCGACCTTGGTGATCGCGAAGATCGACCGGCTTTCGCGCAACGTCGCGTTCCTCTCCGGCCTGATGGAATCGGGCGTGAAATTTGTCGCCTGTGACATGCCCTCGGCCGATCACTTCCAGGTTCACATCATGGTCGCGCTGGCGCAGAAAGAAGCCGAGATGATCTCGCAGCGGACCAAAGAGGGCATGGCGGCATTGAAAGCCCGCGGTTACTACTCGCTCAAGAAGCAACGCGTGGTGACGATTGGCAAGAACAACTTCACTCCGGAGCACTTAGCCGCCGGTCGCGCCGCTGGAGTCGCCGTGATCCGCCGCAACCGCGCCGAGGCCTACGCGTTCGTCTCACCGATCGTCAGCGATATGCGTGCGCAGGGCGCGAGCTTCGCGGCGATCGCTGCGCACTTGAACGACATCGGCGAGACCACGCGCACCGGCAAGCCGTGGAACGCGATGCAAGTGCGCCGCGTGCTCGCTGCCGCGGCCTAGGACGCGCGCTGCACGTCGTCGGCCAGTGGGATCACACGCGGCAATGAGCCGGAACGCGTCCTACGCAGCGCAACGGCCCGTTGTGCGCATGCAGGCCGTCCCGCCACGAACACTTTCCCCAACGCGGGATCGGAGGGGTCCGGGGGCGCCGTCTCCGCTCGCTCGCCAAATTTTCCAGCGTTTGTTGGCGCGATTCCGGAGCGCCCTTACGCGGCGAACCTCGACTTATGCGTTTGGCNNGTCCGTCACCGCTCGCCTATGCCCTAGGAACCCGACCTTACACTCGATCGAGGGCGGAGGTGTGTTGGCCATCACAGATGGCTCCGGATGGGTTTGATCGCGGCCGATGCGGAAGGCTCGGCGATGGGCAGCGAACCCTACACGATCCCGCCCGTCGGCAAGACGTTGCCGATGCCGACCTGGGCGTCGATCGTGACCCGCCGGATTCGCGACCGGCTTCCCGAGGTGCGAGCGGCACGCGTCGGCGATCGCATTCGCTGGACCTACGGCGGGCACGTCGTCACGGCTGAGATCGACGGCGCGATCCGGTGGGTGCACTTCGCGAAACCCACCGGCGCAGCCGCACCACGGCATCCCAGCGTCTTCACGAATCGGCACGACGTGTTTACAGCGCACTGCGTCGCCGGAACGATGCTCGCGTTTTTCAGCGCCGAGTTCTGCACGCCGCAAAGTCAGCGGCTCTGCGCATCGGCATGACCTTCAAGCAGTTCATCGACGCCGTTGACGCCGGGATTGGCGAGTGGGCATTGGTCCCGCTGGCGGTGCAACTTGTGCGGACAGACCAGGGAGCGGAATGGCGCCGCGATGCGCGATGGTGCCGGGTACAGCGTAGTGGTGACGGGGCCGAATCCGTATTCGGCTTAGACGGCCCTCTTGCGGGGGATCGCCACCGCTACGGTGGCCGCTCGATGCCGAGCCCGCCAAGATACTCGCTGAGAAAATTGGAGCCTACCTTTCACCTACGGAATGAACCGGTCGACCGTGCGCTAGAGAGACCCCCACCACTGGGCCGAGTCAAATTCGTTCTCGTTGACGCTGGGCTCGGCCGCGTGGTATAGGGCGGCCGTGTCAATCACCAAACGCTATGCTACTTCAGGCGAGACGGGCGGCCGTGCGCGAATTTGGGTGATCTTTGCAAACCATGCGGCCGGGTCGTCCGTCGATGCGATAATTTCTTGAATGTCAGCCGCTGAGAGTGCGACTGGGTCAGCAACTTGCGCATAATACGGCGGCACGAGATGCGCGACCAACGAGGCGGCATAAACACGACCGGCCGTGCCACTTGCATTGACGGTTACGACGGCCGTTGTTTGTTGTGCCCCTACCAAGTTGCCGGTGATTATGTTGCGCAGATGCCCGAACTTAATCGTTGCGCCAACCGCGAAGACCGGCAGTTCATCGCTCCTACAAAAAAGCACGTAGTGCCCCTTCTTGGTGTGACCGGATGTGCTCGCTACCCGGCTGATAACGACGATACCGGGCGGCAACGGCGTAGCGGCACCACTCTCGCCACGGTATGCACGCCACGCGACGACGCCTTCAGGTCTGACATCGCGCGGTGCAGCGCGGCTGGCCATCGCCGAAAAAACTACGACCGGCGCATGTTGGCGTTTACGCAGTTCGTTTATGCCGTTCCCAAGTGCGTTTCCGATGCCCCAGCAAAATAGCCCCGCTGCCTGCTGTTGTAGCTGCTTTTGGCGAACGATGTCTCCAATGCTCATCCCCGACTCAGTGCCGAAGCGAGTCCAACAAAATTGCGCCGGAATCTCCATCCCTATGAGCCTTTCGTAGGAGCAATTTTCGACCTTCGCTTGCCCTTGTACCCGGCACAAAACGTCGCCCACAATGATTGACACCCTCTCCCCGTCGCGGCCAGAACGGCCTCGTTCACCGTCTTCAACTCGCGTTGCGTCAGAGACGGCTAAGCTCACTGATGCGGCGCCGGGCGGCGGCGCGTTGGGCCTGAAGCTGGTCGATCTCGCCGTGGAGCGCGCGGCGAGCCTTTATTTTTCCTTCGTTCAGCGGATCAGTCTCGTCGTAATGTTCATACCGGTCGGCTTTCTCGCGCTGCATCAATTCCGGCAGGCGCCGGTCAGCCTCGGTCGCGAGGCTTTGCTGCTCTTCAATTTCCGCTGAGATCTCCCGCGCTTCGGCTTCAGCGTCAAGTGTGCGTAACCCGGCTATCACGTCTTCGAGATGTGCAATCGTCAGGCGGGTTGCCGCCAGCGTGCCGTCATCTGCCTTTCCGCCTAGGTACGCGTGCGCCGCGGCGCGTTGAAGCGGCTCGATCCGCGCCTGCTGTGCGGCGAGGTCGGAGGTGGCCTTGGCAAGCGCAGTCGTGATCGCTTCGCGCGGAATTGCTGTTGTAGTCATTGTTGATTGTCTCCAAGTGAAAGTAGCCCCGCGTCGATCTTGGCCCACAAATCGTTGAGCCGAAGGTCGAGCTTAACGGGCTGATCGATGCCGAGACTTTTATCGATGCGCCCTGAAATCGCGCCAGCGGAGATTGTCCACCGCCGAGCCAAATAGGCCCGCTCAGGAGATCTCTCGATGCGAAAAAGTCGCTTCTCCGAGTCCCAGATCGTCGCCATCCTCAACGAGCACGACGCCGGCGTGCCGACAGCCGAGCTCGCTCGTAAGCACGGCATTCACGCGAACACGTTGCGGCTGTGGAAGGCCAAGTACGGCGGCATGGACGCAGCCGAACTCGCGCGTCTGAAGCAGCTCGAGGACGAAAACACGCGAATGCGGCGGATCATCGCCAACCAAACCCTCGAGATTGACGCGATGAAAAACGTGATCTCAAAAAACGGCTGGGGCCTTCACAACGGAAAGACGCGGTGAAGGCTTTGATCGCCGAAGGCTTGAGTGAACGCGCGGCCTGCCGACTTGCGGCTTGTCCACGCCGAACTTTTCAATACCGCATTCGTCGAGTGGACGATCCGCGCATTGCCGAACGAATGCGCGCGATCGCCGCAGAGCGTCCGCGCTTCGGCTGGCGGCGAATCAACGTCATGCTTCAGCGTGAAGGCATCGTGCTCAATCACAAGAGGCTGCGCCGAATTTATCGCGCAGAGCAGCTGCAAGTGCGTGCCCGTAAGAAGCGCCACGTTCGCTTTGTTCGCGGAGTGAAAGTCGCAAATGCTACACGGCCAAACGAACGTTGGTCGGTCGACTTCTTGCACGACACGCTCGCTAATGGCCGGCAGATTCGAATTATGACGCTGATCGACGACTTTACTCGGGAGGCGCTTGCGCTTGAAGTCGATTTCTCGTTACCGACCTTGCGTGTACTGCGCGTGTTCGATACGATCGCTTGGGAGCGCGGGCTTCCCGAAACCGTGCGATTCGATAACGGCCCGGAATTTACGAGTCTGGCAATGCTGAAATGGGCAGCCGAGCACAAGGTACGACTGCATTTCATAGATCCCGGAAAGCCGATGCAAAACGGGCAAGTCGAGTCGTTCAACGGCCGCGTTCGAGACGAGCTGCTTAACCCAAATTGCTATCCCGATCTGTTCACCGCTCGAGCCGCAGCGGCCGAATGGCTCATCGATTACAACGACCTTCGGCCGCACAGCGCCCTCGGCTATCTGACTCCGGCGGAGTTTATCAAGTCGTTCTCAAACCAACGCACTCAACATTTATCCGCGGCGTGAATCTCAGGTCCCAGATCAATTTCTTCACCCTGACACCGTAACGCGACAGAACCCCCAGGGTCGCATCACGCTCGGATGCGGGCGAGGTAACGGCGGGCCAGCCCGACGAGCGAATCATCCGCGAAGCTCGGGCCGATCAGCGTCACGCCGATCGGCACACCGTTCGGATACTGCGCGGAGGGAATCGCGAGCGCACTCCAGCCGAAGAAGTTCACGAAGTTCGTGTAGGTGCCGAGACGAGCATTGAGCGCGAACGGCTCGTTCTCGACCTCATCGATCGTGTAGATCGTCGGTGACGTCGGAACGACGAGCACCGGCGCGGCCGCGAAGATCGGTTGAGCGATCGCGTGCAGCGTGCGCACCCGGTACATCGCACGAAACGCTTCGACCGCGGTGAAGCGCCGTCCACCGGCGACGATCCGCCGCGTCACGTCGAGCAGCGCTTCGGGGTGCGTGTCGGCGAAGTCGCCGAACGCGGCGGTGCGCTCCGCGACGAACGCGCCCTCGTACAGTAGCGCGGCGGCCTCGAAACACGGCGCGAGATCGACCGGAACGGCCGTGCCGCCGAGCGCCTCGAACCGCTCGACCGCCGCCGCGAACGCCGCGGCCGCCACCGCGTCGCCGAAGAACTCCCGCTGCTCCGGCAGCGGCACCGCAAAACGAAACGCCGCCGGGATCGCGCGCGCGGTGTCGTTCCCCGCGCGCGAAAACGGATCGAGCGGGTCTCCACCGGCCGCCGCGTGCAGGATCGTCTGCGCGTCGTCGACGCCGAGCGCGAAGACCGAAACGCAATCGAGCGACCGGCAGGCGGGAACGACGCCCGCGGTGCTGATGCGGCCCGGCGTCGGTTTGAGGCCGACCGTCCCGGTGAAACCGGCCGGCACGCGGCCCGAGCCCGCCGTATCGGTTCCGAGCGCGAACGGCACGAGACCGCGGGCGACCGCGACCGCCGAGCCGGAACTCGAGCCACCCGGGATGTAGCGCGCGTCGAACGGGTTTTTCGCAACGCCGTAGGGAGAACGCGTCCCGACCAGACCCGTCGCGAACTGATCCATATTCGTTTTGCCGATGACGACCGCGCCGGCGGACTCGAGCCGGAGAATGACGGTCGCCGAACGTTCGGGGACATAGGCGAATGCGGGACAGGCGGCGGTCGTTGGAACGCCGGCGACGTCGATGTTGTCCTTGGCGGCGAACGGCACGCCGAAGAGCGGCAACGCGGCGCGCTCGGCGGGGGTGCATGCGTCGAGCGCGCGCGTGCGCGCAGCGACGATCGCGTCGGGGACGCGCGCAATCCAGACCGAATCCGCGACGTCGATGCGCGCGAGCGCCTCACCGAGAACGTCGCTGGGAAGCGCGCCGCTGGCGTAGGCGGCCGCGAACGCCGCGAGATCGCTCATCGCTGCACTGGCAGCGCACCCGCGCCGACGACGCCGGCACGTTCGAGTTGGGCCGCCACGTCGATCAATATCGCCTCGTCGTTCGGACGGCCGATCAGTTGCACCCCGACCGGCAGCGCGCCGGGCTCGACGACGGGAACCGTCACGACCGTCACGCCCGCCAGCGTGATCGGTTGCGTGAACACGCCGACGTTCGCTCGTACCTCCGTTGCGACGCCGTCGATCACGATCGTCGTCTGCCCGATCTTGGTCGCCGGATACGGCGTCGCCGGTGCGAGCAATACGTCGTACCGGGCGAACACCTCGCGCACGAGCGCGCGAAAGACCGAGCGAAATCGCCGGGCGCGCACGTACCATTGCGCGGGCATGAGGGCGCCGGCGAGCAGCCGGTCACGCGTCGCCGGATCGAAGTCGTCGTAACGATCCCGCAAACGCGCGGCGTGAAGCTCGCCCGCTTCCGCTCCGGTCATGATGAACGCCGCTTCACGCGCATGCTGCGCCGCGGCGATGACGAGCGGCGGCCCCGCGACGCCGAGCGCG
>PLTN01000077.1 GCA_003164495.1 Vulcanimicrobiota bacterium
CAGATCAAGACCGGCTCGCTTGCTCGCAGCGACCGGGTGGCCAAGTACAACCGCCTGATGGCGATCGCCGAGGATCTGGGGCACGCGACGGCGCTTTATCCGGGGAAAACGGCTTTCAAGGCCTTTCAGTAGAAAACGCCGGGGTCGGGGCTTGGGCCCGTAGCTCAGCGGTAGAGCAGCCGGCTCATAACTGGTCGCGCGCTGGTTCGAATCCAGCCGGGCCCAGAGTTCCCAAGCCGCCCTCGTGGCGCCATAGTCTATCGGTTAGGACGCTGCCCTTTCAAGGCGGAGAGACGAGTTCGATTCTCGTTGGCGCTACCAAGTCAAACCCCGCTCCGGCGGGGTTTTTTTGTCCCCCCTAGTGTCAATTGCCCACCCTTTTGCCCATCAGTTGGAGGGAACAAATGCGGCGATCGATCCGCCGGCGTGCGTAAACCAATCCTGAGCGCGATCACAGACGTTGCGGCCGCTGTGGGACCGTCCGGTTGGGCTCGGCTGTTCGCGTATCGCCTGTTGGGCTTGCAAACTGTCGCTCGAGGCTCGTGAAAGCATCAACGATCTCTCGAGCCTCGAATGCACGGTTGCGGCGCCCGGCGCGAACCTGCGTGACGATTTCTGCATCGACAAGCTGGGCGACAGCCTTATTTGCGGCCGGAACACTTACTCCAAGATCCTCGGTAACACTACGAACGGTAATCACCGGGGTCGCTATGAGTCGATCTAACAGCGCTAACGCAGTGGCATCCGATCGAACAGAACCGAGCCGTGCCCGCCACTCCACTTGAAGCTGTTGCGTTCGCCGTTCAAACGACTCGACATCCGCGACAGCTCGCGAACACGCCACGGCAAACAAGGCCACCCAAGCGTTCATCCCCCTGACTGCCTCAACAGAGTCCGATGCCCCAAGGTAACGCGTCCCCGTGAGCGCGGCGACGTAGTCATTCGCCTGCGTAGCGAGGATTAGCGAAACCGGAACCAGTGTTCGGGTTACCAGCCGCCGCCGGGCGAACACCATATGAATCAACGCACGACCAGTACGACCGTTGCCATCGGCGAACGGGTGAAGCGTTTCGAACTGAGCATGCGCAATCGCGGCCTGAGCAACAGCTGGTAGACCATCCTCGTTGCAGAATTCGCATAAATCTGCCAGCAGATCCGAAACATCTTCCGGTGGCGGCGGCACGAATGCAGCGCCGAATGGATTGTAGCTCGTGCCGCCGATCCAATTTTGCTCCGTGCGTATGACGCCGGCATGCATCGCCATGTTGGTAGGAGTGAGAAGGCGCCGGTGGACTTCGAGCAATCGTTCGACCGTGAGTGGCGAATCCGGGCTGGCGAGCGCGAAGGTCATAGCGTCGACGTTAGCCAGCACCTCCTCCGCCGTCGCATCAGTGGTATTCTTTTCTCCGTCTGCATGCGCCGCAGCAACACGTAAGAGGCGCTGTGCGGCTACGGAAAGGCCCTCGATACGAGACGACGCCACGGCTTCTGCACGCAATAAGATGCGCGCCAAACCCTCCATGTTCGCCAACGAGCGGGCCTCCGCGTCCAGACGGGTGATACTCCGTTCCGCGTCGGCGATATCGGCCGCGACAAGCGTCTCTAGTGAAAAGAACCGCCCTACTAGCTTGTCCGGGACATATGCTTGGTAGCGGCCCGGCGCGTCATGGAAACGCGATGTGACGCCGGAGGCGAACCGCGATACCCATTCCCGATCCCTTAATTGAGCCATCTCATAATAAACTTTACCATATTATCGTTTATTTTGAAAGCCTGTTATTATAGGTTGCGGGCGCAGTCGCTCTAAGTAAGGCAAGCGTGACAAGCCCTTCATGCGGCCGCCATTGCCTTTCGCCGAGGCTTGCTCCGATAGCCGCTCTGCGACAGGCGCTCTTCTGAGGGAGCGAAGTCGCATTTCACGATATTGTTTCTTAGCGCGCGAAAATCAAGAAGAGGATGATGACGAGGACGAGCGGCATCCCGAGGAGCCAGAGCAGAATAAAGATCATGGTCTTCAGAACTCCCGTCGCGGGGCGTATATTGGTCGCCGTGTGCGGTAGTGGGTGAGGGTCATCGGTTCACCGCTCGCCATCCAGCCGCCGATCACCGAGCCGATGAGACCGACCAACAGCGACAATAGCGCTGCGAGGGCGGTGTTGCGGATCGCGTCCGGCGATGCCGGTACGGCCACGAGTGGCGAAAAGATGCCGCCGGCGCCGGCGCTTGACGCCGCGAAGAGGAGCGGCAGCGCAACGAGCCACGCGATCGTCGCGTGGAGGATTGCTGGTTCGGCGTGACGGGGACCGGCGATCTTGCCGGCGACCCAGCCGCCGATGACGAACGCGAAGAAAGCAGCGCAAATTGTCGCGGCAATGGTGACAATCGAGATCGTCTTCCACGACACGACGCTCTTCATCGCTTGGGCACCGGCTGCCGTTCCGATCAAACTGAAGATGAGTGCCGCTGCGAGTGCGGCGAGCGCACCGATCCATACGGCGGTCCAGTTGACCGGCCACGGAGCCCATACGTCTTCGCCCGACGACGTTATTTCTCTCTGAGCTTGCATGCGAGTTCTCCCAAACAAACGTCGAAAATCTTTTTTCCCGGAGATTCCTCGGATAACCCTCCTATTCGAGTCGCCGCTGGATGACTCCGGCGGGTTTTTCTTTGTCCGTATTGCCGGCGCGGCTACGGAAGCCCCGAGGACTGCGCAGGCCGAAGCGGCGCCTTGAGGGCCGGGTCGAGTGCAAGTACGATTTTGCCATGGGCCTTGCGTCGCGCGAGTTCAGTATACGCGTCGTGTACCATCGTGAACGGATAGATGGCCGTTAGGGGCATGACGATCTCGCCCCAGGCAATCGCGTCGGCAACGGACGCCAGGCTCTCGCGCGTGGGCACCGCTGTCCCACCGTCGGTCTTGGCACCCACCTTCTTCGCGCCCGCGAAATCGATGATGGTGTTGATGCGTGCGGGCGCCACGCCGAGTGTCGCGGCGAGTTCGACGTAACCGCCGCCGAAGAGGTCGATGAATGCAGCCAGCCCGTTCGGGGCGGCGGCGCGCAAACGTTCGGCGAGGCCGTCGCCATATGCAAGCGGTTCGACGCCCACCGAACGCAGAAACGGCGCGCTTTCGTTACTCGCTATGCCGATCACGCGCGCACCGGTGCGTCGCGCGAGTTGCACGGCGAGGGATCCGACGCCGCCCGCTGCGCCGACGATCGCCACGGTGTCGCCGGGTTTCAACGCTACCGCGCGCACGGCGGCGACGGCGGTCGTAGCGACGACCTTTAGGCTTCCGGCGCGGAACCAGTCGAGGGCCGGCGGCTTGGCGATCAGCTGTGCCGCGCCGATCAGAACGTACTCCGCCTGTGCGGAGCGTTGGTCGGACCAGCCGATGACATCATCGCCCGGTGCAAATTCCGTAACGCCGGAACCAACGGAATCGACACGCCCGGCAAAATCAGAGCCTTGCCCGAAGGGAAACTCCATCGAATACATCGCCTTGAGAAAGCCTTCGCGAATCGAGATCTCGCCGGGGTTCGTGCCCGCGGCAACGACGCGCACGACCACCTCGCCCGCTTGGGGCACCGGCTTTGCGACGTCGACGATCTTGAGCTGCTCGAGTCCGCCGTACGCGGAAAGCTGTACTGCTTTTGGCATAAGGGCACGAGCCTTCTGCCGCACTGAGCGCGCCCCTCCGCTGCCACGGCGCCGTGGGCTCAGTCCGGTGGCGTACCGAGTGTGCTATAATGAGTGCCCAAGACGCCGTCAGCCAGGCACTTTGCCTCGTGCGCGTTTTGCTGATCGGAATGCCATGCTACGCGGCCGCTCGCCCGCCGTATCGGCCTTCATCTCAGGTAACCGGCTGTTGGATTCGTTGCCCTTGAGCGATCGCGCCGATCTCGAAGGCGACCTTACCTTGGTCACGCTCGAAGCGCGCGACAATACGCACGTTGCCGGCAGTTCGATCGCGTTCGTCGACTTTCCGATCGACGCCGTCATGTCGGTGGTAGCAACGCTCGAGAACGGCGATGCCGTCGAGGTGGGAACGGTCGGGAACGAGGGTTTCGTCGAATCCGATGCGGCGCTCGACTCGAAGCTCGCGCAGCGGACGACGTTTTGTCAGGTCCGCGGTTCCGTACGGCGCATGTCGATCGAACGGTTCGAGGCACGTTTGGCCGGGAGCGCTGCGTTCGCACGCAGCATGCGCGGAAGCGTCCGCGGCGCACTGTTCAGCGCGCAGCAGTTCGCGGCGTGCAACGTCAAGCATTCGATTCAGCAGCGCTGCGCGCGCTGGCTATTGATGACGCACGATCGCGTCGGCGCAGCCCGTTTCGTTCTCACGCACGAGTTCTTGGCCATCATGCTGGGCGTCCGCCGGGCAAGCGTTTCGGAAGCCGCCGAGGCGTTGCAGGCGCTGGGGGCGATCACGTATCAACGCGGTGCCGTCGAGATCCTCGATCGCGCCGCGCTCCACGCGGCAGCTTGCGAATGTTACGAAGCGTGCAAGGTGGCGTCCGAAACCGCGCCCCTGTGAAGGTCGCTCCCCAGCACGGCACGTAGCCCCGTTCATGGGAATAGCAAAGCTTGGTCACGTGGGCATTCACTGCCACGACCTCGAGGCCACCGAGGCGTTCTACCGCGACGTCCTCGGGCTGACCGTTACCGACGAAGACCACGAAGCGGGCATGGTATTTCTCAGCGCGCAACCCGATCACGAACACCACGAACTGGTGTTGATGCGCGGGCGCGACGTGCCGAACGGCGCGCTGATGTTGCAACAGATTTCATTTCGCTGCAACACGCTCGCCGACGTACTGCAATTTTATTCGCGCTTCAAAGCGCAACGCGTGCCGTTCGACATGGTCGTGACGCACGGGAATGCCGTCGGCATCTACTTTTACGATCCCGAAGGGAACCGCTGCGAAGTGTACTGGCCGACGGGCCTGACCGCGCGTCAGCCGTTTCTCGACGCGCTCGATCTCACGCAACCGCCCGATGCGATCATGGCGCGCATCCAAGAGCTGGTCGCAAAATACGGTGAGACCGGGTACGTCGACACCTCGATGCTGGCGGCACAAAACATCAGCTGAGCGCGCGCCGGATCGTGGCCGCTAACCCCCACGCCTCGCCGGCATTCGCCAGTGCCACTTCGCAGCCGAGTGCCGCCAGCTCGGCGTCGAGCCGGGTGAGCGCCCCGGGGGCAGCGGTGATGCGATCGAGCTCGGCGCATGCCGCCGCGCGATGTCCCGCCCCCGTTTCGCGCCGGTAAGCTGCGAGCGCTGCGGCCACGGTGCCGTACTCGCCGGCAAACTCGGCGTTGAGGTAGGCGCCGAAGAGTTGGCGCAGTTCGGGATAGGGGGTGTCCACGTAGATCATTGTTGGCGACTCCCTCGTGCGTCGACCTCGGCGGGCCGGGTATCGGGATAGGTGGTCAGGACGCGGTAGCCCTCGGGAAACGTGCGGTCTTTGATCAGGACGACCGTGGCCGTGCGCCCCGGGATCAGCACCGGCCTTCCGGCCTCGAGGTCGGCGCGGGTCGCCGTCGTGCCGACCGTCCGACCGGCATCGACCCGCTCGAGCGCCGTCTTGAGCCGNNCGCCGGCGGCGCGAATCTGCGGTTCCGCCTCCAGCCGCCGGACGTCGGCCGCCAAATCGTTGCCCACGTGTTCGGTCAGGCCGTGCGTTTGGCCGTGCTGGTGCGGATCGGCCGATTCGATCGCGCGCAGGTCCTGGCTCGGGTAGGCCAGCGGGCTGCCGTCGACGCTGCGGATCTGGTGCAAGCCGGCGGCGATGCGGGCAGCTGCCTGCGGGCTGGTCCGCAAGGAGACCGACGGTCCGGCAGGGCTGTGGCGCACGATCGACGCCGGCGGAGAAAGCGTGCCGGGGGAAGGTAGGGTCCGGGTGGTCGCGATGGCGTCGACCGGCAGTGGTGCAGATGGCCAACGGGCCAAACGCACAGCCGCGGCGGCTGGGGTGGACGGTGCCGGAGAGCGGATTCCGACCGGCTGGATCACGGGCTGGCTTCCATCGTAGCGGTCGTTCACGACGGGCCGACACGGCCGCAAGGGGCAGAACGTTATACAAATGGCGATTTACGCACGACCAATGCCGTCCGAACCGAGTGATGGGCCTCACGTATTATCCATCTGGATAGCGAATCCGCAAAAAAGACCGCCTCATGTATTGCAATTGGCCAGGAGCGGTTGTATGCTTACGGTGGTCTTATCCAAACGGACAACGACCTCAGGAGAAGAAGATGAATTTCGATCAATGGATTGACTCGGTCAACGATCAAGTCCACGCCCGCCTCGGTCGTGAAGTCCGCACGCAAGAACTGTCGTGGGACTCAGCGCACTGGGTGAGCAACGCCGGCAACGTTGTTGCCTCGCTGGACAGCAGCGAATCGGCTGCCACGATCACGTTCGATAACGGCGAGAAGATGTCGGTCGCTTTCCAGCAGCCGACCGGCGCGCCGGAAATCGTCGGAGAGGCGATCGCCCAGCACCTTCGCTGAGCCTCGCCCCCCGTAAAATAGAAGAACGGCCGTCTCCGCCCAATCGGGTGGATGCGACCGTTTTCTAATTTTGGGGCGCTCACGCTAACCACGTGGCCGGTGCGACGCCGGTTCCCGGAACGTATGATGGGAACGTGTTCAGCGCCCAGACGTCCTCCAATCTTGCTGCCGCTACCGCCCCGCTCTTCTCGAGCTTCGGCGACAACCTCACGCTGTGGCGTGACGGCAACGTCGTGCATTGGTCGTACGAAGGGCAAACCGTCATCGTGGCCCAGCAAGCGGACGGCGCCGCGACGGCATCATTCGTGGACGCACCCACCGTCGACGCCGTAAGCGGAGCTGACGTGTCGGCCATCTACCGCCGGACCGCCGAACGCCGCTATCAGATGACGGAAGACAGCTGCCGGGCGATGGTCTCGGACATGATGGCGTTCTTCTCGGGTGAGCGCGAGCCGATCTTCACCTTTACGGGCGCCCGCTCGCTCGACGCGTAATCTCGGCGCCCCCGGGCGCCGATGATGAATTGATGGATCCCCAAGACGCCGGCTCGCGCGAGCCGGTGCCGAGTCGTGCCACGATGGCGATGCGTGTGAGCGCGCAGGCCTTCGCCGACGAGGAATCGCTCGCGCGCATCGATGCCCTCATCGAAGAGCATCCCGACGATGTGAAGCTGCTCTTCGCGCGCGCCTGCTGCCAGGAAGACCTCGCGCGGTATGAGGCGGCCAAACGCAGCTACGCCGACGTGCTCAAGCGCGACCCGGTGAACTTCGGCGCGCTGACCAATCTCGGTTCGCTCCTTCACATGCACGGGCAGCGCGTCGTCGCGCGCGCGCTCTACACCAAGGCGGTGGTGGAGCATCCGGACGAGCCGATGGGCTACGTCAACCTCGGCAACGCGCTGTTCGAAGACGGNNTCGAACCTGCACTTCGCGCTCTCGCAGTTCTACCGCTACACCGGCAACGACGATTCCGCGCTCAAGCACCATCAGCTTGCGTTCGTGAAACCGCTCGTGCGCGTGGCGCCCTACTTTGGCCAGGGCAAGCCGGTCGACGTGCTGCTGCTGCTGGCGGCACACGGCGGCAACGTCGTGACCCATCCGTTCTTCGATCGCAGCGTCGTGCGGCTTTACAGCGTCGTCGCCGAAGGGTATCAGCCCTGGCTCGAGCTCCCACCGCACCATGTCGTGTTCAACGGCATCGGCGACGTCGACCGTTCGCTCGAGCCGTTGCGCGTCGCGCGCGACATCGTCGCGCGCTCGGGTGCGCCCGTGATCAACCACCCGGACGCGGTGCTCGCCAGCAGCCGCGCGAGCGTCACCCAACGGCTGGCAACGATTCCTGGCGTCATCACGCCGCGCACGATCGCGCTCCCGCGCAGTGCGGTGACGGTCGAAGAACTCACCAAGCGCGGCTTCCGGTTCCCGCTGTTGCTGCGCTCGCCCGGCCATCATACCGGCAATCATTTCGCTTGGGTGCACACGCCGCTGGCGCTCGATGCGGTGCGCGAGACGCTGCCCGGCATCGAGTTGCTCGCAATCGAATACCTCGACGGCCGCGGCGCCGATGAGATGTACCGCAAATATCGCGTGCTGTTCATCGGCGGCAAGCTCTATCCGTTGCACCTCGCCATCTCACCGCACTGGAAGGTGCACTACTTCTCCGCCGACATGAACGACCGCCCGGATCACCGCGCGGAAGAAGCGGTGTTTCTCGAAGATATGGCGGCGGTGCTCGGCGCGCAGGGCATCGCTTCGCTCGAGCAGATCGCCGCGACGCTGGCGCTCGATTACGGCGGCATCGACTTCGGACGCGATGCCGCGGGCAACCTTCTGCTCTACGAAGCGAACGCGACGATGGCGGTCTTTCCGCCGCCGCCGGACGAACATTTCGCCTACCGGCGCGCACCGTTCGAACGCGTCATCGCCGCGATTCGCCGGCTCGTCACCGACACGGCGGTGCGCGGCGGTTACTAAATGCGGTCGCCGAAGAGCGCGCGGGCGTTGCCGGAATCGATCGCGGCGATCTGCTCTGCGCTGAGCCCCGCCTGCGAGATGAAGTCGGCTGCGAGTTGATGCGCTTCGCCTTTCCAGAACGGCCAGTCGGTACCGAACACGATCTTCTCGAGTCCGAACGTTTCGATCGCGAGCCGTAAGGACGGCGGGTAGCCGTTGACGGTGTCATACCAGAATTTGCGCAGCTCTTCGCGCGGCACACCCTTACCGGGCATGAAGCGCCCGGCCATGTGGTCGAGTCGCTGGATGAGGAACGGCAGCGTTCCGCCGAGGTGCGGCACGATGACGCGGATGCGCGGAAAGCGTTGCGTGAAGCCGCTCTGCAAGAGTTCGAGGATCGACATCGAGTCCTCGAACGGCGCGCCGAGCGGCCAGGTGAGGCCGGTGGAGACGAGCTCGGCCGAGCCGCACGCGAGGCCCGCGGGATGGACGAACAACACGGCGCTGCGTTTGTCGAGTTCGGCGTAGATGGGATCGAACGACGGATCGGCCAGGCTCGTGCCCAGGATCGACGTGTTCATCGTGACGCCCCACATGTCGAGTTCGTCGAGTGCGCGGGCGAGTTCCGCGAGCGCGGCCTTGACGTGGGGCATCGGCAGGATGGCGAACGCGGCGAAGCGTGCCGGCATCTCGCGTGCGAGTGCGGTGTAGAGGTCGTTCGCGAAGCGCGAACCCTCGACGGCGTGCTTCTCTTCGTATGTGTAGGGCGAGACGCCTGAGACGGAGAGGATCTGCTTGTCGACGTGGGCCCGGTCCATCGCCGCGAACCGTTCGGCGAAATCGGCTTCGCGCGTTTGGTGCAGCAGCCGGTATCCCGGTTCGAGGCGGTCGGCTCCGAAACCGTAGCTCTCCAACAGAGCCACGTATTCTTTCGAAAAATAGTGCGCGTGTACGTCGAGTCGCATCGCCCCTCGATGCGCGTGCCGCGATGGTGGAACCTTCTTGCATTATCGGTACGCACCGGTTATGATTCGTGGCGGTCCTTATGCGCTAGGCACATGAGAGGGCAACATGGATATCGACGCGTTGCGCTACTTTGCTGCCGCCGCAAAGGAAGAGCATTTCGGCCGGGCCGCGGACGTGCTCGCGATCTCGCAGCCGGCCTTGAGCCGCAGCATCGCTCGCCTCGAGGAATACTACGGGGTCGCGCTCTTCGAGCGTGACGGCCGCGGCATCCGCATCACCGCCTGTGGCCGCGCGCTGGCGCGGCGCGTCGAGCGCGTGATCGCGGAATTGGAAGATGCGCGGCGCGAATTGCACGATCTCTCGGAGACCCGGCGCACCCGCCCGATCGCCCTCGGCTTCTATGCCACGCTCGGCGTCCGCACGGTGCCCGATGCGATCCGGCGTTTCCGCGCCGGCAACCCCGATGCGGAGTTCCGGCTGCTTCAGGGTCCGGGTCCGCTCTTGCAGCAGCGCCTGATGAGCGGTGAAATCGACCTCTGCCTCTCGTCGCCGCGCTTCGCCGATGCGGCGATCGAGTGGCTTCCGCTCTGGGATGAAGAACTGGTCGCCCTCGTTCCCGATTCGCATCGGCTGGCCGGACGCGAAACGGCCGACCTGATCGAGTTGGCGAGCGATCCGTTCGTCGCACTCAAGCCAAACTATGGGCTGCGTCAGACGGTCGATGACCTATGCCGCGAAGCGGGTTTTGCGCCCGAGATTGCGTTCGAAGGCGAAGAGGTCGCCACGCTGCGCGGCCTCGTCGGCGCCGGATTCGGGGTCGCGCTCGTTCCGAAGCTGGGCCCGAGCGCCGACGTCAACGCCGTCTCCTTGGCGATTCGCACGCCGCGTTGCTTTCGCACCTTCGGCCTGTCCTGGGCGCGCGGGCGCTATCTGCCGCAGGCGACGACGAAGTTCCGCGACTTTCTGGTGGAGGCGCTGCAACATCGCGAGCGTCGTCCGCTCCCGGACAGGAAGAAAATTTCCATTCCCCCAATCACACCGGCCACCACGGCCGCGGTTCCGGGAGGTTCGGCGTAATGAATCGATGTCGCTTCGCGCTTGTTTTAGCGTTCGCGCTGCTGTTGCTCGGGGGCGGCGCGGTGCTGGGGCAGCAGCCGCCGATCCGGATCGGGGTCGTCTATTCGTTCTCGGGTGCCGGCGGCACCGCGGGTAAGGAATTCAACGACGTCCTCGCGCTCTTCCAGAAGCAGCACGGCGACACGATCAACGGCCGCAAAGTCGAGGTCATCGAACGCGACGACGGCGGCATCGCGCCCGATAACGCCAAGCGGCTNNATGCCGGTGTTCATCGTCAACGCGACGACCTCGGGCATCATGGCCAAGAACCCGTATATGAGCCGCTACAGCATGACCGCAACGCAAGTCACCGTGCCGTTGGCGCAGTACGCGTACAAGAGCGGCATGCGCAACATGTACGTGATCTTCATGGACTACGGTCCGGGCATCGACTCGGGGCAAACGTTCGAGAACACCTTCACGGCGGCGGGCGGCAAGGTACTGGGCGAGATTCGCGTGCCGGTGGCGGCCGAAGATTTCTCGGCCTATCTGCAGCGCATGAAAGATGCGCATCCCGACGGCGTGTATATCTTCCTCAACGCCAGCGGCTCGGGTACGGCGTTCCTCAAACAAGCGAAGGCGGCCGGATTCGATAAAGCCGGCATCAAGATCTTCTGTTCGGGCGATCTGCTCACCGAACAAGTGCTGCCGGCGATCGGGGACGCCGCGATCGGCGTGATCAGCACGATGAACTACTCCGGCGCGCACGACTCGAAGATGAACCGCGATTTCGTGAAGGCCTTCGAAGCGCAGTCCGGCGGATTGCCGCCGACCTTCGGCGGAGTCGGCGTCTACGATGCGTTCACCGCGATGTACAAGGTGCTCGCGGCGCAGAAAGGCCCGATCGATCCGGACAAGACGATGGAGCTCGTGAAGCAGCTCAAGTTCGAGAGCCCGCGCGGTCCGATCGCGATCGATCCCGACACGCGCGACATCGTACAAAACGTCTACATCCGGCGCACCGAGCTCAAAGGCGGTCAACTGGTGAACACGGAGATCGACACGTATCCGATGGTTAAGGATCCTAGCGAACATCCATGAACTACGTCGGTAATCTTCTCTACATCGTCTTTTCCGGCGTGGCGTACGGCGTGCTGCTGTTCCTGATGTCGGCCGGCCTCGCGGTGACGCAGGGGCTCATGCGGTTTGCGAATCTCTCGCACGCCGCGTTCGCGATGCTCGGCGGCTATGTGGCCGTGACCTTGATGAACACCTACAACTGGCCGTTTTTGGTCACGCTGCCGGTAGCGGCGCTGGCAACGGCGATCTTCGCCGGAGTTCTCGAGCGGCTGCTGTTCCGGCGCTTCTACAACGTCTCGCAGCTCTATCAGATCATGCTGACCGTCGGCATCGTGTCGATGTCGGTCGCGTCGGTGACGTTCATCTGGGGCTCGGTCAACCAGCCGGTCCGGATGCCGCCCTATCTGAGCGGCAGCATCCAAATCGGCAACTTCGACATCGACGTCTACCGGCTGTTCCTAATCGTCGCCGGCGGGCTCGTCGTGTGGGCGCTGATCTGGGGCATCGACAGCACGAGCTTCGGCGCGAAGGTGCGCGCCGCGGTCGATAATCGCCGCGTCACGGCGAGCTGCGGCATCAACGTCGACCGGCTCTTCATGTCGGCATTCTTCATCGGCAGCGCGCTGGCGGGACTGGGCGGCGCGCTGAGCGTGAACCTGGTCGGCTTGAGCCCGACGTTCGCACTGGATTTCTTGGCCTACGTCCTCATCGTCGTGACGCTCGGCGGGCACGGTTCGATGAAAGGCACGCTCGTTGCGGCACTCCTTCTGGGTGTCGTCGATGTGGCCGGCAAGTATTACGTTCCGCAAACCGGCCCGTTCATTATCTACGCCTTGACGGTCATCGTGCTGTTCTGGCGACCGCACGGATTGTTCGCTAAAGCATGACCGCGATAGAAATTCCGGCACCCGCGCCGGCCACGACCTCGCAGGAACGCGCCCACAAGGTGTTCGCGTTCGCCAGCCGCTGGCGCTGGGAAGAGGTCGCGTTCTGGGTCGCAGCGGCGATCTCGATCGTCGTCTTTCCGACGCACCTCGTGTTGATCGCGCAAGTACTGATCACCGGCCTCTTCGCGCTTTCGTTCGACTTGCTCGTGGGCTACGCGGGGATTCCATCGCTCGGGCACGCGGCGTTCTTCGGCATCGGTGCGTATACGGCAGGCTTGCTCGCTCGCGCGGGCTGGACCGAGCCGATCTCGGGGCTCATCATCTCGGCGATCATCGCGGGGCTCGCCGGCTTGGCGTTGAGCGTCGTCGTTTCGCGGCTCACGGGTATCGGGTTGATCATGATCACGCTGGGCGTGGGGCTCTTGCTCTACGAAGCCGCGCACAGCGCGCGCGCGATCACGGGCGGCGACGACGGTCTCTCCGGAATCAACATCGCGCCGATCTTCGGTCAATTTTCGTTCGATTTCTACGGCAGAACCGCGGTGATCTACACGTTCATCGTCGTGTTCTTGCTCTATCTGGTCGCGCGCCGGATCGTGAATTCACCGTTCGGCCTGGAACTCAAGGGCATTCGCGAGAACGTGCGGCGCGTGCCGGCGATCGGCGTTCCGCTGCGCAAGCGCTACATGGTCGCGTTCACGGTTTCGGCCGCNNGCGGCATACATGGTCGCGCAAGACCGGCTCTCCGATCTCAACCCCGTCTATTGGAACTTCTGGGTCGGGCTGTTGCTCGTGCTGTTCGTGCTGTTCGCGCGCGGTGGTTTGATCGGCGGCGTCGACCGGCTGGTCGTGTGGATCCGCTCGAAACGGAACAAAGCGTGAACGCGCCCGGGGACGCGCTCGCGACCGTCGAGCTGTGCAAAAATTTCGGCGCCTTGCGCGTGTTGCGCGAGGTCAACTTCACCTTGCCGCAAGGTTGCCGCCACGCGCTGATCGGGCCTAACGGTTCGGGCAAAACGACGCTGATCAACGTGATCGGCGGTGCCCTCGCGCCGACCTCGGGCAAGATCGTCCTCGAAGGTCAGGACATCACCGCGCTGACCTCGGATCAACGCGTGCTGCGCGGGCTGGCGCGCACGTTCCAGATCAACACGCTCTTCCCGCGCCTGACGCCGATCGAAGCCGTGACGATGGTCGTCTGTCAACGGCGCGGCATCGGGGCATCGCTTTGGCGCAGCCTCAAACGGTCGCACGAAGCGATCGACGAGGCATATACGATTCTGGAACAGCTCCATCTCGATGAGGACTGTGACCGACCGACCGCGCAGCTCGCGTACGGCCGTCAGCGTTTGCTCGAGATCGCGCTGGCCTTGGCGGCGCGTCCGAAAGTGCTGTTGCTCGACGAACCCGCGGCCGGTGTGCCGCAGCAGCAGAGCGGCGAGATCTTGCACGTCATCTCTTCGCTCCCCGACGATATCGCGGTGCTCTTCATCGAGCACGATATCGATCTCGTCTTCCGCTTCGCCGAACGCATCACGGTGCTCGTCGCCGGCCGGATCCTGTGCGAGGGCACGCCGGCCGAAATTGCCGCCGATCCGGAAGTTCGCCGCATCTATCTAGGTGATGAAGTCCATGTCTGACGCCGATACGCTCCTGCACGCCGAATCGATCACCGCGGGTTACGGCGAGGGCATCGTCCTGCACGAGGTCGACTTCACGCTGAATGCGGGCAAGTCACTCGCCGTGCTCGGCCGCAACGGTGTCGGCAAGTCGACGCTGATGCTCGCGCTGCTCGGCCATCTGCCGTTGCGCAGCGGCAAGATCGCGATGCGCGGCGTCGACATCACCAGCACGCTGCCGCACGAGCGCGTAACGGCGGGGCTGGGCTGGGTCCCGCAAGGCCGCGAGTGCTTTCCATCGCTGACGGTCGACGAGCACTTGGTGATTGCGGCCCGCAAGGGACCGTGGAACCGCGAGCGCGTGTACGAGTTGTTTCCGCGGCTGCGCGAACGCATCAAGAACATGGGCAATCAGCTCTCGGGCGGCGAGCAGCAGATGCTTGCGATCGGCCGGGCGCTGATGACGAATCCCGCCGTGCTGATTCTCGACGAACCCCTCGAAGGGTTGGCGCCGGTCATCATCGCGGAGGTCTCCAATTGCCTGCGCCGGCTGGTTGCCGAGGAAGGCACCACGCTGATCCTCGTCGAGCAGCGGGCGGCCTTCGCGCTCGAAATGACGGCGGACGCGATCGTGCTCGAACGCGGCCGTATCGTGCACGCATCCACCTCGGCGGCGTTGGCCGCCGACGAGGTACTGCTCGACCGGGTCATCGGGATGCGCAAGCTGCACGAGACGGCCAAAGAACTCGCCCAAGACGCGGCCGCGATTCCGTAGGATGAAACGCCGGCCGCGATTTTGCGGCGGCCGGAATGAGTCCCGGCCTACCCCGGCGGAGCTTCCCTCGCGGAGGATTGAACGATGCTCGAGCAAGCGAAGAACGAACTCGTAACGCGCGTCGGGCCGGGAACGCCGATGGGCGATTTGCTGCGGCGCTACTGGATGCCGATCGCGGGCGTCAGCGAGCTCGAGACGAACCCGATCAAGCCCGTGCGCCTGATGGGCGAAGACCTGGTGCTCTATCGGGATCTTTCCGGAACGTATGGGCTCATCGACCGGCACTGTCCCCACCGCCGCGCGGATCTCTCGTATGGTTTCGTGGAGCACTGTGGGCTCCGGTGCAATTATCACGGCTGGCAATTCGATGCGAGCGGCAAGTGCGTCGAGCAGCCGTTTGAGGACGTCGCCAATCCCGACGCGCACTATCGCGACAAGGTGCGCATCACCGCCTATCCGGTCGAGGCGAAAGCCGGCCTGCTGTGGGCGTATCTCGGACCGCAGCCGGCACCGCTCGTGCCGAACTACGAACCGTTCACCTGGAAGCACGGCTTCAAGCAGATCGTCATTTCCGAAGTGCCGTGCAACTGGCTGCAAGGTCAGGAAAATTCCATCGACCCCGTGCACTTCGAGTGGATGCACCGCAA
>PLTN01000149.1 GCA_003164495.1 Vulcanimicrobiota bacterium
ACGCAAGGGCCCCATCCGCTTGCGGAGCGTCTGATCGAGCGCTACCTCGCGTCCGGTTTGAGCGGACCGGTCCTCGAAGTGGCGGCCGGCGTCGGCCGTAACACGCGAGCGTTCGAGGCCGCAGGCATCCCGATCGCGGCCACCGGTGACGACGATCCCTACACCCAGTTGCCGGGCGAACGCGACTCCTACGCCGCCGGCTTTTCGTCACACGGCTACCTGCACGGAGCGACCGCCAAAGTTCGCGCGGGACTCGCCGAGCTACGGCGCGTGCTGCGCCCGGGTGCGCCGATCTACATCACGCTCGGCTCCATCCACGACGATCGCTTCGGCTTCGGCGAAGCGATCGATGAGTGGACGTTCGCACCGGGCGACGGTCCCGAGATGGGCATCCCGCACGCCTACTTCGACCGCGACACGATCGTCGAGCTGCTACGCGGCTACAAAATCGAATCACTCGACGAAGTCGACGCAACGGACGTCGTCGGTACTTGGGCACATCCGGACTCGCGTGAGCGAGTCCTGCACTGGTTCGTAGTAGCTACACGAGACTGATGTCATCCCGACGTAAAAGCTAAGCGCGATCAGTAATTTGGGACGGACGAGTCGATCTCGTTGCTCCAGGCGCGGATGCCGCCGGCAACGTTGACGGCGTTGGGATAACCGTTCTCGTTGAGGAACTTCGTGACTTTGCCGCTGCGCGTGCCGCCGTGACACATCACGGCGATCGGCTTGTCCTTGGGCAGCTCGTCGATGCGCACCGGAACGTCGCCCATCGGGATCGCCTTCGCCCATCCGATCGAGGCGGCTTCGAGTTCGTCGGGCTCGCGCACGTCGAGCAGGATGAAGTCCTCGCCGGCGTTGTGTTTCTTGGCCAATTCGGCGACGCTGATTTCGTTCACAGGTGTCCTAACCGCAGCTATGCGGGGCGAGTGGCAATGAGATCGGTGAGCGGGCTCGACGCGCTGGCGTAGAGGCGCTTCGGCATTCGTCCGGCGAGAAAAGCGTTCCGTCCGGCGTTGACCGCGTCGCGCATCGCCAGCGCCATGCGCTCGGGATCGGCCGCCGCGGCGATGCCGGTGTTCATCAGCAAACCGTCGACGCCGAGTTCCATCGCAATGGCCGCGTCGCTCGCGGTGCCGACGCCCGCATCGACGATCACCGGAACCTTTGCGCGCTCCTTGATGATCGCGATCGAATACGGATTGCACAGCCCCAGGCCGCTGCCGATCGGCGCTGCCAACGGCATCACGGCCGCGCAACCCACGTCTTCGAGCCGCTTGCACGCGACCGGATCGTCCACGATGTACGGCAACACCGTGAAACCAAGACGCACGAGCTCTTCACACGCGGCGATCGTCTCGGTCGTATCCGGATAGAGCGTGTCGGCATCGCCGATGACTTCGACCTTGATCAAATCGGTGCCGAGCGCTTCGCGCGCGAGCTTCGCGGTCAGCACCGCGTCTTTGGCCGTAAAGCAGCCGGCCGTGTTCGGCAAGAGCGTGTACTTCGTGCGATCGAGGTGATCGATCAGCGTCTTGCCGGTGGGATCGTCGAGATGAATGCGGCGGATCGCTACCGTGAGCACTTCCGCGCCGCTGGCCGCGTGCGCGGCCTGCATCACCGGGATCGACGGATACTTGCCGGTACCGACAAAGAGCCGCGAGCGAAACGTGTACTTGCCGATTTGGAGCGGGGCATCTTCAACCATGTGCGTCGGTTCTTATCCTCCGGCGACGGCCACGATGATCTCGAGGCGGTCACCGTCGTTTAGGGTGCGGGTAGCATGTTCGGCGCGCGGTACGACATCATCATTGAGCGCTACGGCGACGCCGTCGCGGCGCAAGGCAAGCGTTGCAAGCAGCGTGGCAACGGTGACTCCCGCCGCCACGTCTTGTTCGGTACCGTTGACCGTAAGCCGCATCGTCACTGGGTGTTAGATTTTAAAGGCGCTCCGCCCTAGGCTGCGCGCCCCCCGGTCCGAGCTCGCAATCTACCTGAGTGCATTTGCACGATGCTGCTACGCTCGCTCCATCGCCGAGGCTGCTTCAACCCCGGGTTACGCGGCTTCGGGTGCGCGTTGCGGGTTGAATGCGGCGAGGTCGACGGGCGGGCGTTCGCCGGCGATGAGCGCGGCGACCGCTTGCGCGGTGACCGGTGTGAGCAGGATGCCGTTGCGATAGTGGCCGGCTGCGACGAGGTAGCCGTCGATGTGCGTGCGGCCCAGGTATGGGCGCCCGTCGTGCGAGGCAGGTCGCAAGCCGGCCCACGTCTCCACCAGCGCAAAGGTGCCGAGCACCGGCGCGATGCGCAGCGCAACGGCGAGCAGCGACGCGACGCCCTGCGCCGTCACCCGTACGTCGAACTCGCGCTCCACGCTGGTTGCGCCGATCAGCAGCCGGCCGTCGTCGCGCGGGACGAGGTAGACGTGGTTCGACCACACGAGCCCGCGCGTGAAACCCTTGGGCACGGCCAGCGCAAGCATCTCGCCGGCCACGGGCCGCACCGCGATGCGCGCCGCAGCGGGAACGCCGGGCAGACCGCCCGCCCACGCGCCGGCCGCGTTGACGACCGTCGCGGCCGCCAAGAAGCCGTGCTCGGTACGTATGCCGCGCACGCGGCGCGCGTCGGCTTCCAGCACCACGCCGCCGGTGCGCTCGAACCGCACGCCCGCATCGGTGCACGCGGCGACGAGCGCGCGGCCGAGCCGCCGGTTATCGACGTGCGCTTCATTGGCTACGTACACCGCACCACGCACGTTACCGCCCAGCATCGGCTCGCGTGCCAACGTCGCGTCGCGATCGAGCACGGTCGCAACGGCGCCGTTGCGGCCGAACGCTTCGCACTGTGCGGCGAGACCGCGTGCCGCGGCGTCATCGAAGGCTACGTGCAGCGTTCCCTCATGGCGCAACTGCGCGTCGACGCCGGTCCGTTCGCGCAGCTCCTCGACGAACGCCGGATAGGCGCGCAGCGACGCCGCGCACAGCGCGAGCAACGCCGGATCGACGACCTCTTCCGAATACGGCGCGAGCATCCCGGCGCCGGCCCATGACGCCGCGCGCGCCGGCTCCGCCCGGTCGTACACCGTTACGCTCGCGCCGCGCTTCGCGAGTTCGTAGGCGATACCGCAGCCGATAAGCCCCGCACCGATAACGACTACGTCCTGCATGGTTTGATGAGCGCTCACATTCCGGTGTACACGGGGCCTTCGCCGCCTTGCGGCGGCACCCACGTGATGATCTGGTAGGGATCCATGATGTCGCAGGTCTTGCAGTGCACGCAGTTGGCGAAGTTGATCTGCAAGCGGCCTTCGACGCCGGCCGCCGTTTTCTCGAACAGCGGCTCGTACACGGCGGCGGGACAAAAGTACTGACAGGGATTGCCGAATTCCGTCGTGCAGCGGTCGGCACAGATCGTCGTATCGGCAACGTGCAGGTGCGCCGGCTGATTTTCATCGTGCATCGTGCCGCTGTTGTAGACGTCGGTGACCTTATCGAACGTCAGCGCGTTGTCGGGGGTCACGCGCTTTTCCCGTGCCGCCGGCGTGAAGGAATCGAGCTTGCGCATGCGCGCGTAGCCTTCGTGCCCCGTGAGTTTGTCGTGCAAACCGAACCCGCGGCCGCCGGTGAGCGTGCCGAGCGCGGCGTTGAGCATCCCGCCGAAGAGCCCGCTCTTGAATCCGGCGTGAAAGTTGCGCGCGGCGTGCAATTCGGTGAACGCCCACGACGCGCGAAACTTCTGCTCGTAGGCCGCGAGCGCGGCGGCATCGCTGCGATCGGCCGCGAGCGCATCGAAGATCGCGTCGGCGGCCAGCATCCCCGATTTGATCGCGAGATGAATTCCCTTGAGGCGCAATCCGTTGAGGAAACCGGCACTGTCGCCGATCAAACACAATCCGTCCGCATACAGGCGCGGCATCGCGTGCAGACCGCCTTCCGGGATCGCCTTCGCGCCGTAGCGGATCATCTTGCCGCCCTCGAGCAGCGGACGAATCGCCGGCAACAGCTTCATCTGCTGGAACAGGTTGTGCGGATCGGTCGTCGGATCGGCGTAATCGAGACCCGTGACGAGACCGATGTCGATCACGTCGCCGTTCATGCCGTAGATCCAGCCGCCGCCGAACGTATCGCCGGGCAGCGGCGCACCGAGGGTGTGGATCACGTGGCCCGGCGCGAGCCGCCCGGCCGGAACCTGCCACAATTCCTTGATACCGACTGCGTAGACTTGCGGATCGCGATCGCGGTCGAGCCCGAGTTTCGCGATCGCCGTTTTGGCCAGCGTACCGCGCGGGCCCTCACCGAGCACGACGACCCGCGCCAAAAGATCGGGGCCGGGTTCGTAGTTCGGCTTGTGACTGCCGTCGGCTGCGACGCCCTTGTCACCGACCCGCACCCCGATCACGCGGTCGCCGTCCCACAACAGCTCCTGGCCCGGGAAGGCCGGAAACACGTCGGCGCCCGCCGCTTCGGCTTTCTCGCCGAGCCACTTCGTGAGGCGATTGAGCGAGGCGACGTACTTGCCGTGGTTGTTGAGCACGGGCGGGGTGAACGGCGCCTTGATCTTCCCGCTCGCGGTCAGGAACCACATCTCATCGCCGCTGACCGGGGCGTCGAGTCCGGCCGTGATGTCCTCGCCCGGAAAGAGCTCCAGCAGCGATTTCGGATCGACGACGGCGCCGGAGAAACCGTGGTTCCCGATCTCGCCGCCCTTCTCGATCACCATGATCGAAAGCTCGCGGCCGCCGGCCTTCGCGAGTTGGCCGAGGCGAATCGCGCCGGCAAGACTCGCCGGTCCGCCGCCGACGAAGAGGACGTCAACCTCGAGGGAGTCGCGTTCAGGCATGGTTCCCGTTTCCTTCGCCGCTGAGCTGCCGGAGTGCCTCGACGACGGCGACGCGGTGCATCGCGACGCGCTCGGCGGGGTCGCGCGAGCGCGGTGTCTCGAAGGTGAGCGCGCAGGGCACGGCACGGCGCACCAGCACGAGCCCGAGCGGCAGGGCGCCCTTGAAAAACGGCGCCTCGCGGGTCGCGTCGACGAGCACGGCGCCGGAGCCGCGCGTCTGCGCCGCTTCGGAGCCGGGCGGCCCCAGCTCGAACTCCGGCGCGAAATTCTGGAGCGGAAACCCCGCCGCCGCCATACCCGCGGTAATGGGCCGGGCGTACGAACCGCGCCAGCCCGACGGCGCCGTTTCGTAGAGGTAGAAGCCGTCGGCCTCGTGATCTTCGTGCAGATCGATCGCGAGCTCGAAGACCCGGTCGCGGTTGGCGGTCAGGATCGCCTTCGCTTCAGGCGAGGTGCCGCCGCGCCCGAACGTGCGGTTGACGTCCGTTCCCTCCGCATTAGTGCGCGTGCCCGCCGCGAAGCCCGTCGGGTTGAAACACGGCCAGAGGCGATAAGAATAGCGCGGGTCGAGGAGTCCATCGGCCACGAGCGACAGCAGCGCCCACACGCCGGCCGGCTCGTCACCGTGAACGCCCGCGGAGATGTTGACGACGGGCAGCCGCGGGTCTCCGAGTTCGGCCAGCAAGAGGGTCCGGGGCGCACCGACACAGGCGACTTCCCGCAGCCGCAGCCCCGTTCGGGGCCGTAGGAGACGCCACGCGGCAGCCACATCATCGTATCGGCTCAGGAATATGTCTTCAATCACGAATGGTTCAAGGTAGCGCTTGCCAAAACCACCGGCATGCTGGTTCGACGGCTGGCCGTGGGAGCTTTGTGCTTTCTCGCTAGTGCTTCTCTCGTTTGCGACCGGGTCTCTTCCGACACCGGGGATAAGCAATTGGCCCGCGTCAAAGGCGTGGTCGGCTATCAGGAGTCGGCGACGAGCGAGTTCAAGCCGATTTTCGGACGGCTCGATCTGCCCGACGACTACTACGCGGTAACGAAACCGAACGGCTCGGCCGTCCTACGCCTGAAGGACTCGTCGGAAATCGACATCGGCGAGAACACGAAAGTCCAAGTAGGCGCGTTCAACCCCGCCGAGTCGGGCAACCAGAACACGATCGTCCTGCAGGGCGGGGCGCTGCACTTCAACATTCGCCATCCGGCGGGCGGTCAATCGAACTACAAGTTCGTCACCGCGACCTCGCAGATCGCCGTGCGCGGTACCGAAGGCTTCCTGATCGCCGGTGCCAACGGCACGCAGGTCGTATGCGTTTCGTGCGCCGCGGGCGACGTGTCGGTGCAAGTCGGACAGCAAACGGTTTCGATCGTCACCAATCAAACGTTGACGGTGCTGGGCAGCAATCCGCTGACCGCAACTTCGTCGATCACCGCCAACCCGACGGTGAACAATCCGGCCGTCAACCAATTCAACGGCAACCAGAATCCGTTCAACCCGAATCCGACCGGTCAAGGTCTCGACCCGACCAACTCGTTCTCCGGCGCCGGTACGGGCGCCGCGGGCGCGGGTGCCGGCGGCGTCGTATCGACGGTCGGCGCAGCGGCCGTCGCCGGCGGCGTGGTGGCAGCCACGACGAAGAGCGTGAGCACGGCCTCGCCGGCGCCTTCGTTGCCCGGCACGCTTGTGCTGCAGCTGAACTTCCCGGGTGCAACGACGTTCCCGTACCAATTCACCTGGCCGTTCAGCCAGCTCGATGCAACCGGCACCGCAACGTTCAGCTGTACGCCGTCCAACATCATCACGTGTCAGGCGACGCAAGCGATCCAAGGCACGACGCTCAACGGCGCGCTGTCCGGAACGTTGAGCGCGCCGGGCGCCTTTCAAGTCGGCGGCAGCGCGAGCGGCTACACCTTACCGACAACGACGTTCAACGTCTACGGTGTCGTCGGGCTGACGAACCCGCCGTCGGCGCCGATCTCGTTCACCTCCGTCCCGTCGTCGCAACAAGTCACGGTCACCCAGTTGCCCGCCGGCTCGACGCTCACCGCGAGCATCAACTGCCCCGGCGGCGCGACCGCGGCCAATGTGACGCTGACCGGCGCGAGCGGCCCGAGCCCGCTGACGTTCACCGTCAACGCGCAATCCGCGCCGACCACGAACCCGCCGCCCGCCGTGGCGTGCACGATCACCGTCGTCGGTCAAGGCGACGGATCCCACGCGAGCCTTTCGATCCCCGTGAACGTTACGTCAACGGGTATCGGGGTGTCGGCGCACCGTCGCAAGCCGAACTGATCGCGGCATCGAGCAATTCGATCGGGTGCGCGGCCGCTAAGTCCGCGCCCCGTTCGCGCGCGATCGACTGAATCTGAATCGTGCAGCCCGGGTTCGCGCTGGCGATCAAATCGGGCGCGACGCTCGTGACGTTGTCGACTTTGCGCTCGCCGATTTCGCGCGCTGAAGCGGGCTGCAAGAGGTTGTAGGTTCCGGCGCTGCCGCAGCACATCTCGCCCTGCGGGATCTCGAGCAGTTCGAGCCCCGGGATCGACCGCAGCAACGTGCGCGGGGCTTCGCGGATGCGCTGCGCGTGCGCGAGGTGACACGCATCGTGATAGGCGACGCGGCGTTCGATGCGCCCGCGCGGCGCCTGCGGTTCGAGCGTCACGAGAAATTCGTTCACGTCGCGCACCTTCGCTGAAAACGCGCGCGCACGTTCCGCGTACGCCGGATCGTCGGCGAGGAGTTCACCGTATTCTTTGAGCGCCGAGCCGCAACCGGCCGCGTTGATGACGATCGTCTCGGCGGAGCTGCCGTCAAAACGATCGATGAGCGCGCGCGCAAAGCGCTTGGCCTCTTCGAGGCGGCCGGCGTGCAGCGAGAGCGCGCCGCAGCAGCCTTGACCCGGCGGCACGCTGACGTCGCAGCCCTCGGCGCTGAGCACGCGCACGGTGGCGGCGTTGACGTTCGGGAAGAACGCGCGCTGCACGCAGCCCGCCACGAGCCCGACCCGTGCGCGCGCGCGGCCGTCTTTGGCCGCGGTGAACGGCGCGACGTCGCGGCGCAAGTCGGCAAACGAAAGCGACGGCAGCAGCGCATCCAGTTGCGCCAGGCGCGGCGGAAGACGGCGCAGGAGCCCCGAGCGTCGCACCAGCGCTTGCAGCCCGCTTTTTGCGTACGCCACGAGCGGCAGCGCCAACAGACGTAGTCGCGCCGGATACGGCATCAAGCCGAAGATCAGCGACCGGAACGCCCGATCGAAGGGGCCGCGTTGCGCGACCGCTTCGACCTTCGCCCGCGTCGATTCGATCAACACGTCGTACCGCACACCCGACGGGCACGCCGTCACGCAGGCCATGCACCCCAGACACGTATCGAAGTGCCCGATCGTCGCCGCATCGAGCGGGATGACGCCGTCGTACACGCCCTTCATCAGATCGATGCGTCCGCGCGGGGAATCCATCTCGTTGCCCCACGACACGTACGTCGGACACGCGGGCAAACAAAACCCGCAGTGTACGCAGTCGCTGATCAGATCGCGATAGTTGCGCATCAGAGCCCGCCTACGAAGCGGCCCGGATTGCATAGGCCCTTCGGATCGAAGTTCGCCTTGAGCGCGCGCATGAGCGCGAACGAGGGCGGCGGTTCACCCCACGCATCGACGCGGCCGCGCGCACGCGGCGGCATCGCACGAAACACGATCGAGCGCCCGCGCGACGCGATCAGCCCATCCATCGGCGCGGTGTCGTCGGCGCTGGCCATCGTAACGCCCAGCGTCGGATAGCCGACCTCGAGCGCGAGCGCAACCGCGGGTGCCGCAGCGGTGCGCGCGCGCGCTGCGCTGGTGCGCGACGTCCAGCGCCACTCGCCGCCGGAACGAACGGCCGACTCGAACGCCATGCAACGCTCGAGCGCCGGGCCGGCCAGCGCTTCGCATCCAACCGCATGCCGTGCGGCGAGGTCGCCCGCGTGCGCGATCTGTCCCGCCACGCTCGCTTCCAGCCCGGCAAACGTGAGCACGACCCCGCCGAGAGTGGGGTAATGGACGACGGCCATCGGCTCGAGCGACACGTCGTTCATCAAGGCCGCAAAGAGCGTGCTGTGCGGCGCCGCGTGCACCAGCAACGCCTGCGTGTGCGCAGGCTTCGGAAACACGCGAAAGGTTGCGCTGATGATGCCCGCGAGCGTGCCGAGCGATCCGACCATGAGCTTGGTGAGATCGAAGCCCGCAACGTTCTTCACCACCTTGCCGCCGGCACGCGCGGTGACACCGTCGGGACGCACGATCTCGATGCCGACGATGAGATCCTTGATCGAACCATAGCGGTGGCGGCGGGCACCGAAAGCGTTGGTGGCAATCGCGCCGCCGACGGTTGCGTTCTGACGGTCGGGAACGTCGAGCGGGAGCAGCTGATCGTGTTGTGCGAGCAGCGCGTCGAGCGCGGCGACGCGCATCCCCGCCTCGACCGTAATCGTCTGGTCTTCGGGCGAGTATTCGATCGCGCGATCCAGCGCGGTGGTGCGCACGACGGTGTCCAGCGCGCGCGGCGCGTTACCGAGATCGAGCTCGGTCCCACCGCCGACGAACGCGAAGGCCTTCTCCGCGGCATACAGATCGCGCACGATCGACGCCAGCTCCGTGCGATCGGCCGGCACGAGTACCGCCCGCGGGGTCACCCCGGCGACGCTCAACGCCGCGTTCATCCGCGCCCAGCTTCGCCGCTGCGTTCGATCGCGTGTGGAACGTAGACGCCGGGCCGGTCACCGCACAGGTGCGGCGTCGGAAAGACCTTGTCGGGGTTGAAGATTCCGGCCGGATCGAACGCCGAGCGCACGAGCTTCATCGTCGCGAGGTCGTCGTCCGAAAACTGTTCGCCGAGATAACAGGCCTTGTCGCGGCCCACGCCGTGTTCGCCCGTCACCGAACCGCCGTAGCGCAAACACACGCGCAAGATCTCACCNNCCGTCGCCGGCGTGAAAGACATTGGCGATGCGCAGGCCTGCCGCTCGGCCGAGCTGCGCGATCTCGCGCAAGACCGCCGCGATGTCCTTGCGCGGAATCACGCCGTCCTGCACGTAGTAGTTCGGCGAGATGCGGCCCATCGCGGCGAACGCAGCCTTGCGGCCCTTCCACATCAGCATGCGCTCGGCGTCGTCGCGGGGCGCGCGGATCTCGAGCGCACCGGCCGACTGCATCAGCGCAATGGCCGCCTCCGCCGTGTACTCGACCTCCACGCTCACGCCGTCGACGTCCATCAACAACGCCGCCCCGGCGTCGAGCGGCCAGTCGACGCCGGTCGCGGCAACGATGGCCTCGATCGCGAGCTGGTCGCACATCTCGATCGCCGCCGGCAGGATGCCGCTCGAGATGATCGCCGAGACCGCGGCACCGGCTTCATCGGTCGACGGAAACGTGCCGAAGATCGTCCGCGTCGCCTGCGGCCGGCGCAAGATGCGCACCACAACCTCAGTGACGATCCCGAGTAACCCTTCGCTGCCGACGAACACGCCCATCAAATCGTAGCCCGGCGCATCCGCTTCGCCGTCATGCGCGCCGATGTCGACGACGCTGCCGTCGGAGAGCACGATGCGCGCGCCGACGGCGTGGTTGACCGTGAAGCCGTACTTGAGACAGTGCGCGCCGCCGGAATTCTCCGCGACGTTGCCGCCGATCGTGCACACGCTCTGCGACGACGGGTCGGGCGCGTAGTAATAGCCGAGCGGTGCGAGATGTTTCGAAATGTCGAGGTTGATGACGCCGGGCTGCACGCGCATCCGCGCATTGACGACATCGACGTCGAGGATGCGGTTCATCCGCGCCGTGCCGATCACGATCCCGCCCTCGACCGGCAGTGCTCCGCCGGAAAGCCCCGTACCGGCGCCGCGCGGCACGATCGGCAAACCGTGCTCGCGCGCCAACCGCACGCAAGCGGCGACTTCTTCGGTCGTCGCGGGCAACACCACGATGCGCGGCCGGATGCGGTACCCGAGCAACCCGTCGCACTCGTAGGTGCGCAGATCGCTCGGCGCGCTGATCACGTTGCGCGCGCCGGCAATCGCGGCGAAGCGGTCGTGAAGCGGGTCGGCGGCTAGGGTCGGCATCGTAGGCGGAATCCGTTCGCCCTGGGCTTGACGGCGCCTCGGAGCGGGAACCTACGATTCGTGACGTCCGGCAGCGTGGCTGACTGTCACCCCGTTGAGGGGCGGTTTATTGGTCAGCGTGCCAGTGCAGGAGCGATTCGTGTTCGGATTTGGGGAACGCGGTCTTGGCTTTGATCGCTTCGACGTAGCGGCGTTTGCCGGCCCGGTTGCCCTTGCCGATCAACAGGCCGCCGACGAGGCACTCTTCGCGGAACCAGAGCGCGCGGTACCACTTCTTCTCCGGTTCGATGCTGCGCACCATCGTGAGATCGTTGCGGTACTCGGGCGAGAGCCCGAATTGCGTGATCGTCTGCTCGCTGAAGATCTTCGATGAGTATTCCGGCACGTCGTGATAGCGCACGTCGCCGCCGGCCATGTTCGCGGCCGCGACCTTACCATGCGCGCCCGCGTTGTTCCAGGTGCCCATGCGATAGTGCATGTCGGCCGTCGGATCGTAGAACTCGGCGGCGTCGCCCGCACAGTAGATGCCCTTCACCGCGGTCTCGAGCCGGTCGTCGCACTTGATGCCGGTGCCGACTTCGATCGGCGTGCCGTGTACGAGTTCGGTGTTGATCGTCAAGCCGAGGCCGATGCCCACGCAGTCGGTGGCGATCTCGGTGCCCTGCGTCGTGATCACTTTGGTAACTACGCCGTTGGAGCGGACGAATTCCTTGACCTCGTCGTTGTAGTGGATCGTGCAGCCGTCTTCGCGCGCCGCCTCATCGAGCAGCTCGCCGGAAATCTCGTCGAGCATGCGGCGCAGGAAGCGCGGTCCGCGGATCAGCCAATGCGTCTGCACGCCGCGCGCGACGAACGCTTCCGCGAGTTCGTAGGCGATGAACGAACCGCCGACGGAGACGGCCGTTTTGGCGGTTTCGAGCGATTCGGAGATCGCCTTCGTATCGTCCATGTACTGGAAGTTGAAGATGTTCTTGGCGCCCGCCGCACCCGGAAACTCCGAGGCGTTCGGCCGGCCGCCGGTCGCGACGAGCAGGGCGTCATAGGGGTATTCCTTACCCCCGGCGACGACGGTCTTGCCTTCGTAGTTGATCGCATCGACGCGCGTGCTCAAGCGCAGATCGATCGTGTGTTTCTCGTGCCACGCGACATCGCGGATGATGACCTTCGCTTCGGCGATCTGCTTGCGCAGCATCGGCGGCAGTGCGATGCGATTGTAGAGCGGATACGGCTCATCGGCAAACATGATGATCGACGCCGAAGCGTCGATCTTGCGCAACTGCTCCGCGCAAGTCGTCCCTGCAAATCCGTTCCCGATGATCACGTACCGACGTTCTGCCATGGATTTTTTCGTTTCTCCCTAAATACTACGTATGGACCAGAAGCTGGTTCGCGCGCTTAGTTCTTTTATCACGCGAAGTAGCGACTACTCTCTGGCGCGGCTCGAATTCGCCACGCAGAACCCGCAGCTTCCGTCGCCGCCGGTCCTGGACCGCCTGCCCGATGCCTCCGAGCGGACGCTACGCGAACGCTGGGAGCAGCTTGAACGGCAGCTCGACGCTATCATGACATTCATCGGCCGACTCGACGATGCCGAAGGTCGGAAGTTCAAGGACGATGCAACCTTTCGGTGGTTGGCCCGTACCGCTAGAGAGCTGGACCAGTACGGACGTGCTCTTCGCTGGGTACTGACGGTAACGGAACGCGATTCCCCCTAAACGTCCAAGGAGCTACCGTGAACAACGATTTCGTGAACAAAGCCCTCGAAAGCGCCCGCGTACTGCAGCAATCCGTCGCCGAGGCCGCGACCAAGGGAGCCGAGCAAGCGAAGCCGCTCGTTGCCGACGCGATGGCCAAGGCGCAAGACTTGCAGAGAACGCTCATCGAGCAGGCGCCGCAGTACGGCGAGGCCGCGCAGGCCCACCTGCAGACCGCCAAGGGTCACCTGACCACGTTCATCAGCACGGCCCAAGACGTGATCGCGAAGGGCGCCGCCGGCGCGCAGGCGAGCTTGACCCCGCTCGCCGAGAACGCCCGGCAAGCGGTTCATCAAGCTGCGAAGGCCGTTACCGAGGCGACGGCACCGAAGCCACCGGCTGCTCCGCCCGCAGGCTAGGCGCCGCCACCGGCAATCCCGGCGCGAGGTGCACGAAACGTGCCGCCGCGGCGGGCCAGTCGGTGAGGAGGGCTTCAGCTCGCGGTGACCCCGTCGCCGCGAGATGTTCTTCGAGCAGCGCATAGAGCCGCGCGGTCGCTTCGTTGTCGAGCGCACGCGGACGCAGCTCGGTCGGTCCGAGGTGCGCCGTGAGCTCGGCTTCCGTCGCCATGAAGAACGCTTCGCCGCCGCTCATACCCGAGGCGGCGTTACGCCCCACGGGTCCGAGGATCGCGACCGCACCCTTGGTCATGTACTCGCACGCGTGTGCGCCGGCGCCTTCGACCACGAGCCGCGCGCCGCTATTGCGCACCGCGAAACGCTCGCCGGCCGTGCCGGTGATGAACGCCCGCCCGCCGCGCGCACCGTAGAAGCACGCGTTGCCGATCGAGGGTTCATCGGGCGTGCCCGGCGTGCGCACGATCAGCGTTCCGCCTTCCATGCTCTTGCCGACGTAGTCGTTGGCTTCGCCGTCGAGTTCGAGTTGCAACCCGTCGGTGATGAACGCGCCGAAGCTCTGGCCCGCGCTGCCGGTATAATGGCGCGTTTGCGGTTCGATCGTTTCACCGTTGTTGCGCGCGACGACGATGGTGTTGGCGAGGCGCGCGCCGACCGCACGGTCGGCCGGACGCAGGCGAACGACTTCGCTTGGACCGCACATGTCGTCGACGTGCGGTTCGTCGGCGTTGCGAACGTCGCTGAAGGGCGAGCGTTCGGGCAGCCGCAGCACTTCGCTGAGATCGATCTCGCCGTAGTATTCGGCCAGATCCGTACGCGCGCGCAAGAGATCCGTGCGGCCGCGAATCTCATCGAGCGAGTTCGCACCGAGCGCGGCGAGGCGCCGGCGCACGTCGCTCGCGATGAACCGGAAGAACGTCTCGGCTTCTTCGGGCGTGCCCTTGTACTTGGCGCGCAGCGCCAGGTCTTGGGTGGCGATGCCGACCGGACAGGTGTTGAGGTGACACTGACGGGCATAGATGCAGCCCAGCGCCACGAGCAGCGTCGTGCCGAAGCCGTACATGTCGGCGCCGAACATCGTCGCGAGCACGACGTCGCGGCCGGTCTTGAAACCGCCGTCGACGCGCAGTTTCACGCGCGAGCGCAAGCCGTTGGCCATCAGCGTGTGGTGGACTTCGACCAGACCGAGTTCCCACGGCAAACCGGCCGACTTGATCGAGCCCAGCGGCGATGCGCCGGTGCCCCCGTCGTGTCCGCTGATGTGGATGACATCGGCATTTGCTTTGGCAACGCCGCTCGCAACGTACCCGATACCGGCTTGGCTGACGAGCTTGACCGCGATGCGCGCTTGGGGCGCGGCGCGGCGCAAGTCGTAGATCAGCTCGGCCAGATCTTCGATCGAATAGATGTCNNCCGACACCTTGAAGCCGGGAATCTGGCCGCCTTCGCCGGGCTTCGAGCCCTGCGCCATCTTGATTTCGATTTCATCGGCACTGGCGAGATAGGTGGCACTGACGCCGAAGCGCGCTGACGCCACCTGCTTGATCGCGCTGCGGCCGGAGTCCGGCGTGCGGGCATAGCGCTCGCGCTCCTCGCCGCCTTCGCCCGAGTTGCTGCGCGCGCCCAGCCGGTTCGCGGCGATCGCGATCGTCTTGTGCACTTCGGGCGCGAGCGCACCGAGCGACATCGCTGCGGTCACAAACCGCGGATAGATCTTCTCCGGCGCCTCGACGCTTTCGATCGGAATCGGGCGGTCGAGCGGCACGGGATTGACGAGATCGCGCAGGTTGATCGGATCGCGCGACTCCAAGCGATCGGAGAGCGCAAGGAACGCTTCCTCGTCGCCCTTCATCGCGGCCGCACGCAGCGTCTTCAGCAGCCCCGGATCCATCGCGTGTTTGATGCCGTCGCGGCGGTAACGGAACAGACCGCGGTCCTGCGGCACCTCACCGTTGGCCGCGGCGTGGCTCCAGGCGCGCAGGTCTTCTTCGATGTGGGAAAAACCGACCGCGGGCACGTGCGCGTGCATCCCCGGGAAGCACGTGTCGACGACTTCGCGCGCCAGGCCCAACGACTCGAACGTCTGCGCGCCGATGTACGAGCGCAGCGTGCAGATCCCGAGCTTCGCCATGATCTTGATCAGGCCGGAACGGACCGTGTAGAGGAATGCATTGCGCGTGCCGTTGCGTTCCGCATGGCGCAGCGCAAGCCACGGCGTGATCACGTTGGCGCCCACGCCGATCACGGTCGCGATCGAATGGGCGTCGCGTGCGAAGCCGTCGGCGACCGCGATCGATGCTTGCATGCGCAAACCGACCGTCGTGAGACGCTGATGGATCGCGCCGGCGGCGAGAATTGCCGGGATCGGCAGCGTGACGCCGCGATCGTCGAGCACGAGGTAGGTCTTGCCGTCACGCACGACGCTCTCGGCTTCGTCGCACAGCTGCGAGATGCGCGTTTGGAGCTTTTCGTCGCCGAGTTCGAGCGAGATGCGGTGCTGCACCAAGCGCGCATCGAAGCGCAGATCGTCGAACGCCGTCTCGTCGAGGACCGCGGTTTCGAGCATCACGATCGAGCCGAACGAAGGCACGTCGCCGTTGGTATCACCCGAACCGACCCACGCGCGCATGTCGAATACGAAACCTTCGCGCACCGAGTCGATGGGCGGGTTCGTGACCTGTGCGAACTTCTGACGCAGATACGCGGCCACCGGCATGCGGCGCTCGAGATAGGGCTGCGCGGCGTCATCGCCCATCGAGAGCACCGGCTCGCCGGCACCCGACGCGAGGATGGTGACGACGTCCTTGAGCTCGTCTTTGGTGTAGCCGAAACGCATGAGATCGCGGTCGACCGACGGGTCTCCGGCGGTGCCCATCAGCACCGGTTCGGGCAGCGGAAACTCCCAGGACTTCACGATCGCGCGGAAGTCGGCGCGCTCGCGGCGCTCGGCGCGGTACTGTTCGGGCGTCACGACTTGGTGCGAGGCGAAACGGACCACGAGCCGGTCGCCCGGGCCGAGCCGTCCGCGCTGCACGATCGGATCGTCGCCGAAATCGACCACGCCGGTTTCGGACGCCGCCAGAACTTTGCCCGACTCCGTACGGCACCAGCGCATCGGCCGGAAGCCGCTGCGGTCGAGCGCCGCGCCGACCGTATCGCCGTCGGCGAAGACGATCGCCGCCGGGCCGTCCCACGGTTCGACGCTCGGGATGTGCGCGTCGTAGAACGCGCGCAGGCGGTCGTCCGAAGGTTCGACCGACGGCGAGAGCATCATGTCGACGGCTTCGTCGATGCGATAGCCGGCGCCGAGCATCGCGTCGATCGCGGTGTTGAAGTTCATCGAATCGCTGGCCCACGGACGCACCGGCACGCCGCGCGCCTGCATCCAGGCCCGGTTCCCGGTGATCGTGTTGATCTCGCCGTTGTGCGCGATGTAGTTGAACGGCTGTACCAGCCGCCATTGCGGCGAGGTGTTGGTGCTGAACCGCTGGTGGAACACGCCGAAGCGCGAGACGAAATTCGGATTGCGCAGATCGGCGAAGTAGTCGCCGAGTTCGGCCGACGAGAGCAGCGCTTTGTAGACGACTTTCGTCGCCGACGCGCTGACCAGCACGGCTCCGGGGATGTCGCGCACGGTCTTCCAAACGAGTTGGCGCACGACGCGCATGCGCTCGCGGACGTTGCCCGGACCCATGTCCACCAGCAACTGTTCATACGGCGGGGCGGTGCGGCGCGCGTACTCGCCTAGCACGTCGGCGTTGACGAGCGGAACGCGCCAGCGGAGCGGCGCGACGTCGGCAATGCGCACGGCCGCTTCGACCTTCGCGCGGGCGTTGGCCGCCTCGTCGAAATCACGCGGCAAAAAGACGCAGACCGCGCCGATGTGGCGTTCCGGAATGCGGACGTGATCGTTCGTCAGCTCGCGCAGATAGAGCGCGCGCGGCGTCTCCGTAAGCAGGCCCGCGCCGTCACCGGTGCGGCCGTCGGCCGCGCGCGCGCCGCGATGCGCCATCGCAGCCGCCGCTTCGAGCGACATGCTGATGACGTCGTGAGATGCCTTGTGGGAGAGATCGGCAAGAAAACCGACGCCACAGGCGTCGTGCTCCGGCTCCCGCTCGAGGTTCGACATGGAACCTTGAGTGTAGGCCATAAGGCCTCCATCCGTCACTAGGCAAAGGTCGAAATGAAGCCCTGTTTCCTAGGACGCGCTCGTTTTAGAAACTCATTCCCAAGCCGACCATCATCCGGTAGCCGATATCAAGCGAGCGTTCGTCGATGTCGAACCGGGCGTTGTGGTGCGGAAACGCGCTGGCCTCGCCGCCGCGCGATCCGACGATGAAGTACGCACCCGGGCGCTGCTCCTGCATGAACGACATGTCCTCGGCCCACATGACGATATCGTGCTCGACCACGTTCTCGGGCCCCAGCAGCCGGCGGCCGACCGCCCGGACCACGTCGTTGGGTTCGACAGCGTTGACCGTCGGCGGGTACGACCAGCGGTAGTCGACGTCGATCTCGACCCGCAGGGCCTCGGCGAGCCCGCCGGCGATCCGGCGCAGCCGATCCGGCATGCTCGCTCGCACCTCGGCGTCGAAAGCCCGGACCGTGCCCTTGAGCACCGCCTCGTCGGGGATCACGTTGAAGGTCGTGCCGCTGGTGAACTGGCCGACCGTGAAGACCGCCGGGTCCTTCGGGGCGACCTCGCGGCTGATGATCGTCTGCAGCATCGTGACGATGTGCGCGCCGGCCACGATCGGGTCGACGGAATTCTGCGGCATCGCGCCGTGGCCGCCGCGGCCGCGAATCGTGAGCGTGAACTCGTCGGCCGAGGCAAAGAACGCGCCGTCGCGGACGCCGATCCGGCCGACGTCCAGCCCGCTGTAAAGGTGGAGCGCGAAGGTCCGGTCGACGTGCGGGTTCTCGAGGGCGCCGTCCTCGATCATCAGCCGGTTGCCGGCGGCGCCCTCTTCGCCGGGCTGGAAGCAGAAGACCAGCGTGCCGGCGATCTCGCCGCGCCGCTCGGCCAGTGTCTTGGCGGCAGCAAGCAGGATCGCGACGTGCCCGTCGTGACCGCAGGCATGCATCACGCCCTCACGGGCCGAGACGTAGTCGACCGCGTTGAGCTCGCGGATCGGCAGCGCGTCCATGTCGGCGCGCAGCAGCGTTACCGGTCCCGGCCGCCCGCCCACCAGCGTCCCGAGCACACCGGTCTGGCCGATCCCGGTGCGTACCTCGTCGAGACCGTACGTGCCGAGCGTGTCGGCCACGAAGCGCGCCGTATCGAACTCGACCAGCGAGAGTTCGGGGCTCGCATGCAAACGGCGCCGCGCGCGGACCATCTCATCATGTGGGATTGCTTCCGGTGCCGGCATGGGTACCCACAGTTCAAGGACCCGCGGGCGGCCCCTCGCGGCAGAGTATCGGCGGCTCTTTCGGCAAATAGGTGCGCAATGGCAAAAACGGTCACGGCCCGAGCGCTCGATCGGGGCGGGCTCAGCGACGAGCAGCTCGTCGCGATGCTCTGGAACATGCTGCTGCAGCGTCAGCTCGACAACCGCGGCTTCCAGTTGAACCGTCAAGGCAAGATCCCGTTCGCCCTCGGCAGCGAAGGCCACGAAGCCGTGCAGGCCGGCGCCGCGATGGCGTTCGTGCGCGGCAGCGATATCCTCGCGCCCTACTATCGCGACTTGGGTCTCGTGCTCGGCGCCGGCATCACGCCGCTCGATTTGCTGACCAATATGTTCGCGCGTGAAGCCGATCTCTCGGGCGGCCGTCAGTTTCCCAACCACTACACCGCGCGCGATCGCGGCGTGCTCTCGATCTCCTCGATCATCGCCGCGCACTGCCCGCACGCGGCCGGCGTCGCGTACGCGTTGAACTATCAAGGTGAGAGCGGACGCGCCGTGCTGTGCTCGACCGGCGAAGGTGCGACGAGCGAAGGCGAGTGGCACGAGGCGATCAACTTCTCGGCGATCCACAAATTGCCGATCGTGTTTCTGGTGCAGAACAACGGCTGGGCGATCTCGACGCCGCAATCGAAGCAAATGGCGATCGTCGACGTCGCCGACAAGGCGGCCGGCTACGGACTGCCGGGCCTGATCTGCGACGGCACCGATCCGATCGCCACCTACCGCGCGATGAAGGTCGCGATGGACCGCGCGCGCAGCGGCGGCGGACCGACGCTGGTCGAGGCGAAGTGCTACCGGTTTCTGGCGCACTCCACCGACGACGACGACCGCACCTATCGCGATCGCGAAGAACTCGCGCGCCAACGCGCCGACGACCCGGTGCCGAAATACGAGCGCGTGCTGCGCGAATCGGGGCTCATCGACGACGAATCGCTGGCGAAGATGAAAGCCGACATCCTCAAACTCGCAAACGACGCAACCGACGACGCCGAAGTCCTACCCTATCCGTCGGTCGACGATATGACCACGCACGTCTACGCCGGCGCCGCCTACGAGCCGTGGCTCGAGTGAGTTCGACGATTCAACCTGCCGACGCCACCGCCGCCGCGACGATCAGCAACGTCGAGGCGGTGCGCATGGCGTTGCACGATGCGATGGTGGCGGACGAGCGGGTCTTGGTGTTGGGCGAAGACGTGGGCGTGCGCGGCAACGTCTTTCTGATCACGACGGGCTTTCTCGAGGAGTTCGGCCCCAAGCGCGTGCTCGACATGCCGCTCGCCGAGGCCTCGATCGTGGGAATCGCGGTCGGTATGGCCATGCAAGGGTTGCGGCCGGTCGCCGAGATTCAGTTCGCCGACTTCATCTATCCGGCGTTCAGCCAAATCGTCGGCGAAGCGGCCAAGACGCGCTATCGCTCCAACGGCGATTACAGTTGCCCGCTCGTCATCCGCACGCCGTACGGCGGCGGCGTGCACGGCGCGCTTTCGCACTCGGTCTCGATCGAAGCGTTGTTCTACCACGTGCCCGGACTCAAGATCGTCGCGCCGTCGACGCCGCGCGACATCAAGGGACTGCTGACCGCAGCGATCGAGGATCCGGATCCGGTGCTCTTCCTCGAACACAAGAAGACGTACCGTTCGGTCAAAGGCGAAGTCCCGGAGGGTCACTTCACGATTCCGATCGGGAAGGCCGACGTGAAGAAAACCGGCACGCAGGCCACGGTCGTTTCGTACGGTTACAACTTGCACCAAGCCCTCGATGCCGCGGCCCAGCTCGAAGCCGAGGGGATGTCGCTCGAGGTGATCGACCTGCGCTCGATCCGGCCGATGGACAAGACCACGATCCTGACCAGCGTGCGCAAGACGCGCAAACTCTTGATCATTCACGAAGACAACAAATTCGGCGGCATCGGCGCCGAGATCAGCGCGATGGTGTCGGAAGAGGCGCTGTTCGACCTCGACGCCCCGATCCGCCGGCTGTGCGGTCCGGACGTTCCGGCAATGGGCTATGCCAAGCCGCTCGAAGAAGCGTTCATGATCTCGACCGANNATGCCGCAACTCGGCGAGACCGTCACCGAAGGCACCGTCGCGCGGTGGCTCAAGAAACCCGGCGAGAACGTCGAGAAGTACGAAGCCTTCGTCGAGGTCTCGACCGACAAAGTCAACGCCGACGTTCCCTCGCCCGTGGCGGGCACGATTCGCGAACTGATCGTCGCCGAGGGCGAAACGGTGCCCACCGGCGCGCCCATCGCCATCATCGACGAGCTCGGCCTTCGACAAGCTCAGCCCGACAATGGCCCCGGAACACGTGCACCTGAACCGGTGAGAGAAGGGCAGCGTGATGCTCTTGTCACCCTGAGCTTGTCGAAGGGCAGCCACCCGACTGCCCCTACACCGTCACCGACCAACGGCTACAACAACGGTGCGAGCGCGAACGGTTTGCGCGTTTCGCCCGCGGTGCGCCGGCTCGCACGCGAACACGCGGTCGACATCGCCGCCGTGAGCGGCAGCGGCGCGAACGGGCGCGTCACCGCCGCCGACATCGTCGCCGCCGCCAACCCCCCCCGCCCGGCCCCGGTCATCCCGAGCTTGTCGAAGGACAGCTCGGGCGTCGCACAACCGAGCGCGCCACCGAGCGGGGAGAGCGAACTCATCCCGCTCACGCCCGCCCGCCGCCTGATCGCGCGGCGCATGGTCGAGTCGAAGCAAACGGCGCCGCACGCGTGGACGATGGTCGAAGTCGACGTCTCCGATCTGTGGGCGTGGCGCACTGCCGTGAAGGCCACCTTCGAGCGCGAGAACGGCGTGAAGCTCACGCTGCTGCCGTTCTTCATGTTCGCCGTCACCGAAGCGCTGCGTGCGTTCCCGCTAATGAACGCATCATTCCACGACAACGGCATCGCGGTTCACAAACACGTCAACCTCGGTATCGCGACGGCGACCGACGGGAATCTCGTCGTCCCGGTCGTTCGCAATGCCGAAGAACGCTCGATTCGCGGCATCGCCGTCGCCGCCGGCGCGCTGATCGACAAAGCCCGGCGCGGCAAGCTCGACGTCGACGACCTCACCGGCGGCACGTTCACGGTCAACAACAACGGCGCGTCCGGCTCGATCCTCTCCGCGCCGATTCTGGTGCCCGGGCAAGCGGGTATCGTGACGATGGAGTCGGTCGTCAAGCGGCCGGTCGTCCGCAACGATGCGATCGCGATCCGCTCGATGATGAACGTGTGTCTCTCGCTCGATCACCGGGTGGTGGATGGCGCCGTTGCAATCGGCTTCCTTACCGACTTGAAGAAGCGCCTCGAAGCGATGGGACCATCGGGCGCGCTCTGACGAACTTCGCGGGGCTTTTTTTCGTTTGTCCTAGCGTGATACGCACCCTCATCTGCGTGCTCGCGTTTGCGGCGCTGACGGCCGGCCGAGCGAATGCCGCAGTCGACGACCCGCCGGGCGGGCTGATCGCAACCAGCACGTCGCTGGCCCAAGTGCGCGCGCTCTACGCCAAGAATCACGATCGCGAGCGCACGCGTGCGTCGACGATCATCGAAGAATGGCGGCTGACCCAAGACCGGATGACCGGCACGTATCACGTGTTCCGGCTCGGCCGCGACGAACGCGACATCACGCTGCTCGGCCCGTTCTTCTACGAATCCGGCATCCACGGCGGCACCTACTGGCAGCAGACGCGCAACGGCATCACCTATACCTACGGCGGCGTGCACGAAAATCGCGACGTGCGGAGCGACACCGCGTGGCTCACCGATCAGGACCCGCACGACGTGCGATTGATCGGCGAGTCCGTGCTCCTCAACGCCTACGTCGTCGAACTCAATCCGCCCGGCGGCCGTCACGAGTGGTGCTTTCTCGACAAGAGTTCGGCCAACATCTTACGGCGTGAATACGTCGAACGCGGTCGCCGTTTCACGGTGACGTTCGACGACTATCGCACCTTCGACGGCATCGCCGAGCCCTCGCGGGTGCGCAGCATCGACTCGTACGGCAACGAACGCGATCTCTCACTGCTCTCGCGCACGCTCGACCTTACGCCGGATGCGCGCGACGTGGAAATCCCGCCTAGCCGGCGCACGCTGGTCGAATTTCCGGCCGGCGTTACGACCTTTCATCTGCCGATGCGCGTCATCAACGGGCTGTGCGTGGTCAAGGTCCACATCGGGTTGAAAGACTACGACTTCCTGCTCGACTCGGGCGCCGCCGGGATCGTCATCGATCCGTCGATCGTCGACGACGCGCATCTCGAGACGTACGGTTCGCGCATCGGTGCGACGATCGGCACGTTCACGGAAACCACCAGCATCGTGCCGACGATTGCGATCGGCGCATTGCGGATGCGCTCCGTCGTCGCGCGCGTCGTCTCCGTGCCGTTTCATCTCGACGACCACACCCACATCGCGGGCTTGCTGGGATTCGACTTCTTCATGGATACGATCGTGCACGTCGATCTGGATCACGCCATCGCGACCGCCATTCTGCCCGGCACGTTCAAAGCGCCGTCCGACGCGGCCGTGATCCCGATAGCACTCGACGACCGCACACCCGTCGTGCGCGCACGCGCCGACGCGGTCACGGGACGCGTCGTGCTCGATACCGGCGCGAACCGCTCGGTGTTCACGCCGCCGTTCGCGTCGCGCGCCGACGCTCCGATCGATCCGTCGGCGCCGCAGGCGCAATTCCGCGGCCTGGGCGGCACCGGCACCGCAACAACGGTGCGGCTGAAAACCTTCGACATCGCGGCACTGCCGTTGCAGGATTCGATCGTGGACGTGAGCAGCGCCAACCTCGGTACCGAGGACATCGACGGCACGGCCGGCACCGATCTCCTACACGCCTACGATCTCTTCTTCGACTTCCGTTCCGGCGCGCTCTACGTCAAGCGCTCGCGCAAAACGACCTGACGAGTCAGCGTAGGCCGAGGAGCGATGCGAGGTTCGCGCCGGCGTCGAGTTCGGGGACGAGCGCGCCGCTCGGCGAGGTGAGGAGCGAGGTGACGCCGGGTCCGTGACCGGCGATGTCGGACGAACCGTGCGCGACGACGCCGATGCTGACGGCGCCGGTGCGATAGATGCGCCCGTAGCTGTGGTCGGCGTCGACGATCGCCACGATGTCGCCGTAGCGCAGTTCGTCCAGCCCGTATTCCTTGACCATCACCGGGTCGAAGCACTGGATGTCGTAGTCGCCGCGGGCAACGGTGGCGCGGCCGAGCCCCGAGCCCATGATCGCCGCCGGCACGAAGCGCGCGACCGGCACCTCAAACTTGCTGCCGCGTTTCACGACGAGCTTCTCGAGCAAGTCGGGATCGCAGTTGAACACCCGCACGTCGCCCGCGTCTTCGAGTTCGAGGCCAAGACCAACCGAGCGGATAGCGATCTTGTCGCCGAGCGCCATCCGCTCCATGATCTCGGGCGTGAAATCGATCATCACGTGTTCGATCCCGCCGTGCTTGCCCGTGACGGTCCCGCGTTCGCCCTTGGCCTCGCCGCTGAGGATCGTTGCCCGGTTGCCCACGCCGGCGTAGACGCAGTACCCGATGTTCACCTTGTCGTCCGGATGGCGAGTGCTGACCCCCGGCTCGATGTGGTCGCCGACGAACGCAAACGCACCGTCCCCGACGCGCACGTTGAGCGAGATCCCGCCCACGCTGGGCAGGACGCGCGCGACGCCGTCGTGGCCGACGTCGTAAATGGCCCCCGGGACGCTCGGAGCGGCAACCTCGCCGTGGACCGGCATTTCGACTAAGCGCTTGCGATTCGTGGCTACCATCGGAGGCCGCGTTCGCCGGGACACGGAAAAACGCATGTCGTGCTGATCCGCAAACAGTTCGCGTTCGAAGCCGCGCACGTGCTGCCGTTCCACGCCGGAAAATGCTCCCGGCTGCACGGTCATTCGTACCGTCTCGACGTGAGCGTCGCGGGTGCCCTGCAGTCCGGCGGACCCGCCGCCGGCATGGTCATCGACTTCGACGAACTCGCGCGCACGGTGCGGTCGGCGATCATCGACAAACTCGACCACACGCACCTCAACGACACGATCGAAAATCCGACCAGCGAGAACATCGTAGTATGGATCTGGCGCCGGCTGGCACCGGAGCTTCCGGGGCTGACCGAGCTCACGCTGTGGGAAACCGCCAACGCCTGCGCCGTGCTGCGCGCGGACGACCCGCTACTCGCGTGACATTACAGCTCGCGGAGATCTTCTACTCGGTGCAAGGCGAGGGCACGTGGACCGGCACGCCTGCCGTCTTCGTGCGTTTGGCCGGATGCAATCTGGCGTGCAGTTTCTGCGACACCGACTATGCGCTGAAGTTCGTCGCGAGCGTGGACGAGGTGGTCGCGCGCGTGCGCGCCGAGGGCGGCGACTGTCCGATGGTGATCGTCACCGGCGGCGAACCGCTCGCGCAGTCGGCTACCGCGGCGCTGATCGACGCCCTGCGCGCCGACGGCCGCCGCGTCCACATCGAATCGAACGGCACGATCGACGTCGCGCTGCCCGACGGCGTGTGGCTGACGGTGTCGCCGAAAGAGCGCCTGCACCCGGCGATGGCCGCGCGGGCCAACGAAGCGAAGCTGATCGTCGACGGCAACGTGCCGCACGCGTGGGCCGCGTCGTTTCCGCCCGCGACGCCGGTCTTTCTTCAACCCGAGGGCAACAAGCCCGCGAACGTCGCGCTGGCGATCGAAGCCGCCAAACGCGATCCCGCACGCTACCGTCTCTCATTGCAAACGCACAAATTTATCGGAGTCCGCTGATGCATCGCCGTACGTTCATCGCAAGTTCCGCCGCCGCGTTCGCGACGCCCGCCATCGCGCGCGCCGCCGAACCGCACGTACTGCCGGGCGATGACGTGTTCGTCACCGAGACCTGGCGCGAACTGGGAAGCCGCACGATCGGCATCGTCACGAATCAGAGCGGCGTGCTCTCCGACGGTACGACCGTCGTCGATGCCGTGCGCGCCAATCCGGAGATTCGCGTGAAGGCGCTCTTCGCGCCCGAGCACGGATTGCGCGGCGATCGCGACGCCGGCACCTACGTTCCCTCGTACACCGATCCGCGCAGCCGGCTGCCGGTCTACAGCCTCTACGGCGACACGCGCCATCCGAGCGCGCGCATGCTCGACGGCATCGACGTGCTGGTGTTCGACATCCAAGACGTCGGCGCGCGGCCGTACACGTACATGTCGACGCTCGCGTACGTGATGGAATCGGCGAAGCAGTACGGCAAAGAGATCTGGGTACTGGACCGTCCCAATCCGATCGGTGGCTTGGGCGTCGAGGGCCCGGTACTCGATCCCGCCTACAAATCGTTCATCGGACTCTATCCGATTCCCGAACGCCACGGACTCACCATCGGCGAGTTGGCGCAATTGTTCAACGGCCACTTCGGCATCGGCGCAAAGCTGCGCGTCATTCCGGTGCGCGGCTGGTCGCGCGACATGCTCTGGAGCGACACGCACCTGCGCTGGACACCGACCTCACCCAACGTGCCCTACGCGTTCACGCCGCTCGTGTACTTGGCCACCGGCCTGATCGACGAAGGCGGCGTGAACAATGGCGTCGGCACCGATCGGCCGTTCGAATACGCCGGCGGCTACGGTTTCGATGCGGCCGCGTTCGCGCGCACATTGAACGCGCGTGCGGTTCCCGGCGCGCGCTTCGAACCGCTCGACTGGGTGCCGCAACGCGGCTTCTGGGCGGGCAAGACGCTCGCCGGCGTGCAGATCCACGTCGACGACCCGCACGTTTTCCCCAATGTCCGCACCGCGATCGAGCTGCTTGCGGCCGCGCGCGCGCAAGGGAAACTGCACATCGGCAAACCCGCCAACTTCGATCGCGATTGGGGCACCGACACCGTGCGCCTCGCGCTGCTCAACGGCGCGTCCCCCGACGACATCGTGGCGTCGTGGGAATCGGGCCTCAGCACGTACCGCACGATCCGCGCGCGGTACCTTTTGTACTAGGCGGCTTGGGCGCAGCCCAAACGCGACGGATTCACGGAACGTGAATCCACTTAAGTAACGCCCTCGCAGGACTGGACGCCCCACTGGCCCTGCTGGAAATATTCGACGAACGAGAACGTGGCGAAGTCGCTCTTGAGGCGCAGCGGGTCCTCGACCTTGCCCGCCAGCACACCCTTGTCGATCGGCCACAGCGCGTTGAGGTCCTTGCACGACGTCACGATCGCGACGAAGTACCGCGTTCCGTCGTCGGAATCGTGGTACTCGGCGTTGGTGACGATCATCTTGTGCGCCAGCTGGTTGACCTTCGCCAGGCGAGCGTCGAACGGATCGATCGCCACGGGATCGAGGTCGGCGCCGATGACCGGCGCATCGGGCGGTGCGACGAACGGCTTCGTTGGGGCAGCGGGCTTCGCACTCGGGGCCTTCGTACTCGCGCTCGCCGTCTTGGCAGACGGGTGGCCGATGATGCCGCGCCAGTAGAGCACGCCGCCCGCGACAATGGCGACAACGACGACGGCTAAAACGACGCGAATGATGCTGCTCATGGCTTAGCCGGTTGTTCTAGGACTCGTTGTCGCGTTCCGCTCGCTCGCGCAGCTGCTTGAGCTGATAGAGATGGATGAAGCGCTGGATCTCGTCTTCGGTCCGCTGGGGGAGATGCAAGAATCGCACGCCGTGCGCGAAGCGCTGGGTGCGCAAATTGTAGAACGCGATCACGATCTTGCCGGCCAAGTCGAACTCTTCGAACGGCGTCGGCGGCGTCTTGACGCGGCGCTTGCGTTCGCCGAACGCGGTGCGTTCCGTAATTTCTTTTTCCAGGAAGACGTCTTTGACTTCCGCCGTCGGCAGCGTGAAGCGAAAATCGATGACCGTGTCTTTGGTGAAGTCCTCATCGCCGAGCAAACGCAAACCGCCGACGCTCAAATCGTTGGCACTCGCAGTACGCGTGCCTTCGCGACCGTCGACGATATACACGATCGGAAATTCGATCGACGCACGATAGCTCGCGCGCTTTTGATCGGCCTTTGACGACGACGGAGCGACATCGCCCCCGGCGCCGGGTCTACGAATGTTGAACACGGACGAGCGTCGCACTTCCAGGAAGAAGTCGCGCGCCCTTCGTAGCCCGCCCTATGGTGACGTCGCTCGCTTCACGCCTCCTGGAAGCGCTCGGGCCGGACACCGTGCGGAGCTCCCCGGAAGACCTTGCCGTCTACGCGTTCGACGCGTACAGCGAAGGGCGGCTCCCGAGCGTCGCCGTGATCCCGCGTGACGTTCGTGAGGCGGCGCTCGCGGTACGCATCGCCTTCGAGTGCGGCGTACCGGTCGTGCCGCGCGGCGCGGGTTCCGGACTCTGCGGCGGGGCGATTCCGGCGCAAGGCGGCCTCGTCATGTCGATGGTACGCATGAACCGCATCCTTGAACTCGACGTTCGGAACCGGCGTGCGCGCGTGCAGCCGGGGCTGATCAATCTGGATCTCTCGCGCGCGATCGCCACCCACGGCATCTTCTACGCGCCCGATCCGTCGAGCCAGAAAGTCTCGACGATCGGCGGCAACGTGGGCACGAACGCCGGCGGTCCGCACTGCCTGTCCTACGGCACGACGACCAACCACGTGCTGGGCATTGAATACGTCGACGGCCAGGGTGTGATCCATCACACATCCCTGGATGACCCGGGCTACGATCTCACCGGCCTTCTCGTCGGTTCGGAGGGGACGCTCGGCCTCGTGACGGCGGTCGACGTCCGGCTGATGGCGCTGCCCGAATCCGTGCGCGTCGGCCTCGCTGCATTTCCCGACGTCGAGTCGGCGTCGGAAGCCGTCTCGGCGATCATCGCGGCCGGGATCGTCCCGACCGCGCTCGAGATCATGGACAAGCTGATCACGTCGGCGGTCGAAGCGCACTACCACGCCGGCTTCCCGCTCGACGCGGGCGCGGTGTTGCTCGTCGAGATCGCGGGACCGCGCGACGACATGGCCTCCGGCGAGGCCGCGATCGCGCGCATCGCGCAACAGCACGGCGCGCTCTCGTGGCGTTCCTCGGCCGATGCCGCCGAACGCGAAGCGCTGTGGGCATCGCGCAAGGGCGCGGCCGGCGCGCTCGGCCGCATCGCCCCTAACTACTACATCCAAGACGCCTGCGTTCCGCGCACCAAACTGCCGGCCGTGATGCACGAGATCGAGCGTATTGCCGGCGCGTACGATCTGCAGGTCGGCAACGTCTTCCACGCCGGCGACGGCAACTTGCACCCGCTGCTGTGCTTCGATCGCCGCGACGAGCGCGCAGTGCGCGCGGTCGTCGAAGCAGGCACGGAGATCCTCGCGACCTGTATCGCGATGGGCGGAACGATCAGCGGCGAGCACGGCATCGGGTACGAAAAGCGCGACTCGCTCTCGCTCGTGTTCGACACCGACGACCTTGCGGCGATGGGCCGCGTGCGCGACGTCTTCGATCCCCAGCGACTCTTCAACCCGGATAAGATCTTCCCGTCCGGTGCGGTGTGCGGCGAAGTGCGCGCGGCGGCGGTCGCATGAGCGTCACGGTGGCGCCGCGCATCGTCACGCCGGCGAACGCCGCTGATACCGCGGCCACGCTCGCGGCTTGCGCGCGCGATGGTGCGGCCGTCGTCACCGTCGGCGGATCGACGCTGCAGACGATCGGCAACGCGCCGCGCCGCTGCGACGTCGCGCTGCACACCAGCGCCCTGCGCGGCATCCGCGACTACGATCCGCGCGATATGACGGCCGGGATCGAAGGCGGCACGACGCTCGCGGAGATCGCGCGCGTCTTGGCCGAGCAAGGCCAGTGGATCCCGTTCGATGCGCCCTTGCCGCAGCGCGCAACGGCGGGCGGCACCTTGGCCGCCGGTTGGGCCGGGCCGCGCCGCGCCGCGTACGGCCGTCCGCGCGATCTCGTCATCGGATCGACGATCGCGCTCACCGACGGCACGCTCGCGCGGGCCGGCGGCATGGTGGTCAAGAACGTCACCGGTTACGACATGAGCAAGCTCTACGTCGGCTCGCTCGGCACGTTGGGCGTGGTCGTGCGCGCCAACTTCAAAACGCTGCCGCGGCCGCCCACGCGCCGGCTCGCGATCGCGCCCGTTCCCGAGGACTTGCGCGATCGCACGATCGCGGCGATCGGGGGTCTCGCGATTGAGCCCGTGGCCGCGCTCGTCATCGACGGCTACTCGCGCATCGCGCGCTATCCCGGCGCATCGTTGCGACTGGTCCTGCTTTTCGAAGGCTCCGAAGCGGTCGTCGAGCGCGGCACGCGCGACGTGCGGTCGGCGCTCGGCCGCGCGGGCATCCCCGAGACGCTGCTGCACGACGGCGCCGACGCCGAGCACCTCTTCGGCGAGATCGTCGACGCCTACATCGACGCACCGGGCGAACGGACGCTCACCTACCGCACGACCGGCTTACCGTCGACGGCCTGGGCCCGCACGCGCACGAGCGAAGCGCTGGCGCGCCAAAACGGCCTGCACGCCGAGAGCATCGCCGACTTGCGCACGGGCGATGCGATCCTGCGTTTCTCGGCGCGCACCGTCGCCACGTTCGCCGCGCGGCTCGCCGCGCTCAATGGCGCCGTGCGGGCCGCATTCGAACGCGCCACGGTGCTCGCCGGCGGCGAGACCTTGCGCGGGTCGATCGACGCCTGGGGGCCCGAGCCCACCACCATCGCCACGATGCGCGCGATCAAAGCGCACTTCGATCCCGCCGGGATCCTGGCACCGGGACGGTATGTCGGCGCGATATAACGCGCTGCTCCACGACGTGCGCATCGTCGTGACCACCGTGCTGCATTCGCCCGATCGCTGCGTGCGCTTGATTCGGCTCGGGCCGCGCGGTCTTGCATCGATGGCGCGCTTTCTGATCGGCGTCGTGCCGCGCGCGTCACACGCGCTCGAAGCGATCCGCGAGCGGGCCGCGGCGATTCCGGCACCGGAGTTGCGCGAACAGGCGCTGGCTTCGATCGACGGCAAGGCCTTTCACGTGCAGGGCGGTTGCATTCTCGCCACGTTTCTGCCGGCCGGCGATGCGGCGCGCTACGTGCGCGTCGTCGCCTCACTCGAAACGATCTACGACTACCTCGACAACCTCTGCGACCGGCTTCCCGGCGTTTCGCAAACGGCGTTCGCCACGCTGCACGGCGCGCTGCTCGACGCGCTCGACGATCGCCGCACGCCCGGCGCATACTATCGTGACGGTCCCCACGGCGATGACGGCGGCTATCTGGCCTCGCTCGTTGCCGACGTGCGCCGCGAACTCGCCATGGTACCGCACTACGCGGCCGTGCGCGAGGCGCTGGCGCAAATCGCCGGCTACTACGTGCAACTGCAAACGCTCAAACACGGCGACGCGGCCGTGCGCGAAGACGTGTGCAGCGCCTGGTATGCCGAGCACGCCGAAGCGTTCCCCGGACTTTATTGGTGGGAATTCGCCGCCGCCTGCGGTTCGTCGTTGCCGGTGTTCGCGCTGATCTATCTCGCGCTGCAACCGCGCATCGACGCGCGCGCGATCGATTCAACGGTCGCGGCGTATTTCCCAAACGTTTCGGCCGTGCACATCTTGCTCGATTACTTCATCGATCAAGCCGAAGATCGCGAACATCGCGAACTGAATTTCGTCGCATGTTATCCGTCGAGCGCCGTTGCGGTCGAACGCGTCGGCCGGCTGGTCCGCGCGACCAGCGAGCGGCTACGAGCGCTGGCCCACGGCGAATGGCACGAATTCGTGCTCAGAGCGATGTGCCTGTTCTACCTCACCCATCCGAAGGTCTACGAACAGCGGCTCGATCGCGAGAGCGCCGCCGTGCTTGCCGCCCTGTGAGGGCGAGAGGACGAGCGGGGCGCGCCGTTCAACGGCGCACTGCATGAAAGCAGCCCGTTTTCTGGGCGTTGCTTGCGCGTGCGTACTGCTCGCAGCCGCACCGCCGCACACGCAGATCTACGGTTATACGGTCGCCAACAGCGACGCCGAGTTCGCGCTGGAAGACCGCTTTCTCGATATACCGAGTTCGGCCGGCGCGCTGGAAGTCGCCGCGGCGCTCGCCGCCCAGCCGCACTATGCGGGTTCCGCAGGCGATTACAAGTTGGCGCTCTACGTCCGCGACAAGTTCAAAGAAGCGGGCTTCGACACGACGATGGAGACGCTGACGGCGCGCATCGACGTGCCGAAGAACCTGGTCCTCGAAATCGGCAGCAGCGGCGGCCGCATCCGCACGGAACCCAAGATCCCGGCGTACACCTCGCTCGCCAAGCGCCGGATCATCCGCCAGCAACAGGCGGCGGCCGCCGCAGCGGCAGCCAAGCTCGCCGCCTCGCAGCCCTTGCCGCCCCCGACGCCGTTCGTCTCGCCGACTCCGAAGCCGCCCTACCAGCCCGCCGTCGGTCTCGACCTGCGGGAGATTCCCGATCCGAACGACCCCGACACGGCGAACCCGGCCGTCGGCTTGCCGTTCATCGCCGGCAGCGGCGACGGCGACGTGCGCGCCCCGCTCGTCTACGCCGGCCACGGTATGCCGGCCGACTATGCCCTCCTCGCGAGCCACGACGTCGGCGCCAAGGGCGCGATCGTTCTGATCCGGCTCGGCTCCGACAGCCGCGGCGGCCTGGTGCGCCGGGCCCAAGCCCACGGTGCGGTGGGCGCCGTGCTCTACGACGACCCGCTCGATGACGGCGCCGCGCGCGGCCCGGTCGACCCCAACGGCCCCTGGCGCCCGTTGAACTCCGTGCAGCGCGGCAGCGTCGGCGAGGGCGTCACGATCCCCGTCATCCCGGTCTCCGCCGCCAACGCGCGCATCCTGCTCGGGACCCTCAAAGGCCCGGCGGGAGCTCGCCCCTGGGCCGGCGGCATGGCCGTTCCTTACCCCTTCGCCCGCGGCCCGGCGCTCATCCACATGGAAGTCGAGATGGTCCGCAAGACCACCACGCTGTGGAACACCGTCGGCATTCTGCATGGCAGCATCCCCGGGCAAGAGCTGGTCCTCGGGGCGCAGCGTGACGCGTGGGTCTACGGCATCGGGGCCGGCGGCGGCGGTACCGTTACGCTGCTCGAGACCGCCCGCGGGCTCGGCTACCTGGCGCATACCGGCTGGGTACCCGGCCGCACGATCGTGCTGGCCGCCTGGGATGGCGAAGAACTCGGCTCGTACGGCTCGCTGGCCTACCTCAAACGCCACGGCGACGAGATCCGCGATACCTCGATCGCCTACCTGAACACTGAACCCAGCGTCACGGGCGGAACGTTCGGGGCCGACGCGGTGGCCGCTATCGCGCCGACGATTGCCGAGGCCTCGCAACTCGTCGACGATCCGGCCCGGCCCGGCGGCACGATCTACGATCGCTATGCCTTCCGCACGCGCGGCGCGCTGCCGCCGATCGACCGTGGCAACGGCGGAATCGACCGCATGCCGTTTCTGTTCGGCGCCGGCACGCCGAGCGCGAACGCGACGTTCAGCGGTCCGTTCGGGCCGTATCACTCGAGCTACGATACGCTGCAGTTCGCGCGCACGATCAGCGATCCGCAATTCGATCTGCATCGCGCGACCGCGCAGCTCTTCGGCATCGCGGTGTTGCGCCTGGCCGATGCCGATGTCGTGCCGTATCACTTCAACGCCTACGTCGGCCCGATGAACGCCGCGCTGCGCAACCTCGCCGCCATGGCGCGCACGCGCCGCGTGAACATCGATACGCGCGGCTTTGATGCATCGATCCGGCGCTTCGCGGCGAGCGCGAACCGTCACGACGCGGCCACCAAGCGCGTTGCAACGGGCAATGCATCGGACCGCGAGTTGGAAGCCGCCCGCACGCTCGATCTCGCCGCCTACGGCATCGACGGCGATACCGGCATTTCGTTTCCCGATGTCGTTCGCGCGATCAGCGAAGGCGACCAGAACGCCGTCGACCTCGCGGTTGCCCGCGCGCGCTCGACGATCGACCGTGCCGGCACGCTGATCGGCCAATAGCGCCGTGAAAATCACCGTGCTGGGCGCGTCCGGCTTCGTCGGTCAAGCGCTGGTCACGGCACTGCAGNNAGCGACGTGGTGGTGAACCTCGCGGGCGCACCGGTCATCGGACGTTGGACGGAGCGTTACAAGAGCGAGATCGCACGTTCGCGCGTCGACCTGCCGCACGCGTACCTCTCCGCACTCGAACGAGTCGACGATCGGCCGGCCGCCTATGTCAGCGCGTCGGCAATCGGCTACTACGGGATGAGCCGCACCGCAACGTTCACCGAAACGAGCCCGCCGGGCGATGATTTTCTGGCGCGCGTGTGCGTGGCTTGGGAAGACGAAGCAGCGCGGGCGAGCGCCCTCGGCATGCGCGTCGCGATCGTGCGCACCGGGCTCGTCCTCGGGCGCAACGGCGGCGCGCTGACCCCGCTCTTGCCGCTCTTCCGGGCGGGTTTCGGCGGACCGGTCGCGAGCGGCGAGCAGTGGACGTCGTGGGTGCATCTCGACGACCACGTCGGGATCTTTTTGCTGGCGATCGACGGCCACGCCGGAGCGCTCAACTCAACGGCACCGAACCCGGTGAAAAACCGCGACTTCACGCGGGCGCTCGCCGCTGCGGTCCACCGTCCGGCCGTCCTTCCGGCACCCGAATTCGGGATCAAGCTCCTCTTCGGCGAGGGCGCTTCGGTCGTCACCGAAGGCCAGCGCGTCTTGCCCGAGGCAGCGCTCGCCGCCGGCTACACGTTCCGCTACCCCGAAATCACCGAGGCCTGCGCCAGCCTCGTTTAGAACGCCCGGTCATGGCAACGACATTGACCAAAAACGCGTTCCGCGCGGATCACCTCGGCAGCTTCTTGCGCCCGCCGGAATTGCTCCGGATGCGCGCCGAAAAACCGGGCTCGCCCGAACTGCGCGCCCTCGAGGATCGCGAGATCCTGCGCATTCTCGCGAAGCAGAAAGAGCTCGGCTTCGACATCTTCACCGATGGCGAGCTGCGGCGCGAAGGCTTCATGTCGGATCTCGTCGAGGCCGTCGACGGATTTTCGAGCAGCGACGCGGATGCGCGCACGTGGACGAACGCGCAGACGAAGTCGCGCGGCAACACGCAGCCGCTGCTCGACGTCGTTACCGCGAAGATCACGCAGAAGCGGCGCCTGACCGAGTACGAGACCGCGTTTCTCTTGAAGAATAGCCCCGGCCCGGTCAAGATGACGTTGCCGAGTTCCAACCAGTTCCCGGCGATCGCGTATCGCAAGGGCGCGAGCGAGAAGGCATATCCGACGTACAAGCCGTTCTTGGCCGACGTCGCGGCGATCATCGCCGGTGAAATGGAAGCGCTCGCCAACGAGGGTGTGGCGTACATCCAGATCGACGCGCCGCGTTACAGCTACTATCTCGACGAGAAATGGCGCACGTTCTTGCGCACCGAGTACAGCGACGACCTCGACGGGCTGCTCGACGAAGCGATCGCGTCCGACAACCTCGGTTTCCGCCAAGCACGCAAGCCCGGCGTTATCCTGGCGATCCATCTGTGCCGCGGCAACAACAAGAGCAACTGGTACGCGCAAGGCGGCTACGATAACATCGCCGAGAAGGTCTTCAACAAGCTCGAGGTCGACCGGTTCCTGCTCGAATACGACGACGAACGGTCGGGGTCGTTCGAGCCGCTGCGGTTCGTGCCCAAGGGCAAGATCGTTGTGCTCGGATTGGTCACGACGAAACTCGGCACGCTCGAAAACGCCGACTCGCTGGCGAAGCGGATCGATGCAGCTACGAAGTATTTGCCGCTCGATCAGCTCGCGCTCAGCCCGCAATGCGGCTTCGCATCGATGTCGTCGGGGAACGTCATCGCCGAAAACGAGCAGTGGGCCAAGATGAAACTCGTTCACGACGTCGCCAAAAAAGTCTGGGGCTAAACTTTCCGTGACCACAACCGATACGATCGCGCAAGCGAAGTGGGACGTCATGTCCGCCAACCACATCCTCGCGCGCGAAGGCGTGCTCGACGGCTACGGCCACGTCAGCATGCGGCACCCGGACAACCCGGCACACTTCTTGCTCTCGCGCTCGCGCAGTCCCGAACTCGTGAGCGTCGAAGACATCATGGAGTTCACCCTCGACGGCGACACCGTGGGCAATGACGACCGCCCGCCGTATCTCGAACGCTTCATCCATGGCGCGATCTACAAGGCCCGGCCCGACGTGATCTCGGTCGTGCACTCGCACCAAGAAGACGTCATCCCATACTCGATCAGTTCGGTGGCGCTGCAACCGGTGTGGCATCAAGCCGCGTGCATCGGAAACCACGTGCCGGTCTGGGATATTCGCGATAAGTTCGGCGATACGAACCTGCTCGTGACCAACAACGCGCAAGGCACCGACCTCGCCGCAGCGCTCGGGCGCGACAAGGTCGCCCTGATGCGCGGACACGGCTTCGCCGTGGCCGGCAACCACCTGCAAGACGCGGTGAGCACCGCGATCTACCTGCCGAAGAACGCGCGCATTCTCACCACGGCCAAACTCCTCGGCGGCAGCGTGAAGATCTCGACCCCGGGCGAAGTCGAACTCGCCGGCCCCGTCCACCCCGAACAGCCCGCCTTCCAACGCGGCTGGGAATACTGGCTCACTCGCGCGGGACTAAAAAAACTCTAGGCTCGAACGACCGCCGCATCGGGTAATGTAAAGCACCGTTTCCTCTGTCATTCCGAGCGAAGCTCCGTTTTTTCTTTGTCATTCCGAGCGAAGCGCCGAAGGCGCGCAGTCGAGGAACGCGCCACCATCTTCACTACTGAGTGCGAGCGCGAAGGCGCGAGCAGTGGAGTAAAAAGCAAAACAAAGTAAGCACTGCTCGCGCCTTCGCGCTCGCACACTAATCGCCGAGACTTACTCCGGTTCCTCGACTGCGCGCCTTCGGCGCTTCGCTCGGAATGACAACCGTTGCACGAGCCGGTAGCGGTTTTGCGTTACGGCGTCAGAGTTAGGGTAGCGACAGCTGCACGCGTCACGGCGGCGTCGGTGTAGGGCAGCGGCGTGAGATCGTGGCGTAACCAGGCTGCTGCCGAATCGGTGTAGTGCGGTGAGCCGGGTTCACCCGACTCGCCGAGCGGGAGATCGATTCCGCCCGCATCCCAGTTGCCGACGTCCCAGACCGCGCGAAAACTCTGGCCGAGTGCGATCGCTTGCACGGCCGGCGCGTAGCTGCCGCCGCTGCCCGGGAACGAGGGCGCATCCCAGAAGTGCCAGTTGAATGCCGCGAATGGATGCTGAGCGACGACCGCATACGCCGTGCCGTACGGAGTCGCGACCGCGTCCCGTCCGCCGAAGAGCGGCACCGTCTCGCGTACCGCGTTCACGAGGAACGCCGACGGATCGTCGTGCGGGAACCAGCCGCGCGGATGTTCGCGCAGCGCGCGCATCAGCGTGACGAAGGCTGGGCCATCGCGCAGATACGCATTTGCGGTCGATGCGCTCAAGTGCGCGGCGATCAAGTCGCGCGTCGCGGCGAAGCGCACGCGTTGAATGACGGTCGCGCCCTTCGAGTCCGGTGCGAAACTCCCGTGATCCGAGGTCACGAACGCGCTGAGCGCGGAATAGGACGGGGCGATGTCGGGATCTCGATCGGCGCCGCTCTTGTGCAGTGCCGCCACGCACATGCGTGCCAGCTCTTCTTCCGCGAGCGAGGTGGTGTCGGCCTGAATGCTCCGCGATGCTTTCATGTCGACCTTCGGCATCGCGCCCAGACGGCGCGTGATCTCGGCCGCGCGATACGGTGCGCTGAAATACGCGCTGAGGCGATACGGATATCCCGCACCGTAGGCGACGTTGTTGGAATTCACTGCGAGCGCGCCGCGCGAGGGCGCGACGTGCGGCAGTTGCGCAAACGGAACGAACGCTAACGGCGCTGCCGGCAGCCGCGCTCCGTTGCCAACCGAGAGCCCCCACGCCGGATCGCTGGGGATCGCGCCCGCGACGCTGAAAGCCGCGCGGCCGTCGGTTTGCGCGAGCGTGAAGTTCTGCGTCGGAGCCGGATACTGCGCCAACGCGCGCATGCCGTCTTCGATCGAACGCGCACGGTCGAGGGCCAGAAACGCCGCCACCGGCGAATGCGTGTCCGATACGATGTCCCACTGGACGGCATGACGCACGAACCCGCTGTCTTCGAGGACGAAGCCATGGCGCGTCGTGAGGTAGTCGTGTTTCCGCGGACTGCCGAAGCGATCGTTGAACGATTCGTGGCGCACCACGGCGTCGGACCACTCTCGGCCAGTGCGATACTTCGTTCCCTCGTTGTGCGCGAACGTCTCGCCGAACACGCGCACGCTCACGACATCGGCGTTCGCCGCGCCCCACGCGAGGCGTTCGTTGTGTCCGAGGATCACGCCGGGAATACCCGCGATCGCCGCGCCGGCGACGTGTTCGCCGGGAGCGTTGATGTCGACCAGGTGCCAGATCCCGGGAATGCGGCGCACCAAATGCGGATCGTTGGCCAACAGTGCGCGACCCGTTGCCGTGCGCTGTGCGCCGGCCGCCCACTCGTTGCTGCCGAGCACGTCGTGTGTGCTTTCGCCATCCCAAGCGACTGCGGCCGGTGCGTGCGCACCGTCGAGCGCCGGCAACGGCGGCAGCGTGATCGCCCGTCCTCCAGCCGTCGGCACATCGTAGGCAGGATCGGTAAGCGAGAAGAACGCCGCGGTTGCACGCGGACCGACTTCGCGCTCGACCGCGTCGCGCGCAATCACATCGTTCCAAGAATCACTGAGATCGAGCAAGATCGCGGCACCGACGGCGAGCGAGTCCTGCGGCCGCCACGGCGTGAAGTGATAGAGCAGCATCCGGTATTCCGGCGGCAACGATTCGTGCGTGGCCGCCGCGTTCACGCCGTCGGCGTAGGCTTGCAGCGTGTCGCGGTCGACGGCCGAGAGGTGCGCGTATTCGTTGTCGACGATGCTCTTCAGATCGATGATGCGCGCGTTTTGATCGGCTTGCATCGTCACCGAGCCCAGCATTTCAGAGAGCGTGCCCAGTACGAAGCGCCGCGTGATGTCGATCTGATAGAGCCGGTCGGCGCCGGTAACGTACCCTTGCGCGAACGCGGCGTCGTGCACCGATGCGGCGCGAATGTGCGGCACGCCGCGCGCGTCGCGAATCACCGTTACCGGCGCACGCAGCCCGAGCCCGCCGATCGTGCCGGCCGTGCGCGCCGTGCCGTTCGCGATACCGATCCAGACGTAGCCGATGTATACGAGAATGGCCAGCACGAGCGGAATGAACATGCCGAGGGCCGTGAAGGCCATGCGGCGTCCGATGCCCACCGTCTAGACCAGCGCCGTCGTGTGCTTGGCTTCGTGAGCCTCCAAGTATTTTTCGACCTCGAGCGCGGCCTTGCAGCCCGAACCGGCGGCCGTGATCGCTTGTTTGTAGCGCACGTCGAACACGTCGCCGGCAACGAACACGCCGGGAATGTTGGTCGTCACGCCGTCGGCGGAGACGATGTAGCCCATCGGATCAAGATCGATCTGACCCTTGAACAGCGCGGTATTGGGATCGTGACCGATCGCGATGAACAGCGCGTCGGCATCGATCGTGCTGGTCGCGCCGGTCTCGACGTTGCGCAGCCCGAGTCCCTCGGTTTTCTCCGCACCCAGCACTTCGGTGACTTCACTGTTCCAGATGATCTCGATCTTCTCGTGCGCGAGCACGCGGTCGGCCATGATCTTGCTCGCGCGGAACGAGGGCCGGCGATGGATCACGGTCACCTTCGAACCGAAGCGGGTGAGGAACAGCGCTTCCTCCATCGCCGAATCGCCGCCGCCCACGACGACAATGTGCTTGTCGCGGAAGAACGCGCCGTCGCACGTGGCGCATGTCGAAACGCCGCGGCCGCGCAGGCGCGCCTCGTGCGGCACGTCGAGCCAGCGTGCGCTCGCGCCCGTGGCGATGACCACGGTGTCGGCCGTGTATTCATCGTCATCGGTCCACAACCGGAACGGCGCCTGCGCGAAATCGACCTTCGTCACGTCGACGAAGTGCATCACGGACCCGAAGCGCTCGGCCTGCAGCCGGAANNCGGAAGTTCTCCATCAGTTCGGGGCCCATGATGCCCTGCGGGAAACCCGGGTAGTTCTCGACCTCGGTCGTGAGCATCAGTTGCCCGCCGTAGAGGCCGCCGGCGAAGACGACCGGGGCGAGGTTGGCGCGGGCTGCGTAGACGGCGGCGGTGAGGCCGGCCGGTCCGGATCCGATGATTGCGACGGGCCTGTGGTTGCGGGACATGTCGTTCCCTTCAACCCCTAGGCGCTTGCGTCCGGTTCAGAAAAGAGAGCGCGCATGCTGGAAGACGATTTCTGCGACATCCTGCGCAAGGCGTCGCGCGGAACGGGCCTGGACGCCGCCGCCCTGGCCGCGCGGAGCGGGCTGCCGGCGGCCCACATCACCGAATGGCAGAAGGGCGACGGCGCCCCGAGTGACGCCGAAGCCCGCGCGCTCGCCAGGCTGCTGGGCCTCGATCCGGGCAAGCTCGCCGATTCCGCCGCCCGGCGCTGGGAGCCGCACGTTGCGTTGCCCGGCAACGTGCGCCATCACCCGCACGACCCGCACCCCTCCAACGGCTACTTGTTCTTCCTCGATGACGGGCGGACGGCCGCGTTGATCGATCCCGCCGGCCTGCCCTCAACGATCCTCAACGCAATCGCCGACGGCCCCTTCGCGCTGCGCTACATCCTCATCACCCACAAGCACGCCGATCACTGCGACGCGACCGCCGACATCTCGCGCGCCTTCCCCGACGCCGAGATCGTGATGCACCGCTCCGATGTCGCGGCGATCGGCGACCTCGGTAAACGCGCGAAACCGATCGTCGACGGCGATGAGCTACCGTTCGGCCCGAGCGCCGCAATCCGCATGCTGCACACCCCGGGACACACCGACGGCAGTTCGTGCTTCCTCTTCCGCTCGACGCTCTTCACCGGCGACACGCTCTTTGCCGGGAGCGTCGGCGGCGCGTTCGGCACCGCAACCGGCTACAAAGACATCCTCGACAGCGTCCGCTTCAAGCTCTTCGCCCTCGACGACGCCACCGTCGTCGCCCCGGGCCACGGCCCGCCATCAACGATCGGCGAAGAAAAAGCCCACAACCCGTTTTTCTAGCGCCGCAAACGGACGCAGCATGTAAACATAATAGCCGCGCACGCCTCTTCTTCTGCTGCATTACGTGCCGGCGACAAGGCCAAAATACGCGATCGGTGGAGTTGCCCGGTTAATCGGGACGATTATCTCGCGTCCCTCGACTACGCGCCCTACGGCGCTTCGCTCGGGATGACAGAAATGTGGTTCGGCGTTTCGCTCGGCATTGCAGAGGAAAAAACGGCGCTCCAACGCGTCTACGTTGGGGTTAGGTTCGGAGTTTGAAGCCGATCGATACGAGCCACAATGCGGTTCCGAAGGCGAGCACGGTTAGGGTGGTGACGATGGCGAGGGAGATGGCGAGGGGGGCGTCGCCGTGGAGGGTGTAGGAGTAGCGGAACGCGTTGATCATGTAGAACATCGGGTTGAACATCGAGATCGTGCGCGCCAGCGGCGGTAGGAACTGCGTCGAGGTGAAGACGCCGCCGACGAAAACCAGCGGCGTGATGAAGAACGTCGTCAGCAGCGCGATGTGATCGAACTTCTCGGCGAAGAGCCCGCAGATGATGCCGAGCGATGAGAACAGTACCGCGACGAGCACGATCGTCAGCAAGTAGATGCCCCACTGGATCGGCAGCGTCTGCACGAACACCGCACCGAGCGTCGTGATGAGCGCCGCGATGAAGAGCGCGCGCGCGGTGCCCGCGACGACGTAGCCCATCACCATCTCGAGCGCCGAGAGCGGCGCGATCAGCAGCTCCTGGATCGAGTTCATGAACCGGCCTTGGAAGACCGTGCTCGAGCCCTCGCCGTAGGTCTGATCGATCACTTGCAGCATGATCAGGCCCGGGATGAGAAACTGCGAGTACTTGACGCCCTGCACGGTCGGAATCTTGCTGCCGAGCGCAAGCCCGAAGACGAAGACGTAGAGCAGTGTCTGGATCACCGGCGGCCAGATGACCTGATTGATGATCGCGAAGGTGCGCACCATCTCGCGCTTTACGAGCGTCAGGAAGCCGATGAAGTTCGGGCTGCGGTCGGCGGTCGTGATGATCATCGGCGGGTCAACTCCAGGAACACGTCTTGCAGCGTGCGCTCGCCGATCAGCTTGCGCGTCGCCTCGAGCGCGACCAGCTTGCCCGCCTCAATGATGCCGATGCGCGAGCACAGTTCTTCCGCTTCTTCGAGATAGTGCGTGGTCAGGATGATGGTCGTTCCTTCACGGTTGAGTTCGCGCAAGAACGACCACAGCTCCAAGCGCAGCTCGACGTCAACACCCGCCGTGGGTTCATCGAGGATGAGCAGCTTCGGTTCGAACATCAAGGCGCGTGCGATCGTCAGGCGGCGTTTCATGCCGCCGGAGAGACGCGTATAGATCTGCTTCGCTTTCGACGTGAGTCCGAAGCGCTCGAGCAGGTCGTCGGCGCGCGCACGAACGGCCTTGCCGTGCAGGCCGTAGTAGCCGGCTTGATAGATCAGGATGTCGCGAATGCTGAGGTAGCGGTCGAAGTTGTACTCTTGCGGCGAAAGGCCGACCAGCCGGCGCGCGGCGCGCCAGTCGGTGGTCACGTCGAGGCCGAAGAGCTTGATCGAGCCGGCGGTGATCTTCGAGAGCCCGACGATCGAATTGATCGTCGTCGTCTTGCCCGCGCCGTTGGGCCCGAGCAAACCGAAGAACTCGCCCTCGGGCACATCGAACGAGATCCCGTCGACGGCGGTGAAATCGCCGTAGCGCTTTACCAAGCCGTCGATGTGCAGCGCCAGCACTAGAGTTGGTGCTCCGCCAGCTGTTTGTAGCGGTGCCGGCGCAACACGTCGACGCGCTCGGCAACGTTGGGCATCCCGCTCTTGCGGATCTGCCGTTCGACTTTGTCGACGTCGAACGCGACGCGGCGCGAACGGATCGACCAGCCGCCGCTCTGCTGCGTGAGGATCACGTAGTGCGCACGCGGATCGCCGTCTTTCGGTAAGCCGGCCGACGCGACGTTGATGAACGTGCGATCGCGCCAGACGCGCACGTAAGGGACATGCAGGTGGCCGAACGCGATCGTGTGTTGCGGAACGTTCGCGGTGATCGCTTCGAGCTGCGCGTCGCTCGCATCGGGCCACACGTGTTCGTCATCGCGGGCGGGCGTAGCATGCGTGATCAAGAGCCCATCGGCGCCCGTGCCGATCGCTACCGTTAGCGGCGCCGCGCCGAGCCAGGCTACCCAATCCTGTCCGAGGGCACCGCGCTGCCAAATGATCGATTGCCGCGTTTCATCGTCGTAACCGGCCGGATCTTCCAGCGCGATCATGCGATCGGTGTTCCCGCGCACGACGTGCGCGCCGGCTTCCTTCAAGCGGCGCAGCACCTTGCGCGGGCGCGGCCCGTCCATGCAAAGATCGCCTGCAGCGATAATACGATCGGCGCCGCCGGCACCGGCGAGATCCGCCAGACACGCATCGAGCGCTACCGCGTTCCCGTGGAGATCGGAGAGGATCGCGACCCGCACTATCCCCGCTTCGTGGCAAGGGCCAGCTGGAACGGACCGACTCCCGCTTTTCCGAACTCCCACAGGTCGATCGCTTCAACGTCGATCTTCGCCGCACGCAACAGCCCGATGCTGTAGCGGAAACGCAGGTTGACGATCACGCGGCGATCGCCGAACGCGAGCACGCCGGCGGCAAATTCTTCGCCCCGCGGGACTTCGATCACGCGCAGATCGCGAACCGGGACGAGATCGACCATATCGGGCGCAGCGATCACGGCGTCGGTCGCGACGATGTTGAACACGTTGCGCAAACGCGGGACGTCGGGCGCAATCGCGAGTTCGACGACGTTGAGATTCGCCGCCGCGGCGTACGCGGCCAGTTGTTCGCGCCCCAGCGCGTTCGAACGCGAACGCAGCCCGGCGCCGGGCCGGGGAACCCCGATGAAGATGCGGTCGCCGGCAATTGCGACATCGGTCGCATCGAGCAGGCCGGGAGCCTCAATGCGTCCGGCGATCGGGATCCCGCGGACCGCGAGCGCGCGTTCGATGGCGGGCAATTCGCCACGGCGTTCGACGGCCGACGGACGCGCGATGATTGCTCCCTGCGGCAGGACGATCGCGCAGTCGGCGACCAGCGATTCGGTCGGCGTCTCGGTCGACGGCTCGAGAATCGTCAGGTCGACGCCGCGATCGCGCAGCGTGCGCAGAAAAATCCCGTGTTGTTCGAGCGCCCGGCTCGCGATCGGCGAGGGCTCGCCCTTGATCGGCGGCAACTGGTCGATGGCGGCCGACGGAGCACACACAACGGCGCCGGCAAGAGCGCCGGCGTCAGAACGAACGTACGGTGGCTCGGATGATTTCGTCATCACGGAATGCACGGTTCTCCCACGCTGGGACCCTTCGGCTAGTGCGTGGTCGCCGCCTCGTACGGGCGTACGTCCGGCCGGGTTCCGAAGAAGTCGCCCATGTCGTTAACGAGCAGATCGCCCAGCGAGAGCGGGGGCAGCTTGAACACCCGGTCGATCGTCTTGAGCACGCTGGCCGTCGAGAGATGCCGCATGCCGAGATAGCCGTGTTTGACGAACGGCGAAATCGCGAGCGCGTACGTGCGCGAGGCGTCGATGTGATCGCGTCCCATACTCGCTCCTGCGGGCAGCACGAAGACCACGGTCGTGCGCCACGAGGGCAGATGCGAGAGAAAATCGACGATCGTGCCGAGCGCGCGATCGCCGTCGATGACGGACGCCTCGGCCGCCGGCGTGCCGGCCGGGCTGTCGCCGCCGCCGGGTAATGCGACGTACGCAAAGCGCGGCTGTCGATGGGCAGCCGAGAGCGCACCGAAATCGCGCACGAACTCGGCCGCGCGAACCGCGTCGGTTTGATGAGCGGAGAACGCCGGATAATTCAGGTCGACGTGATCCGCGAGGACCGCCGGTGCCGGCACGTTCTGCGTGTAACCCGCCGGCGTCGTCCCGGAAACGTCGAGGAAACCGCCGTAGTCGCGGAAGCTCAAGTTATGACGCGCCAGTTCGTGAAACACCGTTCCCAAGCGCAGCATGTCTTCGGGATCTTCGTTGACGAAGCCGAGCGGATGCCGTGCAACCTGCACCGGCTCCATCCGTTCGGTGAAGGCGCTTGCGATGCCGCCGGCAACGACTTGCTGCGCGTCGCCGCCGGGCTCGGCGAAGAAGTTACCGGCCAGACCGAAGCGTCGCGCAAGCGCGTGCAAGTTCGGCGTATCGGCGGCGCCGTAGAGCGCGAAGCTCGGTGCGCCCGGTCCCACACCGAGATCGCCCAGCACCTCGTCGTAGTTCTTGTCGCCCTCGACCACCAGCACGACGTTGTGGATGACGGCCGGCAACGGCGCCGGCATCGCCACGACGTTGCGCGCCGCGGCCAGCGCCGCGCGGGTCGTATCCGCCAACTTCACGCCGGCCAGGTCGATGCGTTCGAGCGTCGACCAGATGGCCCGTGCGTCGGCGCCCGTTTCCGGATTGCCGGCGAAGTTCGCGTCGTAACCGAGGCCGTTTTGGTTCGTCACGAAGAGCGTGCGATCGTCGGCGCTCAGCGCCAGCGCGCTCGGCGCCCAGCCGGTGGGGATCAAACCAAGGCGGTGCAAGTGCAGCGGATCGCGCGCGTCGATCACCGCGATCGCATCGAGCCCGGACAACGCAACGTACAAGCGCGACGCATCGCGACTGAGCGCGAGTGCCGTCGGCTGCGTGCCGTACGGCCCACGATCGAACAAGCGCAGTTCGGTGCCGCCCGCTACGTGCGGCGTCGCGCCGAGGGCGACGGTGGCGATGCGATCGACGTTCGTCATCGCGACGAACGCGTAACGCGCGTCGGCGGTCGTGACGATCGCGGTGGGGTGCGCACCGCCCACGATCCGTAAGCCGTCGGTCGGCGTATCCATCGGCAATGCACCGTCCGGTCCCGCCAGCCCGCCGCCGGCGTCGAGCGCGATCGCCGAGAGCGACGATGCATCGAGCGCGCTGGCCGGCGGAACGTCGAAGGCCGGATTCGTTGCGGGCTGCGGCAAGCTGCCGTAGCGCATCAGCCCTTCGTTGGTCACGAGCAAACGCGAGCCGGCAACGGCAACACCGCTCGGCGAGAATCCGACACGCTGCGGCGCCGACAGCAATCGCCGGGTGGCAACGTCGATCGCCGCCACCGACGCACCGCCGGCGGAAACGACGTAGACGCGCCGGCCGTCGCTCGACGCGAGCAGCGCGGAGGGAAAGCTGATGCCGCGATCCGCGAATGCCGCATCGGCGGCACCTGGCACGGCGATCGTATGGCGCGCGTCCGGCACGAGCCGTCCGGCGGCATCGAGATCGAAGACGTAGACCGCATTCGACGCGCCGCCGGCCGCAAACACCAGCGTTTGCGCGGGATTGCTCGCGTCGCGCACTGCGGCGAGACCGCCGTAGAACGTTTCGTTCGGCGCACGATAGTGCATCACGGCAATCATGCGCGCCGTATCGATCACGGTGAGCGAGTAGCCGCCGCTCGCATCCGGATCGAGCGCGCTGCGCACGCTGCCCTGACTTTCGTCGTCGTTGCTCGTGATCGCGTAATGGCCGTCGGGCGAGAGCACGACGCCCAAACTGTTCATGCCGGTGACGATGCTCGTCCCGGCCGGCGTTACGAGACGTCCCGAGGGGAGTACCGCGCTATACGGCAACCCGTGAAAGCGGCCGGCCGGTAAGCTGCCCGCCGGCGGTGCGTAACTCACGGTCGCGGAACGAACGCCCAGCGGCAGTAAAGTGAGCGAAAGCGCAACCCACGCGATGCGCAGAACGAAAGACTTCACGTGCCTTCGGATTCGCGCGCCGGCGAGTGGTCCCGCTTGCTCCTATCGTTCGTCGAGACGATAACCGATGCCGCGCACGCTGGAAATCTGCAGCTGCGCTTCGACTTCGTTCAACTTCTTGCGCAGCGCCGCGACGTGCACGTCGACGACGCGCGTCGGGACGCCCGAGACGTCGTTCCACACCCGCTCGAGAATCTGCGCGCGCGTCAGCAGCTTGCCGGTGTTCTCCGCAAGATACCACAGCAGGCGGAATTCAAGCGCCGTCAGGCTGACGCTCTTGCCGGCGTTCTCGAGCGTGTGAAAATCGCGCACGAGTTCGGTCGTGCCGGCTTGCAAACGTCCGTCGGCGTCACTGCGGCGCGAGCGTTCGCGGCGGCGCAGAAACGATTGCACACGCGCCACCAGCTCGTTGCCCGAGAACGGTTTGCGCACGTAGTCGTCGGCACCGAGACCCAGGCCCTTGAGGACGTCGTTTTCGGTCGAGTGCGCGCTCACCATCAAGATGAAGGCGTCGCTCGAGTTCGCGAGCGAGGTGCACACGTCCAAGCCGCTGATGTCAGGCAACTCGACATCGAGCAAAATCACCGCCGGCTTGAACGCCGGTTCCGTTTCGAGTCCGGCGGCACCGGTCGTCGCTACCTTGACCTCATAGCCTGCGCGTTCCAGAATCGTGCGTTCGAAGAACGCGATCTCCGGATCGTCCTCAATGATGAGTACCTTCTCACTCATCCGCGAACCATTGACGCCGCGGCGTTTTCTTCGTCGGCGGCAAGGAGCGTGCGCCGGGCGAGGCCTTCCTCGATGGCGGCCTTCTCAACGGCTGCGGCGACGCCGTCGGCGACCCGCGGATCGAACACGCTCGGGATCACGTATTCGGCGTTGCGTTCGGCACCTACGATGTCGGCGATGGCGCGTGCGGCGGCGAGCTTCATCCCGTCGCTGATCCTCCGTGCGCGCACGTCGAGCGCGCCGCGGAAAATTCCGGGGAAGGCCAGCACGTTGTTGACCTGATTGGGGAAATCGCTGCGGCCGGTACCCATGACGGCAACGTAGGGGGCGGCGGCCTCAGGCATGATCTCCGGGCTCGGGTTGGCCATCGCGAACACGATCGGATCGCGCGCCATGTTCTTGATATCCAGGCCGGTGAGGATATTCGGCGCGCTGAGACCGATGAACGCATCGGCGCCCTTGAGCACGTCGTGCAGCAAGCCGCGCTTGCGGTTTTTGTTGGTGTTCTTCGCGAGCCACGTCCAATGCGGCGCGCCGTATTGCTGGTCCCCGGAGATCGCGCCGTCGCGATCGACCGCGATCACGTCGCCCACGCCCGCCAGCAGCAGCAGCTTGATCGTCGCGGTGCCGGCGGCACCGCTGCCGTTGAGCACGATCGTCATCTCTTCGAGGCGCTTGCCGACGACGGCTGCGGAGTTGATGATCGCCGCCAGGATCACGACCGCCGTGCCGTGTTGATCGTCGTGCATGACCGGGATGTCCAGCGCTTCGATCAACCGTTCTTCGACTTCGAAGCAGCGCGGCGAGGAGATGTCCTCGAGGCTGTAGCCGCCGAACACCGGCGCGATGCGAATGCAGGTCTCGACGATCTCGTCGACGTCTTTCGTGTCGAGCGTGATCGGGAAGGCGTCGACGCCGCCGAATTGTTTGAAGAGCATGCACTTGCCCTCCATCACGGGCAACGCAGCGAGCGGTCCGATGTCGCCGAGGCCCAGTACCGCCGTACCGTCGGAGATCACCGCCACCATGTTGCGCTTGATCGTGAGCTGAAAGGCCTTGGCCGGATCTTCGGCGATCGCCATCGACACGCGCGCGACGCCCGGCGTATAGACGGTCGAGAGATCCGCGCGCGTCCGCACCGGAATATTCGGTTCGATGTGAATCTTGCCGCCGAGGTGGGCCAAAAAGATCGAGTCGGAGACGCTGATCAGACGCGCACCCTCTTGCGCTTTGATCGCCGCTTGCACCGCTAAGCCGACCGCGTCGCTCGCGACCGTGATCGTTACGTCGCGCACGGTCGTCGTGCGTCCCACGGTGTGCGTGTCGACGGCGCTGACGATGCCGCCCGCTCCGCCGACGGCGGCGGCCAAATTTGCGAACGCGTTGGGTGAATTCTGGGTTTCGACGCGGATGATTAGCGAGGTCCCGACTGCCGGTGCTTCCATAATGCCCGTTTTCCGGTCCCTACGGGGCCGCCCTCTTTGGCTTCGGCCGATTAAGAACCGGCCAGTATGTCCAAAGTGGCATCCATGCCGTCGTAGACCGGGTCGTCGTCGGCCCGCGGGTCGTTGACGAGGATGGCAAAGGCAACGCGACCGTGGTGGCGCGTGTCCACGTACCCCGCTAACGCATCGACATCGTTGATGTGGCCGCTCTTGGCCCGCGCGTGCCCGAGCGCGGTTGTAAGGTCGTGCTGCCGAACCGTTCCCTCGATCCCCACGCGGGGGAGATCCGCGAAGAGGACCGCGCCCGAAGAGACGAGGGTGGCGCGCGCGAGCAGCGTGGCCAGGTCGATCGGCGCGACGCGGTCGGTCGGTGCGAGGCCGCTCCCGTCCACCACGCGCAGGCCGTCGGTAGGCGCGCCCAGCTCCGCAAACACCGAGCGTTCGACGATTGCCCCGGAGTGCTCGGTGCCCACGGCACCGGCGTGCGCACCGACGGCGCGCAGGAGCTGTTCGGCGTAGTGGTTGTCCGATTCGAAGAGCATGTGGTTCAGCAGCGTCTTCAGCGGTGCCGACTCGTGCCGCCACAGCACGGTCGCGACGGACGGCGCGACGCCGGTGTGCGCGCCGCCCTCGACCGTGATGTTTCGCTCGCGCAACATCGAACGCGCGACGCCGGCAACGTAGTGCGGCTGATCGATCACCGGCCGGTAAAATGATTGCTCGGCGTTCACCGCGATGTCGCCATCGAACGTGAACGCGTTGCGGTCGGGCGCGCGATCGATCGAAAGCGAGCTCGAATACCCGGTCAGCACGCCGCCCCGCACTTGCACCGCGTCGCTCGGCGGACGCACTTCGACGCGCGCGGGCGCGCCGGCCGTCGTCGGGACGAGGTGAAACTCGACCGTGCCCTCATCGAGCGAAAGCGCGCTCGTGCCCGCCGCGTAATCGTACTGCAGGTCGTCGGGATCCCACGCCGGGTTGATCTCGCGCCCCCCGAACAGGGACGCGTCGGCGACGATGCCGCCGGTGATATCGGTGAGGCCGCTGCGCGCGAGCACCCCGATGCCGCCGCGCAACGTATCGGACGTCAGCGACGGATCGCCGGAGCCCACGAGGTAGAGATCGCCGTCAAGCGTGCCGTCGTGCGGCGCGTCGAGTGCTTCCAGGCGCGTTTCGAAACGGTAGTCGGGGCCGAGCGTCAGCAGCGCCGTGACGGCCACGAGCAGCTTGAACGTCGAAGCCGGAGTGGCGGCGGTTCGTTCGCGCCGCAAGAAAAGCGGACGGCCCTGCGCATCGAGGATGGCGATGCCGCTCGTTGCCAGCGCGGAGAGCCCGAGCGGGCCGCTCAAGCGCGAGCGCAAGCGGCTCAACGCGGCCGCGCTCCACGCCGGCGCTTTCGGTGCGGCGAGGATTTGCACGGGGCGCGGGACGGCAGCAGACGATGATTGCCGCGCACAGCCGGTGGCGAAGACGAGGACGAGCGCGATGAGAACGCGTGGAACTCGCATGCTAGACCAGCGACGACGCGGGGTGATCGCGATCCCGCAAGCGGTTGAGGTCATCGCGCAACCGGTCGACCTCTTCGCGCAAACGAACGAGTTCGGGCGGCGTCTTGGCGGCGCTGCGAATGCGCATGGCCGCTTCGGCCGCGTCGCGCCGCAAGCGCCCGTCGCTTTCCGCCGTGCTGAGCCGGTCGAGCGCCGGCAACAAGCGCGTGTCGGCAAGCGTCTCGCACGCGGCATAGGTGGAGAGCCGCACGAGGTAGGACGGGTCGTCGAGCGCGCGTTCCAGCGCATCGGCCGCCGCGGTGCGAACCGTATCGATCAGCGTCCCCAAGCGTGCCAGCGCACCGACGGCGGCGCGCCGCAGCGGTTCGGCCCGATCCGGACGCGTCGCCGCCACCAGGGGTTCGAGCGCACGCGCATCGGCTAACTCGGCCAGCCCGCGGACTGCGCCGGCCGCGATCGTTTCGTTCCACGATCGTTCCCCAAGCGCAGCGGCGAGCACCTCGAACGCGCGCGGATCGCGCGTCTTCCCGAGCGCGGTCAGGGCCGCGGCAACGACGAAATACGACTCATCCGAGCGCATGTTCAAGAGCGCGCCGGCGACGGCCGCTTCGCGATAGGTTCCCAGCGCATCGGCAACCGCGCGCCGGACCTTCGGATGCGGGTGGGCTAATGCTTCGAGCAGCGCGTCGCGCGCGTACGCGGACCGCGCCCGGCCGAGCACGGTCGCGATCTCGACGGCCACGCCCCAGAACGGTTCGTCGCGCAACGCCGCGGCGAGCGCTTCACGCGCGCTGCGCGCGTCGTCTTTCCCGAGTGCCTGCGCGGCACGAATGCGCGCGACCGGGCTCGGATCGCCGCGCAGAACGGCCGCATGCCACTCCGTTCCGAGCGCATAGGTCATCGTGCACAGCAGATAGGCGCCGGGATCGATGCGGATCATCGCGGGTTTCGCAGCGGCGCCGATCACGAACGACTCGAGCGCGCGCTCGACGTGCAGCCGGACGCGTTGCTCGCCCGCCACCGCACCGTCGCCGGCATCGCGCGCGATGCCGTCCGGCGGCGCCGCGAGCAACCCGAGATCCAAATCAAAAATGTACGGCGGACGGCTCTCGTCGATCGTCTGCTTCTGTTCGACCTCGACCGTCAACGCCGAGCGCTCCCCGTCCCATGACGCGCGGATTTCCAACTCGGGATGACCGGCTCGATCGATCCACTGGGCGAAAAACTCGCGCACGTTACGGCCGGTGCTGCGTTCGATCGCGCGCACCAGATCGATCGTCTCCACGCTACGCGTCGCGTTTTCCTCGATATACGTCCGCAACGCGCGTTTCATGCGTGGCCAGCCGAGCTCGCCGCGCAGCATGTGCAGCACGGCCGCGCCTTTTTCGTAGAGGTGGCGATCGAACAGTTCGATCGGATCGCGGTAGACGTTGCAGACGATCGGGCGGCTGTAGCGTTCGCCGTCTTCATCGAGATAACGTCCGACGATCTCGAACACGTCGCGCTGGTACTCGTCCCAGCCGCGGCTCGCTTCCATCCACACCGTCTCGAAGTACGTCGCGAAGCCTTCGTTCAGCCACGCCTGCGACCAGTCGCGGCACGTCACGAGATCGCCGAACCACTGATGCGCGAGTTCGTGCGCGACCAGCGGTTCGCTCGAGAAATCCAAGTGCGCGCGTTCGTCGTGCAGGGTGCGGTCGGTCTGGGTCGTTGCGCTCGTATTCTCCATGCCGCCGAAGATAAAGTCGGCAACGGCGATCTGCGAGTAGCGCGCGTATGGATACGGCACGCCGAGCGCCGACACAAATGTGTCGATCATGTCGGGCGTGCGGCCAAACGAACGTTCGCCGTCGGCTTCACGGCCCGGTTCCACGTAGTACGCGATCGGCAGCGGCGTGCGGGCCTGCTCGATCTCGCTGAACATTCCCGCGACCATGGTGAGCAGATACGTCGCGTGCGGGATCGCCTGTTCGTAGCGAAAGGTCACCCCGCCGGCCGACTCCGTGCGCGACGTCAGCGCGCCGTTGCCGAGGGCGAAGTGCCCCGGCTCGACGACGATCGTCGTGGTGGTGGTCGCTTTTTCCGAGGGATGATCGAAACACGGCAGCCACGCGCGCGCATCGGTGTCCTGGCTCTGCGTCCACGCCTGGCGCGGCCGGTCAACGAAGTAGAGGCCGCGGCGCGGTTCGATCGCGCGATAGGCGACCGCGAACGAAAAAACTTCATCGGCTGAAAGCGGCGCGGGCAATTCGATCGTCAGGTCTTTCGCCGTGGCCGTAAACGCGAGCGCAGTGCCGCGCGAGTCGCGCACGGCGTCGATGGTCAGGTCTACCGCGTCCAGGCGCAGCGTTCGCACACCGTCTTCGATCGCACGCACGCGCGTCGTGACTTCGCCGTGCAGCGTCTTGGTCGCAAAGTCCGGGCGCAAGTGCAGATCCAGATGCTCGACGCACACGGTGCGATCGGGTCCGTAGTGCGGCCGTGCACCCGGCAGCGCAAAGGGCAAGCGCTCGGTCAAATTACCGGCCTACAATCGCTCGGACGGCGGCAGATAACGCGGGTCCCACTGCAAGATGCGCAGCGCGTGCGGGCGCGGCCCTTCGCACCACGTCGTGAAGTAAAGCCGCGCGGGTACCATGTGACCCGACGAATCGTGAAACTCATAGCCGAGGGTTGGTCCGGCCGTAACGCGCGTACATGCTCGATCGAGTTGTTGCACGAACTCCGGCCGCCCTTTGTCCTCGGGGTGACCGGGCCGCGGATACAGCGCTTCCTTGTCGACGAAGAGGATGCGGCGCGGCTGCATGTCGGCGTCGTACCACCGCAGCGCCTCTTTGCCTTCCGCGTTGTACCCGATCACGACCGGCGGAACGCCGCCGTAGAAATCCAACGTCGACGAAAGCCCGTAACCGTCGGTCACAACCGTCGCGTCGTTGGCTTCCATCATGTTGCGCACGTCGACGGCCAGCGACGGCACGGTGAAGATCTCGAAACCGCCGGTATTGCGCAACGTCGAACCCGTCCGCAGAAACTGCTCGTAGACGAACCCGGGCTCGATCGCCGCCACGAAGATCAGCGGAAAGAGAATGAGCGCGGGCACGGCGGCGACGCTGGCCCAGATGATGCGCGCCCGCGCGCCCAGGCGCACGAACACGATCCCGAGCGCGACGCAGAGCGAGAGATACGCGCCGAACACCCAGTGGATCTCGACCGGCTCGTGCACGTCGAGCAGCGTGAGCAGCACGATCAACGGCACCGCCGTCCAATTGAGGAACGCGTTGCGCACGTAGAAGATGCTGAGCAAGGCGCCGAACCACAAGCCGGGCGAGTACGCAGCGGCTTGTACGGCATACAGCGCGAGCGGCCGGTCCCACTTCCAGTCCTGCGCATGCCGGCTCACGAGCGCAAACGCGATCGTGGCCCAACCATGAGTGGAGTTCCAGATCAGGAACGGCACGCACAGCACGCCCGCCACGAGAAACGACAGCCACAGCCCGTCACGCCAGAGGTAGCGGCGGCGCGGCATCAGCGCGTACATCACGACGCCGAAAATCATCGCGACCGCGAGGACCCGGGTCAGCAGCACGGCGCCGAGCGCCACGCCGAGCCAGACGTAATCCCGCCGCAGGTGCGAGCCGAACGCGCGCACCGCGCAATACAAGGTCGCCGCCCACGCCGCAAGATACGGCCCGTCGGGCGATGCCGATCCGAAGGCGACCGACGTCAACGGCGTCAGCGTGATGGCCAGCGCCGTGACGACGCCCGCGCGCGGGTTGCCGCCGGCGAGCCGGGTCGCGGTCTTGGCGGCGAAAATCGTCGCGATCACGCCGCAGACGATGAAGCCGATCCGGACGGCGAACGGGTTCGTGCCGAGCCAGCTGAACGCGAAGATCGTATAGGCGACGCCGGGCGGGTGATCGCTGTAGCCGAGCGCGAGATGGCGCGACCATTCCCAGTAATAGGCCTCATCGCCGGTGATCGGCACGCTGTACGCGGCCACCGCGCGCATCGCAGTGACGATCGCGACGATCGACCACGCGATGATGCCCAGGCGGTCCCATGTGCGCGCTTGTGCCCGCGGCGCCGATTCCACCGCGCTACTCATGCGGATCCACGAGACCGCCGTTGACGCCCAGCACCATGCCGTTGAGATAGCCCGCATCGTCGGCCACGGCAAACCGCACCGCGGCTGCGACGTCTTGCCAGCTTCCGGCGTGACCGGTCGGGTTGTCGGCCGCGATCGCAAGCGATTCGGCGCGCGTCGCCGTCTTGTTCCGGATGTCGCCGGGCTCGATTACATTGACGGTGATGCCGTTCTTCGCTTCCTCGAGTGCGAGCGTGCGGGCAAACGTCACGACGGCCGCTTTGGCCGCACCGTAGAGCGCCATCCGTTTCGCGGGTTGCGTGACGTGCGAACCATTCATGCCGAAAAATACCAGGCGGCCGAACTTCCGCGCGCGCATACCGGGCAGCGCCGCCGCTGCAATCGCCACGGCCGAGCCGAAGTTTCCGTCGATCATTGCACGGTAGTCGTCGGCCGCCGGCGACGCCGCGAACGCGCGCACGACGATCGGTCCGACGCAATGCACGACGACGTCGAGCGGGCCGCGCTGCGCTTCCACGGCGGCGACCAATTCCGCGCCGGCGGCGAAGCTGCCGAGATCGTTCGCGATGGCCAACACATCGCAGTCGTATTCGGCTACCGCCTTGGAAGTCTCATCCGGCGGAGTGCCGTCCGGACGGAAAGTAAATGCGATGCGATATCCGGCCGCCGCCAGCGAACGCGCGATGCCGGCGCCGAGACCCGACGCCGCACCGGTTACCAATGCTACGCGAGAGGACAAGCGCCGCGCACCTTTGTAAATGCGACGGAATGGCGGCTCCTATCAACGCGAGCTCGCGCATGCGGCCGGTCATGTTCTTGGCCGAGGACGCTTTCCAATTGCGCGGTTCGTATTGGGAAGCGCGCAACGACGAAGCGATCTCCCTGCTGCTGGTGCACGATCGCAGCGCCGACCGCAGAGTGTGGGATCAGTACGTTCGGTTCTATCTCTCGCGCGGCTGGAATGTGCTGTCGTTCGATCTGCGGGGCCACGGCGAATCCGTAAGGCAAGAAACGCGCACCACCCTGCAACCGGCCGGTACTCCGGAGACTCCCTGGGAAGCCGGCTGGCCGTTGGACCTCAAGGCCGCGCTCGCGTTTGCCGCCCGGCAACCCAAGGCCAACCCGGCGAAGCGCGCGATCGTGGGGCTCGGGCTCGGTGCCGATCTGGCCTACGCGGCAGCGGCCCGCGGATGGGGCGCGGCGAGCGTGGTGTGCGTGAGTCCGGACGAAAGTCGCGCGCGCAGCTTCGCCGGGCCGGGCGCCTTCACGCCGCGCGGGATCTACTTGATGTACGGAGCCCTCGATCCCAACGGGAACGCCGCCGCGATGAGCCTCGCTTCGACCGCAATCTTCCCCGCCGAGTGCGAAGCCTACCAGGGCACAGCCCTAACCGGCATTCACCTCTGGGATGAACGCCAGCCGGAGATCATCGCCCGCTCGATCGCCTGGATCGAGCGGACGATTTGAGATCGAGCCCTAGCGTTCGCCGACCGTGCGGCCGGACGTAAAGCTCCAGCGCGCGTCGAACGGCGTGCCGTTCATGTCGGTACCCTCGACGCGAACTTCATTGTGCCTGCTACTCGATCGTCAGATTGCGGACGACGCGAGGAGCGGCCGATTTGGTTTGCGCGTCGGTCGAATCGACGACGAGCGTGAGCGGTTGACCCGGATGGGCCTGGATCTCGATCGGCGCGGCGAAGTAGCCGTTGCCGTCGGCGATCACTTCACTGCGCACGTTGTCGTTGGCGCCGCCGTTACCCAAGAGCTGGCCGACGACGTTTGCAGCCGTCGGCCGGTTGACCGTCGCGACTTGCACCACGACGCGCGCGCCCGGCAGGGTGTGGCCCGACACCGTGAACTGATCGTGCACGTTCGCGTCGGGGCCCGGATGCACGTCGGTGATCATGTTCACGACCGTGCTCGTGCCCGAGTTGAAGCTCCAGCGTCCCTCAAACGGCGCGCCGGTCATGTCGGTGCCCGAGATACGCACCTGATGCGGACCCGATTGCAGGTCGGACGGCGGCGAGAACACGACGCCGCGCGGCGAGCGCGACGATTGGTCGGTGACGTTCAGACCGTCGACGTCGATGCGGATCGAGTTCGGATTCGCGCGCGGCTCGTTGAAGTTGGCCTCGATCGTCGGCCGGCGCGCGGGCACGGATTCACCGCGGCCCGGGAAGACGGCGGCGAGTGCTACCGTGCTGTGCTGCGGCAGAGCCGGCGGCGGGGGCTGCATCGCTTGGGGCGGCGGCGGCGCGCCCTGCGGCGAACCTTGTTGCGGACCGCCGTTCGCGAGCGCCACGATGCGATTGGCCGCGTCGTAGTTCACGCTCGCGCCGAGCGCTTGCGAGACGAAGCGCAACGGAACGTAGGTGCTCGCGCCGATGATGAACGGTGCGACGTCGAGCGTTTGCGCCTGACCGTCGACCATCGCTTGGGTGGAACCGATGTGCAAACTCACCGAACGGTTACCGCGGCCTTGCGCGTTGATCGTGCCGTCTTGGTAGACCACCGACGCGCCGAGTTGTTCGAACACGCCGCGCAAAGGAACGAAGACCCGGCCGGCGCGTTCTTGCGGCGCGGGATTGAGGTTGAGGGGCGCACCGTTGAGCGTCACCGATACGTCACCCTGCGCGAGCGCAATGCTCGTGCAAAGGGCGACGGCTCCGGCAGCCGCGGCCACCGCTCGCGCGGTTTTGGAAAATTGAAACACTGTAGGCAACCTCCGGATGATAAGTACGGAGGGCCCCTTACCCGAATTTACCAGACTTAGACGACGTTAGTCTGAGTGTGCGTTCAATCGCCGCTCGTGTGCGGAACGAATAAGCGCTCGTCGCCCGCGCGATGCTCGGCAGCAAGCGCGCGTTTGTCCGCGCGCTTCTCGATTCCGCCCGCGACCCACGCGTAGACGACCGGCACCAAGAACAGCGTGAGAATGAGGGAGCTCAGCAAGCCACCGATAAGCACCGTGCCCATCGATTGACGAAATTCGGCGCCTTCGGCCAATCCGAGAGAGAGCGGCAACATGCCGAACACCATCGACGCGGTCGTCATCACGATCGGCCGCAAACGAATTCCGGCCGCCGTGCGCATCGCCTCGAGCACGCGCAAGCCGCGATGGCGTTGGGTGTTGGCATAATCGACGAGCAGGATCCCGTTCTTCGCAACGAGCCCGAAGAGCATGATGATGCCGATCATCGAGAACAAGTTGAGCGTTTGATGCGTCAGCGCGAGACCGTAGAGCGCGCCGACGAGCGCCAGCGGCACCGAGAACATGATCACGAACGGCGTCAGAAACGAGCTGTAGAGGATCACCATCAACACGTAGACGAGCGCGAACGACGTCAGCATCGCGAGTCCCATGCTGTTGAACGTCTCGGCGAAGAATTGGGTGTCGCCGTCGGCCCGCAGCGCGACGCCCGGCGGAAAGAACCCGGGTTGCTTGACGGCGGCGTTGATCTTTTGGGTCACCGTGCCGAGCGTCGTCGCCCCGGCGTCGAAGCTGCCGGCGACGCGCACAATACGCTGCTTGTCGAGGCGTTCGATCTTGGTCGGCGCCGGCGAAAAGCTGAACGACGCCAAATCGCTCAACCGGTAGAGACTGACGCCGTCGTTGGCCCGAACCTGGATCTTCTCCACGTCGGCCAGCCGGTTGCGGTACGCGGCCGGCAACTGGACGCGCACGTCGACGAGACCGCTCTCGGTGCGAACGCGCGTCGCCACGGCACCCCCGATCGCGATGCGCGCCGCGGTCGCCGCCGTGCCCGGATTCACACCGAGCAGGGCACACTTCGCGCGATCGATGTTGATGTCGAGGCGATTCGTGTCGCTCTCGCTGCCCGTATGCACGTCCTCGGTGCCGGGAATCGCGCGAATGTATGCCGCGAGTTTGTCCGCGCCGGCCTGAAGCTGATCTTCGGGACCGGAGAGCGTGTAGAAAATCTGCTCGGCGTTCCCCTCGCCCGCCACGGTGAGCACACCGCCCGGAACGAGGTAGCCGAGCCCACGGATCTCCTTGATCACGTCGTTCGTGGCGCCACGGTGCGCTTTGTCGAGTTCGACGGTCATTTTCGCCACGTAGCCACCGGTCGTCTCGCCGTATCCGGCCGGTTTCACGCCGACGGTCGTCAGGGTCGCGTGCACGTACTGCAGCTTCATGATCCCGCTCGCGAGCCGATCGACCGCCGCCGATGTTTGGGTGATCGGGGTCCCCGCCCGATAGGTCAACGTCGACTCGATCGATCCCGTCTGGGAGCTCGGGATGAACTCTGAGGACACGAGCCCGAGCGCCGGCAGCGTCAGCGCGCTAACGAGCAGCGCGACGCAGACGCCGACGGTCAGCCAGCGATGCGCCAAGGCGTACGGGAGCGCGCGGTCGCGGTACCAGGCGTTGAAGCGATCGAACGCGACCTGAAACCAGGCCAGCGAAGGCGGCGGCGCGGCGCTGCGTTTGACGATCGACCAGCGCGCGGCCAGCATCGGCGTGAGCGTAAAGGAAACGAGCAGTGAGACCAGGGTCGCAACCACGACGACGACGCCGAACTCGACCATGTACTTGCCGACGATGCCCGAGAGAAACGCGATCGGCAGAAAGACGACGACGTCGACGAGCGTGATCGCCACCGCCGCACCGCCGATTTCGCCGCGTCCGGCGATCGCCGCGTCGAACGGCGTTTGTCCCAGATCTCGATGCCGGGTGATGTTTTCCAGTACCACGATCGAGTCGTCGACCAAGATACCGATGATCAGCGAAACGCCCATCAGCGATACGATGTCGAGCGTGAAGTGCATCTGCTTCATCACGATGAACGTGGTGAGCAGCGAACACGGGATCGCGATCATCACGACCAGCGCGTTGCGCCAGGCGTGCAGAAAGAGCATCAGCACGACGGCGGTGAGAACGATGCCCTCGACCAAGCTCTGCAGCACACCGTCGAGCGACTTCTGGGTGTAATCCGCCGGAGCGGCCACTTCTTCGAAGTGGACCGTCGGATAGCGCGCTTCGATCGTCTTGAGCTGGTCGCGCAGCGTCTCGGTCGACTTGATCTCATCGGAGGTGATGATGCGATTGACGTTGAGCACGATCGTCGGGGCGCCGTTGAACTTCGAGATGATCCGCTGCTCGACGTACCCGTCTTCCGTCGTCGCAACGTCGCCCACGCGCAGCCCGTTCGCCGGCGCCGGCGAGAAACCGGAGGCGAGGGTCGCCGTCGGAATGTCGAGCGGGATCGCGAGCATATCGCTCGCGCGCACGACGTCGGAATGAATCGAGACGTCGGTTTCGGAGTTGGGGCCCTCGAGCCGTCCGCCGGGCACGTTCGCGTTATTCGTATTGATCGCTTGAAAGATGTCCGCGACCGTTGCGCCCGTTCCTATCAGACGCAGCGGGTCGGGAAGCACGTGAAACTCGCGCTTGCTATCGCCGCTGACATCGACGCTCTGCACGTTGGCGACGTGGCGGATATCCGAGACGATGCGCTGTGCGACGAGATCGGAGAGCGCCGTCGCCGACATCGTGCGCGAACTCAACGCCAGCATGAGGATCGGCGATGCCGAGGAGCCCTGGCTCTTGTCGACCAGCGGCGGATCGAGGTCGGTCGGCATGTAGACGCGCGCCGTGTCGACGCGTCGCTGTACGTCGATCGCGGCATAGTCGAGGTTCGTATCGAGCTTGAACTGCACGACGACGGCGGCTAGGCCTTCTTCCGCCGTCGCCGACATCTGGTCGAGATTGTCGATGCCGTCGATCTGATCTTCGATCGGCTTGATGACCAGCCGTTCCATTTCGGCCGGCGACGCGCCCGGATAGGTCGCCGAAACCACCACGATCGGGAAGGTCACGTTGGGGTTGAGGCTGCGGCCGATCTGCAGAAACGAAAACACGCCGTAGATCGCCAGGGCGATGAACAGCATGGTAACGATAATCGGCCGCTGGATGGAAAACCGGGTCAACCACATACGAGACGAACTCCCCAGAGGATTCGTTCGCTATACGCCCACGCCGACGCGCTTGTTTCGGGAAAGAGAAACGGCCTGCCGGTGAGGGCGGGCCGCTCGAAATGACGTGGTGCGCGAGACTGGACTCGAACCAGCACGAGATTGCTCCCGCTAGCCCCTCAAGCTAGTGCGTCTACCAATTCCGCCACTCGCGCACGGGGACCGCGCGTAAGCATACACTGCCACGCGCACCCCCGCAAGCCCGCACCGCCTAGCCGGCGGCTTGGGCTTCGCCCGAGAGGACCTCTTCGATCTTGCTCTCGAGCCGCTCGAAGCCACGGTCGCCCGCTTGGCGGTGAACGAGCTCGTGATTGGCATCGAAGAGATAGTACGCGGGGACGAACTCGTTTTCGAACGCCTTCACGACCGCGTGGGTGTTGTCGATGCCTAGGGGCTGGGTGATCCCCATCTCGCCGTGGGCATCCGCGGTCACTTTTGCGACGTCCAACTCCTCGGGGCCGCGCGGCTGGTGGATCGCGATGACCTTGAGCCCGCGGGGCTCGTACTTATCGCGCCAGCCCGAAACCACGTCGGCCACGTTGTGGCAGATGTAGCAACTGACGGACCAAAAGTGGACCAGAACCGGGTGGCCGGCAAGCTCCTCGTCCGAGGGCCTGCCGCCGTTCTCCCAGTCGGCGATGCCGTCCAGCGACGGCATCGGCGTTTTCAAACGTAACGGCATGAACGAACCCTAAGTGATCGTGAGCAGCGCCTTGCCGGGTTCCCACTCGGCCGGGCAGAGGCCGCCGGTTTGGAGAGCCTGGAGCACGCGGACGGTTTCGTCGACGCTGCGGCCGACGTTATCCGCGGTCACGACGGCGTACTTGAGCACGCCCGTGGGATCGATGATGAAGAGACCGCGGCCCGAGATCCCCGACGCTTCGTCGAGCACGCCGTATGCGCGGGCGACTTCCTTCGTGAAGTCCGACACGAGCGGGTACTTCACGCCCTCGATGCCGTTCTTGGCAACCGGGGTGTTCAGCCAAGCCCAGTGGCTGTGAACCGAGTCCGTCGAGCAACCGAGCACTTCCGTGTCGAGGCCCTTGAGCTCGTCCAGGCGATCTGAGAGGGCACGGATCTCCGTCGGGCAGACGAACGTGAAATCCAGCGGATAAAAGAAGAAAATCAGCCATTTGCCCTTGTAATCCGACAGGCTGATCTCGGCGCCAAGGTTCTTGGCGCTCGTTGCGCCCTTGGTGCTCTTGAGTTTGAATGCGGGTGCGGGCTGTCCGACCTTCGCTAGCACAGTACTTGTCCTCCAGTAACTTTTCGTGTAGACTGAAAGTGAAATTCACTTCCACATCGCTGTATGAGGTTACTCCGTTCGGATGAGCCCGTCAACCCCCCAACTCCCGGCCAATTATCGCGTGATCCTCGACGTCGTCAACGAGTTCGGGGCGGGTCGTCACGCGACGGCACAGGAGGTCTTCATGCGGGCCCGCGAGCGGCAGCCGCGCATCGGGTTCACGACGGTTCACCGTGGTCTCGCCCGGCTCCACGAACTCGGGCACATCCTCAAACTCGACATCCCGGGTGAAGGTTCGGCGATGTACGAGCCGGCCACCGACGACCACGCCCACTTCCGCTGCACCGCCTGCGGCGCCGTCGAGGACGTCGACTACGCGTGCGACCCCGCGACGCGCGCCCTACTCGAAGCCCGCCACGGCCTCGCCATCCGCCAGGAATCCATCACCTTCAGCGGCCTCTGCCGTTCTTGCGCCGCAACTGGCACCCCAAGCGGAGCGTCGTAGGGCCTCGGTCGGTCGCTTTATGTACGGGCGCGTTTGGCTTTTGCGGTGACGCTTCCGCCGACTTCGTCCTTATCAAGCACGTAGACGAAGCGAATCGTCTCGTGATCGACTTCCAGCAAGGTGTCGACGCCGAACTGCGCCGCCGCGCCGTTGATGAGGATCTCCCATGACGTACTCGGCGTGGTCGGAACGCCGCAGAGGGTCTGCAAGAAGTTGCCTAGCGTCGCACCTGAGTAACGCACATCGAAAGTAAAACCCGGATCGGTCGCGTGATGCGCATCGTAGACTGCGCAGAGCGCCCCATGTACGCTCAGGCCCGCTTGAAAAGGCAGCGTGTAGGTCTTATTCTGCACCCACTGCGGGTTGTTAAAATCGACGACGATCGTAATCTGGTCGCTCATACGGTAACTCCGGCTTTTTGGGGCGGCGCGGTGGAGCACTCGCGGATGACGGCGTGCGTCGTCTCAACCGAACCGATCGGTGCATGCGCGCCCGACGCGTGATAGGCCTCCACGGCTTGGGGATCAGCCCACACGTAATTCGCGTAGTTCGTCACGTTGAAAGCAGAGCAGTGTAAAAAGCAAACCGGCCGACATCCGGACCTCCGACCCGAGGGAGTTAGAAACGCGCTTGCTCAGGGGCTTCGGAGCCGTCTCGCTCAATCCATGTTCCGCCCCCGGCCTTGTTTACCGGCCTTTGCCGTTCTTGCGCCTAGCCAGAAACCCGGCGCCGAGGCTGATGGCGATCGCCACGCCGGCAAAAACCATAGCCAACGTTTTCTGACCCAAAACGATATCGACGCCGGCGAGGATCAGACATACGATGGCGATTCGTTGTGCCGTGGCTTTAGGCATGGAGTGCACCTCGGGCTAGGATTATTGCGCGGCGTTGTTCGGGGTCGGGGAACGTGCAGGCGATGACGGCCGTGAGTGCGGTGATGCCCGCGAAGCCGAGATTTCCGCCGACCGCGAACCAGCGCATTCCCGACGCCTTGAGCGAACCCGACACGAGGTTGGCGAAGCGCGCGGCTTCGGGATGGAACATCGCGACGCCGAGGCCGCTGATCAGCGCACAGACNNGCCCGCGATCCACGGCATCGGATACTTGTCGGCGATGAAACCGATCGCCGGCTGCACGACCGATGAACTGATCGCCTGCGCGAGCACGAGCGTTGCAGCGGCCTGACACGAGAGGTGCCGCTGCACCACGAGCAACGGTAACAGCGCCGGCAGAAAGCTCTGATTGACGTCGTCCGCGAGGTGACCGACTGCCAGCAGCAAGAGCGCGCGGCGATCGCCCGCGACGACGGCCGCTTTAGCGCTGGTTGGGGTCGAGAGCGTCACGGAGTCCGTCGCCGAGGTAATTGATCGACAACGAGACGATCAGGATGCAGAGGCCGGGGAAGATTGCGACCCACGGCGCGATCGTGATGTTCGACTGCGCGTTCGCGAGCATGTTGCCCCACGACGCTTGCGGCGGCTGGATGCCGAAGCCGAGAAACGACAGAGCGGACTCGAGGAGGATCACGTTCGCCACGTTCAGCGTCGCCTGGACGATGATCGGCGCTACCGCGTTCGGCATCAAATGCCGGAAGATGATGCGCATATCGCCGCTGCCGATCGCGCGCGCGGCTTCGGTGAATTCCCGCTCGCGCAAGCTCAGGAACGACGCACGCACGAGGCGCGCCGTCGCCGTCCACGTCAACGCGCCGATCAGGACGATGATCACGACGAAACTCAGCGAGGCTTTGTTCGATGTGGCCGAGACGATCGCCGTCAACACGAGGAGCAACGGCAAGAGCGGGATCGAGAGCACGACGTCGGTGAAACGCATGATCCAGAAGTCGATCCAGCCGCCGTAGTAGCCGGCGATCCCCCCAAGAGCGGAGCCGATCACGACCTGCATCAAGACCGTGGCGATGGCGACCGTTAACGAGATCTGCGAGCCGGCAATGAGCCGCGCAAGGAGATCGCGTCCGTTCTCGTCGGTGCCGAGAATGTGCCCGGCAACTCCCGGCGCAAGCGGATACCCCGTCCAGTTCACCTGATCGATTGCATTCGGATCGACCGGATAGACGAAGTGTCCCAAGGCTGCGAACGTGCCTATGATCGCCAGCACGATTGCCCCGATGAGCGCGACGCGATGCTTGCGGAAGCGCTTCCATACCGTATTGCGCGAAGGCTGAAACGCATCTTCGGCCGGGACGTCGATTGGCGGCCCAACATTCGGGACGAAGTTCGCCGCCATCAGGTGTACTTCACCCGCGGATCGAGCCATGCGTAACACACGTCCGCCAGCAAGTTCCCGAGCACGACGAAAACAGCGGTGAGGCACATGAACGCCATCAAAACGGCGAAGTCGAACTGTCCAAGCGCGTTGATGAACAGATTTCCCATCCCGGGGATCGCGAAGATTTTTTCGGTGATGACTGCCCCGCCGACGAGATCGGGCACCGTCAGGGCCGCGATCGTCACGATCGGGATGAGCGCATTGCGAAACGCATGCCGCATAATCACGTTGAAGCGCGTCAGCCCTTTGGCCGACGCCGTCCGTACGTAATCCGAATGGATGACCTCGAGCATCGACGAGCGCATGAAACGGCTGAACAGCGCGAGATACGCCAGCGACAGCACGGTGACCGGCAAGATCAAGTGCTGGATGCGGTCGCCGAGATCGAAGTTGTCACCGGAACTCAAGCCTGCCGACGGCAACGCAATATGATACCCGCAACAGGTGAATCCGTTCACGGAAAACGCCAACTGCAGCATAAGTGCAAACCAGAACACGGGCATCGATTGGCCGAAAAACGCAAGTGTGGTGATCAAAAAATCCACCCAGGTGTACTGTTTCACGGCCGAAATGATGCCGAAGATGACCCCCAGGATCAATGCGAGGCCGATCGCGCTGCCCATCAGTTGCAGCGAAGCGCCCAGGCGGTCACCGATCGCGTTGATCGTCGGTTCCGAATTGGACATCGAATAGCCGAAGTCGCCGTGCAGCACCTGACCGAGCCAGTGCAAGTACTGGATCGGCACCGGCTGGTCCAAGCCCAAGTTGTGCTTGAGACGGACGATGTCGGCTTCGGTGATGTGCGGGTTCTGCAGATACGGCGTCAGCGGACCGCCCGGGGCCTCGCTGATGATTCCGAAGAGGATCATCGAGATCAGCAACAGCAGCGGAATGCTCTGCAGAATACGCCGGACGACGAACGTGAGCACGCGAGCCGCTTCTACAGTTTGGCGAAGAACAACTTCAGCACCGCGAACGCTACTCCGGTAGCGATGAGGATCACGCCGCCCCAGGTCGCGGCGGCCGCTTCGGCGCGCGCACCGAGCGTCCGCCCAAGCGTGAGGCCCAGGGTCGTCGAGGTCACGGCCACGACGCCGATGCAAACGAGTGAAACGGCCAGCGGCACCCCGATATAGAGGATCGAAAAGCCGATGCCGAGCGAGTCGAGGCTGATCGACAATGCCCCCAAGAGCAAGCCCCAGCCGCGCGAAAGATCGAAGCCGCCCGCTTCGCTCTCTCGCAGCGATTCAATCACCATGTAGATGCCCACGCCGATCAGGGCGGCGAAGCCGATGTAGCCCGCGATATCGCCCAAAAGCGCGCCCGCGACGCGTCCGATCCCCACGCCGATGACCGTCATCGACACTTCAGCCGCCGCGAACGCCGCACCGATCCGGAATTTTACGCCGCGCGGCAGACCGCGCATGCCGACGCCGATCGAGACCGCGAAGACGTCGAGCCCGAGCGACATCGCAACGAGCACGACCTTAAAGAACGCGGCGACGGTCACGCGACGCGGTGCCGGCTAACGGTCAGTGCGACTCGGATCCGCTGTTTTTTGCGTCGGTGAGCGGCGCGCTCGACGTCACTCTGATCCCTTCGGGACGCGCCGGATTGCCAACGACACGCGGCGGCGATTGCAGTTGCGGCGGCGCGGGAGCCGGTCCGGCGGAGCCGGGCGCCTTGCCGGCCGCGATCTTCGCCTCTTCCGCGGCCGTTAACGGGCGGTACTTCGAAGCGAGTGCCGTCACGGTGGAACGCAGTTGCGTGAGCGTAAACGGCTTGTTGAGAAAATGATCCGCGCCGGCACTCTTCGCGCGCGCATCCATCGCGTAGTTGCTGTGGCCGCTGATCATCAAAATCGGCAAACGTGCGGTCTGCGGGTTTGCGCGCACCATCGTGATCAGCTCGATCCCCGAGATCCCGGGCAACATGAAGTCGCTGATCAGGATATCGTAGGCTTTGTCGCGCTGCAGATGCACCAGTGCGCTCTCTGCGTCGGGGCAAACCGACACTTCGAACGACGCGTTGCGTAAGATCGTTTTGATGAGCGTGCAAATCTCAGGGTCGTCGTCCGCGACCAGCACCCGCCAGGCCATACGCCCTCCCACGTTCGAGTGCGGGCGATGGGGGCCTACAAGGAGCGGGGAGAAGTTGTAAAGGCTGCGTTACCTTCCGGCGGCGGCGGTGTAAGGTTCCCCTGACGCCCACCGGCCAGCAACGTGAGCGCCAGCCCGCAGAGCATCGACCAGACGATTGCACCAAGCGTGAGGGTCCAACTCCACCAGACGCCGCCGGTCAGCGCGGTGAACAAAAAATACATGCCGTAGTAGACACCCGGCACGAGGGCTCCGAACAGGCCGAACGTGACCGGCCGCGCGAGCGAGGGCTGCAGGCGCATGATGATCAGATCGCCGGCGGCCCCGGCGGCTACGCTCATGACGAGGTACGTCGCGAGGATCATCGTGTCGTTGGTGAGCGCAGCGGCGATCATCCCGTTCGCGAGGACGAACAGAATCGTCAACGCTCCCGGCCGCAGGCGGAAACGCGCGACCGCCCAAACGCACACGCCCATCAAGATCAGCGTTTGCAAGATCACGATCGCGATTCCGGATCCGGTCTTGAATAACACGAATGTCGTGTTGGTGAAATAATCGGGACTGTACGCCGCGCCATCGGGCGGCGCGTACAATTGGGCCGCTCCCGGATCGAATGCGTAAGCGGTTCCCAGATGAATGAATTCCAGCCACGTCGCCAGCGCAAATAGCAACGGCAACTGCGAGCGCAGCGTGATCAGCGTCGTCCGTTGCTCGAGCGCTGACCGGATCGGCGCACCGATCACGAGCAGAACGCCGAGGCCGATGATCAGATGGGTTGGACTCGTCACCGCCTCGACGCGATCCTCGACACCGAAGAACGTGTGCCAAATCAGATCCCCGACGCCGCCGAGAAAAAATATGGGAATGCCCCACAGCGCCGTCTGGTAGGCGGCAGGCAACGCGTTCATTCCGGTGAATCCGAGGGCTAAATTCCGCCGCGCGAAGACGGCCACAATAAGCGACCCGGCGACCATCGCACTATAAAACGCTGCATGGTACGGGGTGAAGAACGTTTCGACGGGGACGTGGAGATGGGCCCAACTATCCAGCAGAAATCCCGCCGCGAGCCACAAGCCCACGACACCGACAAGTAGGTCGACCGTCGCGTTGGGCGGCGCCGGTCCGATCCGAATCTGGGAAACCGTCCTCGGCGTTTCCGGGCGGCTGATGACCGCGCTCATTGCCGGTGTCGTCCTCGCCGGATGCGTTCAAGCCCTGCCTTCTAGGCCGAACTCGCTGTTCGTCGCCGCCGGTCCGCCCAAGAATTGGCCGGCCCCGCATCCCGCCGGCGTGGCCGCGCCGCCCGCGATCCAGGCGCTGCGCTTTTCGAGTCTCAGCGTGCGGGCCGGCACGGATTGGGACGGCGACGTCGTCACCAGCACCAATACGGCGAGCCTCGAGATCGGCACCAACCTCTTCGATTTTTCCGCACCGCGTTCGCAGCCGGGCCGGTTTCACTTCAATTTCCACGTGATCGACGTGCCCGCGCTGATGGTGCGGCCTTACACCCTGCGCGTCATCGCGCGCAATACGGCCGGCGAACAGAGCGAAGTGGACGTGCCCTTCCGGATCAGCGGCCGCAACGCCGGCTCCGCCTTCAACGCGGACGCCCGCAGCACCGATGCCCTCGCCGCCCCGCCGCTGGTCGACATGAACGGCGGCGTCGTGGACCTGCAGCACGGCGTGACGGTGCTGTCGTTCATCTACACCCGCTGCCCCGACCCGACGATGTGCCCGCTCGTGACCGCGAAGTTCGGGCGCATGGCCGCCCTGCTCCGCGACACCCCCGTCCATCTGCTCGAGATCACGCTGGACCCGGGCTACGACACCCCGGCCGTCCTGCGGGCCTACGGGCGCGCTGCAGGGGCCGACGGTGACCGCTGGACCCTGGCCACGGGCGCGCCGGCGTCGATCGCCGCCTTCGCCGAACGGTCCGGACTGTACGTCGATCGGCCGCGGCCCGGGCTGATCCTCCACACGGAGGCGGTGCTGATCGCTCGCGACGGGTTCCTCGAGAACACGTTCGCCGGGAACGACTGGACCGCGGCCGAGGTCGCCGCCGAAGCCCGTTCGATCGCCACGCTGCCGGCCAACCCCCTGGCGCGCTTTGCCTTGCGGCTCTTCGGCGGCGTGGTCCGGACCTGCGGGGCCGCCCTGGCCAGCGGCTTCTCGCCGATCATGTTGCTCTCGCTCGTGGCGATCGTGCTGATCGCCGGGGCCCTCGCTTATGCCGGCCGCCGGCGGATTTGGACCCTGCTCGCCCGCCACTGAAGCGAACTGCGTCAAACCAAGTAGAAAAGCAGTAGTTCAACTCAGTATTATTGGGTACAGTCGTACGGCTATCCAACCAGTGGGTAGCCGGGCGGGCAAGCCCTCGAAGACCCACGCCAGCCAACTCAAGCGGAAGCTTTGCAAACTTGGGGGCCTCGGGCACAACTTTCGAGTGACCGCTTACGTTACTTCCGGTAGGTCCAAATCTAGAAACGAACGAGGTTCCCGTCATGTCCACCCCCACTCCAGAACGCAAGCCCGGCATGAGCGTCCGCGAAGCCGGCCAAAAAGGCGGCGAGACCGTCAAGAAAAAGTATGGCCCCGAATTTTACGAGATGATCGGCCGCAAGGGTGGTCAGGCTACGAAAAAGGCTCATGGCCACGCTTTCTACGAGGCCATCGGTAAAAAAGGCGGCAAAAAAGGCGGCGAGGCCACTCGCGACCGCTACGGCCCGGCTTTTTACGAAGAGATCGGCCAAAAGGGCGGCCAAAAGGTCAAAGCCCTGATCGAGCAAGGCAAGAAGGCTGCCGCCGACGCGGCTGCCGCTGAGAAAAAGGCCTCCTAAACCAGACCGGCGCCGCTTCCACAGCGGCGCCTTTCTCTTTTCAGCGCGTAACGAGCTTCGCCGGATCGAGCAGGTACTCGTTTGCCCCGGTGAGATCGCTCATCGTTCCGAGATCGACACGATTCACTTCATCGTCCGGAACTTGCGTGCGCGGGGGATACGGTACCGGCGGCGCCGGCTTTGTAGCGTCGATGATGATCGCGCTCGACGCCCGAGCCGTCTTGGTTCCGTCCGCGAAGTACTCCCAGTTGGTCGGCAATAACCCGCCGGGACCGCTCCAACCCTGCACGACCGTGAGGTCGCGCGTGGCGTCGAAGCGCGTGCCGACGGCCCACAACACGTCGCCGTCGTCGTAGACGTTGATGTCGTCGTCGACGACGATCACCGCCCGCAGATTCTCGGGCTCGGTGTTCAGCGCCGCAAACGCCGCGCGCTTCGCGTCGACGTTGTGACGGCGCTTGATCGATACGTAGCAGTGCATGCGGCTGTGCGGCGGCACGTTGACGGCAACCACGTCGGGCACCACGTCCTTGACGCTGCGATAGATGCTCCCGGCGCGCGGAATGCCGCCCATGAGCAGATGCTCGCGACCCGCGCCGATGATGTCCTGAAAGATGGCGTCGCGCCGGTGCGTGATGCAGGTGACGGTCATGATCGGCACGTCTTCTTCGTTCAGGTAGTGACCGGGCCACTCGCCGAAGGGTCCCTCGCGGCGGAGCTGTCCGGGCGCGATGTAGCCTTCGATGATGAATTCGGCTTGCGCGGGCACCATGAGGTCCGACGTTTCGGCTTCCACGAGTTCGACCGGCTCGCCGAGCAGCGCGCCGGCCGCTTCATATTCGCCGCCGATGCCCGGCAAGCGCGCCGCGGCGCCCATGAGAAATGCCGGATGGTGGCCGATCGCGATCGCGAACGGCGTGCGTTCACCGCGCCGCTCGTAGCGCCCGACGATGTCGCTGCCGTGGTGGCTGCCGAAGAACCACACCCCCATCTCCGTCTTGTTGAACACGTGATGGCGGTAGATGCCGACGTTTTGCGCGCCGGTTTCGGGATCGCGCATGACCGTGGCGGCGGCGGTGAGGTACGGTCCGCCGTCGAGCGCGTTGTGCACCGGAATCGGCAGCGTCGCGAGATCGATGTCGGCGCGAATCACGACGTCTTTTACCGGCGCCGCGTCACGCGCGACGGTTACCGGCGTGATCGGTTTCTTTACGCGCGTGCCGTAGACTTGCGGCAGCTCTTCGATCCCGCAATTCATCGCCATCGCCATGCGGTCGTAGCTCGACATCAGGTTCGTGACGACCGGGAACCGCGACCCGATCACGTTGTTGAACAGCAAGCCCTTGTATTCGCCGGTTTGCGCGAGCTTCGCCGCGTATGCCGTGATGCCGAAGCGCCGCTCGACCGGCACGTCGATCACCTTGATCGAACCGGGAAAACGCTCGATGGCGTCGCGCATGAACGTCCGCAGATTCTTCGGCATTACTCGATCGTCTCCATCAATAGAGTTCCGTCACGAGATCGCGGATCAAGCGCGGTTTGGGGAGCGGTCCGATTCGCGTCGTCGCATCGGGCACTGCGCGCTGCGCGCACAAAAAGCCTGGCTTGCCGTCGATGACGGCCGAACATTCCTTACACGCGTTGGCCTTGCACGAGAAACGCACTGCCAGCGACGGATCGTGATGACGGCGGATCCAGATGATCGCGTCGA
>PLTN01000197.1 GCA_003164495.1 Vulcanimicrobiota bacterium
AGGCGCGCCAAGCCATTGCCCGATGCCGGAACCGATCGCCGACCCAATTTGTACGATCGGTCCCTCGCGACCACAACTGCCACCGACTCCAATCGTGATCGCCGACGCCAAACTCTTGATGAGGATGACCTGCGGTCGCATGACTCCGCCGTGCAAGGCGACCGCTGCCATCACCTCGGGGACACCGTGCCCTTTCGCTTCCGGCGCGAATCGCGCGACGAGCCACGCGACCAAGGCGCCGCCGAGGATCAGCGGGACGATAACGAACGCCGGACCAAGGTGCGACTTCAGCGCACCACCGAGTCCTTGCACGGCAATCCAGTTGATGAAGTCGATCAGCCGTCGAAAGCCGACGGCGCCGTATCCCCCGCCCACGCCGATGACGAGTGCGGCCGACATGACGACGGCGTTTTGGCTGACGTCGATACGACCCAGGCGCACTCGCTGATCGCCCGCCCGCTCCAGGAAGACTAGGGGTATCAATCGGCGGAGCGGAGTCACAATTTCGGTGGCAGAACGCATCGTCCAGCCCTTCACGCAAACGCGGACCGATTCGCCGTGCTTTGGTGACTTTTGTTACCAATCGGGACCGCGACGTGATCGAACGGGCGGTAGCCAGCAGGCCATACCTGCGTCTCGCCCGGAAAGGGACGTCGCATGGAAAGCGTACTCGATCTGCGGAGCACGCCCGCGTGGGAGCGCCACGGTCTCGTGTGCGGTGCGTTTTCGGACTTGCGAGACGACGAAACGCTGCACCTGATCTACGACTACGAGCCGCGGCCGCTTCGCCGCCGATTCGAAAGTACGTTCTCGCACCGGTTCGTCTGGACGCAGCGCCGGCTCGCGCGCGAACGTTGGGAAATATCGTTACGGAAACTGGCGGTTCCCGGCGACGCGCACTCGACAACGCACTTCATCCAGAGGTGCCCGATTTTCTCCAATTCCAGCGAGTCGACGCGAAGACTGCTCGCGTCCGTCGCCGAGCCGCGGTCCGTTCGCCGCAAGACGACGATCGCGGAACAAGAGTCCGATTGGCCCTTCCTCGGCGTGGTGCGCAAGGGGCGCGTGTTCGCCATCATCGGGCCGCCCTTTGGCCGCGACCAAATCTTATTTGAAGCGCTGGAAACCGAGGTCTTCGGGAATATCGTGCTCTTCGATGGAGGCGCGACCATTGCGCGCTTCGCAACCCTCGCGGACCCGGCCGATCTGCTCCTCTTTCCGCGCGCGGAGGTCCTACAGGCGGCGGAAGCCGATTCTCGTTTTGCGCTCGCGTTGGCCGCGGCGGCGACGCAGCAGGTTCGCACCATCGCCGAGTTAGTGAATGCCCACGTCTCGAAGAAGACCATCGCTCGGGTCGCGGCCGCGCTTCGGCCGTATGCCCCGATCGAGAGTGGTCTCGCGATGGTCGATCCCGCGAACCTTCCCTCGCTGCGATTGACGCAGATAGCGACCGCGACCGGGACGGTCAAGGAAGTCGTTGCCCGCGCCGTCGCTGAACTCGAGAAGGCAGGCGCCATTCGGCGCGTGCGAGGACGTATCGCCCTCATCGATCGCGGGAAGCTTGCTGCTTTCGATTTCTAGCGGAGCCCATGCCTCGCAACAAACTCCTCGACTGTCGTTGGTGCTCACTCAACGATATTGCGAGGAGTCCGTTCGGGTGCGCATGCCACTTCAACTCCTCGCCGCTGAAGATCATGACCACGACTCGACCACCAGTTGACAACCATCATTTGCACCGAACATGCGGAAACTCACGTTAAAGGCCGGAAGCCCTGATCGCGCACAAAAAAGCCGACGATTACGGCCATTTTTGTCCCTACGTGGCCCTTTTCACGCCATCGGTTTTCGGGCCTGAATCGCTTAGCATGTAATGGGTCAGGAGTTCGAGTCTCCTCACCTCCGCCACGATTACCGATCATGATTCTCGGCCGCAGACGCCGGTCAGCCGCTCGAGGACGTGGGGCAGAGCGAAGTGCACTCAGAGCAACAAGCAGCCGATGGACACGACTGGCAACGACACGGCCGAGAAATGGCACGCTGCCATGGCCTGATGGAAACCGTCAACTTTTGGTCGGCTTCGCGATCCTTGACGAAACCTAAAGGCGAATGACATCGTGCAGCAACGGACCCCAACCACCACGCTGTAGGATTCCATTCGTTCTTCGGTACTCTCCCTGACCTGCATCGCGGAATGAGGATTCCCATCCAACGATTGCGGAAACAATCGATAAATACAAGGCGAAAAACGATACGGCAGGCGAGGAGCAAAGCTAGGCGGTCCTGCGCCAAAGAGCGCTCTTAAGACTTCGAAAAACGGATCAGCCGACCAACCTTGCGAAGTCGGGACGGTGACCACAGTTGCTGGGACGACCGCCATTTTGGTCGTGCTGCTGGGAGTGGCTGTACTCGTAGCACTCGGCGCCGAGCGTCTGCGCATTCCAAGCGCGGTAGCACTTGTCGCGTTCGGAGCGGGTACTGCAGCAATCCATCCCGTTCCACTTCCATTTCACTTTGGCGACACGCTCCTTTTCATTTTTTTGCCACCCAAGTCGAGCGGCACGTACCTCGGAATCCAACGGAAACGGGCACGAGGTGGCCCCTACTATGACAGCAGTGTGCGTATAACCCCTATATCGATCGCGGCAAGCTTTGCGCTTTCGATCTTTCAGCGAATCCAACGAGTCGCCGTCAATCATAACAAATGTTACGAATGAGACCGAAATAAAGGCTCGCGCTGATAGGACTCACGCGCGCGCAGGCTAACCTTTTTCGCGTCGTGATCGACTGAACTTATGAAAGCCTTTGCCGTAGCGGCAGCCACCGCCATAACGCTCATATTTCTCGCCGTTACCCCTCGAGCGGTGAGCGCCGCACAACATCTGCGCGGTGTCGTCATGACCGTTCTCACGGCCCAAGACGAAGTGGTCGTGCGCCACGAGGCGTTCGGCGACATGCCGGCAATGACGATGGTGTTCCAGGTCGAGCCAAAAAGCGTCCTCGGCCGCCTGAAGGTCGGTGACCGCATCACGGCGCGCGTCGATATGGCTCCCGATCCGGCCCGCCTTGACGAAATCACGGTTATCGGGCACGCAGCGGCACCCGCCGGCGTGGTGCAGAGCGTACTGCACGACGTGCAGCCTCTCGTGGTCGGCGATACGCTGCCGCTGACGACGACGTTTTTCGATCAGCTCGGCCGGGGTTTCAGTTTCACGGACTTCCGCGGGCAGACGGTGCTCCTCGCGTTCATCTACACGCGCTGCCGGGACCCGCGGATGTGCCCGCTGATCTCCGCGAACATGCACATGTTGCAGCGAAAGATCGCGGGGCTGCCCATCCACTTGGTCGAGATCACGCTCGATCCCGCCTACGACACGCCGGCGGTCTTGGCCGCGTACGCGCAGCGGTTCGACGCCGACCCCAACCGTTGGACGCTGGGAACGGGTCCCGTGAAAGTCCTCAATGATTTCGCCGCGCAGTTCGGAATAGCGGTTTTCGCCGATCCGGTGGCCGGCTTGATCCATAGCGAAGCGACCGCGGTCGTCGACCCGAACGGCCGAATCGTCGACATCATGAACGAAGCGGCCTGGAACCCCGATTCTGTGCTCGCCGAGCTCCAGTCGGTGGCGGCGATACCATCGAATCCGATCGCGTGGCTCGATTACCAGCTCTCGAAGACCGCCGTTGCCCTGTGTGGCGACAGCTTGCCCGGCACGTCGGGCTTGCTCGCGCTCGGCCTGGTGGTCGTGATCCTAACCGGTGCATCCTACGCACTCTACCGCTTGGCCAAGATTATCTTCGTCGACGAACCGGCCGACGTCGCTTAGAACGCCGGCTCCGCGACGTCTTACCCGCGATGGCACCACAAGACGTGGCGCGTCGTGTCTCTTGGGGAGCGGTCGCGCGTGGCTTAGGCCTCACCGAGATGTTCGATTAACAGGCTCGCTAGACTCGACTGCGGGGACCTCGACGTACCTTTATGGACCCTGATGGGATACATGGTCATAACCGCGGCGATCAGCTCTTAGCTCGCGCGTGTTAGCGCCGGAGTAAAACTGACCCACCCCGCCGGTTGAAAATTGACCCACCAGAGCTGACGCGAACATATGTTCGCGATGTTAACGAAGGAGCTTCAGGTGGAGATCGACGTCTTGCACCGACAGGGCAAGGGCATCCGTGAGATTGCCCGCGACGCCGGCGTGTCACGCAATACGGTGCGCGCCGTTTTGCGCGGCGAACACGACGGCCAATATGGCCCAAGGATGCCGGCTAACGCGCGTCCCATCTTGAGTGCCGCCGGCGATGAAGCAGACCGGCTCTTCGCATATATTGTTCAACTCGACCTGGGTTTAGTCGGGGACAAGATCGACCTCCGAGTCGGCCTTCCCATTTGTAACCTGGGATCTGCGTTCTCAAAACGAGCAAACCTGTTAGGTGACAACGGCAAGCTGCTGCACCTTTCTATGCGTCGCTTGCGGCGTACACAACAAGTTCGCTCACGAAAGGCCGCCCAGAACTCGCAGGAAACGCATGACAATACGTACGTTCTCGCGGATCGTAATGCACGAGCTAGTTCGGCTGCAATTGCCGAACGTGGTCTCAAGGGCGCTGTTGCACACGCGCAACGAACCGTGAAAATGCGTTGGGAAGCGATAGAGCAAGAACAGTCGCTCGCGACTTCAACACCGAGTGCAGATTGCGATGACTTCCACAACGGGCCATTCGCGCCCAAGGGTGATGCCTGCACGGCATCCTTTCTGATGTGCTTCGCATGCGAAAATGCCATCGCTAGCCGCCGCCATCTGCCACGGCTCGTTGTTCTGCGTGATGCGCTAGCCCGGCGCAGATCGATTGTTAGCGAGAGGGTTTGGGAACGCCAGTGGTTGCCTCACTGGCAGCGCGTCCACAATCTTCTCAGTGCTGACGTGTAGCCTGAAAACTGATTCACACCGACGCCCCCTGACGATGGGAGCGTATCGGTGGGTTCGCGACCTAGCGTCTATGCCGCGGTGACGTGTGCCGCAAGCAGCTCGGCAAGAACGTCGGGTAAATCTAACATCACGTTGTGTCCACAAGGGAGGTCATGAATCTCCCACGCCGGATCTGCTGCGCACCGCCGGCGAGCCTCATCGAACCACGTTGACGCATAGTTTGTGGCACGGATATAGGTCTTACGCGGGATACGCTCGCGTGCGCCGTTTATCTGAATCTTTTCGAGAAAGGTTCCGATCGGCTGCATTACGCACTTCGCGTCTACGTACGCCCGGTCGGCCTCATTGCTAAAAAAATATGACGCGGGAAACGGAGGAACGCCCATACCATTGCGCCCCGCACTGTCGACCAGCCCCGTTCGGTGAATTGCAGCAACGTCGACGATCGCTTCACCATCGTTGGGCAGGAAGGCATCTAAAAAGACAATTGATGAAAGCCGGTGTTCCATCCGCTCGGCAGCTCCTGAAATGACGAAGCCGCCGTAGGAATGGCCGCAAAGTATGACGTTTGTTAGGTCTTCCCATTCGAGAACATTCACGACATCGGCAATATGGGTCGTGAGCGTAATAGCACCGCTGAAGAGATGCGATCGTTCTCCAAGACCTGTCAACGTTGGTGTAAAGACGCGGTGTCCGGCCGCGCGCAATATCTCAGCGACGCGGGACCAGCACCAGCCGCCTTGCCACGAACCGTGCACGAGCACAAAAGTCCCGGGCGATTGAGTCATGGTTTACTCATGATACGAACACGTAGTGCGAATGGTGTTTTAGGAAGGCCACCTCCTCCTTCAGCTGAGTGTCATCTAGCTTGGGCAAAAGAGCCGTGCTAGGATGGCGTGTCGAAACGCAGCGCTGAGTCGTTTGCTGCTCATATGAAACACGCTCGTCCGAAAGGTGATAGTTTTGAAGGCTCGATTGATGATACGGGGCGCAATTTTTGCGGCGATCGTGTTCGCGACGGTTACCAGTGTTGCGCAGTCAGCTCCGCCGACCGGCGCCCCTTACGAACTGAACGCGATCATCCCCGGCTCCGGTAGTGCCGCGTTTCTCGGCAAATCGTACCTCGACGCCTTTCGCGCACTTGAAAATCGTGTCAATGCGGCGGGCGGCATAAACGGGCAGCCTCTCAAGATCGTGACACTCGACTCGCTGACGACGCCGCAAACCGGCGTGCAATTGGTAAATGGTCTCGTCGCGAAGGGGGTTTCTGTCTTTATCGATGGCGGTCCGGTGTCAGTTTGTAATGCCTCGGCGCCGCTAGTCGCCCAGTCGGGGCCTGTCGACTACTGCCTCTCGCCACTCATTCACCCGAGCGCCGGAAGCTTCGTTTTTTCCGCCGGACCGGATAGCTTCAGCTTCGCAAAGACGGGGTTGCGTTATTATCGGGAGAGTGGCGTTAAGCGGATTGGCGTGATTGCTACAACTGATGCGTCGGGACAGGATTATGAAACACAGACCGACGCCGCAATGCGACTGCCGGAATTCAAAGACTTGCAAATCGTCGCGAACGAGAAGTTTGCCCCCGGCGACGTCAGCGCCGCGGCGCAACTGACGCGCATCAAGGCGGCCGATCCACAGGGCCTCATCGTTTACGTGACCGGCACGCCGCTAGCGACAGTCTTGCGAGCGATCCAAGACTCCGGCTTGGACGTACCAGTGCAGATCCTCAGCTCAAATGCCGTCTACGCGCAAATGAGTGGATACAAGAGTTTTCTGCCGCGACAGTTGCTCTTTACCACGGTACTTGCACTTACGACGAACGATCCACCGCCGGGACCGATCGGTGACGAACAGCGAGCGTATTTCGCGGCATTTAAGGGCATTGGCGTCCGTCCGGACTACCTCGACAACGTGGCCTGGGATCCCATAATGATTGTCGTGGATGCTCTCCGTCATTTGGGTACGCACGCTACCGCAGAACAAATCCGCCAGTATATCGAGCACTTGCACGGATGGGTCGGCGTTAATGGCTCATACGATTTCGTCGGTGGCGATCAACGTGGAATAGGAGAGAGTGCGACCGAGGTCGCACGCTGGGATGTCGAAAAGGACACGTGGATCCGCGCAAGTCTGCCGGGTGGCCAGCCGCTGGGCGTGAGAGGCGCACAGGGGGAACGCAAATGATGAGCGCTTCCGCCTGAGGTCCTCCCGATCGGGGCACGCTCATAACCGAGGTTGAGATCGACGTGGAGGTGAGGTCTACTAAGATGTCTACTTGGCACTCGCAACAGACCGCATTTGCTGGCAGTCCAGAGTGGCTCAAGACCTCAAAAATGCCTTATTTTCTGTATGGGTCGCAGTCATCCGCATCCGAAGTAACGGGTTCGAATCCCGTTGGGGCTACCATAAAACCCTTACTCTGTAAGGGTTTTTTCGTTGCCAGAGCGCCCTTGTGGCACGGCTGTGGCACGGCCTTCGCTGCACTTTGATCTATGGCCGCAGCCAGGGCACCCGAGACTGACGATCCGAGCAGAGCCTCAAGCCGATCGGCATGGGTGCGCTGCATCGCCTCCGTGGCGTGGAGGTAGGTATTGGCCGTCACACTGATCGTCGAGTGCCCGAGTGAACGATTTCTCGATCCGCGGCACTATCTCACGCTCTTAGCGCACAAGCATCGTGCGGCTGAAAGCGCGCTCGTGCTCAGCGACGGGCGAATCCCTGACGTTCTGCGGGATTTGTTCGATCGGTACTGCCAAGCCGACTCCCGGAGCGCGACGAAGCGTTGGACACAAGCGCTCTCACTGCTAAGCGATGTGCCGGTCGCAGTCGCCCAAGTCGTCGTGAGCTTCGCCACCTGACCGGTACTAACGTCGAAGCGGCCACGAGCGATTGGTTTGCGCGTGTCGCTGCGGCGGCTAGCGCCGAACGCACCTGCGCGAAATCGGCTTCGAGGATCGGCCGTTCGAACGCATACGAAACGAACGCTGCAACCGCAAGCGCTGCGGGGAGCGCCAGGATCACGGTCCAGATCGCGGGCAACCCGGCGTTGTGCACCCACACGGCAATCTCGAGGTGCCACAAGTACAAGTTATAGGAGATCGTTGACAGAAACACCAGCGCGCGTGTAGCGACGATTGAACGCCAACGCTCCACCGCGAAGAACGTCGGGAGCGCAAGTGCGATACAGAGCGGGCCGATCAGCAAACGATGAGCGTTGAGCCACTGACGGGCTGCATCGTCACTCACCGTCGCGTTGACCGAACTCGTATATGCAAGCCCCCCGATGGCGACTGCAAAAGCGACGCCGGAGAGGAGCGTCGAGGTTCTCGGATGCAGGGGGCCGCGCGCCCGAAGCCTCACCAGCCCATATGCCGCTACCATGCCGGCTCCAAAGACATCGAAGAACGCCGGCAATTGGTTGATCCACCAAAACGAGGGGCTTAGACCCGCAGCGCCGATCGCGAACCGGTATGTTTCGGAAACCACGATCAAAGCTGCATAGCCGGCAATGGGCGAGCGCCGGAACCAGGGCACGATGAGCGGGAAGAGCAGATAGAATTGCACTTCGATGCCGACCGTCCATAGCGGTCCGCTGATGGTGCCGAACGTGTTGGGGCTGAGCGTGTGCATGAACGTGAGATGCGTCGCGAGTTGCAACGCCATGTTCTCGGACGACCCGAATTGCGCGTGATAGATCGTCGCGAACACGAAGAGCGCGATCAAATACGACGGCACGATCTTCAGGAACCGGCGCGCGAAAAAGCGCCGCGTCGACGGCTGAGGTCGTCCTTCGAGCGTTGCCCGCGCGTACGGATAGAACAGACAGAAGCCGCTTATGAAAAAGAATAAGTCGACGCCGAGAAAGCCTGCCTGAGCGATGAGAGAGAGCGGACCGAATGCTTGCCCGCTAACTAGCCAAACGTGATACCAGACGACCAGCAGGATCGCCAGACCACGCAATCCGTCAAGGACATCAAGACGTTCTCGTTCCGGCACACCTCAGTCATGCCCGTGCGATTACGGCCTAAACGGCATATTCACTGACGCGTGTTACCGGCTGCGACGTCCGTTCCAACGGGTTGCGTGATGGCTTCGATCGATTGTAACCACACGTCAGCAACGGCGGCATACCCGCCGGCGCCGCATGGGTGGATACCGTCTGGGAAATGGTCGGCGTCGCGCGGCACGGCTGTCGCCATTGCTGCTGCGAACGAAACGCGATAACCGCGCTGGTCGAACGCTGCCACGAGGGCTTTGAGTCCGGCGTTCGTCGGACCGCAGCCGGCGCCGGGGAGCCCGGCAAACTCACGCAAGGCGCAGATTTGGACTTTCGGGCTCTCAACGACCGGCGCGACGATAACGAAGACGTCCGGCTTCGCTTTCACGATCTCCTCGAGCAGCAGGTTCATTGAAGTAAGGATGTTCGGAAGGGTGTAGCCCGCATCGCGGGCTTCGCGACGCAGCAAGTCGTTCGTACCGGCCATCAGCAAGACGATGTCGGGATCGTTTTCTTGTATCGCCTTGCGGGCAAGCGAGCCATAGAGTTGCCCGGGCCCGGGATCGGACGGGAACGAACGCAGCACGTAACCCGGCCAGCCTTCGTGTGCGCGATCCGCGATTTCGTCGGAAAAATCACTGCGCGAGCCGACGAACGTCACGTGATACCCGTTGTGCTGCAATGCGCGCGCCAACGGACCGCGATAACCGCCGTCGCTCGCGTGCGCGCCGAACGCCTTGACGCCGGCCGTGATGGAATCACCTAGTGCCATTACACGCACCGGGGACGCTTTGGCGATTAGAGCCGGCGAACTGCTCGGGTGGCCCGCAAGGAGCATGAAAAGCCCGGCTGCCCAAAAGAGCGCCATAAATGGCCTGCCGATGTGAATACGGCGTGACAGACCCACTGAAACCAACCTCGCGACCGCCCGTCAATCACGAGCGCGTTATCACTTATATAATCGGCCGGTGGGTCACCGGAATTGAGCGACGCCTTGCTGGTAGAAGTGGCCCCGGATAATCGGACAGCCGGCTAAGTGATGACTCTGCTCAACTGAGGGCGCAAAGCCCTTGAGATAGGAGCAGTCATGGCACGACGTACGCGCCGGAACCACTCGCCGGCATTCAAGTCCAAGGTGGCACTCGCAGCGATCAAGGGCGAGCAGACGATCGCGGAGCTCGCGAAGCGATTCGATGTTCATCCGAATTAGATCGCGCAGTGGAAAACGCAGTTGCTCGAGAACGCGACGACCGCATTTGACGGCACGCGGCCGGCAGCCGAGGCTCCCGACCTCATGGCGTTGCATGCGAAGATCGGGCAGCAGGCGTTGGAGATTGATTTTTTAGAAAGCGCGCTCGGTCGTCACGACGATGCGAGCGCAAAGCGATGATTGATCGCGAACACTCTCTGCCGTTGACGCGTCAGGCCGAAATGCTCGATCTCTCGCGCAGCTCGCTGTACTACGAAGCGAAGGGCCCATCGCAGACGGACGTGGATCTGATGAGCGAGATCGATCGGTTGCACATGGAATGACAAAGGCTGCACGATGGACAAACTCGCGGATTTCTACAAGATTCCTCACACTCAGCAGTCAAAGTGCAGAGCCTGCGGCCACGAACACGAACAAATCGTGGTATGCCCAACGTGCAATTCCTCGCAGCCGCCGACCAAGAACGACCGCAAGTACCATGTGCGGGCCCGCATAACGCGCGAGGGCATTTTTCAGGGCGACAAGACCACCTACGATACGATACGCAACACGAGCGACGTCATCGAACACGGGTCGGGCAAGTTCGCGGATATTTGGAAAGTGGATTTCGGCATCTACGAAAAGACCGCGCAGTACATCCGAGAGGCCATCTTCGACATCGTCGGCCTTGGAGAACCGGAATGCAGCGTGCTCGACGCGGCCCCGTTTAACGCGATATATCTTGCCCCAACGCCACCCGAGAAGAGTGACCAGCAAGGCTTCCGAAAATGCGAGAACTCGGGATGAAGTTCCGCGATGAACGGCGCGACCTCGCCATAAGCGGCAGATGGGGAATCCCGGCTAAACCCTATTGCTTCGGATCAACCGCAGCGGGCCATGAGCGGTAGAACGCGCGATGGCGTAGGAGATCGAGACCGGCTACTGTAAGCGGAACGATCCCGCTTCACAGTCCCACGAAACATCTGGGAGGTAAGGTTCATGCCTGCTACGATCAGCCTCGGCTCCGTCGGCGACGACGTTAAGCGCTTACAGCGAGTCTTGGCGCGGCATCTAGACTGGAATCCCTTCGGTCCAATCACCGGGATCTTCGATGCGGGCCTCGAGACAGCCGTCAAGAACTTCCAATCGGCGCAAGGCCTGACGGTCGATGGGATCGTCGGCCCGATGACGTGGGCGGCGCTGCCCCCTTATCGTGAAGCGTCGCCCACGTTGCAATCGGGTTCGAAGGGCCCCGCAGTCGCGTGGCTACAAAAGGCACTCGCAGGATCGGTGGTCGTCGTTTCGTTTGCGCCGTACACGGGCGCAATCGACGGTATCTTCGGGTCCACGACCGAGACCGCGGTCATGGCGCTCCAGACCTGGGCGAGCACGACGGTCGACGGAATCGTCGGCGACGACACGTGGTTCACCTGGCTGACGCCCGGATCCGCGCAGCAGCTCACCGTCGAAGGCGCAAGTCAACTCCTGAACGGTTTGCAGTAGCCTTAGGTCGGCCTGAAACGAGGCCCTTCGTTTGCGCGGGTTAAGGATCGCTTCGAGCACGGCTAAACCAGCGTTAATCGGCGCGGTCTAGGATTGCTTGCAGACATACCGGTGCTGGACGAAGGATTGGCGGTTGGACTCGCAAGATCCACCCAAAGCATCAAATGCGCAGCGCGCAAGAGCAGTGCACCGCCGAGTCGGCTACGGAGCAAGTTTTGGAGCAGGCCGAACTCTTCTCATACATCGCCGCCTGAGTTTTCTCGCAATAACGCAGTGCGCTTTGGCTCCGGCGCGTTTTCAAAGCATCTCCAGCCCGGTCCATTGGCCGGAGTTCAAAAGGGGTGCTTGACGACCTAACCGACGCCGAACACGGTTGGGCGCGGCGGCTCCTTGGGCATGGGCGTTCGAGGATTTTAGAGGGGTTTCGAAAATACGCCGAGATGCTAGAAACCCTTACGCAGCAAGGTTTTCTGGTACTCAACGAAACGGCCGGGACTCACGTTCAGTGATTCGAATCCCGTTGGGGCTAAATCTCAAAACCTTGCTACGGCGGGGTTTTCTTTTTGAC
>PLTN01000230.1 GCA_003164495.1 Vulcanimicrobiota bacterium
GCGGAACGCTGTTGTTTTCGCCTTCCCGTCCGCCGAACGCCGAGCCCGACGCGGCCTTGGGGGTGGCGATCGCCACAGTGGCGGTCGCGCTGTCGTAATACTTGCGCAGGACGCGATTGACGTCGTCGACGCTGACCTTCTCGAGCCCCGCCAGTTCGTCGTCCGGCGTGCGGTGTTCGACCGCTAATTCTTGGCTCCACAGCGAAGCGAGGCCGTTGATCGAGTTGCTCTCGGATTGCGCTTGCGCGAGTTCGCGCGCCTTCGCCACGGCGACGAGTTCGGGCGGCAGGCCGCTCTGTTTGTAGGCGTCGATGACGGCCTTCACGTCGGTGGCCGCGGTATCGCCGCTCGTCGTTACCGGAACGGCCGAACCGACGATCGACAAACCGGCACCCGGATGCGTCGATGACTCTGCGAAGGTGCCGAGCGATTTTCCGCCGGCCTGTAACGCGTAGAGCGCGCCGCGCGGGCTGTTGAGCACGTCGTTCAGAATTTCCGAGGCGTAGTAATCCGGATCGTCATAGCCGGGAACGCGATAACCGACCATCGCGAGCGTGATCGGATCGGAGCTGTTGTCGCGCAGCGTCAGCGGCGTCAACGGCTGCAGATGCACGCTCTTGCGCGGCGGCAGCGGCGCGGACGGAATCGAGCCGAACAGCGAACGCACCTTGGCGATCGTCGCTTGCGGATCGACGTCGCCGGCGATCACCATGATCACGTTGTTCGGGTGGTACCAGCGCGCATAAAAGTGTTTGAGGTCGGGCGCTTGGATTTTCTTGAACGTGTCGACCGTACCCAGGCCTTCATCCGCGTACGGCGTGCCGGCGAGGATGTGATGGATCATCTTCACGTAGAGCCGGTACGACGCGCCCGAATTGTCGCGCACGACTTCCTGCGTGATCGCGCCGCGTTCGGCATTCCAGCCGCTCTGTGCATCGAGGATGCCGGTCGCGCGCGACCGTTCGAGGTTGAGCGCGATGTCGAGATACTGCGAGGGCATCTCGAAGAAGTACTGCGTGATTTCGTTCTGGGTGTCGGCGTTGTACGAACCGCCCGTGATCGCCGTGGTGTCGGAGAACTGCGATGCGTCGATCGTCTTGCTGCCGCGGAACATCATGTGCTCTTGCGCATGCGCGAGCCCGGTGATGGGCTCGTCGTTGGCCCCCACCTGGTAGTTCGTATACATCGAGACGACCGGCGAGAGGCGGTCTTGCAGCACGTACACCTGCAACCCGTTGGCGAGCGTCGCGTGCGCCGTCTGAACGCCGCCGGCGGTGTCTTGCGATGAGGCGGTCAGCGGCACGGCCAAAAGCGTCAGCGCTGCGGCGCAGGCAAAAAATCGGCGAAACGAGGACATCACATCAGGCTCAACGCGAGGCGGAGCGAAGCGGTTCCACCGGCAAAGACGAGCGCATGCAAGGTATGTGCAAGCCGTGACGGTCGCGCCCTTCGGCACTTGGCCCTCGCCCGTCACCCCGCAGCTGGTCTCCGGCGCGACCCTCGCGTTCGCCGAACTCGGCGTTGACGGCGATGCGGCCACCTGGCTCGAGCTTCGCCCCGCCGAGGGAGGCCGGCGAGCACTCGTCCGCTGGACACCCGGCGGCCCGCCGCACGACGTGCTGCCGTCCACTACCGACGTGGGGACCCGGGTGCACGAATACGGGGGCGGCGCGTATGCCGCACGCGACGGCCGGGTCGTGTACTCCGAGCGCAGCGACGGCAGCGTCTGGCTCGCCGTCGACGGCAGCGCGCCGCGTGCGCTCGTCACCGTACCCGGCTGCCGTTACGCCGGGTTCGCGATCGATGCCGGGCACGAGCGCGTGTACGCGGTCCGTGAGGACCATCGCGACCGTCCGCCGACCGCACCCGACAACGCGATCGTCGTGTTCTCGATGGCCGCCGGCGCCGATGCGACGGCCAATGCGGGAACGGTCGTCGCCGGCGGGACGGATTTCGTGTTGGCGCCCGCGCTTTCTCCGGACGGAACACGCCTCGCGTGGATCGCCTGGAATCATCCCGACATGCCTTGGGATGCGACGCGGCTCTACGTGGCCGACGTGACGCCCGAAGGCGGCGTAAGCGGAACGCGCTGCATCGCGGGCGAGGACGGCGGCGAAGCGATCGTTGCGGCGACGTGGACCCCGGGCGGCACGCTCCTCTTCACTTCCGACCGCACGAACTGGTGGAACGTCTACGCGCTGCGCGGAGAACGCGTTGAGGCGCTCGCGCCGCTGGCGGCGGAGTTTGCCGAACCGCCATGGGTTTTCGGACGGTCGATGATCGCGCCGCTCGACGAAGCGCGCGTGATGTGCGCGTACATTCGCAACGGCAGCGTGCACCCCGGGCTGATCGCGTCCGGCAGCGTGCGCGAATTGCCCTTCGGACCCGTCGACACGACGCCGCTGCCGTTCGGCGACGGCGCCGTCTATTTTGCGGCGCCGCCGGATGCGCCGGCGGCCGTGTGCTATGCGCCGGACATCGACGCTGCCGCACATACGGTCGTTCGCGCGGCGAGCGTGCAGGTTCTCGATGCGGGAAGCGTGAGCATCGGCGAAGCACTGACCGTTCGCGGCGACGACGGCGAAGACGTGCATCTCTTCTTCTATCCGCCGCAAAATGCGCACTACGCGGGTCCGGCCGGCGAGCGGCCGCCGCTGATCGTGATGAGCCACGGCGGACCGACCGCGATGCACAGCAATGCGTATAGCATTGCGATTCAGTACTACACCTCGCGCGGCTTCGCGATCGCGCACGTCAACTATCGCGGCTCGACCGGCTTCGGGCGCGCCTACCGCGGACGGCTGGCCGGCGCTTGGGGCGAGATCGACGTCCGCGACTGCATTACGTCGGCGCGCTACCTCGGGCAGAGCGGTCGCTGCGACCCGGCGCGGATCGCGATACGCGGCGGCAGCGCCAGCGGTATGACCGCCCTGCTCTCCATCGCGACTTCCGATGTCTTCGCCGGCGCGGTGAGCCTCTACGGCGCCATGGAACTCGAAGCGCTGGCCGCCGATACGCACAAGTTCGAAGCACGCTACACCGACGGTTTGGTCGGCCCGCTTCCCGAAGCGCGCGAACGCTATCGCGACCGTTCGCCGGTGAGCCACGTCGCGACGATCAACGTACCGGTACTGCTCTTCCAGGGTTTGGAGGATCACGTCGTGCCGCCGAATCAAGCGATGGCGATGCGCGACGCGCTGATCGCCCGCAACGTGCCGGTCGTCTACGAAGCGTTCGCAGGCGAGGGCCACGGCTTCCGCAAGGCCGAGACGATCGTGCGCGTGCTCGATCGCGAGCTGCAGTTCTATCGCGACGTATTCGGATTGACGGCTTGATTCGCGGCGTCGGGCTGCGCAGCGCCGTCGCGATCAACGCCGCGGCGATGATCGGCGCGGGCCCGCTGATCACGATTCCCCTGGTCGTGACGGCGATGCACGGTTCGATCTCCGTGTGGGCGTGGATCGCGGGCGCCGTCGTCGCGCTTTGCGACGGCCTCTGCTTCGCCGAGCTGAGTTCGCGCTTTCCGCGCAGCGGCGGCACGTATGCGTACCTGCGCGAAGCCTTCGGCGCGCACGGTCCGGGGCGGCTGGCGGCGTTCCTGTTCGTGTGGCAGCTCCTGTTCTTCATTCCGCTCACGCTGGCCAGCGGCTACATCGGCTTCGCGCAGTACGCGGCGTATATCGTTCCGGCGGCGGCGCAGCCGCTGATCGGTCACACCATCGCGCTCGGCGTCGGGGCGGTAACGCTGCTCGCGCTCTACCGCACGATCCCGCACGTCGCGCGCACCGCACTCGTGCTCGGCGCCATCGCCGTGCTCACCTTGCTGGCGATCGCGGCCAGCGGCTTCATCCACCCGACGCAAGCCGTGGGATCCTTGCTCGCGCCGGCCTTTTCGCTCAAAGGTTGGAGCATCGCCGGGCTCGGCGCCGCGATGGTGTATACGCTCTATGACTACTCCGGCTACAACAACGCCCCGCAGCTCGGCGACGAGGTCATCGCCCCGGTGCGCACGATTCCGCTGGCGGTCGTGCTGTCGATCGTCGCCGTGGGCATCACCTACGTGGCACTCAACCTCGGCGTCTTTTCGGCGCTGCCGCTGGCCGATATTGCGAACTCGACGTTCGTGGCGTCGCTCGCGGTCGAACGCACGTCCGGCCATGCCGCCGCATTCGCCGTCACCGTGGCGATCCTGATCACCGCGTTCGCTTCGACGTACGGCGGCCTGCTCGGCGCCTCGCGCGTGCCCTATGCCGCGGCGTGCGACGGCGATTTCCTGGCGCCGTTTGCGCGGCTGCACCCGACCAAACGTTTCCCGCACGTCTCGCTCGTCGCGCTCGGTCTCCTGGCGCTCCCGGCGACGCTGTTTCCGCTCGATGCGGTGATCAACGCGCTGACCGCCGCGGTCGTGCTGGTCGCGGGCGTGGGCGGCAACCTCGCCGTGATGGTCCTGCGCCGGCGCGCCGATCCGGCGCCGTTTCGTCTACCACTCTATCCGTTGCCGGTGCTCGTGGCGCTGGCCTCGTGGTTGTTCTTGTTCTGGAGTTCGGGTGCGGTCGCGATGGCGCTCGGCGTCACGATGCTGGCGCTCGGCGCGGCGATCTTCCTCGTTCGCGCGCGCGTCGCGCGCACATGGCCGTTCGCCCTGCTGGCGTGCCTCGTCTTCGCCGTCGTCAGCCTGCCGCTAACGGCAAGCGCGGCAACGTTCACGCACGCGCGGATCGTGCAGCGCGACGGCACGCCGCAGCTCCTCGTCGACGGCAAGCCGTTCTTCTTCTTCGGCGGCGCGTTCTTCTACGAACGCATCCCGCCCGAACGCTGGCGCGACTCGATGCTTGCCATGCGCGCGGCGGGAGCGAACACGCTCGACCTCTACATTCCGTGGAACTGGCACGAAACGGCCGACGGCCGCTTTGACTTCGACGGGCACACGAACCCGCGCCGCAATCTCCGCCGCGTTTTGCAGCTGGCGCGCGAGTTGCACTTTCACCTGATCGTCCGGCCGGGTCCGGTCATCCGCAATGAATGGCGCAACGGCGGCTATCCGGACTGGCTCTTACGCCGTCCCGCTTACGGCATGCCGCTGCACGACATTCTCGAGGGACGCTATCCCGCTACCGCAACGCTGCAGAACGCGCACAGCGACGACGCGGCCGCGGAATGGATGCGCAACGCAACGCACCGCTATTATGCGGCGCGCTGGCTGCATCACGCGCTCGGCGAGTTCGTGCCGTATGCGAATCTCGTGATCGCGGTGGCGCTCGATGATGACCAAGGCGCCTACATCGACAACCAGACGTGGCCCGCTCCGCATCTGCAAGCGTATCTGCATTGGCTCGACGCGCAGGTGCGCAGCGTGACCGGCCCCGTCGTGCCGACCTTTATCAATACGTACGACATGAAGGTGCCGGCGTCGTCGCCGGTGTGGGCGATGGGCAACTGGTACCAGAGCGACGCGTACGCGATCGGCGATCACGATCGCGTCGAGCTCGACTTCGCCACCGCAACGCTGACGACGCAAGAGCACGTACCGCTCGCGTCGAGCGAGTTCCAAGCCGGCTGGCTCGCCTCGCCCGAGGATCCGCTGCCGCGTCCGGCCGACCCGTCGAATACCACGCTCGCGCTAGCGGAAATGCTGAGCTGGGGCGTGCACGGCGTCGTCGACTTCCCGCTGCAAGACACGCTCGCGCCGTTCGGATGGGAAGCGCCGTTCTCGAACGCCTTCTACACGTGGGACGCCGCGATTCCGCGCGAGCCGGGCCATCACTCCGGCGCCGGGCTCCCGCCGCGCTGGTTTCCGACGCAGCGGTTCGGTGCCGAGATCGCGGAGTACGGGCCGCTGCTTGCGGCCACGCATCGGGTCGCGACGATTGCGATCGCCGATGAAGTGAGCGCGTCCGACCCGGCCGCCTTATCGAACGACGATGTCGCCGCGATAGCCGACGGGCTCAAGACGCAGCTGCGTGCGTGTAATTCGCGCGGCCTGACATGCGACGTCATCGATCTGCGTTTCTCGAGCGACGCGCGTTTGCGCGGCTACCGGACGATCGTCGTGCCTTCGTTCGTGCGTCGACCCATGCGCGCGATCTCCGACCGGATCGCGCGTCTGCGCTCGGCGCACGTCGCGATCGCATCGCAGGTGCCGGCTGCACACGGCAACGGCATCACTGTCCTCGCCGGCGCGCGCGCGACCTTCGGCATCGCCATGAACTGGTCGAACCACGCTCGGCGCTTCGGCGGCCGCACGTGGACCGGCACGCGCTTCGCAAACGTGCCGGCGTTCACGGTCGCGCCGCGCAATGCGCGCCTCGTGTTGATTGCCGGTCCACCGCGCGACGTTCCGGCGTTGCCGGCGTTACCGCCACCGCCGTTGCCGTGGCAAACGGAGTACCAGCTCAACGCGCAACAAGCCGTGCACGTCGACGTGCCGCGCGTGGTTCAAAACAAGGCCGTGGCCGTGGAGGGCGCTGCGCTCGGCAGCGGCGGTAAAACACTTATGCTCGCAAACGCACGGCTGTTCGCCGTTATCGTCCCGGATGGCGGCGGACGGCTCGTGATGCTCGCCCGGCCCGGCTTTCCCGCGTACAACGCCACCAACGCCACCGGTGCGTTACGCGACGACGTGCTGGACGAACCACCACCGTCGACTACCGATCGGATCGCGAAGTACACGCATTCCTATCCCGCCGGGACGTTCAACCGGCCCTATAGCGTCGAGATCCTCTCCAGCGGCAGGTCTGAAGCCGTCGCGCGCTTGCGCTATTACGCTCCCGACCTCGGCGGCGGCGCGCACTTCGAGAAAACATTTCGGTTGGCCGCCAACGCAACGCGCCTCATCGTCGACGAACGCGTCACCTTCGACGGCAACGACCCCGCGCAACGCGCCGTCGAACTCGACGCCGTTGCCGCACGACCGGACGACTTCGTCGAACTGGGTTCGAGTTTCATCGCTTCGGATCGCGGAATAACGCTGGCAATCAGCTGGGCTCCGAATGCGGTTGCGAACGCGGCTTGGACGCGTTATGGCAGCAACGGCACCTTAACCCTGACGGCCGCTTCTCAGACGCTACGCACCACCTACGCGATCTCGGTCAAACCTGGTTCGGACGCCATTGCAGCTTTCGCGCAAGAAGAGCGGGACTGGCTCGCCGCGAATCCGAACCCGCCGTAGGCGCCCGGGGAAGTGGCGAAATGGTAGACGCAGCTGCCTCAAAAGCAGCCGAGTGAGAGCTCATGTGGGTTCGAGTCCCACCTTCCCCACGTTTTTTACGAGGGCTTTTCGCCCCAAACGCGGCTGCGGTTGCCATTCGGTTGCCGTCGGAGATTGCGCCCGCGCCCAACAGATGCCGCACGGCATCGGCTTGCGCGCCCTCCATCTCGTGCGCGTAGACGTTCAACGTCGTCGCGGCACTTGAGTGCCGCAGGACGGCCGCAACGGTGCGCACATCGACCCCGGCGCGGATCAACCACGAGCCGGTCGAGTGCCGCATCGCGTGAGCGAGCCGACCCTGCAGCCCGGCGCGTTTCACGATCCGGCGCACGGCATCACTGATACCGACCGGCGAGGGCATCCCGCCCCGCTCGGTCGCGAATACGAACCCTTGGTCGTCGTAGAGCCCACCGGCCACGAGCTTGTCTTTGGCCTGCTGGCTGCGTTGGGCATGCAACGCTTCGAGTGCGTGATCGGAGAGCGCGATGCGCGCGACCCGGTCGGCCTTCGTCGCCTTGTACCAGGTGCGCTTCGGCACTTGGCCGATGGCGCCGCGGATGGTTGCTGCGCGTTGCTCGGTGTCGATGTCCGTCCACTTCAAGCCCGCGAGTTCACCCCGTCGCAGTCCCGTCTCGAACGTGAAGATGACCATGGGGCCGTACCGAGTTTTTGCCGCCTCGGCGATCAAGCGCGCGGCTTCCTCGCGTTCATACGGCCGTGCTGGGTTATGCGTCCGCTTCGGTGGCTTCACCGCGGCAGCGGGGTTGCGGAAGGCAATCTCCTGCGTCACTGCCCAGCGTAGCATGGCGTTGATGAGCGCATGGCATGAGTGTGCCGTATGGAGCGACCGGACATTGGGCCGCGCCCACCCGCCCAGCCGATCCGTGCAAGACGAGCATGATCTCCAGAGGGAACCGCAGGCGCTTTATCACGCTCTTCATCGCGTACTCATGACCATCGAGCAATTCGCTCCAGGCTCGGGCAACCCCGTAACGCGACAGAACCTCAAAACTTGCATTAGGAACGGACTAGCCCAAAGGGGGCTCGCGTGCCCCGACCCGCGGCGATGACGGTCTGGCCTGTACACAACCCTACTGGCCATTGCTACTTGGTGTCGGTAGTCTGATCTAGACCTCATTCTAAGGAACTGCTTCGCTCCGAGTTCATCCTCGAGATTGGCGATCTGTTGGCTGAGCGACGGTTCTGCGATTGTTAACACTCCCGCCGCACGCGTGTAGCTACCGTCTGCGCAATAGCCACGAAATATCGAACTTGCCGAAGCTCCATGCCGGAACTTCGAAGCCCGCGGCAATCCCGTCCTGCCTGGTCCTTGATGATGAAGGTCGGCATCCTGGGCGCAAGAACCCTTCTCATGTGAGAGGAACATCTTGACTATCGTCCGTCAACGGGCGGTCAATCTCGGACCGCACGATGTCGACGTCGCGCGATCTGTGGACGGCAGCATCATGCTTCAATCGCCGCATCCGCTGCTACCCTACGCTCGAACGATGACGGATCGGCTGGAAGAGTGGGCACAGCGCCGTCCGCAAACGATCTATCTAGCAGAGCGTGACGACGAGGGTTGGCGCACGCTTACCTACGCCGCTGCGCGTGACGCGGTCCGCGCTTGCGCGCAAGCGCTCCTCGATCGCGGCTGCACTGCAGGCTCCGGCGTGGCGATCCTTTCCGAAAACGGCATTGATCACGCCATCCTTGGACTCGCAGCGCAGTACACGGGCATCCCGTACGCGCCGATCTCGCCGGCATATTCGCTATTATCGACCGACTTCTCCAAACTGCGCCATGTGCTCTCGCTCTTTGCCCCGAGATTCGTCTACGCGCGAGACGCAAAGCGTTATGCAAACGCCTTTGCGAGCGATGCGATCGCCGCGTCGGTGCCCATCGTCGTTTCGGAGGGAACGATCGCGGGGCGCCCATTCGAACGCTTCGCTCGCTTACTCGCCACCGTGCCGACGGCAGCGATCGACATCGCAAACGCTGGCGTAAACGGCGATACCGTCGCGAAGATTTTATTCACCTCCGGTTCCACCGGCTTACCCAAAGGCGTGATCAATACGCAGCGGATGCTCTGCAGCAATCAGCAGATGACCCTGCAAGCGTTTCCCTTCTTCGCCGAAGACTTGCTCATGCTCGACTGGTCACCATGGAATCATACTGCCGGCTCGAATCAAGTCTTCAATATGATCCTCTACAACGGTGGGACGCTGTACATCGACGACGGAAAGCCGACGCCGGCCGATTTCGCGCGCTCACTGCACAACCTGCGCGATGTCTCGCCGACCGCGTACTTTAATGTCCCGCGCGGCTATCAAGAGCTCGCACTGAAACTCGAGACTGACGCGGAACTGCGGAGTACCTTCTTCCGCGATCTCAAGATGATGTGGTACGCGGGAGCCGCTCTCTCGGCGCCGGTGTTCGAACACATGCGCCTGCTGGCGCTTCGCGAATGCGGCGAAGAGATCATGATGACGAGTGCCATCGGCGCAACGGAGACGGCACCGTGCGCAACATTTGCAAACTGGTATTCGCACGTAAGCGGCAACATCGGCGTTCCGTTACCCGGCATTGAGATGAAGCTCGTACCGACCGGGTCGAAGCTTGAAATGCGCCTGCGCGGACCGAATGTCACCCCAGGCTATTTGCATCGCGACGACCTTACGCAGCCAGCCTTCGACGACGACGGCTTTTACAAGATGGGCGATGCCCTCAAACCGCTCGATCCGGACGACTACGGCCGCGGCTTTCTCTTCGACGGCCGCATCGGCGAAGATTTCAAGCTTGCCACGGGCACCTGGGTCAACGTCGCGAGCCTACGCATCGAGCTGCTCGCGCACTTGCGCCCGTTCGTCCTCGACCTCGTGCTCTGTGGCCACGACCAAGAATATCTCTCGATGCTCATGATTCCGAACGTCGCCGCCGTTGCGGACGCGCGCTCCGATGAGGCCGTCCGCGCAGTCGTGCTCGAACGGCTCGAAACGTTCGCTCGCGCCCATCCCGCAAGTTCGATGCACGTGCGGCGCGCCGTTTTCATCGACCAGCCGCTGTCCATCGACGCCGGCGAACTAACCGACAAAGGCTCGCTGAACAGCTCGGCAATCCGGGAACGGCGCCGGGACGCTATCGAACAACTGTACTCACCGATCGCCCACGCAGCCATTATAGCAATCGGCTGACGTTGCCGTCTCGGAGTCCAGTTGTAAGCCCTCGATCCACGGGTCGAGCGCCGCTGCCGAACCGAACCCGGTACTCATACCGCCGATGTCGCCCCAATGTGCGCGCACGATGGCGAACGCCGTCAGCTCGCCGTCAAAAAAGACCGGCGAATAGATGCACACGTTGTTGAGATGCTGGCCCGAAACGCGCTGATAATTCATCAGGATCACGTCGCCCGGCGCGAAGCCGTCGCGGCCATAACGCGCGATGCCGTCCTTGATCACAACGCCGAGATCGGCAACAAAGTGGGACACCCCGCCGATGTTCTGGGAAATGAGCCGCCCTTCGACATCCAGCAACGCGCAACAGTAGTCGCGAATTTCGTAGATCATCATGTTGTACGACGTGCGTTGCAAATCGATCGACATTTCGTTAGCAATTGCCGGCAGGGCATTGCGCAACACTTCGAGGGTAACCGGATCGAGGCGACTCGGACGATCGGCGATCATCGCGCTACCCGCCCGTGCGGGCAAGGATTTCGGGGCCCCATCGACAAGTCGCCTGACAATCCATCTTTGGTCCGTTCTGTGCGGTTCTCGTGCAGTCTTTCGAGAACGGGGTATCATGCGGGTGTTCTCCATTGTGTCGCGGCTCCGCGTAATTGCCTGCGCGTTATTCATCGCAATCGCAACAACGAACACGCCGCTAAATCGCACGGCAGCTGCGGATATTCCGGTCATTCGCGTCGGCAAGGCACAAGCCGTTGCGATCGCGTTTCTACCGATCGATATCGGGCAATCGCTGGGTATCTGGGATCGCCTCGGCATCAAGGTCGAGCCCTCGTCCCTTCGCGGGGATGCTCAGGTCCAGCAGGCGATGACGGCGGGCAGCGTCGACCTCGGCCTCGGTTCGGGCCCCGGCTTAGGCTTTATTGCGAAAGGCGTGCCGGCGCTCGGCGTTGCGGTTATCGAGACGGCGCCCGCCGACGTGTGCTTGATCCTCCCACCGAACTCGCCCGTCAAGCGCGAAAGCGACCTCAAAGGCAAACACATCGGCGTCACCACGGCGGGCTCGTTGACCGATTGGCTAACGCGGCAGATCGCCGTGAGACAAGGCTGGCCGGCCGACGCTATCACGTCGGTGGCACTTGGTGATGCCAAGGATCAAGTTGCAGCGATGAAGACAGGTACCGTCGACGGCATCATCACCGGCACCGAAACCGGGTACGATCTGCAGCTAGCCGGCAGTGGGAAAGTTTACTTGACCTTCGGCAACGTCGTGAGCAATTTCGCCGCCCACGTCATTTACGCGCGAACCGACTTCCTCAAAGATCATCCGGACCTTATGAAGAAATTTCTGGCAGGCTGGTATGAGTCCGTGGCCTACATGCGCACGCACCGCGCTGAATCCATCAAGATGTCGGCTCAACTTTCGGGCCTCAACCCGGCCGCTACCGCCCAGGCCTTCGACAGCATCATACCGACCATGTCGCGCGACGGCAACTGGAATGACGCCGCGTTAGCGGTGCTAAGCCACTCGTTTGTCGATCTGGGCATTCTCGACCACGTGCCCGATCCCAACACGTTGATCACCAGGAAATTCGTTCCGGTTCACACGTGATACCCGGGCCTCCGGCCGATTAGCCGGAGGCACCGACCAGCGCCGGTTGGTCCAACGTTAGGACGCGACGTGCGTTCGTGCCCAGAACCTTCGATCGAGCCTCCTGATCCAGCCCGACTTCATCGAAGAGCCGCATCGCCTCCAGCGGCTCCCAGCACGGATAGTCCGTGCCGTAAAAGATGTGATCGATACCAAAAAAGTCCATTGCAAACTTGATGCCGAGTGCGTGCGGAGAAACCACATCGGTGTACATACGCTTCAGGTACGTGCTCGGCAGCTCCGGCAACTTCGCGCCATTGCCGTTTTTGTCCAAACGCCCGGCCTGATATGGAAGCGCACCGCCGGTGTGCGACATGACGACGGTGAGGCGCGGATGACGCTCCATGATGCCGGAGAAAATCAGGCGCATTGCCGCGATGCTCACTTCCATCACGCGACCGAGCGTCGCGTGCAGTGCGCCGCCGTAGTCCTCAGAGAGGGTATCCGAGTACATCGCATCGGTGGGGTGGAGAAAGAGGGGCAGTCCGAGCTCTTCTGCGCGTGCATAGAACGGCTCGAGGCGTTCCGCATCGATCCGCGGGTCAGTACCGATGCTGCTGGGCAGGTTTACGCCCTTTAGACCAAGCTTCGCCGCATGTTCTAGCAGGTCGACCGCAGTCGCCGTGTCCACGAGCGTCATGGCAGCGGTTCCCCAGAATCGGCCGGGATACGCGCGTTGGGCCGCAGCCATTTCTTCATTCCACTGCGTGGCGGCCGCAGCACCCTCGCTCGCCGGAACCTCCGAAAAATACACCGAGTACGGACCGATCGAACTCACGACATCAACTTCGTGACCGATCGATTCCATGTACGCGAACTGCTTGTCTAAGTCGAACCATTCGGGCCACGGGTTTCCGATGTGCTTTCCGTCGAGGGCCCGGTAGTAGCGGTAGCCACCTTTGCCATTGCGTTCCGCCCGCGGAAATGTCGTTCGCTTGCACAACTCTTCAAAGTACGAACGCGGCAACCAGTGGAAATGGGAATCTACATTATGCATCGGGCGGCCCCTTCTCTCGGCGGCACGGAGGCGCGCGCAGATTGTAATTTTCGGTGCCTTCGGAGGTGCTCCTTTTGTGCTACAACGGGGCAAAAAGCGGCATACCTAGATCGCTTCACGAGCTTCTCAAGGGATGATTCGACGAGCGCCTGCTGTGCCTCGACCGATGCGAGTTCCACCTCATACCGGCCAAGCTTCGGAATGCGGCGGAGTGCTTGTGTATTCATCATAAGAACTCAAGACTGAATATTCCGAGCCGTAGGTGGAGTACTCGTTCCAGATGCTCGTTGTACGGTTCTGTCGCGTTACGGTGTCAGGATGAAGAAATTGGCGTTACGCCGCTCAGCGAAGATCAGAGCCCCGAGTTGCAGCCGGATGACGGCGCGACGGCCGGGACGCGATCGATGTTCGTCTCAGCCAATGGCGACTAGCCCGGCACGCGCAACGATTTCGTCCTCATGCGAGGGTCGGCCCGAAACCCCGATGCCTCCGACGCATTCGTCCTTATAGATGATCGGCAGCCCACCCTGAACTTGCAGCAGATTGGCCGGATTGAGAAAATTGACGAAGCCGGGCCGATCTTTCATGCGTTCTTCCAACTCTTTTGTCGGGCGCTTTGTGAGCGCGGCCGCGCGGGCTTTAGCGAGCGCCACTTCTCCTCCCGGGACACCCGGCTCCCCAACGATCTCGACGTGGACCACGTTGCCGCTGTCGTTGACGATTGCAATCGAAACGTTCCAGGCGTTTTTCTGCGCCTCGGCTTTGGCGTGCGCGATAATGTTGGCGATGTCGGAGGTTTCGAGGGTTGGCCGGGTTCGCATCGTTACAGGTTCCTTTTCTCATGAAAGCTCTTCACCTATGCTGACACGCGTCTTTCGTATCGCACTCGTTGCGCTACTGCTCGTCCCGGCCTCTCCGACCGACGCCGGCGCCGCCGCCACGTCCGGTGCGCCGATCGAGATCCACGCCATCGCCTCCCTGACGGGGTACGCCGCCTTTCTCGGCGCGGGCACTGCCCAAGCGATCACGGCGGCCGAAACAGCGCTTAACGCGGACGGCGGCGTCAACGGCCGTCCGATCAAGTTCGTCGTTCACGACGACCAGTCGCAAGCGCAGCAGGACGTGCAGATCGTCAACGATCTCACCGCGAGCCACGTGCCAGTAATCGTGGGACCGGGGTTGGTTTCCGCGTGCGGCGCGATGTTACCGCTGCTTTCGAATGGCCCGCTTGATCTATGCTTTTCAACGGGTGCGCATCACCCGGCCGGCAGTTATCAGTTCGTCATGGGCGTGCCGAGTCAGGATCAGATCGCAGCGTCACTGCGCTATCTGCGTGGGCGCGGCTTACGGAAATTCGCCCTGATCATCCCGAACGACGCGACCGGTCAGGACGCCGGCCGCGTAATCGATTCGGTTATGGCACTGCCGGAGAATAAGGAACTCTCGATCGTTGATCGTCAGTTTTTTTCCCCCGCTGATACGAGCGTCAGCGCACAAATGGCGCGCATTCGCAACAGCGGGGCACAGGCGCTGATCGCCTGGGCCACGGGCGCCCCGTTCGGCACGATCCTGCACGGCATCCAAGACGTGGGTCTCGACATACCGGTTCTCGGCGGCGCCGGCAACGTCACTTACGCGACGATGGCCGCATACGCTGCGATCCTACCGCCGAACACGTTTTTTCCAACATATCCCGCGCTCGTCGTACCGGAAAGCATCCAAAATCCCGGCGTTCGCCGCGCTGTCGCAGCGTTGCGCGCCGCTTACGCGCCGTTGGGAATGGAGCCCGATCTTGCTGTAATTCCGTGGGATGCGGCCCACATTATCGTGGCAGCGTACCGCAAGTACGGGGCCGCTATGACCGCCGCGCAGATGCGCGAATTCATGTCCTCCCTCAAATACGCCGGCGCGTTCGGATCGTTCGATTACCCGGCGCACGTTCAAGGCGGCCTCGACACGAGTACCGCGCTGGTCGTCCGATACGATAAGGATAAGAAGGCGTTCGAAGCGGTGAGCAAAATGGGCGGCGAACCGCGCTAGTCGTCACGCGCCCGCCGGCGCGCCCATTGTCGAAAAGAAAAAGCCCTGGTTGTGCCAGGGCCTGTCGGAAGAAACCATCACGGCCTCCCCGAACTGTTCACGGAGCGCCGCGCTCGCTAGGCCGTACGCGAAGCGGCCGTCGCGTGATCGCGTCGACGCGTCCCATCGCCTCATAATCCAGGCGCTCTGTTCCGGTGAGCGATTCGCTCATCATCGATTCACATCAGCCGCTCACGGCTTCATAGAGTCCACGGTCGACTTGTCTCACGCGGCCCATCATTTTCAACACGACGAGTTGCTGCCGAATGCCTGACGTGGTGCCGGGATCCGTAACCTCGTTCTCAATGTCAGTAAGCCGCATGGGGACGCCATGCTTGAGAAGCACATTCATGACGTTTTGCAGCCGGCGCGGCACGGGTAGGGCGGCATCTTTGGCAGGTGCTGAACCGCCTGATGCGGCGTGGGAGTCGCTAAGTTGTCGCTCAAGTTCGCGAACCTGTTGCTCCCAATGCTTGACTAACACAGTTGCTTCGGTTAGCTGAACGACAGCATTTCTATAACTGGCCAGTAATGCGATATTGCCCACTTGAAGACAGCAGCAAAAAAACGTTCATTAAGTCAAGGTGTTGCCTTTATTTCAGATATTATACGCCGTCACCGAATGTTCGGGGTTGGAACAGCTTCGCCACGAGCCGTAAAGGAAATTGGGATCGCCGTGCCCTGAACGACCTCGATGGCCACCTCGTCGCCGACGGCGAAGGTAACCGGCGAGAATGTGCGACGCGCAGGGTCGCATCCGGACGGCGACGTCCCATTCCGTTACCTCACCAAAAAAAAACGTCAGCGTGAGCCGTCTCTGCCATCGTGACGTATCCGGAAACTCTAATTTCCGGACACGTTCATCCTAAAGTCGAACGTGCATTCGAGGGCGCCGAGGGCTGCAGCGCGAACTTTTGCCCATCATGATCCGCTTCGCTCCCAAAGCCGAGACCTTCGGCGCCGACCTCGAACGCGCGGCTGATTCGGGCGCGCGCGTCCTCGTGTTCGATGATCAGCGCGCGCTCGACGGGGTCGTGATGCGCATGGACACCGAAGCGTTAATCGGGGCGCCGGCGCGCGCCGCGAGCGTTGGGAACGCCGCCATCGATCTGCGCAACGCAACGAGCGTCGCTTGCAGCGAACAGGCCCAACTGCTCACGCGGGGACGCCCGTTCATCGCCGCGTTCCCACGCGTGGTAACACATGCACAGGCCCAGCTCGCCCTCGAACTTGCGCAACGTGGCATCGACGTCACCGTCGGGTCAGAGCGCGCGACTTTTGCCCAACTCGTCGATGACCCGACGAGCATCGACCGAATTCTCGACCGCGTCGGCACTTGATCGTCGCCGCAATCCGGGGTGCGCTCAAGAAAGGGAAAGCTTTGCACGCTAAGCTCGCTCATTTCGCTTAGCTGATTGCGAGAGCTGCACAACTCGTTGCCGATCAGCGACGCCGTTAGCCGGGTTCCACGGCGTTTGTTCGTCGGCATACGGCTCGACCCCGCGACGGCCGGCCTCATGGTCTCGGTCGCTGACCGCCTGCTTGCAAAAGACTTCCGCGGACGCTATATCGGTCCGGACGATCTACACGCGACCGTGGCCTTCCTGGGAGACGTCCCCGAACCGAAGATTGACGACCTCGTCGACATCCTTGTGCGGCAAGCGGCAATAGTGAGACCGTTCGGCGTGCGGTTCGATCGGCTCGGCGGGTTCCCGAATAAGCGCGAGCCGCGTGTCGTTTGGCTGGGCTCGACTCGGATCAATTCGGATTTTCAACGCTTAGGAACGGCGCTGCGTCAAGAGTATGCGGATGCCGGTTTCACCTTTCCGGACGCTTTGCGCCTGCATGTGACGTTGTGCCGGCCGCAGCCCCGAGGCCGCGTCCCCAAGATCGCCTTCGCCCCGATCGAGACGATCGTGAAGACGATTAGTCTCATGGAATCGACGCAGGCGGAGCCGCGCTACCGTACGATCCATGAAGCTACGCTGGGCGGCTAGATACTCGCAACGTTGCTCACGTCCCGGCGGTCGAGCATTCGTTCCAGCCGGCATCTTCTATCT
>PLTN01000038.1:0-37292 GCA_003164495.1 Vulcanimicrobiota bacterium
ACGACGCGCAAGAAGCCCCCCTTCGGCATCGCCCAGGGCGGCAAGTCGTTCCGCAACGAGATCACGCCGGGCAACTTCACTTTTCGCGTGCGCGAGTTCGAGCAGGCGGAGCTGGAGTATTTCGTGCCCGACGACGGCAACGACGTCGCCGTCTACGAGATGTGGGTCGCGGCGCGCAAGAAGTGGTACAGCGACTACGGCGTGCGCGCCGACCGCCTGCGCTTCTACGAGCTGACGCCGCAAGAGCGGCCGCACTATGCCAAGGCCGGAACCGACGTCGAGTATCTCTTCCCGTGGGGTTGGGGCGAGCTCGAATCGATCGCGCACCGCGGCACCTACGACCTCGACGCGCACATGAAGCTCTCGGGCAAGGACCTGACGTACTTCGATGAGGCCTCCAAGGCCAAGTACACGCCGATCCTCATCGAGAGCTCGGCCGGCATGGACCGCACGACGCTCACGATGCTGATCGACGCCTACGAGAACGAAACGACGGTCGATCCCGAGAGCGGTAAGGAGACGAAGCGCGTCGTGCTGCGTTTCCACCCGAAGATCGCGCCGATCCAGGTCGGCGTCTTTCCGCTCGCGCGCAACAAGCCCGAACTGGTCGAGCGCGCGCAGCGCATCGAACGCGGGCTACGGCCGTTCTTCCGCACGCAGTACGACGAGGGCAACGTCGGCCAGCTCTATCGCCGTCAGGACGAGATCGGTACGCCGGCGTGCATCATGGTCGACTACGATACGCTCACCGACGGGTCGGTCACCGTGCGCGACCGCGACAGCATGCGCCAGGACCGTCTCGCGGAAGACAAGCTCGCCGGCTACCTCGCCGACCGTTTGGGCCTGCCGTAGTGGATTCACGTTCCGTGAATCCGTCGCGTTTGGGCCGCGCCCAAGCCGCCTACGAGGCCGAAGGTTTCGGCCGCAGCGAAAGCACATTTCCGGGTATGATCATGCGGCTTTGCGGCTTTCTCGCCGTTCTCGGACTCATTTCCAGCGTGACCGTTGCGTCGGCCCAGTCCGCCCCGCCGATGCCCAAGAAAGTCACCGCGTTCTACATGTGCAATGGGCTGCACCAAAAAGCGATCTACGACAACGTGAAAAATCGCGTGTCGTTCGTGTGGGGCGCCAAGGACTACCATCTGCCGCGCGTTCCGTCGGCCGACGGCTCACGCTACGCGGGCAGCGATCTCGAGTGGTGGTCGAAGGGCCCCAACGTGACGCTATCGACCCTACCCGAGCACACCGTCCTCACAACTTGCACCCCCGGCCACCGCTTCTAACACATCTCTACGGCGCTCTGCGAATGTGGAGCGCTGTTTTTTCTCTGATGACAGATGTCGGGTAAGGCCGCGCGCACCAAGAGCCTTTTTACTCGGAGCTCTATTATGCCACGACCGCTGGTTAGGATGCCAGCGTCGCGGCGATCGTGGAGCGCAGGCGCTGGACGGCGTCGCGGATTTCGTCTTGGGTGATGATCAACGGCGGGATGAACCGTAAGGTGTTGCGGCCGGCCGCGTTGATGATCAGCCCGAAGTCGAGCCCGTGCGGCACGAAGTCGGAGGCTTTGTGGCCCTCGCGCACTGGGAGGCCCAGCATCAAGCCGTGACCGCGCGGGGGCTCGAAGACGTCGGGCCACTGATGGGCGATCGCGCGCAGTTCGTTGCGCAAGAGGGCCCCGACCGTTTCGACGTGGGCGTCGAGATCGAGGACGTCGCGGATCGCCAGATGCTCGAGCGCGGCGGCCGCCGGAACCGGGGAGCCGCCGAAGGTCGTGCCGTGATCGCCGGGTTTGAGACTCGTGGCGGCATCGCCGCGCACGATCAGCGCGCCGATGGGCAGACCGTTCGCGAGTGACTTCGCCAGCGTGAACGCGTCCGGCTGCACGTCGTAGAGCTGCGAGGCGAACAGGCGCCCCAGCCGTCCCATGCCGACCTGCACTTCATCGAAGATCAACAGCGCGCCGCGCTGCGTGCAGAAGTCGCGGGCGGCGGCCAGAAATTCGGGCGTTGCGGGCAGCACGCCGCTTTCGCCCTGTACCGGCTCGACGATGAATGCCGCCGTGCGATCGTCGATCGCCGACGAGAGCGCGTCGATATCGTTGAACGGCGTGAACGCGAAGCCGCTCGGCAGCGGCGCGAAGCCTTCTTTGTACGCCGGCGCGTCGGTCGCCGCAAGCGCACCCAGGGTGCGGCCATGGAACGAACCGTTGCAAGCGAGGATCGTCGTGCGCTCTTTTTCACCCTTGCGCCAGGCGAACTTGCGCGCGAGCTTGATCGCGGCTTCGTTTGCTTCGGCGCCGGAATTACAGAAGAAGACCGCATCGAAGCCCGAGAGTTCGGCTAGGCGGTCGGCCAGAATGCCGGCGGGTTCGTGGTGATAGAGGTTGCTGCAGTGCACGAGCGTTGCCGCCTGATCGGCGATCGCGCGCGTGATGCGCGGGTGCGCGTGACCGAGTGCGCACACCGCGATGCCGGCCACCATGTCGAGGTACCGGTTTCCCGATTCATCGAAGAGGTACACGCCCTCGCCGCGCACGATGTTGATCTCTTGACGCGCGTAGTTCGCCATCAAATGCGGATGCCGCGTCACGATCCGCGCACCTTGCTGAGCTGTGGGAATCAAACTCATCGAACCGAGCCCTTCTAACAATTCCTTTGATCGGAGCGCAGCGCAGCGAGCACCGCCAAGGACGTGACGGAGTCACGTCCGGTAATGTGCGTTAATCCTGACGTAATCGGTGGAGAAATCGCAGCCCCAGCCGGTGGCCGTGGCGTCACCCATGCCGAGATCGAGCGTGATCTCGATCGTCTGTTCTTCGAGCAAGAGGTGCGCCTCGGCTTCGCTCAACGCTTCGATCGCGCCGACTTCGACCCACGCCTGGCCGCCGAGTTTCAACGACCACTTTTCCGGATCGAGCCCCGCGCGCGCGGCACCGGCCGAAGCGATGATGCGGCCCCAGTTCGGATCCTCGCCGTAGAGCGCGGTCTTCACGAGCGAGCTGTTGATCACCATGCGCGCGATCGTCCGCGCCTGGGCTTCATCCTTGGCGCCGGTGACGTTGAACACGAGCGTCTTGGTCGCGCCTTCGCCGTCGCGCACCATCGCCACGGCGAGGTCGCGGCAGAGCGCGGAGAGTGCGGCGCGGAAGCCCGGCGTGGCACCGTCGGTGCCCGGACGCGCGAACGCGTAGCACGAGTCGTTGGTCGACATGTCGCCGTCGACCGAGATCATGTTGAAGCTGCCGTCGCACGCTTCACGCAACGCGGCTTGCAGGCCGGCGCGCGACATCGGCGCGTCGGTGACGATGAATGAGAGCATCGTTGCCATCGAGGGGCTGATCATCCCCGAACCCTTGGCGATGCCGCCGACGACATAGCGATGATCGCCCTCGTGCCACGCGTACGCGGCCATCTTCGGCACGTGATCGGTGGTCATGATCGCCTCGGCTGCTTCGAAGCACGCCTCCGGTCCGTGTGAGAGCGCTTTCACCGCGCGCTCGAGGCCCTTGGAAAGGCGGTCCATCGGCAAATACACGCCGATGACGCCGGTCGATGCGACGACGACTTGGGTCGGGCGCAAGCCGAGCAGCGCCGCGGCTTGGCGGGCGGTGGCGCGCGCATCGCGCAGCCCGCGCTCGCCCGTGCACGCGTTCGCGCAACCGGCGTTGGCGACGATCGCACCCATTTGCTCGCCGTCGAACTCGAGATGGCTCGTGGAAGCGATCAGCGGCGCGGCTTTGATTTCGTTGGTCGTCACGACCTCGGCGCAGACGTGCGGGCCCTCGAGCGCGATCAACGCGAGATCGGTCTTGCGCTTCTTGATCCCGGCGTGAACGCCGGCCAGACGGACGCCCGGAACGGCACCGAGGCCGCCCCGGACCTCGATGAGCCGAATCGATTCAGCCGACAGCGGTGCGAGCATCGAGTCCACGTTCCTCCGGAAGTCCCAGCATGATGTTCATGTTCTGCACGGCTTGGCCGGCCGCGCCTTTGCCGAGGTTGTCGAGCGCGGAGAGGATGTGGATCACCCCGTCACGCTGCGCGACCTTGAGCTGCGCGTTGTTGGTCTTCTCGACGGCCGGCAGATGCGGCACGCGCCTGTCGGTGAACACCGTCACGAACGGGTTGTTCGCATAGAAGCGCAGATAGAGCGCTTCGACGTCGGCGCGCGCGATCGGTGCCCGCGGGACCAAGTACACGTCGGCCAAGATGCCGCGCCGCAACGGAACGACGTGGGGTGAGAAGATGACCGGCGCGTCGATGCCCGCGGCGCGCGCTTCCTGAACGATCTCGGGCTGATGCCGATGTCCTTCGAGACCGTAGGGGAACACGTCTTCGGCGACTTCGGCGAAGAGCGTCTGCACTTTGGGATTGCGGCCGGCGCCGGTGACGCCGCTCTTCGCATCGATGATGACCGTGGCGATGCGATCGCCCAGCGAGCCGAGCGGAATCACCGCGAGCAAGGACGCGGTGACGTAACAACCCGGATTGGCCACGAACGAACTCTTCGCGATCGCGTCGCGATAGCGCTCGGGCAAACCGTAGACCGCGCCTTCGGCTTTATCGACGAGCCGGTAGGCATCGGAGAGGTCGATGACGCGCGCGCCGGCGGCGAGCAGCGCGGGCGCGTGCTCGCGCGCGACTTCATGATTCCCGGCCAGAAACACGACGTCGCCCGGCCGCACGCGTTCGCGTACCGCACCGGTCGGGGAGCAGACGATCTCGATCGCCGGCAGCGACGGGAACAGATCGCACATGCGGGCGCCCGCGGAGCTGCTGCTCTCGACGGTCGCGATCGTGACGTCGGGATGCACGGCGAGCAGGCGGATCAGTTCAGCCGCGGCGTATCCGCTCGCGCCGACGACGTGGACGGCGGTCATGCCAGCCCCTTCGCGATCGAGTCGATCTCGCGCTGCGTTGCGGCGATCGATACGGCGACCATATCGGGATTGGGCGAGCCGCTGGTGCGTTTAGCCCGGATAGACGCCGCGCCGTCGAGCGGAGCGTCGGCCACGCCGATCGCTTCGATGTCGCCGTCGTCGAGGGCGCGGCCCTGCCGTTCGGCCAGCAGCACGCGTTCGCCGACCGCCGCATGCGCGTCGCGCGCGGTCGCGCCGCCCGCGATCATCGCATCGGCGAGATCGGTCGCCACCGTGTAGCCCTCGGCGGCGCGCGCTTCCATGGTGTCGGCGTTGAAGTGCAGGTGCGAGAAGGCGCGAGCGAACGCGTCGAGCGCGGCCAGCGCGTGTTCGGTGCCGTGCACGATCTGGGCCTTGGTCTCTTGCAGATCGCGATGATAGGAGAGACCGATGCCGCTGGTGCTGGCGAGTGCGCCCGTGTACGTGCCGAGCGTACGCGCCGCGGCGGCCCGCACGAGTTCGAACGGATCGGGATTTTTCTTCTGCGGCATCAAGCTCGAGCCGGTTGCCGCCGCGTCGCCGAGACGGGCATAACCGAACGCCGGCGTCGTCCAGAGCACGAACTCCTCGCTCGGGCGCGACGCCGCGACCGCCGCGCGCGCGGCGGCGTGCAGCAGATCGAGCGCGACGTCGCGGTCACCGACGGTGTCGAGCGCGTTGCGCGAGGGTTCGGCGAAGCCGAGTTCGCGCGCGGCCGCGATGCGGTCGAGCGGGAGCGACGAGCCGGCAAGTGCGGATGATCCGAGCGGGCAGAAGCGCGCGGCATCGCTCGCGACGCGGGCGAAGCGGGCGGCGGCGCGCACGAAACCTTGCGCGGCGGCGTCGAGCCAGAACGCGAGCGAGACGGGCTGTGCGGGCTGCCAGTGGGTGGTAGCGGCCAAGAGCGTGCCGTCTTCGAGCGCGCCGAGCGCGCGTTCTTCGAGCGCGCCGGCGATGCCAAGCGTCAAGTGCGCGCCCTTGACGGCGCGGTCGCGGGCATAGAGCAGCAGCGTCGTGGCGACTTGGTCGTTGCGGCTGCGCCCGGCATGTAAGGATGCGCCCGCCTCGGGCGCGAGTTCGCGCACGCGCGCATCGATCGCGCCGTGGATGTCTTCGAACGTGCCGGCCCGCGCGAACGCCGTCAGCGTGCCGTCGCCGATCTCGTCGGCCACGACGTCGAGGGCCGCGTGCAACTCGCCCGCCGCGACGCCGGTGAGCAGCCCGCCGCCTTCGAGCGCGGTGACGTGCGCGCGCGAGCAGCGCACGTCGAACGGTGCCAGCACCAGATCATCTTCGAGCGAGGAGCCGAACGCGATCAGCGCGGCGTCCGGGGCGACGGCGAACCGTCCTCCCCATTGCAGTGCCGCCGCCTCGCCCGTGGTTGCCATGATTCTCCTGTATTTCCTTACGTGTCGGCGCGCATGTCTTCGAAGCGCTGCATTACCATGGGAAGCTTTTCGGGGTCGTCGATGATCACCAGGACCGTATCGTCGCCGCCGAGCGTTCCGAGAATTTCCGGCCAGTCAGCCGAATCGATAGCCGAAGCAACCATCATCGCGCTGCCCGGCGGGGTTCGCAGGACGATCTGATTCACGCTGCCGCGCACGCTGCCGACCAGTTCGGCGATGATGCGGTGCAGGCGCGAGGAGAACATCGGCCCGAGATTGGGTTCGATGTACTTGAACTGATTGCCGCCGCCGCCCTTGAGCGGCACCTTCATCAAGCCGAGTTCCTTAATGTCGCGCGAAATCGTCGCTTGGGTGACCTCGTAGCCCTGTTGTTCGAGCAGGGTTCCGAGTTCTTCTTGCGAGCGCACCGGGCGCGCGGCGATCAACGCGAGGATCGCCCGCTGGCGCTTCGTTTTCGGTTGAAGTAAATTCGCGTCGACGACGTTCACTATTCTTCTCCCAATCCGCGCAGGTCGGTCATCAGCGCGAGCAGCAGCGCCTTCTGCGCGTGCATCCGGTTTTCGGCTTGGTCGAACACGACGCTGTGCGGTCCGTCGATCACGCCGGCGGTGACTTCTTCGCCGCGATGCGCGGGCAGGCAGTGCATGAAGAGCGCGTGCGGTGCCGCCGCCGCCATCAGCTCTTCGTTGACCTGATAGGGCCGCAGGGCGGCGGCGTTGCGTTCGCTGTAGGCTTCCTCGCCCATCGAGGTCCACACGTCGGTGTACACGACGTCGACGTCGCGCACGGCCCGCAGCGGGCTCGTGAACGCGCGCGCGGTGACGTTGTAATTCTTGCCGAGCTCGACCACGCGAGCCAGCAGCGCATCCGGCGGCCGGTGCGTGATCGGCGATGCGAACGTCACCGACATTCCGCTCATCGCGGCGGCTTCGGCCAGCGAAAAGGCCATGTTGTTCTTGCCGTCGCCCACGTAGGCGAGCCGCAGCCCGTGCAGCGTGCCGAAGCGCTCTTTGATCGTGAGCACGTCGGCCAGCGCCTGACACGGATGCGCGGCTTGCGAAAGCCCGTTGATCACAGGCACCGTCGATGCCGCGGCAAAGCGCTGCAGCGGTTCGTGTTCGTGCGTGCGCACGACGATCGCATCGGCATACCGCGAGAGCACGCGCGCGACGTCCTCGGGCGTCTCGCGCTTGCCGAGCAAGAAATCCTGACCGTGAGCGACCACGGCATGGCCGCCCAACTGCGTCATCCCGATTTCGAACGAGACCCGCGTCCGCAAACTCGGTTTCTCGAAGAGCATCGCAAGGCTCTTGCCCTGGAGGAAGTGCTGCTGTTCACGGCCGGCTTCTTTGAGCGCGCGAGCCGTACCGAGCAAGCTCGCCAGCTCGTCGGGGGAGAGGTCCAGCATCGTCAGCACGTTGCGCCCACGCAGGCGCCCGGCCGCAGGCATCGCTAACATTGCATAATTATACATCGACTGTATATTGAGGTCAAGCCCGCCCGGCTCGGGAGACCCCGGCGGGACGGCGAAGGCCCCGGCGATGGAAAAGTTCGTTCCGCTGATCAGCTCCAGGCGCACCGGGCCGCTGGGCATGGCCCACTTACCGCGGTTCTGGGTGAAAATGCGCGCCAATGCAGTGGGTTTGCTCGCTGAGGGCTACCGCCATGGGGCCGGCGGCACGGACGAAGATCTGCTGACGACGTTCGGGATCGACCTGGGCGCCTTCACCGCCTTTATCGCGACCGCGCCCGACTACTTGGCGTGCGAGGCCTGGGTGCGCGAGAACGCGGCCGATACGTCGCCCGAAAAGATCCGCGCCTTCACCGACCACTGGCTCTCGTTCGTGATGCCCGAACCACGTCAAACGGAGTGGACTACCCGCTTCGGCCTCGCTCCGGGAACGTACACCAAGGCGATGGCGCTCAACGAGCTCGATGACTGGGATCTCGTGCACGAACAGCTGCGCGCGCCGGACGCGCCCACGACGCCGCTCGTGCCGGCGATCAGCAGCGCGCTGGAGGGCCCGCTCGGTGCGCTGCACCTGCCGCGCCTGTGGATCAAACGCCGCGCGTTCGCCGCGGGCCGCTTGCCCGAAGGGTATCGCATCGGCGCCAAGGGCTTCGATGCGAAGGTGGCCGAGATACTCGGCTTCGATTACGAGGCGCTGGCCGCGTACATCGATGCCGAAGCGCCGAGCTATCTTGCCACGGAGAAATGGGTGCGCGAGAACGCCAAGACGTTGAACGCCGAGACGATCGCGGCCCTCAACAAGCACGTGCTCGCGACCAAGCTGCCGGAGCAGTATGCGCCCGGCATGCGCGCGCGCTTGGGTTTGCCGGATTCGTACGTTTTGAGTATTCCGATCAACGATCTCGATGATTGGCTCGAATTGCACGAAGCGCTCAAGGCCGTCGCGCCGGTTTAGCGTGCGGCGCGCGGGCGCGTTCCTGCGGCTCGCACGTCCGGTCTTCTTGATCGGCGGCTTTGCCGGGTTCGGACTGGGTGCGGCGGTCGCGCGCTTCGACGGTTACGCGCTGGATTGGCGCGCCTATCTTTTGGGTCAGCTTATCGTCACGTCGTTTCACGTGATGGTGCACTTCGGTAACGACTACTTCGATCGCGAGACCGACGTGCCGGGCGTGCGGACGCCGTGGTCCGGCGGCAGCGGTGTGCTGCCCGAGGGCGCGTTGCCCGCGTGGGTCGCGCTCGCCGCCGCGCGTGCGTGCGCTGTGATCGGTTGTGCCGCGGCGCTGTTCGCCGCCGCGAGCGGCGCGTTCGTGCTCGCCGTCGTGGGGCTCGCGATCGGCGCGCTCGCGTGGGCCTACAGCGCGCCGCCGTTCCGTCTGCTCGCGCGCGGGCTCGGCGAACTCGACACCGTGGCGGTCGTCGCGCTGCTCGTTCCGTTCGCGGGCTACGCGGCCTTTGCACATACGCTGAGCGGACACGCGCTGATCGCGACCGTGCCCGGTGCGTGCGCGATGTTCGCGATGATGCTCGCGGTCGAGATGCCCGACGTTTCCGCCGATGCCGCGAGCGGCAAACGGAATCTCGTCGTGCGCTGGGGTATCGCGAGTGCGGCGATCGCCGCGCGGACGCTCGCGTCGGGCGCGGTGCTGCTGCTGCTCTTCGTGGGCAGCACGACGTTCGGGGCACCACCGCCGGCGTTCGTGGCCGTGATTCCGGTTGCGATCGTGGCGGCGGCGTTCGCCGCACCGCAATACGTCGCGCACTTATCGTTCGCGACGTTTCCGTTTCTCGGGGTGGCGCTCTACGGGCTGACGACGTGCGCGGGCATCGTCATCGTCCTGACCGGCGCCGCTTAGCTCTTGCGGCTGGCGTTCAGCGTGGTGGGGATCGTGTGCAGCGCCTTGCCGATCGGGCACGATTCTTTCGCCGTTTGAGCGAGCTGCGCAAACTCATCGTCCAGAATGCCGGCGACCACGACGACCGTCGTCAACTCGATCGACGGGATCGCGAAACCGCCGTCTTGACGGTGCAGGTGCACCTTCGCCGTGGTGTCGATCGAACTCGGCGAGTGTCCGGCGCGCGTCAGCGTCGCATCGAGTGCCATCGTGAAGCACGCGGCCAGTGAAGCGCCCAGCAATTCTTCAGGATTGGTGCCGGGCTCGCCGGCGAAGCGGGTTCCGAAAGAGTAGTCAGCGGTGATTTTCCCGCTGCCGGTGGTGATCGTGCCGTGACCTTTGGCTACGTCGCCCTCCCAATGAACGGAGGCGCCGCGAACGATATCGTCGGGAACATGCATGCCGCCCAAAAGGCGATCATCGCAGTGCGGGTTGCGGCGCCGCGGTCCCTGCCGCACGTCCGGCGAAGGGAGGTTCCGATGCAGGAGGACCTCGACCGCGCCCGGCGCCTGGCCGAACTCGACCGCACCGATGAGGCACGCGATGCCTATCTGCAACTGCTCGCCCGGGCGCCGGACGATCTGCGCGCGCTCAATGACTTCGGAACGTTTCTGATGCGGGGCGGTTATCGTGCGGCGGCGCGCACCGTCTACGAGCGCGCGCTCGCAATCGATCCGCAGGCGGCGCCGGCGCATGCCAACTTGGCCAACGTGCTCTTCGCCGACAACGCTTACGATGAAGCGCGGGCACACTACGAAGCGGCGCTCGCGATCGACCCGCACAACGCGGCGGCGCATCAGGGCCTCAGTTACGCGCTCACCCGGCTCGGGCGTGATGATGAAGCGCTGGTGCACCGGCGGCTCGGGTTCACCGGACGCGCGCTCACCACCGCACCGTTCCGCGGGGCGGGCCGTCCGGTCGACGTGCTGCTGTGCGTCTGCGCGGCCGGCGGCACGCTCTACACCGATACGTTCCTCGACGATCGCATCTTCCGCGTTACGACGCTGGTCGCCGACATGTACGACGGCACGCCGGCACGGCCGCAGGTCGACGTCGTGTTCAACGCGATCAGCGACGCGGACCGCGCCGGCGCTGCGCTGGCGGCCGTGGAGGGGCTTTTGGCGCACAACACGCAGCCGGTGATCAACGCGCCGGCGCGCGTGCGCACCACCGCGCGGGCCGCGGGTGCCGAACGCCTCGCGGCGATCGCGGGCGTCGTCGCGCCGCGCATCGCGACGGTTCCGCTCGCTGCGCTGCGCGCGTCGGCCGCGGAGGTCGTGGCGCAGCACGGCTTCGCGTTTCCGCTGCTCGTTCGCGCGCCGGGATTTCATACGGGACAGCATTTCGTGCGCGTCGAGAGCGCGGCCGAACTGCCGGCGGCGATCGCCGGATTTCCCGGCGCCGACGCGCTCTTGATCGAGTACATCGACCTGCGCGGCGAGGACGGACGCGTCCGCAAGTATCGCGTGATGGCCGTCGGCGGCACGCTCTACCCGCTGCACCTCGCGGTGTCGCGCGAATGGAAGGTGCACTATTTCACCGCCGACATGGCGTCCGATGCGGCGAACCGGGGAGAAGACGAGCGCTTTCTCGCCGACCCCATAAATACCATAGGTACGCGCGGGTGGGCGGCGCTGGGCCGGATTCGCGACGCGCTCGGGCTCGAGTACGCCGGGATCGATTTCGGGATCGACCGCACCGGACGCATCGTCGCCTTCGAGGCGAACGCGACGATGATCGTACTCCCGCCCGGGCCCGATACGATCTGGGACTACCGGCGCGCGCCGGTTGCACGCATCGTCGATGCGGTTCGGGCCATGCTGCTTGCTCCTCAATGAGCCCGCGAGGCGGGTCGCGTATCACCGGGCATGCACGCTCAGGTAGGAATCGTCGGAGCCGGGCCGGCCGGCCTCATACTCTCGCATCTGCTCCATCGCGCCGGCATCGAGTCGGTGATCGTGGAGGCGCGTTCGCGTGCGTACTGCGAGGGCCGCATCCGGGCCGGGGTACTGGAACACGGCAGCGTCGATCTGTTGAACGCGACCGGTCTCGGCGAACGGATGACGCGCGAGGGCTTGGTTCATCGCGGCATCTACTTGCGTTTCGGCGGACGCAGCCACCATATCGACTTCGCCGAGCTGACCGGCAAGACGATCATGGTCTACGGCCAGCACGAAGTCGTCAAGGACGTGATCGCTGCGCGGCTCGCCGCGGGCGGCACGATTCTCTTTGATTCGAGCGACGTTTCGATCGAGCGCTTCGATACCGCGCAGCCTTCGATCCGCTTTCGCGACGCGAATGGCGAAGCCCAGCGCCTTTCCTGCGATTTCATCGCCGGCTGTGACGGTTTTCACGGCGTCTGCCGCCCGAGCGTTCCCGCCGGCGAGCTGACGTTCTTCGATCGCATCTACCCGTTCGCGTGGCTGGGAATTCTGGCCGACGCGCCGCCGGTGTGCGATGAGCTGATCTATTCCCATACCGATCGGGGCTTCGCCCTGTTCAGCCAGCGGTCGCCGGCCGTGCAGCGGTACTACTTACAGTGCACGCCGGATGAAGACATCGACGAATGGTCCGACACGCGCATCTGGCATGAATTGCAGGCCCGCTTGCAGGGCGAAGATCCGCCCGAACTCATCGAAGGCGTGATCACGCAGAAGGGCGTGACCGCGATGCGCAGTTTCGTGACCGAACCGATGCAGTACGGACGCTTGTTCCTGGCCGGCGACTCGGCGCACATCGTGCCGCCGACCGGTGCAAAGGGCATGAACCTCGCGATCGCCGACGTGGCGGCGCTCTCGGCCGGGCTCGAGCGCTACTACCGCGACGGATCGATGAGCCTGCTCGACGGGTACTCCGCGCACGTGCTCAATCGCGTGTGGCGGGCCGAGCGCTTTTCGTGGTGGATGACGTCGATGCTGCACCGCTTCGACGATCAGAGCGCGTTCGATCGCAAGCTGCAGCTCTCCGAACTCGAATACATCACGAGCTCGCACGCCGGATCGCAAAGCCTGGCCGAGAACTACGTCGGCTTCGCGATGACCTGACGCCGTTCGACGGCGAGCGTGAAGGCGAACCCGGCCAGTACGAGCACGCCCGAGATCGCGAAGATCTGCGCGTACGCCGCGGCATCTTGCTGCAACACGATCGCCACGAGCGCGGGCCCCGCAGCGGCGCCGGCGATGCGCAGCAGGTTGAAGAAGCCGATGCCCGCGCCGTAACGCCCCGCCGCCGTTTGCGTTGCGCCGGATGCGCCGGCCGTATATTGCGCGGCGAGCGCGGCGCCGAGCAGCACCATCGCCGGGAAGAACATCCACAGGCCGAGTTGCAGGTACACCGTCAGCGCCAGCAACGCGGCGGCGGCAGCAACCGCGATCAGCCCGAGCTGGATCGTCCCGCCGCTGCCGTAACGCCGCACGAGGACGCTCGAAAACGGTGCGATCAAGGCCATGGCGAGCGGCATCGTGAGCGTGATGAAGCCGGCGGCAGCAACCGGTACCGCCAGCGCTTGCCGGAGGTAGAGCGGAATCGCGAGCAGCGCCGCGGCAAACGCGAGTGTCGAGGCGAAGATGCCGACGCAGCTGGTGACGTACGACGGCTCGCGGAACGCCTGCGGCGATACGAACGGTGCCGGCGCCGTGCGGATCACCCAAATGAACGCGAACAAACTCGCGCCGCCGCCCAACGCGATCAGCGCCAGCCATGGCGAGCGCAGGCCGAGCTGCGGAATCGCCGTGAGCGCACTGAGCAGCAACAGCGCGGCCAGCGTGAGCGTGCCCGCGCCGCGCCACTCCAGCGGTTGCCGCCGCGGGACGTCGCCGGGCAGATAGCGCCACGCGCCGATGCACGCAAACACCGCGATGAACGCGGCCGGCAAGAAGATCGAACGCCAGCCGAAGAGGCTCGTGAAGATGCCGCCCAGCGGCGGCCCGAGCGCTTGTCCGGCGCTGTTCGCCATCGCCCACGCGCTGAGCGCGAGGGGCCGGTCGCCGGGATCGTAGAGTTCGGCCAAGAGCGTCATCACCAGCGGCACGATGCCGGCGGCTGCCGCGCCTTGCACGATGCGCACGACAACGAGGACGGCGAGGTTCGGAGCGACCGCGCCCACGACGCTGCCGATTCCGTACACGGCAATGACGATGCAGTACACCTTGCGGCGCCCGAAGCGGTTGCCGAGCCAATCACCGAGCGGCAGCAACGTCGCGAACGTGATCGCTTGCGAGGTGATGAGCAGCGATGCATCCGCGATCGAAACGTGCAGGTCGCGGGCGATGTCGGCGATCGGCACGTTGAGGATCGTGCTGCCCAGTACCGACATGAACGTGCCGGAGACGACCGCGACGGTCGCGATCGTGCGCCCGGAGGGATTCCGGGTCTCCGCTGAGGACGCCATTGGAATCCTCGCTTGACGAGAATGCCAGGACGTCCCTCCCCCGCGGTCATACACTAGACCGCATGAAGGTCTTTGTCTTCGATCTCTTGCCCTATGGTGAAAATCTCGCGCACCTGCAGGTCGGCAAAGAGCTTCCATATCCGCTCTCTCGGAAGTATTTCAAGCCCGACGTCGCCGTGCGCACCTACGCGGAACATCTCGACGCATGGGCGCTGATGGACGAGCTCGGATATGACGGTGTCGGGTTCAACGAGCATCACACCTCGCCGTACGGGCTGATGAATTCGCCGAACTTGATGGCGGCATCGGCGGCGCAACGCACGAAGAACATCAAGCTGCTGATTTACGGCAACTTGCTGCCGCTGCACGAGCCGCTGCGGTTGGCCGAAGAGCTGGCGATGCTCGACTGCCTCTCGAACGGCCGCCTGATCTCGGGCTTCGCGCGCGGCATTCCGCGCGAGTACAACGTGCACAACGTCAAGCACGCGGAGTCGCGCGCGCGTTTCGAAGAAGCCTACGACATCATCACGCGGGCTTGGACCGAAGACGTGTTCTCCTACGAGGGCAAGTTCTGGTCGTATCGCGACGTGGGGATCTGGCCGCGGCCGGTGCAGCAACCGATGCCGCCCGTCTGGACGCCGATTTCGAGCAGCAAGGAATCGATCGAGTGGGCCGGCCGGCACAATATCCCGATCACCCCCGGTCTCGGCTCGCGCGGGATGCGCGAAGACATCACGCGCTACTACGCGCAGTGTCTCGCCGCGGCCGGTCACACGATCACGCCCGGCCACCTGACGATCGGGATCGAAGCGTATGTCGCCGACAGCAAAGCCCAGGCTGTGCGCGAGTACGGCCCGCACCATCTCTACTTCAACCGCGTGCTGTTCAGCCACGGCAACACGACCGAACTCGACCTCAACACGAAGACCGGCTATCTCAGCGATCAGTCGGCGAGCTTCATGCGCCCGGAAAATCTCGGAGCGGCGGCGCGTTCGCGTTCCGACTATCGCGACATGACGATGGCCGACGTCGAGCGGAAGGCCGAGACGCTGCCGTGGGGGACCGCGGCGGAAGTGCGCGACCGGATCATCGAAGACGCGGAACATGCCGGCGCCGAGACGGTGCTGATGAGCTTCAATCGCGGCGCGATGCCGCACGAGATGTTCGTCGAGCAGATCCGGCGGTTCGCCAAGGACGTTCTGCCGGCGCTGCAAGCGCATCAGATCACGACCGTGCCGTTCGCAGCGGGGGCCGTGACCTAAGCCTTGTCCCTCAAACGTCTCTTCGCGCCGGAGTTCCGTCAGCAACTGATCGCGTTGACGGTGGCATGCGCGTTCTTCATGGAAATGCTCGACGGCAGCGTGATCGCGACGGCGCTGCCGCAGATGGCGCAGTCGTTCCACGAGAACGCGGTCAACCTCAGCATCGGGATGTCGGCGTATCTGCTGACGCTCGCGATCTTCATCCCTTCGAGCGGCTGGATCGCCGACCGGTTCGGATCGAAGACGATCTTCCTGAGCGCGATCGCGATCTTCACCGTCGCCTCGGTGCTGTGCGGTATCTCGAATACGCTCTTCGAGTTCACCGCCGCGCGCATCGTACAAGGCGTGGGCGGCGCGATGATGGTGCCGGTGGGCCGGCTCGTGGTGCTGCGCAGCAGCGACAAGCGCGACCTCGTCAACATGATGCAGTTCATCTCGACGCCGGGTCTGATCGCGCCGATGCTCGGGCCGCCGGTCGGCGGTTTCATCACGACGTTCTCATCGTGGCGCTGGATCTTTTTCTTGAACGTTCCAATCGGCGTGCTCGGGCTCGTGCTGGTAATGGCGTTCATGGTCAACCACAAGATCGAAGAACGCCGCTCGTTCGACAGGTTGGGGTTCGTCCTCAGCGGAGCCGGTCTCGCCTCATTGCTCTTCGGCCTCGATCAACTCGGCCGCCCGAGCATTTCGCCCACGTTCACGGTGCTCCTGATCAGCTGCGGCGTGGTGGTCTGCGGTTTTGCCTACCTGCACCTGATTCGCACGGAGCATCCGCTGCTCGATCTCTCGCTCTTCCGGATCCAGACGTTCAAGATCTCGACGCTGCTGGCCGGCACCTCGTTCCGGATCGTGATCGGCACGACGCCGTTTTTGTGGCCGCTGCTCTTTCAAGTCGGTTTCGGCATGTCTGCGTTCGCATCGGGTTCGCTCACGATCGCCTGCGCGGTCGGCGACTTCATGACGAAATTCGTTTCAAAGCGGATCCTGCAGCGTTTCGGGTTCCGTCAAACCCTCACCATCAACGGGGTCTTCTGCGCGCTGGCCGTCGCCGCATGCGCGCTGTTCAGCGCATCCACGCCCGTCGTCGTCATCGCCGTCGTCCTGTTCATCATCGGCTGCTCGCGCTCGGTGCAGTTCGGCTCGTTCAACGCCTTGACGTACGGCGACGTGCCGCAAACGCGCATGAGCGCGGCGAGCTCGCTCGCCAGTACGCTGCAGCAGCTGGCGTTCGGTGTCGGCGTCGCCTACGGCGCGCTGGTACTGCACCTCGCAGCGCTCTGGAATGGACGCAGCGGAGGCTTCACCGTTGCCGACTTCCACCTCGCGTTCCTCGCCACGGCAGCGCTCGCGCTGTTCTCCGCGTTCTCGTTCACGCGCCTCGCCCCCAACGCCGGAGCCGAAGCCAGCGGCCACCAACCCCAAGAGCCCTCCGCGCCGGCAGTCGGCTACGCGACACGTAGTTGAGTCACCGTTGTGGGCGATAGTCGAAATTATCTATGTCATCCCGAGCTTGTCGAGGGACCGTCCCAATCTACACTACCGAGCGCGAGCGCGAAGGCGCGAGCAGTGGAGTAAAGAAAGAAAAAAAGTAGCCACTGCTTGCGCCTTCGCGCTCGCACGCAAATCGCCGAGATTTACTGCAGTTCCTCGACTGCGCGCCTTCGGCGCTCCGCTCGGAATGACTAAATAGTTTCGAGGGCGCCGAGTAGCGCGGCGGGGCCTTCGTCGACGGCCCGGTTGCAGAGTTCGTGCATTTCGGCGGTGTAGGCGGGCGACTTTGCTTGCAGTTCGGCGAACGAGAGCGGGACTTCGGGGTCGCCGGGCGGGTGTTCGAGCGTCAGCGTGTGTTCGCGGCCGTCGTTCATGCGCACTGTGACGCGTGCCGGCCATAGGCGCGGATACAGGGCGTCGAACGCATCACTTGCCACGACCTCGACGCGCTTCTCGAAAGCGAGGATCGCGTCGCTGAACGGTCCGGCGCGCACGACATCGTAGAGCACGCTGCGGTCGAGCGCGGCGGCGGCAACTTGGAAGGCTTGGCTCGTCGCCGTCGACAGGCGCTCCCCGGGGCGTGAGGGGTTCTCGATCATCCACGCGTAGTCGCGCGGAACCTCGACGCGCACGTGGGCGACCTGCGCCGGATCGATGCGTTCGCGCTCGCTCAACGCGATGTACGCGGCCGCTCCCGAGAGCGCTTGGCGTGACGTGCAGAACGGTTTTTGCGCGAGTGCGCCGATCTCGCCGTCGCCGATCGGACGCGCCGCGAGTTCTTCATCCATGACGTTCGGCAGCGCGACCGATTCATCGAGCAACAGGCCCGCAGCACCGGCGGCCGCGGCGTCGACGCCGCATTCCACCGAAGCACCGAAGAGATACCAGCGGGCCGTGCGGGCACCGCTCCGGCCGACGCGCGAGATACTGCGCAGCGAGGCGATGCGCAAGGCTTGCGCGAGCGAGGGCGCATCGAGGCCGAGCATCACGCCGGCGACGGCAGCTGCGGTAACGGGTGCAACCGCAATCGTAGGCCACGTTCCGCTGCGCAGCACGCTCGCGCCGCCGACGGCCGTGCCGAAACGAATCGCAGCCGCGTAACCGGCCGCGAGCCCGCGCCGTAACGTCGCGCCGTCGAGCGCCGTACGCGCGGCCACGGCGAGCGCCGCCGGAATTACGACGGCGCTCGCCGTGACGCACGTGGCGAGATGAATGTCGTCGATCTCGGTGTGACGGATCGTTATGGCAAACGCGTTCGTTTGCCGCGGCGTCACGTGCGCCGTGCCGGCCACGCGCGCGGCGGCGCGGCCCTCGTCCGTTTGGCGGCCGGCGAGGAAGGCCGCGATCGTATCGCCGAGCCGCCGCGCCGCGATCTCGGATGCTACGTCGGCAGCATCGATCGCGGTGAGGCGTTCGGCGAAGGTCGCGAACGTGTTAGACGAGTGCGGGCTGGGCGCGGAGGCAGAAGTCGCCGAAGGCTTCGCCGGGTTGTCGATCGATGGCATATGCCCGGAACAGTTCCGAAAGTACGCCGGCGATCTCCTCGCCCTTGACCTTCTCGCGATAGGTCGTGTTGAGCCGCGTCGAGCCGGGATTGCCGCCGACCGAGATGATGTAGGTGTTGAGGCTCATCCCGACGATCCCGATTTCGCCCGTTGACGGCCGCGCGCAGCTGTTCGGGCAGCCGGTCATGCGGATCGTCGGTACGCCCTCGCGCAACCCGGCAGCCTGCCATGCTTGGCGGATGCTCTCGAGCATCGCCGGCAGGAAGCGCTCCGATTCCGCCAGTGCGAGGCCGCACGTCGGCAGGGCCGGGCATGCCAGCGCCCGGCGTTCGAAGTCATCGGCGTTGTTGAGCACGCCGTTGGCCTTCAGAATCGCGTCGATCGTTTCACGCTGCGCCGCGTCGACATCGACGATCAAGAGCGACTGGTTGGGGGTGGCGACGAGATTGCGGCCGGTTTGCGCGACGATGTCGCGCAGCGCGGTCTTCAAGTGCACCGTGCCGTGATCGACGACGCGTCCGCTCAAGATGTCGAGCGCGTAGAACCACTTGCCGTCGCCTTGCGCGGCCCAGCCCTGATACTCGGGCACCGACCATGCGGGCAGCGGGCGCCATTTGCCGAGCGTGAAACCGGCCTGCTTTTCGACGGCCTCGCGGAACCATGCGATGCCGCGATCCTCGATCGTGTACTTGAGCCGCGCGTGTTTACGGTTCGTGCGGTCGCCGTAGTCGCGCTGCACGATCACGATCGCTTGCACGGCCGCGATCAGCTGCTCGGGCGTGACGAACGCGAACTCATCGGCCAACCGCGGGAAGGTCGCGTGTTTGCCGTGCGTCATGCCGAGGCCGCCGCCGACCGTGAGGTTGTAGCCTTCGATCGTGCCGTCGTCCGCGACGAGCGGAACGATGCCCGCGTCGTTGGTATAGAGGTCGACCGAATTATCGCCCGGCACGGTGACCGCGATCTTGAACTTACGCGGCAGATAGGCCGCGCCGTAGATCGGTTCGTCGACCGGTTCGCTTTGCGTCGTATGCGCGAGCTCGCCGTCGCTCCAGAGTTCGACGTAGGCTTTCGTACGCGGCGTAAGGGCGTCGGCGATCGCGAACGCCGCGGCGTGCGCGGCATCGTAGTCGGGCCGGCGCAGCGGGAACGGCGTGGCCATCACGTTGCGGTTGACGTCGCCGCACGCTGCCAGCGTCGAGCCGAGATGTTCGTTGATCTGGTGGATGACTTCGTGCAGGTTGCTCTTGTGCACGCCGTGCAGTTGGAGCGCGCCGCGCGTCGTGACGCGGATCGAGCCGTTGCCGTAGAGATCGGCCAGCTTGTCGATGCCGAGGTAGAAGTCGGCCGGCAGAAAGCCGCCCGGGCACTTGGTGCGGATCATGCAGCTGAAATCGCGACCGGCGCCCGTTTCGCGCGCGGACTTGCGCGCGTCGCGGTCGTCCTGTTGATAGACGCCGTGGAACTTCAGCAGCTGAATCGCTTCGTCGCTGAAGTGATCTGCGGGGGTGGCGAGCTCCTCGGGAATCGAGCCGCGCAGCCCGTTGCTCGCGCGTTTTAGGGCCTCGACATCCAACTTACTCATGCGGGCTCGCCGCCATCCAGGTATTCACGATTTCTCCTAAGCTAACCACAAGCCGTTACCCTACCACACTGGACCGGTCCACGTCAAACAAGGGTTCGCGCCCGGCCGCGGAAGCCGAGCCCCATGGATCTCGGCCTCGCGGGGAAGACCGCGCTCATCACGGGCGGCAGCGCCGGCATCGGCCTCGCCTGCGCCAAAATGCTTGCCGGCGAGGGGGTCGCCGTTGCCATCGCCGCCCGCGACCCGGCCCGCCTCGCGGCGACCGCCGCTAGCTTGCGGGTGCATTTCGTGACGGCCGACCTTTCCAAGGCTGAGGACGTGCTGCGCACCGCGCACGAGGCGGAGCAGGCCTTGGGCCGGATCGACATCCTGATCAACTGCGCGGGCTCGGCGATGGGTGGCCCGTTTCTCGAGGTTGCCGACGCGGCGTACCTCGACGCCTGGAACCTCAAGCTGCTCGGCTATATCCGCATGACTCGCGCGGTCGTTCCGGGGATGATCGCGCGCCGCGACGGCCGCATCGTGAACATCGTCGGGGGCGCCGGCCGCTACCCCAACGCCTCGTTCCTCACCGGGAGCACGAGCAACGCCGCGCTGCTGAACTTCACCCGCGGGCTGTCCAAGGAACTCGCGTCGTACAACGTGCGCATCAACGCGATCTCGCCCGGATCGACCGAGACCGAACGCAGCGAACGGCAGCTGAAGTCCCGGATCGCGCCGGGGCAAACGCTCGAGGAAGCCCGGGCCGCCCGGCTCGCGCAAATCCCGCTGCAACGCATGACGCAGCCCGAAGAGATCGCTTCGATGGCGGCGCTGATCGTCTCCGACCGGATGGCCTCGATGACCGGCGCCGAGGTCCTCATCGACGGCGGCGTGATGCCTTCCGTTTAGCGTGTCGGGCGGCTTGGGCGCAGCCCAAACGCGAAGGATTCACGGAACGTGAATCCACTAGTTCAGGTTGATGTTGTTGACGTTGTGATCGCCGCGCGCGCCGAAGCGGACGAGCATCGCATCGGCGTGGAACGGGCCGATGCGCTCGAGCGGGATGTGCGGCGGTACCACCGGTCCGCTATGCGGTAAACGATCGCGCGCGGCTTGTACGCAGATCGATGCGGCCGCGACGAGCGCGAAGCCGGCGAAGAGTTCCCACACCGGCGTGGGCCAGGGCGGGGCGTGTCCCAGCAGCGAGAGGACGGCACGAATCGCCGTCATGACGATAAGGGCTTCGAGGAGCACGAGCTTCATAGCATCAGCCGCCGGGAAAGGGTGCCGAGTCTCCATTCTGCCCGGCGCCGCAGTTCCTCTCTACCCATCAGAGTTCTTCACGCAACGTACTTTCGTGCCAATGGCCTAAGAGCGCGTTGTTGAGGGCGACCATCAGGAGGTAGAGCAGAACGCCGCTGAGCGCGATCAAGAACAGCGCGGCGAACATCAGCGGGATGTCGAGCTGAAAGCCGGCCTGAAGGATCTGATAGGCCAGGCCCGCGCTGCGGCCGCCGGTTCCGGCGACGAATTCCGCCACCACCGCCCCGATCAGCGCCAGGCCGCTCGCAATGCGTAAGCCGGCCAAGAAAAACGGGAGCGCGGAGGGGATGCGCAAGCGCAGCAGGGTCTCGAGCCGCGTCGCTTTGTTCATGCGAAAGTAACTGAGCAATCCGGGATCGACGCTGTGCAGTCCGATCGTCGTGTTCGAGATGACGGGAAAGATCGCGACCACCGCCGCGCAGATCGTGAGCGAAAGCGACGTGTTCTTCACGAGGATGATGATCAGCGGCGCGATCGCGACGACGGGCGTCACTTGCAGCAGGACGGCATACGGAAAGAAACTCGCCTCGATGACCTTGCTCTGCACGAACACAAACGCAATCAGCGTGCCGAGGACGACCGCGATGGCAAAGGCTTGCAGCGTGATGAGCAGCGTGGTGCCGAGCGCGCGCAAAAGCACCGGCCACTCGCGCACGAGCGCGCCGGCGATCGCACTCGGCATCGGGAAGAGATACGCCGGCACGTGCCAGGCTCGGCAAGCGCCTTCCCAGAGCACGAGGATCAGCAGGCCGACCACGATCGGTGCGCCGGTGCGAAAGGCGGTGTGCGGCTCGTTCACGCTTCGGCCCCTCCCGCGACCGAGGCCGCGTGCAAGATCTTCGAGAGTTCGCGCGAGAGCTCGGCGAACCGCGCGCTGGTTCGGAAGTCGTCGCCGCGCGGCTCGGGTTCGTCAACCCGGAACTCGGCAAATACGCGGCCGGGATTCGCGGCCATCACGATCACGCGCGTCGAGAGAAAGACCGCCTCGTAGAGGGAATGCGTCACGAAGATCGTCGTCAGCTTCCGTTCGAACGAGAGCCGCAGCAAATCGTCATCGAGCCGGTTGCGCGTGAACTCATCGAGCGCGCCGAACGGTTCGTCCATCAGGAGCAAATCGGGATCGGTCACGAGCGCGCGCGCGATCGAGACGCGCATGCGCATGCCGCCGGAGAGCTGGCGCGGATAGTGGCGGCGGAATCCGGTCAGGTTGACGTTCGCCAGCGCCGCGTCGACGCGCGGCGCCGCCTGTTCCTTCGATACGTGGTCGAGGTCGAGCGGCAGGCGGACGTTGGTGTCGACGCGCGACCACGGCATCAGCGTCGGTTCTTGGAAAACGAACGCGATCTGGTGTCCGGGTTGACCGACGCGTTCGAAGCCCTCACCCCACCAGCCGAGTTCACCGCTGGTCGGTGCGATCAAATTGGCGATCAGCTTGAGCAGCGTGCTCTTGCCGCAGCCCGACGGGCCGATCAAGGTGACGAACTCACCCGGCTGCACGCAAAGATCGATCGGTGCGAGCCCGCGCATACCGTTGGAAAAGACCTTGTCGGCGCCGCGGAGTTCCACCACCGCGGGGCCCGTTGCGCCGGTCACGCGATGATGTTCAGACCTTTGACGAACCGCGTGGTGTAGGCCGACTGCCAAGGCGTCGCCGCTTTGAGCATGTTGGTGCCCACCATGAAGTCGCGCGTTTTCTTCCAGCGCGTATCGGTCATGATGCCGATGCCCTGCGTTGCGGCGTCGCCGCCGGTCACGCACTTGATCGCTTTGAAGCGGCCGATGCTGAACGCGATCTGATCGTCGCCTTGCTTCGGGTTCGCTTCCTTGATCAGCGCGTTGCCCGGCGCCGGATGCGCGAGGTAGTCTTTCCAGCCTTGCATCGTGGCCTTCACGAAGGCGGCCACCGCCGCGGAGTTGTTCTCCATGTACGCGCGGGTGGTGACGAGCGTCGTGCTGTACGGCGGATACCCGTCGTCGGCGAAGAGGAAGAACTTCGTCTTCACGCCGTTCTTCTGCGCTTCGAACGGCTCGGCTGTGATGTAGCCTTGCTGTGCCAGCGTCGGATCGACGTAGAACGGCTGCAGGTTGAACGTATACGTTCCGGCTTGGTCGTCGGTGAAGCCGTACTTCTGTTTCAGCCACGGCCAGAACGTGGAGAACGCCGTGCTCGAGACCAGGATCTTCCGCCCTTTGAGCGCGGCCAGCGACGGCACGTCGGTGTGCGCCATGATGCCTTGCAGGTCGAACTGGTTGACGGCACCGATCGCCACGGCCGGCACGCCCTTCTCGATGCTGTCGAGCACTTCGATGTCGTAGCTGACGATGATGTCCGCGTCGCCGCCGGCGAGGAGCTGCATGCCGTTGACCTGCGGCCCGCCCATCTGGATGTCGACGTCGAGCCCGGCTTTCTGATAGAGTCCGGAGGCCTTGGCCTGGTAGAAGCCGCCGTGTTCGGCTTCGGCGAACCAGTTGGTCAGGAAGCGGATTTTCGTCGCCGCGCGCGCCGGCGTAATGCGACTGCCGGCGGCGACGAGGGCGGTAGCGGCACCAGCGATGGCTGACCGGCGCGAGTAAGCGACGTCGTTCGTAGACATGGGGATTAGTAGCTGCGAAACTGCGGACCCACCGTTGGACAAGTTGCTAGTCCAACGGCACCGGGCGTGGCCGTGCGTTGAAGACCGCTGTTCTTTTGTTTACTGAGCCGGAGCCAGGGGTGTCACCGCTATGTTGTGGACTTGGTGCAACTTGTTGGCGAAATAGTCTCCGGCGCTGACAGCTTCATATTTCTTCGGAGCCTCCGGCGTGATACAGGACGCGATCGTGTCGATCATCGCCTCGAGGTTCGGCTGGTGAAAGAAGACGACCGAAAGCCGGCGCGAATCGGCAGTATCATCGCTCGGCGGGTTGACGACCCGGTGCAGGGTTGAGCGCCAGCGGTCGTTGGTCCACTGCGCGAGCATATCGCCGAGATTCACGATGAACGTGCCGGGAACGGGGATGACATCGTGCCACTCGCCGTCCGTACCCATCACTTGCAAGCCGCCCGGACGGTCCTCCGCCATCAACAGCGTGATGCTGCCGAAATCGGTGTGCTCGCCGTTGCGCAGTTGACCGGACAACGGCGGAGTGTCGAGCCGTGGGTAGTGCTGTGCCACCAGTTGACTGATCGCGCGATCGATCTTGTCTTCGAACCATTCCGGTTCCAGTCCGAGGGCGACGGCGAATATTTCCATCAAGCGGCTCGAGAGCTGCGTCGCAGCCGCGTAGTAGTGCTGCCAGACATCGCGCATCGCAACCGGCGCTTTCGGCCAGATATTCGGCAGAAAGAACCGGCGAGCGGCATCCGATTCGTAGTACGGGTCGCCGGCCCGCGCTTCGGGTCCGGCGCGGAATGATTCGCGCAGGTCCGGCGGCAGAACGAGGCCGAGCGTGCGCGCATTCGCGCCGCTTGCGAAGCGATGGTAGCCGCGGCGGGCGAACGCGTTGTGCGATTCGTAGCGTAGCCGCTCGTCCAGAGGTAAGTCAAAGAACTCTTTTGATACACGCATCATGACGTCCATCAACGCGCGTTCGACGCCGTGACCGGAGACGATCAGGAAGCCCCACTCGCGGCATGCAGCATCGACCGCTTGCGTGACGTCGAGGCGCGCGCTTGCTTCCGGCGAGAACCAACCAGATATATCGATAACGGGGATGTTCGAGCTCATAGCGCCGATTCGTGCCAGTTCTTGAGCATGAGGTTGCCGGCGCCGTTGACGATTGAGAAGAACAGGAAGCCCAGAAGCGTCGCGCAGATGATCTCGCCGAAAAGCAATGCCGTGTACATGCGTCCTTGAGCGAAGATGATTTGGACGCCGAGGCCGCCGTGAGAATTCCCCGAGCCGATTATGAACTCGCCGATGATCGCCCCGATCACGGAGAGCCCAGCGGAGATCCGTAAGCCGGCCATGATCTGCGGTAAGGCGCTGGGCAGCAACAGCTTCACGAGGCGCACCATGCGGCTGCTATGATGCATGGCGAACAGTTCCAACAGGTTGCGCGAGGTCGAGCGCAGGCCCAAGAGCGTGTTGTTGATGATCGGAAAGATCGAGATGACGAGGCTGATGATGATCACGGAGAGATCGTCGTAGCCGAACCAGAGCACGATGAGCGGCGCGACCGCGACGATCGGAACCGTCTGCAGCAGCACCGCGTACGGATAGACGCTCCGTTCGAGCAGGCGCGATTGGCTCAAGACGGCCGCGATGAAGACGCCTAACACGATCGCGGCGAGATATCCCAGAGCCGCTTCTTTGAGGGTGGTCAGCGTTGCGGCGAACGTGTTCGGAGCATCGGTGCCGAGTGCCGAGAGCACGTCGATCGGTCCAGGTACGAGATAGGCTCGCCCGGCAAAGACCGTCTGCGCCAGCAGAAACCACAATGCGAGCAGCGCAATCGCCACGATCGCGGTCGGCGCGAAGCGCCGGATTCCGTCAAGCACGCGCGCGCCCTCGCAGGATCGCCGAGACCTCTCCGGTGAGATGCGCGAACTCCGGCGTCGAGCGGATTTCCGCTGCGCGCGGAAACGCGAACGGAACGTCGACGATCTCGACGATGCGGCCGGGCCGATCCGACATGACCAGCACGCGCGACGAAAGATACACGGCTTCGTGCACGTTATGGGTGACCAGCAAGGCGGTGAAGCCGGCGGCTTGCCACATCAGGGAGAGTTCTTCTTGAAGTACGTCACGGGTCAACTCGTCGACGGCCGCGAGCGGCTCATCGAGCAAGAGCAACCGCGGCTTCAGCGCAATCACGCGCGCGAGCGAGAGGCGCATTCGCATTCCGCCGGACAAGCTGTGCGGATAGGCGCGTTCGAAGCCCGCGAGGCCGACGAGCTTCAGCGCCTCGGCAGCGCGTGCCGTGCGCTCTGCGGGGGCGTACCTTTCGAGTTCCATCAGCAGTTCGGCGTTCTTCTGAACCGTGCGCCACGGCAGTAGCGCCGGCTCTTGAAAGACGAAGGCCGCCGCGCCGTCGCCCGAACGCGCACACGTTCCACCGGTCGGCGTGATGAGACCGGCAACGATCCGCAAGAGGGTCGACTTGCCGCAGCCCGACGGGCCGACGATCGCCACGAACTCGCCCGGCGCGACGGCCGCATCGATGTTATCGAGCGCCTGCAAGCCCGACGGAAAGCGCATCGAGGCCTCGCGCAACGCGATGCCGATGCCGGAGGGCAACGGTGGCGCGTTCACGACGGGAGCATCGAGGGTGACTACCGGCATCCCGGTATGAACGTATTGACGTACGCTTGTTTCGGATCGAACGACGGCGGCAAGAGGGCCACCTCCTGGAGCTGCTTCGTCAACTCGCTCCAGCGCGCGTCGCTCATGCATCCGAGTCGTTTGCGCGGCAACAGCGTCTGGAGCATTTCCGAAACGGCTTTATCATGCACGTCCGCCGGAACGAGCGAATTCATCCCCAGAATCAGCGAGCGAACTTTCGACGGATCGGCGATGAAGTTTTCCCAACCTTGCTTCGCGGCGGCGACGATTGCGCGAACTTCTTCGGGGTGATGTTGCAGCATGTCGTCGGTCGTGAAGAGCGTCGCGTACGGACGGTAGCCGAGGTCCGCGACTTTGAACTGCGCATTTGGGATGCCCAACGCGTCCATCCGGTAGGGAAGAAAGATCGAGTACCCTTGCTGCACCATGTTCGGATTTAGCCGGAACATGCTCAAGTCTCCGGTGACCGGGATTTCACGCACGCCGGTGAGGCTGTAGCGTTTCTTGAGCCATTCCCAATAGCCGAAGCCGAGGTTCACGGCGAATGTCTTGTCTTTGAGATCCGTCAGACTCTTGATCCCGGGGGCGGGATGATAGACCAAATCGTACGGGACGTACTCCATGAAGGCATAGACGGCGCGGACCGGGGCGCCGTGCAGACGCGCAAGCAAGATGTCGTCGGCATTCGCGATACCGAATTCGGCCTGCCCGGCTGCAACCTGCGGGATCGTTTGGATCTTCGGACCGCCCTGCAGCACCGTTACGTGGTAGGGCTTCCCCAATCCATCGACTTGCATCTCCCAGAAACCGGCCTGGTCGGCTTGCGCAAACCAATCCATGAGCAGCCGGACCTCGGTCGGATCGTCCGCACGGGCCGAGCCCGCATGAACGAGCACGAGCGCGAGGACAACGAGCGCGAGGACGATACGGCGGGCGAACGACATGGCCACCTCAATCAGTGTAGTAAAACGTTTTTATATTATGCGAGTCTTGAAAACTACGGTTAATCGTCCAACTCGCTCCGGACGCGAAACGACAAGTGGATAGTCGACTCTTTCAGAGCCAGGGCAAGCGTGCGCGGGGGTATTGATTCACGCGAAAGACGCTGTTGGTCAAACCCGGCGAATACGCACGCGCCGCACCGGCTGGGTACTCGGCGAAGTACGGGATGACGTACTCCCACACGACCTCGCCCGCAGGCGTCACTTCGAAGAGACGGCCGAACGGCGCTTCGTTGACGAGCGTGTTGCCGTTTTCGAGCCGGTCGGCGCTGCCCATGTACGGCGCGAAGAACCTCGGCCGCATCGGATCGGCGTATTCCCATTCGACCTTTCCGGTCAGCGGGTCGATTTCGACCGCGCGCGAGTGCGGCGACGTCACGCCCAGGCGCAGATTGCCGTTGTCGAAAATCAAGATGCGACCGTTAGCAAGCTGCACGGGAGCGTGTTGCTGTGAGACGGTCGGATGCGGGATGCGCCAGACGACGTCGCCGCTGCCGGGATCCACCGCGACGATGCCCGAGGTCGTGCGGAGGCTCATCATGACGAGCCCCGTGCTCGTTATGCCGACCCCATTGATCATCGGCCAGTGATAGCGATCGAAGATCGGATGGATCGGATAATCGGCGGGATCGAGATGCTCCCACGATTTCCATTCCCACACCGTCTTGCCCGACCGGTCGACGCGTTTGATGACGTCTGCGTATTGCTTGCGGTCGGGGAGATCGTGCGCGTGAGAACCACCCACGATACGGCTTGCGATCTCCGGCGGCATGACGTCGACCACCGTATAGAGCAGGTCGCCGTTTTCGAGCCACTGCGCGTCGTGATGATGGCGTTTGTCTTCATGCGACCAGACGATCTCGCCGCCGGGCGTGACTTCGGAAAACACGCCGCCGTGCCACATTTCCCAAGCCGGATAAAGATTGGGCGTTTCCGGGTGATTGCCGTTGTAGCCGAGGTTGCCGTTGGGCAAGATCACGGCGTGGCGTCCCGGCCGCTGCGGCATCGTCCACTGATGTGCGACCCCTCCGTCGGGTGCGATAAGGTACACGTTGCCGCCGGCCGTTTGCGGTGCGACGAGCGTGAAGCCGTTCGCTGAACGCTCCGGGTCGCGGGCAATGAGGCCGGTGCCGCGACGCCGATCGGTGACTTGATCGGCGCGGGAGGCGGTCGAAGTGCTCATAGCAAAACGTTTTACTATGGGAACCGTTGGTCCGGCGACAGCAATACGTCCAGCGTTTTTCCCCGGGGAGGGGACAAGTGGCTAAGCGGGACGCGCCGGCGCGTCCGACGATTATCGATGTTGCGCGGGCAGCCGGCGTTTCACCGGCGACAGTTTCCAACGCGATCAACAATCGGCGCTACGTCGAAGCGCGCACGAAGAAACGCGTGACCGCAGTGGCGCAGCGCTTGGGCTATACGCCGAACGTGCACGCGCGGCGGTTGCGCAGCACCGGCATCGGCACGATCGGCCTGTTCTCGTCGATGCCGTTCGCGATCTCGGGCCGCCGCTCGCGGCTGGGTTTCTTGATGGAAATTGCGGCGACGGCCGCGGTCAGCGCGCTCGAACGCGGTTACGCGTTATTGCTCGTGCCATCCGCCGGTACAGGGTTGCCGCCGTTCGACGACCTTACCATCGATGCCGCAATCGTCGTCGAGCCTTCTGCCGACGATCCGTACCTGACGCATCTGCGCAAACGCGGTATCCCGCTCGTCACGATCGGCCGGCAAGCCGCTTCAGCGCCGGGCGTCGCCTCAATCGACATTCGCTCCGGCGAAACGGCCGATCTGCTGCTCGATCACCTGCGCTCGGCGTCGGCGAAACGCATCGCGCTGATGGTCGGAACGTCTCTGCGCAATTCGTATGTGGAAACGGAAGCTGCGTATGCGGCGTTCGCCGCGGCGCACGGTATGGAACTGGTCATCGTGCGCGTCGATGAAAGCGGCGGCGAGGACGCGGCCTATGTTGCGACGCAACGGCTGGTTGACGACTATCCGAAGATCGACGGTTTACTCGCGCTGGTCGACACGTTCGCGACCGGCGCGTTGCGCGCGGTAACAGAGCGCGGTATCGCCGTGCCGGGGAAGCTGCGCTTGGCGACGCGCTACGACGGTCACCGCGCGCGCGAGAGCGTGCCGGCCATCACCGCCGTCGACCTGCACTTGGACGCCGTCGCAGAACAAGCCGTCACGCTCTTACTCGACCGCATGCAAACCGGGCACACCTCGGCTCAAGTGGTCGCCGCGCCCCCGCCGGTCCTCATCCCGCGAGGCTCGACGATCACGCGCCGCTAGGGGCGCGAAAGATCAGCGCGGCGTTGATGCCGCCGAAGCCCGCCGAGGAGCTGAGCACGACGCGCGGGGCCGCGAGCAGCGGTTCCGTGAGTACGCCTACCGCGCAGGATGGATCGCGATGGTCGCAGTTGACGACGCGCGGCACGATGCCGCGCTGGATGGCCAGGAGCGAAAGCGCGGCTTCCCATGCGCCCGTTGCGCCGAGCGCGTGACCGTGCTGGCCTTTCGTTGCGGTGAGCGGCACCTGCGGCGCACGTTCGCCGAACACGATCTGCAGCGCGGCCGCCTCGCCGGCATCGCCGAGCGGCGTTCCCGAACCGTGGGCGTTGATCACGTCGACGTCCGCCGCGGAGAGCTTCGCCTCGCTCAGCGCGCGCTGCATCGCGAGCGCGTTGAACGTGCCTTGGGGCTGCGGTGCCGACATGTGATAGGCGTCGTTGGTCAACCCGTAGCCTGCGATCTCGCCGTAGATGCGCGCACCGCGCGCCGAGGCGTCGTCGTAGCGCTCGAGCACCAGCATCGCGGCCCCTTCGGCCATCACGAAGCCGTCGCGTTCCCGGTCGAACGGCCGGCACGCACCGGCCGGATCGCCGTTGCGCGTCGACATCGCGTGGATGATCGTGAACGCACCGAACACGAGCGGCGAGAGCGGCGCTTCGCATCCGCCCGCGAGTGCCGAGCGGATATCGCCGCGCGCGATTGCGCGGAACGCGTCGCCGATCGCCACGGCGCCCGAGGCGCACGAGTTACCATTGGCGACGTTGGGACCGCGAATGCCGAACTCCATCGCGACGTTGCACGTGGCCGCACCGCCGAAGACGGAGATCGCCAGCAGCGGACGTACCGCGTCCAGGCCCGATGCGCGAAAGACGTCGTGCTGCTCGTCGGCATAGGCGAGGCCGCCCAGCGCTGAGCCGATGAACACGCCGGTCTCCGTTCCGTCTTCCGTTACGTGAAACGCGGCATCGTCTATCGCCAGGCGCGTTGCAGCCAGCGCGAACTGCGAGAAGCGGTCGGTCCAGCGCACGCGTCTGCCGCCGACGAACGCGGCCGCATCGAAATCATCGATTTCGGCGGCGACGGTCGAGCTGTAGCCGGCGGTCGGGAAGCGCGTGATCGTGCGCACCGCGACGTGTTCCGCGAGCACGTTGGTCCAGAACGCTTCGAGCCCGATGCCGAGCGGCGTCACGACGCCGATGCCCGTCACCGCAACGCGATGGTTCATGCCGCACCCGCTTCGGCGAGCTGCTTCATGCGCGCGAGCGTTTTGTTCGCCACGCCGTGGATGAAGATATCGCTCACGACGTACTTGCCGAAGAAGTCGGCCGCAATCGGAAACCGGAACGCGAGCCGGTGCACGATCTGCACGCGTGTGCCGGCGTTGCCGAGCGGCGTGAATATCCACTCGACGTCCATGCCGCGCGTCGGTCCTTTGACGTGATGGAACGCGATGTGCGGCCGCACCGGATCGTTGGTCTGTTCCGCCGTCCAGTGCAGCGGAACGAAGCCATGGCGCGCCGCCATCTCGACCGTGCGCGCCGGCCCGTTTTGCGCGAGCACGCGCACGTAGCGATAGTGCGGCAAGAGTTCGGGCCAGCGTTCGGTGGCCGACGCGAGGCGATAGATCGCCGCCGCGGGCGCCGCGATGTCGATGCAGTTTTCGGTGGTGATCAGAGGACGAGCTCTCCGAGTACGGCCGGCGTGAGCGCGCTCTCCGGCGAGCGCACTCCGGCGAGCGCATCGATCAGCGTCGCGGCCAGTCGCGGTTGACGGGCGAGCTTGGCCGAGGCGCGGCGAGCCAGGAGCGGCACGTCGATGAGCCAGCCGACCGCGGCGCTCAGGCGCTTGCGCGCCGCGAAGTCCGCGCGCCGCTCGTTCGCGTAGTCCGCGAAAGCGCTCGATTCGCATACGCGGTTGCGGGCGGCGGAAACGATTGCGAGCGCCGCGTTTTCGGCCGATCGCAGCGCAAGAAAAACGCCTTGGCCGGTGAACGGGTTGAGGAAGCCGGCGGCATCGCCGATCAGCACGGCGCCGCCGGCAATCGGCGCGCGCACGCTGTGCGCCAGCGGCCCGATCGCCGCGCGCGCGCCGATCCGTTGCGCCTTCGCGAACGAACGGTGGCCGCGCCCGAGCTCGGCCGCTTTGCCGGCGACGCCTTCATCCACGAATCCGGACCACGTTGCGAGCGCGGTCTTCGGCATGACAACCATCACGTTCGTTCTATTCTGACCCAAAGGGTTGAGGGCAAAATAAGCGCCCGCGCCGACGTACATCTCGACAAAGCCGCCGAGATCGCCGAACCCGGTGTAGTGCCCGCCGACGGCAAAGCGCGGCAAGCGCCAGCTCCCTCGCGTCAAGCCGGCTTGCCGAGCGACGATCGAGCCGCAGCCGTCGGCGCCGACGGTCCAGCGCGCGCGCACTTCGTAGGCGGTGCCGTCGTCGTTGCGCACCCACACACCGTCGATTCGTTCCCGGTCGCGCAGCAAATCCTCGACGCGGCCATGCACCACGGTGACGCCGGCGTAGACGGCCGCGCGCAACAGGATCGCGTCGAGCGTTTCACGTTCGCACGAAAGCGCGCCGCCGGTAAACGGCAGCTCGACGGACGACGCGCGCGGCGGAACCAGCCGCACGCCGCGCAGAGCGTAGGCTTGCGCGCGTACGTCGTTGAGCACGCCGAGGCGGTCGAGTGCGGCGACGGCGCCTGAATTGAGATATTCGCCGCAGACCTTACGCCGCGGAAACGTTGCCCGCTCGACCAGCGTCACCGTGAGTCCGGCGCGCGCCAGCTGTAGCGCGCAGGACGAACCCGCCGGGCCGCCGCCGACGACGACCGCGTCAACCACACTACCCATCGACGAGCGTCATGCGGAAGAAGGCTTCGCGCTGCACGCGCGGTGACCGCCAGCCCGCCTCGCGAGCCAGCGCGAGAGCTTCGGCCGGCACGTATGCGCGACGCACGGAGAGCGGCGCATCGTGCAGCGTCAGCCGGTTGCGCGTCGTGAAGTGCGCGTAGAGCCAGGTGGCGGCGAACGCGAGACGCGAGCGGGACAGATCGCCGACGATCGGCGTGAGGCGCGCGACGCGCCGCATCTCGCGCAGCAGTTCGCGCGCCGCCGGCGGCTCGAAGTGATGCAGCGCAAGCGTGCACGTGACGACATCGAAGGCGGCGTCGGCGAACGGCAGCCGCTCGCCGTGACCGCAAACGAACGTCAGACGCTCGTCGGCGCCGGTGCGCCGGCGCGCGATCGCGAGCATCGCTTCGCTGCGATCGAGACACGTTGCGCGCACGTCGAAGCCGCGGCGCCGGCCGTCGAGCACGAGCGCTTGCGCCACGTCCCCGCTGCCGCTGCCGACGTCGAGGATCGTTCGGGCGCCGGTGCGCCGGACCGCGCGCAGGATCGGTGCGATGCCGCCGAGCCAGCGGTTCGCGAACTCGATGTCGGCGAGGTTGTGCTCGAGCTCGTCCGGCGCGTCCACCGGCCGGTCCATCAGTTCAAGCTGCCCGGCAGCGCGTTTCACCGCCGAGTCGTACCCCAGGTTCGGCGGAGGACCTGCGTGGACCGGCGTACGTTGCGAACATGCTGATCGTCCTGAAGTATGGCGGGAACGCGATGACGGCCGGGGCGGAAGACCCGGTGCTCGATGAAATCGCCGCGCTCGCGCAAGCCGGGATATCGGTGGTGCTCGTTCACGGCGGCGGTCCGCAGATCGATGCCGCGTTGCGCGCGCAGGGCATCCCCGAAGAACGGGTCGAGGGCTTACGCGTGACGTCCGCGGCGGCGCGCGACATCGTCGAAGCCGTCCTATGCGGGAGCGTGAACAAGGATTTGGTCCGCGGCCTGCTCACCCGGGGTGCGCGCGCCTTCGGCATCTCGGGTCAAGACGGTGCCCTGCTGGAAGTCCGGCGGATGCAGATCGCCGGGCACGATCTCGGCTACGTCGGCGAACCGGCCAAGGTCGATGCGGTGCTGCTGCGCGGCCTGCTCGGTTTGGGGCTGCTGCCGGTCATCGCTCCGATGGGAATCGAACGCCGTGAAGGCGTCGCACTGAATCTTAACGCGGACACCGTCGCGGGCGCGATCGCCGCGGCGCTGCGCGCCGACGCGTATGTCGTGCTCACCAACGTGGCCGGCGTGCGGCGGGATCGCGACGATCCGGCGACGGTCATTCCACGTTTGACGATCGCCGAAGCGCAGAATTTCCTCGTAGACGGTACGTTTAGCGACGGGATGCGGCCAAAGATGCGGGCCGCGATCGAGGCGGTCGCGGGGGGCGCTCAGCGAGCGGTGATCGGGGCCGCGGCACGTGACGGGATTGCGGGCGCGCTGGCCGGTGCGGGCACGGAGCTGGTACGCCTTTAAGACATCGGCCGTAGCGCGCCGCTCCCGAACGCTGGTAGCCTGTATCCCCCACCCGTTTCGGCAGGAACCTGCCGGCGGTGACGAGATGCCTCAAGGGCGTGATGCGACGGAAATAGTTTTCAAGCGCACGCCGCAGCGGTATAACTCGGGGGTCTAGCCCTCTCACTCGTGTCCACGACGCATGGAGACCACTCGCTTGTCCGACGTCCTCGCCCCGCCAGCTCCCGGCGCCGCCCCGTCCTCAGCGACGAAGGCGATCTACTTTTTCGAAGAGGGCACCGGCGATCAGAAGGATCTGCTCGGCGGCAAAGGTGCCGGCCTCGCCGAGATGACGCGGGCCGGGCTTCCGGTCCCGCCCGGCTTCATCATCACGACCGAGGTCTGCCTGGACTTCTACCGGGCGGGCCGCCGCTTCCCCGACGGCCTCCAAGCCGGCGTGCGCGATGCGATGCGCGAGCTGGAGCGGCGCACGAACAAGGGCTTCGGCGTGGCCGAGAACCCGCTCTTGGTGTCGGTCCGCAGCGGCGCCCGGGTCTCGATGCCGGGCATGATGGATACGATCCTCAACCTGGGGCTGAACGCCGCGACCGTCGAGGGCCTAGCCAAGCTCACCGGCAACGAGCGCTTCGCCTACGACGCCTACCGGCGCTTCATCACGATGTTCTCGAGCGTGGTACTCGGGATCAACAAAGAGCACTTCGACCACCTGCTCGATGCGGCCAAGGCGAAGCTCGGCTACAAGACCGATCCGCAACTGAGCGCCGCCGACTGGAAAGCGCTGCTGCCGCAGTACCTCGACGTCGTGAAGCGCGAGGCCAAGCGCGATTTCCCGCAAGACGTCTTCGAACAGCTCGATCTCGCGATCGGCGCCGTGTTCGACTCCTGGAATTCCAAGCGCGCGATCGACTACCGGGCCTACAACAAGATGTCCGATGAATGGGGCACCGCAGTCAGCGTCGTCTCGATGGTATTCGGCAACATGGGCGACGATTCGGGCACGGGCGTCGCGTTCACGCGCGATCCCAACACCGGCGCGCGCGAGCTGTTCGGCGAGTACCTGCGCAACGCGCAGGGCGAAGACGTGGTGGCGGGCATCCGCACGCCTGAGAAGATCGCCGACCTTCAGACGTCGCAACCCGAAGTCTACGCGCAATTCATCGCCATCGCGAAGCAGCTCGAAACGCACTATCGCGACATGCAGGATCTCGAGTTCANNCTGCAGACCCGCAGCGGCAAACGCAGCGCGGAAGCGGCGATCAAGATCGCGCTCGATTTCGTGCACGATGGTTTGATCTCGAAAGAAGAAGCGATCTGCCGCGTCGAGCCGCGCCAGCTCGAGGCGCTGTTCTTCGCGCGCATCGATCCCGATAAGAAGTACGAAAAGGCGGGCTCCGGCCTGAACGCTTCGCCCGGCGCCGCTGCCGGACGGATCGTGTTCGATGCGGATACGGCCGCCGAATGGGGCAAGCGCGGTGAAGCCGTGATCCTGGTGCGCAACGAAACCGCGCCCGACGACGTGCACGGCATGATCGCATCCAAAGGCGTGCTGACGTGCAAGGGCGGCGCAACGTCGCACGCCGCCGTCGTGGCGCGCGGCATGGGACTGCCCTGCGTCTGCGGCTTCGAAGAGATGGCGATCGATCTGCGCAACAAGACCGCAACGATCGGCACGACCGTGCTCAAAGAAGGCGACTGGCTGACGATCGACGGCACGACCGGCAACGTCGTGTTCGGAAAACTCGACTTGATCCCGCCGCCGTCCGAACCGCCGGCATGGCTGGCCGAGTTCCTCGGCTGGGCCGATGACATCAAGCGCATGATGGTGTGGGGCAACGCCGACAATCCGGTCGACGCGCAGAAAGCGCGCGATCTCGGCGCGACCGGCATCGGCCTGTGCCGCACCGAGCACATGTTCATGGAGCAGAATCGCCTGCCGATCGTGCAGGACATGATCCTCGCCGAGACGCCCGAAGCCCGCGACGCGGCGCTGGCCAAACTGCTCGTCTTCCAAAAGGAAGATTTCGCCGGCATCCTCGAGGCGATGGCGGGCTATCCGGTGACCGTGCGATTGCTCGACCCGCCGCTGCACGAGTTCTTGCCCTCCCTCGAAGACCTCATTGCGGAGACGACCGAGCTGCGCCTCACCAAAGGCGAGGCGTCGGCGGAGTACCGCGACCGCATGAAGATGCTGGCCCGCGTGCGCCAACTCCACGAAGTCAACCCGATGCTCGGTCTGCGCATGTGCCGGCTCGGCATCGTCAGTCCCGAAATCTATGCGATGCAAGTGCGCGCGCTGTTCGAAGCCGCGTGCGAATTGCGTAAGCGCGGCGTCGACGCCAAACCCGACGTCATGATCCCCGGTGTCGGCACCGGTTCCGAAATGCGCATCACGTACGACGCGGCCAAGGCCGTTGCCGACGCCGTGATCGCGGAGAAGGGCGTGCCGGTGCCCTATCGCATCGGAACGATGATCGAGTTGCCGCGCGCGTGCGTGGTGGCCGACAAGCTGGCCGAAACCGCGCAGTTCTTCTCGTTCGGTACGAACGATCTCACGCAGACGACGTACGGCTACAGCCGCGACGACGCCGATACCACGTTCATCCCGACGTACATCTCGAAGAAGATCCTCACCGAGAGCCCGTTCCAGGTGCTCGATCGCGTCGGGGTCGGCGAACTGATGCGGATGGGCATCGCCAAGGGCCGCAGCACGCGTCCCGATCTGAAGATCGGCATCTGCGGCGANNCGATCGCGCGCCTCGCGGCCGCGCAAGCTCGCGTCAAGCAGCCGGGCTAAGCGCAGATTATGTCGGGGCACGCGGACCTTCCCGGGAGTGAGGTTCGGGCAAAGCTCGATCACCCCGTCATCGACGCCGACGGGCACACGATCGAGTGCGAGTGGCTGCTCGACGAGTACGTCCGCGAAGTTGCGGGCCCCGAGATCCAAGCGCGCTGGATGAAGCGGCCCGCGCCGTACGGCCCCACCAAGATGATCTGGTGGGGCTATCNNGGCGCACACCGCCGACCGCGCGATGTCGCTCTTCCCGAAATACTTCGCCGCGCGGATGGAAGCGTGCGGTATCGACTTCGCGCACATGCTGACGACGGCCGGGCTCGCGACGCTGTACGTGCGCGACGACGAACTGCGCGCCGCGGGCTGC
>PLTN01000038.1:37313-42226 GCA_003164495.1 Vulcanimicrobiota bacterium
CCGGCCGCCGTCATCCCGACGTACACGCCGGAAGAAGCGATCCGCGAACTCGAATACGCGGTGCTCGAGCTCGGTCACAAGGCCGTAATGGTCGGCACGGAGATTCGCAAGCCGTATCCGGAAGNNGGAAGCGGTGCGTCGAACTCGGCGTAGCGCCGCTGTGTCACACCTCGCACATAGGCGCGCAGCACCGGCGCTCGGCGTCGAACTACGTCTTCAACCACCTCGGCATGTTTGCCGGCGGTGCGGAACATTTTTGCCGCGCGCTTTTTTTGGGCGGCGTGACGAACCGCTTTCCGACGCTGAACTTCGGTTTGCTCGAAGGCGGCGTCGCGTGGGCCGTGACGCTGCTCAACGATATCGTCGAACACTTCGAAAAACGCAACGTCACCGATCTGCTCGAGAACCTCGATCCGGGTAAACTCGACATCGAGCTGCTGGCCGGTTTAGCCGCCGAATACGGTGACGAGCGCATCACCGCCGAACGGATTCGCGAACGGCCGCACTCGCGCAGCTCGGATCCGAAGCGCCCCGAGCTCTTCGATGAGTTCGCCGCCTGCGGCATGACGGAAGTCCACGATCTGCGCAAGCTCTTCTGCGAGAACTTCTACTTCGGCTGTGAGGCCGACGACCGCATGATGTCAGTCGGCTTCAATCGCAAACTCAGTCCGGTCGGACAGCCGCTCAAAGCCGTGTTCGGTTCGGATATCGGCCACTGGGACGTGATGGATGCGACCAGCATCCTCTCCGAAGCCTACGGCTTGGTCGGCGCCGGACTCATCACGCAAGACGATTTCAAAGCGTTGACCTGGACGAACCCGGCCTCGCTGCACCTGCGCATGAACCCGGATTACTTCAAGGGTACGGTCATCGAATCGGAGGCCGAAAAGCTCAAGGCCTCACTTCCCAAGCCGGCGGGGTTTGCGAGCTCGATAAACCGGAAATGAGAAATCCGGCGGGCTGATCCCGTCCGTGCTCGCGCGCACGTTTTATGTCTGTCCAGAAAGGATATGGAACAGCCATGAAATCATTCGGCAAACACCTCCAACGGATCGGTGCCGGCGTGGTGCTGACCGGACTCACGTTCTCACTCGGCGCGGGCATCGCGTCGGCGCAGTGGTACAACGGCCCGCCGCCGCCGCCACCGCGTTATGAATCACATCCGATGCGCAACGGCTATGCCTGGGAAGGCGGACACTGGTACCGTGCCGGCGGCCGCTGGGTTTGGGCGCCCGGACGTTACGTCGGCGTGATGCCCGGCCGTCACTGGATCGCCGGTCACTGGCGCATGGGCCCGCAAGGCCGCTATTGGGTCGCCGGCCACTGGGGCTAGTGGATTCGCTTCAAGCGAATCCATCGCGTTCGGCCCCTCACGGTAATCTCAGCGGAGTATTTCGCGGGGGCCGAGCCGCCCGTGCCTAGGTGACGGTTGCCGCGGTTCGGCCGCGGTAGTCGTAGAACCAATCGGACTCGCTGTAGTCCGTGGCGCTGCGGGCTTGCAGCATCGCATCCCGGCTTGCTTTGAGCGGGCCGGGATGCAAATGCCAGTAGTCACCCCACACGCGCGCTTGCGTCTGCACGCGTGCGGTGCGTGGGGCACGCTCGGCTTCGTAGGCGCGAAAGATCGATGCCGGATCGGCCGTAACGGGATGATCGGCAAGCAGCGCTGCGAGCACCGCCGTGTCTTCGAGCGCTTGGGCCGCGCCTTGCGCGAGATACTGCAACATCGGATGCGCTGCGTCGCCGAGCAGCGTTACGCGATTGCGCGTCCAGTTCGAAATGGGCAGCCGGTCGAACATCGGCCAGCGGCGTTGGCGCCCCATTTGCGCGATGCCCGAACGCACGAGATCGGTACCGCTCGCGAACATCTCGTCGAGCTCGTCGGGCAAGCCCCAGTCGTCGCCCGCGCCGCCGGCAAGATAGCGCCGGCTCTTGAACACCGCAACCTGATTGTAGAGTTCGCCGCGGCGCACCGGGTACTGCACGAGGTGCCGGTCGGGTCCGGTCCAGACGATCACGTTGTCGAAACCCGCCGACGCAGAAACTTCGCCGATCGGGATCGTGCCGCGATAGGCAACGTAGGCCGAACAGATCGGATCGCCGTCGTTGAAGATCGCCTTGCGCACGCCTGAACGCAGGCCGTCCGCGCCGATCACGATGTCGGCCTCGTAACTCGATCCGTTCCCGCACGTGACGACCGTGGTCGACGCGCGGTCTTCGACCCGGGTGGCCTCGCGGTTCGGTTCCAGCGTAACGTTCGGTTCGGCTTGACACGCCTTCAACAGCACTTCGAGCAAATCGCTGCGGTGCATCACGAAGTACGGATAGCCGTAGCGCGCGAGGAAGGGCTCCCCGAGGTCCATCGAGGTGAGTTGCTCGCCTGAGGTCGAGTCCATCCAGACCAGACGCTGCGGGAATACGGCGTAGGAGTGGATCTCCTCGAGTACGCCGAGCTGGTCGAGTGCCCACGATGCATTCGGCGCGAGCTGGATGCCGGCGCCGATCTCCACGAACTCGGGGGCGCGTTCGATCACGTGCACGTTGCGCCCGCGCCGCGCGAGGCCCAGCGAAAGGGCCAGGCCACCGATACCGCCGCCGACGACGAGAATCTGGGTACGTTCCATTGGCGGACAATCTTTCACTCGAATACGCTCGCTCCCGCCGTGGGAGGCGGGACGTTTGCCATGCGGCTAACGTAGAGAGAATATGCAGTTACGACAGTGGGCCGCCGGCGGCGTCCTGAGTTTGCTCCTCGCGGCGGCGGCCTCGGCTGCGCCGCCCGCCGGGTCGAGCACCGGTGATGTGCTGAAAGCCACCCTGCGTAACGGTCTTCAGGTCGTGATCGTCCGTAATACGCTCGCGCCGGTCGTCTCGACCGATCTCAGTTATCTGGTCGGTTCGCGCGACGATCCGCCGGACATGCCGGGGATGGCGCACGCGCAGGAACACATGATGTTCCGCGGGACGAAGAACCTCAGCACCGCCGAGTTGGGAACGATCGCAACGGCGCTCGGCGGCGACTTCAACGCCGAGACGAGCGAGATGACGACGCAGTATCAGTTCACCGTCCCGGCGGCCGATCTCGATGCCGTGTTGCGCATCGAATCGGATCGCATGCACGGCGTGCTCGATCTGCAATCGCAGTGGCAGAACGAACGCGGCGCGATCGAACAGGAAGTCGCGCGCGACGAAGCCCAGCCCGGCAGTGATTTCTTCAGCGACGCTTCCGCGCTCGCATACAAGAGCACCGTGTACGAGCATCCGGGGGTCGGCACCAAAGCCGCGTTCGATGCGCTGACCGGACCGCGCCTGAAAGCATTCTGGGATCGCTGGTATGCGCCCAACAACGCGGTGCTGGTCATCGCGGGTGACGTCGATCCGGCCGCCACGCTGGCCTCGGTGCGCGCGCATTTCGAAGCGATCCCCGAAAAGAACATTCCCGAGCACCAGAGCGCGCACTTCCAACCGCTCAAGCGCACGGTGATCCGCCGCGCGACCACCCTCGCCTATCCGCTCGCCGCAGTCGGCTTTCGCATGCCCGGCCTCCAAGACCCGGACTTCCTCGCCTCGTTCGTCTTGCAGGGCGTGCTCGGTGCCGACCGGGGTGCGTTGCACCAGCTCGGCGACGACGGCCTCGCGCTCGACGGCGAGTGGACGTCGATGCCGTACGTGAAAGAAGCGCAGCTCGGCTTTGCCGTTTCCGCGCTCGCGCCGGGCACCGATCCGGATACGATGGTCAAGAAGCTCGAGTCGATCATGACGAACTACCGCGACCACGGTGTGCCGGCCGAGTTGTTCGAATCCACCAAGCGCCGTCTCATCGCCGATCAAGAACTCAGCCGCAACTCGATCTCTTCGCTGGCATCGGATTGGGCCGACACGATCGCGGTCGATCGGGAACCCTCGATCGCCTACGAACAGGAACTGATCGGCCGCGTCACGCTGGCCGACGTCAATCGTGTCGCGAAAAAATATCTCGACGTCAACCATGCCGTCATCGGCGCGTTGACGCCGTCGGCCGGCGCGTCGCAATCGGCAGCTCCGGCGCCCGCGGGCTTGAGCCGCGAGAACCCGCTCGGCAAAGAACCGATGGTCACGCACTTACCCGCGTGGGGCAATGCGTTGGTGCACGACGTAGCGGTGCCCGACACCGGCCTCGCGCCGGTGCAATCGAAACTCGCCAACGGCATCACGCTGATCGTGCAACCGGAGACGATCTCCGATACGGTCTTCGTCTACGGCACGGTCAAGACCGCACCCGTGCTCGAAGAGCCGCAAGGTCAGGACGGCGTCTCGCGCGTTCTCGAGGGCGTGTATCCCTACGGTACGGTCACGCAGGATCGCGAAACGTTTCAACGCTCGCTCGATGCGATCGACACCTCGCTCGACGGCGGCAGTTCGTTCGGCATGCAGACCACCACGCGCAGCTTCGATCGCGCGGTGCCGCTGCTCGCGCAGAACGAGTTGCAGCCGCGTCTCGATCAGGCCACGTTCGACATCGTCAAGCGTCGCGCGGTAGACGAGTTGCAGACCGAGCTCAACAGTACGCACAGCGTTGCCGTGCAGCAAGCCGCCCTCAAATTGCTGCCGTTCAACGATCCCGAGCTGCGCCAGCCGACGGTGGCCGGCGTGCAAGGGCTCTCACTCGATCAGGCCAAGGGCTATTACGCGAAAACGATGCGGCCCGATCTCACCACGATCGTCGTTGTCGGCAACGTGAGTCCGGCGCAGGCGCGCGCGTCGATCGAGCGCGCGTTCGGCGGCTGGCATGCCGTCGGCCCGGCGCCGGCCGTCGATCTGCCGCCGGTTCCGCTCAACCCGCCGGGCGAGGTGAAGATCCCGCTGCCGAACATTCACCAGGACTACGTCACGCTCGAACAACTCGTTCCGGTGCCGCGCTCGTCGCCGCAGTA
>PLTN01000038.1:42231-61384 GCA_003164495.1 Vulcanimicrobiota bacterium
CGCTCGCGCTTCTCGGTCGAATTTGCGTGCGCGCAAGGCAACGAACCGCGCATCGAGTCGATGATCGACGACGAGCTCGCGCAATTGCGCACCCAGCCGATCGGCGATTTCGAGCTGGGCCTGATGAAAGCGTCGGTCGTACGCCGGGTCGTGCTCGGCGATGCGTCGGCTTCGGAGATCGGTGAGACCCTGCTCAACGATGCGGTGAACGGCCTGCCGCTCGACCAGACGCACATCGACGCGCAGCATCTGCTGGCGACCGATGCGCACGCGATCCAAGCCGCCTTCGCTGCCGACATCCATCCGGAGAATTTCGTCCGGACGATCGAGGGGCCTTAGGCGAGCAGCTGCTCCAAGACGACGCGCGCGCGCTCGGGGCCGAGCGCGAGCGTGGCGTCGCCGGTGCTGATCTCCCACTTGGTGATGCCGTCGATCGCGGTCGGGGCGGTGCGCAGGATCGTCCAGACGCCGTGCTTGCGCGCGATCGCGGTCACCCGTTTGGCGATGCTGTCGGCCGGCACGCGCAGGTAGCTGTGGAACATGTTGGTGGGCGGCGGCAGCGGCTGCACGCGCACCGTACCCGGCTGCGCGGCGACGATTTTCGCGAGCCACTGTGCGGCGTCGCGATAGGACTTCATCTTGCTGATGCGCAGGTCGAACGACGCTTCCGCGACGTTCGCGTACGGATAGAGCGCCATGAGGTTGCCGCCGTGCCGGCGCTGCCAGATGCGCGCTTCCTCGATCAGCGGCCGCGATCCGCACAGCATCGCGCCGGCGATCGCGCCGATGCCCTTGTAGAACGATACGTAGACCGAATCGAACAGCGCGGCGATCTGGGCGTACGTGCGGCCGTAATACGGGGCCGACTCCCAGAGGCGGGCGCCGTCGAGGTGCACGTGCCAACCGCGTTCGCGCGCGAGATCGGTCATCGCGACGAGCTCGTCCCACGCCGGCAGCAAACCGCCGAGCTCGCGCTGCGGCAGTTCGAGCAGCAGCGTCGCAACGGGTTCGGCGAGCTGCTGCAGGTCGGCGAGCGCGACCGGGGTGAGCGTGGTCGCAAGCGGTACCAGATGCAGCCCATGCAAGCGCGTGACGCCGTCGCGTTCGTGCAGCGTCAGGTGGTTGGTGGGGTGCGCGGCAAACGTGCGCAAGCCGTCGCGGTCGGCGATGATGCGCAGCGCGATCTGCTGCGCCATCGTGCCGCTCGGCATGAACACCGCGGCGTCTTTGCCGAGCAGCTTCGCGATGCGCGCCTCGAATGCGTTGAGCCGTATGCCGGCGCCGTAGAGATCGACGTCGTCGCGCGGTTCGCCGAACACGCCCGGTGCGGCGTAGATCGCGGCGGGGTCGGGGCGCCCGTGCCCCGCGATCGCGTCTTTGCAGTCGAAGCGATCGGGGGCGACCGGCTTTACTGCCACACGGTCCTGGCGGTGTCGACGACGAGGCCGATTTTCGCCCATTGCTCGTCTTCGGTCATCTCGTTGCCTTCCATGACCGATGCGAACCCGCACTGCGGCGAGAGCGCGAGGTTCTCGAGCGGCACGAATTTCGCGGCTTCCTCGATGCGCTTGATGAGCTGTGCTTTGTCTTCCATGCGCGGCAGCTTGCTCGAGATCAAACCGAGCACCACCGTCTTGCCCTTGGGGACGAAGCGCAACGGTTCGAACGAGCCCGAGCGTTCGTCTTCGTACTCGAGCAGAAAACGATCGACGTCGAGCGTCCCGAACATTTTCTCCGCGATCGCGTCGTAGCCGCCCTCGGCATACCATTTGCTGCGGTTGTTGCCCCGGCACAAGTGGATCGCGAGCTCGATGCCGGGCTTGCGCGCCGCCTTGAAGCACGCATTGTCGGCAGCCAACGCTTCGTCGAGGAGCTTGTCGGGGTCGCCGCCCATCTCGGTGCGCAGCCATTCGCGCCACTTCGGATCGAGATAGTAGCTGTAGCGTGGCGCATCGATCTGGATATAGGGCACGCCGGCGGCGGCCAGCGCGGCCATTTCGCGCTTGATGATTTCGGTGATGTCGTGGAGCAGATCCGAAGGCTCCGGATAGGCCGCGCTGCTGACGCCTTTTTTCCAAGCGATCGCCGGAAATTGCGTCGCACTCGGCAGCGTCATCTTGTACGTTCCGTGGGCGTTCGCTTTGAGGAACGGCACCTCGTGTTCGGTGAGGCCCCGTTTCTGCTTGAGCTTGCCGGTCACGATGCCGCGCAGCGGTTGTGCGGCGGGCACCGAAGTGTCCGACTTCCACGTCCGCGGGATGCCCTCGCCGTAATCGAAGCCGTCGACGGCAGCGGTGAGGTCGCCCATGAAGCCGTTGCGGCGGAATTCACCGTCGCTGAGGACGTCGAGCCCGAGTTCACGCTGCTTCTCGAGAACGTGCAGGACGGCGGCGTCCTCCAAAGCGTGCAGATGCTCGCTTCCATCGTCGCCTTGATGGCGGGCCTCGAGAATGTCGGCGGGGCGGAGGAAGCTGCCGATGTGGTCGGCGCGAATGACGGCGCTCATAGACGAGTCCTTTTCAGAGGGCTTTCAGGATACATGGGAGAGTGGAGGACGATGAAGAGACTACTTACTGCCGGTTTGCTGGTTCTGGGTCTGACGGCCGGCGCGTTTGCACAGGCCCTTGCGCCTACGGTGAACGTTCGCGGCGTCGTGGCGTCGCTCGACGGCAACGTCCTGACGGTGGCAGCACCGATAGGTACGGCCACAACGAAGATCACCCTCGCGCCGAACTTCACGGTGCAGTATATCGTCAAGTCGAGCCTGGCGAAGGTCGCGCCCGGGAGCTTCGTCGGCGCGGCGGCCGTGCCGCAAACCGACGGCTCGCTGCGCGCGCTCGAGATTCACATTTTCCCGCCCGGTGTCACGCCCGCTGCGGGCAGCCGTCCCTACGATCTGACCCCAACGAGCACCATGACCAACGGTAGCGTCGACACGATCGGCACCACCAAGGTCGACACCGTCACCGCGAAGACGCTGACGCTGAAGTACGACGGTGGCGAGAAGACCATCACGGTCACGCCCGACACCCCGATCGTCACGTACGAACCGGCGACCGCGGCGGCGATCGTCAAGGGCGCCCACGTCAACGTCCGCGCGACCAAAGCGGCCGACGGAACGTTGACCGCCGCCGGCGTCAACGTCGGCAAAGACGGCCTCGTTCCGCCGATGTAGTTTTAGAACGGGTAGGGGTGACCGTGCGCGCGGATCGTCATCCAACGCCAAGTCGTGAACTCTTCGACGTTGGACACCGATCCGAAACGGCCGCCGTTGCCCGATGCGCCGGTGCCGCCGAACGGAATGCGCGGATCGTCGTTGATCGTTTGATCGTTGATGTGCACGAGGCCGGTGTTCAGCCGCTCGGCCATCTTCATCGCGCGCTCGATGTTGTTGGAATAGATCGCCGCCGCTAGGCCGTACTCGGTGCGGTTCGCCAGTTCGATCGCTTCTTCGTCGTTCTTGAAGATCGTGATCGGCGCGACCGGCCCGAAGATCTCGTCGGTGAACGCGGCCATCTCCGGCGTGACGCCGGTGAGCACGGTCGGCCGGTAGAAGCGGCCTTCGTGCGTGGCGCCGGTCGACGCCTTGGCGCCGGCGGCCAGCGTGCGGTCAACGATGCCGGTGACGCGTTCGAGTTGCTGATCGTTGATGAGCGGCCCGAGGTGCACCTGTTCCGTGGCGGGATTGCCGATGCCGAGTTTGGCCGTGCGTTCGGTGAGTTTCGCCGTGTACGCCGCGGCGATTTTCTCGTGCACGAGATGGCGGCCAGACGCCATGCAGATCTGACCTTGGAAGAAGAACGAGCCGAAGGCCCCGGCCGACGTCGCGAGTTCGAGATCGGCGTCGTCGAGGACGATGAACGGCGAATTGCCGCCGAGTTCCAGCGCGACGCGTTTGAGCGTGCGTCCGGCCGCTTCGCCGACGAGGCGGCCGACTTGCGTCGAACCGGTGAAGCTGATCATGTTGATGTTCGGATCGGTGCACAGCGCGGCGCCCGGTTCGGCATCGCCCGGCAGCACGTGCAACACGCCCTCGGGCAGGCCGGCCGCCTTCAGCGCGGCGATGATGACGAAGCCGCCGGAGACCGGCGTCTGCACGTCGGGCTTGAGCACGACCGTGCACCCCAGAGCGAGCGCCGGCGCGACCGAACGCATCGAGAGAATCAACGGCGCATTCCACGGCGAGATGACGCCGACGACGCCGATCGGCACGCGCACGGCGACGCTTTCGACTTCATCGGTCTTCTCGATCACGCGGCGCTCGCCCGCATGTTCGGCCAAGCCGGCGGCTTCGCGCAGTTCGCCCGCGGCGACGCTCACTTCGAAGTCGCCTTTGGGACGAATGCCCCCGGTCTCGCGCACGTCGAAGTTCGCGACTTCATCGTGTGCGGCTTCGAGCAGATCGGCAGCTTTGCGCAAGATCTCCGCGCGCTTGGCCGCGGGCAGTGCGGCCCACGCCGGCTGCGCCGCTTTGGCGCGCTTGGCGGCTTCGGCGATGTCGGTCTTGTTGGCGACGCCCGTGCGGCCGATTGAGGCCCCGGTCGATTTGTCCGTGACGTCCGTGCTGCCGCCGGCGGCCTCGCGCCAGCCGTTGCTGTAGATCTTGCCCTGCCACGCGGCGGGGTCGAGCAGGGGTTGAACGCGTTCCTCGATCATCGGGTTGCCTCCGGAGCATCTGAGATGGGGCTAGGCGCCTTCTCCGGCACCGTGGCAAGCCCATTCGGGCCCGGGCGCCGAAGGTGCCGGAATGACGATGACGGTGGAAGCGCTGCCACAAACCGCCCCGGTCCGCGAGGTCACGATGAACCTCTTGCGGGATCTCGGGATGACGACGATGTTCGGAAATCCCGGCTCGACCGAGCTGCGGTTCCTCAAAGACTGGCCCGCGGATTTTACCTACGTGATGGGCCTGCACGAGGGCGCGTCGGTCGCGATGGCCGACGCGTTCGCGCAAGTCACCGGCAACGCGGCATTCGTCAGCTTGCATTCGGCCGGCGGGCTCGGCAACGCGATGGGCACGCTTTACACCGCCTTTCGCAACGGCGCGCCGCTCGTGATCATGGCCGGTCAGCAGACGCGCGCGATGCTCGGGATGGATCCGTTCTTGTTCGCGCAGGATGCGGCGTCGTTTCCGAAGCCGTACGTGAAGTGGAGCGTCGAGCCCGCGCGCGCGCAAGACGTTCCGGCCGCGATCGCGCGCGCTTACTATATGGCGATGCAAAGGCCGTGGGGGCCCACGTTCGTCTCGGTGCCGGAAGACGATTGGGACGCGCAAGCGCCGCTGCTCGCGGTGCGCAAAATCTATGCCGACTTCGTCGCCGATCCGGCCGCGCTCGACGCGCTGGCCGCGGCGTTTGATGCGAGCAACGCGCCGGCGATCGTGGTCGGCTCGGGCGTCGATCGCGACGGCGCGGCGGAACTTGCGGTGCAGTTGGCCGAGCGAACGGGTGCGCACGTGTATTCGAGCGCCTTGGCGGGTCGCGCCAGTTTTCCCGAGACGCATCCGCAGTTCGTCTGTGCGTTGCCGCGCATCCGCACCGGCGTCGTGGAGCGACTGCGGGCGCACGATCTCGTTGTCGTGCTGGGTGCGCCCGTGTTCAACTACCATATCCACGCCGAAGGGCCGTTCATCGAACCAAAGACGGTGCTCTTCCAGCTCACCGACGATTCGAACGCCGCGGCGTGGGCCGTAACGGGCACGGCGATCATCACGAGCTTACGGCACGGGCTCGAAGCGCTGCTGCCGCGTTTGAAGACCCGGGCCGCCGCGCCCGTCGTCGCCGCGCATGCGCGCCCGAAACTCCCGGCTGAAGATCCCATCACGATCGCGTTCATCCTCCAGTCGCTAGGCGCAACGATGCCCGAGGGCGCCATCATTGCGGAAGAAGCGCCGTCGACGCATGTCGTGCTTCACGATTACCTGCCGATGCGCCCGGGCGGCCACTTCACGGCGGCCAGCGGCAGCCTCGGCTACGGTTTACCGGCCGCCATCGGCGTTGCGCTGGCCGCGCCCGGCAAGCGCGTGGTCGCGATCATCGGCGATGGTTCGAGCTACTACGGGATCGCCGGATTGTGGACCGCGGTCGAACACAACTTGCCGATCACGTTCGTGATCGTCAACAACGGCGGATACGGTGCGATGAAAGATTTCAGCGCGCTCTTCAAGTCGACGCGTTCGCCGAGTTTCGACATCGGTCACGTCGATTTCGTCGCGCTGGCAAAGGGCTTCGGCTGCGCCGCGCGGCGGGTCGAACATGCTGCCGATCTCGTCTCGGCGTTGGCCGAGGCGCATCAGCATCCCGGACCGATCCTGGTCGACGTCGCGGTGGAGTCGAAGGTCGCGAAGTTGTTCTGAGCGCTACTGTTCGTTGAGTTCGAACCGGACCTGCGGGGCCTTGGCGCCCGACGGTTGGGCGAGGACGACGACGTTTTCCGGCGCGACCGTCCAAATCGTGAGCTTGATCGAGGCCGTTCCCTTGACGCTTTGGACGTCGTAGGTGCTCGCGTTGACGCGCGACACCGTATCCGGTTGGTCGGACGCCGGAAATTCGCAGCCGCGCGTGATGCAGCGGAAGCGCACCTTGAGCTTGGCCGGGGAGACGTTCACGACGAGTGCGGCGTTGAAGTCGGTTTCGTAGCGGGTTGCGCGCGCGGCGACCCAGGCGCGCGCGGTCTGCGGGGTGCCCGATTTGAGGGTGAGGTGCGGGACGTCCTTACCGGATGCCGGGGCGAGGGAGAGGCCGGCGACGATGAGCGCGGACAACCACGCGCGTGCGTTCATCCGAGCGCCTTCTCCGGCGGGCCGCGCGGCCCCCATCCGGCAGGGATTCATCCCGCAGGTAGGCGAGCACTAGATGCGATGTTGACGATCGAAGCGTTGATCGACGACCGTCCGGCCGACGGCGTCTTCCGGGTGCACCGCGACGTCTTTACCGACGAGCAGATCTTCGCGCTCGAACAGCAGTACATCTTCGAAGCGACGTGGGTGTTTCTCGGGCTCGAGTCGCAGGCTCCGCGCCCGCACGATTTCTTCACCACGTTCGCCGGACGCTATCCGCTGGCCGTGATGCGCGGCGGCGACGGACAGTTGCGCTGCGTGATCAACAGCTGCCGCCACAAGGGCGCGCTCTTGTGCCGTACGCAGAGTGGTAACAAACAGGTTCACACCTGCCCCTATCATTCGTGGGCCTACGACAGCACCGGCAAGAACGTCGGGATCAAGGCGCGCGCCATCGGTGCCTACGGCGCCGGCTTCGACGACGAGGACCATAACCTGCGGCCGGTCGCGCGCTTCGAATCCTACCGCGGCTTCCTCTTCGCGAGCATCAACCCGGACGTGCCGCCGCTGCGCGAGCATCTGGGCGACGCGGCGACGTTCATCGATCTCGTCATCGATCAGTCGCCGGGCGGTATCGAGACGATTCCGGGCGACGTGACCTACGTCTACGACGGCAACTGGAAACTGCAGATGGAGAACTGCGGCGACGGCTATCACTTCACGTCGGCGCACGCGTCGTATTTGAAGCTGATCGAAAAGCGCGACGCGGAGAGCAAGGATCCCGGGCAGTGGCGCGTGGGCCGTCTCGCTCCCGAGCAGAGTTCGCTGCCGGACCGCAGCCATGGTTCGTTCGCGTTCCGCGGCGGTCACAGCGTGCTGTGGTCGGAAGAGCGCGAGCAGCGCGCGAACTCACCGCTCTTCGCGAGCGAAGCCGAGATCACGGCGCGCGTCGGCGAGATGCGCACGCGTTGGATGTTCGGCGTGCGCAATCTGACGATTTTCCCGAACATGCAACTGGCCGACAACGCGGCCGTGCAATTGCGCATCATCCGCCCGCTGGCCGCGAACAAAACCGAGATGCGCACGTTCTGCGTGGCGCCGGTCGGCGAACCGGCCGATGCGCGGCGGCGGCGCATCCGCCAGTACGAGGATTTCTTCAACCCCAGCGGCCTGGCGACTCCCGACGACAACGTGTGCTACGAAGATTGCCAAACCGGTCACGGCGGCGGCGAGTGGTTGCAGGGCTACATGCGCGGGCTCGACATCCTCACGCACGAACCGAACCGCTTCGCCCTCGAGCTGAACATCACGCCGGAGGCCAACGTGACGGCCAAGTGGGGCATGCACGACGAGACGCTCTTTGCGGCCAACTACCGCGAGTGGGCGCGTCTCTTGCGCAGCGGGCTCGATCGCGAACCGGCCGGCATCGCGTGATCGCAACCGAACGGGCGGGCGCGGCCGAGCTCCTGTATCGCGAGGCGCTCTACCTCGATGAGCAGCGCTGGGATGAGTGGCTCGCGCTCTATCTGGAAGATGCGGTGTTCTGGATGCCGGCGTGGATCGGCGCCCACGAACTCACCTCGTCGCCCGACACGCAGCTCTCGCTGATCTACTGCGATTCGCGCAAGCGGCTCGAAGACCGCGTATGGCGCGTTCGCTCCGAGCTCTCGGTCGCCTCGCGGCCGCTGCCGCGCACCGTGCACGCGGTGAACAACGTGCTCGTGGTCGACGAGCGCGACGACCGGCTCGAGGTGCGCGCCAGCTGGTCCGTGCACAGCTACGACACCGCGCGAACGCGGCAAGACGTCACGTTCGGACGCTACCAGTACGAGCTGCGCGCGATCGACGGTGCCCTGCGCATCGCCCGCAAGAAAATCATCCTCGCCGACGACCGCATCGCCACGATGCTCGACTTCTACTCGGTCTGACTTTAGGACCAGATGATTTCTGATGCTTGCACCGGTTGGGCGACCGCGCCCCAGCGCAGGCCGGCATCGAGTACGGGTTGCACGAGTTTGGCTTCGAGCGAGTCCGGGAAGAGCGAGCGCGCCATCCCGTGGACGCGGTCGGCCGGAATCTTCGTGATAGTTGAGACGATCACGGCCGACTCATCGTGGTGCGCGTTGGCCCAGCGTCCCGCATCGTAGAGCACGCCGGCGAATTTGCGCGCGACCTCGGGGTTTGCGTCGAGCCAGTCTTTCTTCGCGAACCAGCAGTTGAAGTAGAACGAACGGCCGATCGCGGTGAACGTCGGCGCGAGCCAGCGCACGTCGTTCTTCGCGCCGCTCAGGAACGGCTCGCCCACGACGCCCGCGGCAATCGTCCCGCGCGCGAGCGCTGCCGGTACCGTTGCGAAGCTCATCTCGACGAACTTCACGCCGGCCGGATCGCCGCCGTTCTGCCGCAGCCATTCCTTGACGCTCACCGTCGGCAAACCGTCGAGCGAGACTACGCCGATCGATTGACCGTTGAGATCGCGCGCGCTCTTGACGCTTCCGCCCGGTGCCGTGCAAAGCACGATCGTGGGATGATTGGCGTCGTAGAGCGCGCCGCCGGCGAAGATCCGGAACGTGATGCCGCGTGCGACCGCGTTGGCGATCTGGGTGGGGTCGCTCGCGGTGATGTCGAGGCTGCCGCCGGCGATCGCGGGCAGCGCGGTCGAGAGCACCGGCAGCGCCTGGATGTCCACGTCGAGTCCCGCGCGGGAAAACAAGCCCAGTTCGCGCGCGAAGAACGGTGCGAGGAACGATTCCGACGTTCCGGTCCCGAGCCGAATCGTGCGCGACTGCGCGCGCACGATGGCCGGCATCCCGAACGGCAGCGCGGCCCCGAATGCCGCGAGTGCGCCGCGGCGCGTTACTTGGGGGCGAACCACATCACGTGCGAAGAAGGCGATGATGCATAGAAACTCCTCGCCCGGGTCTTGTACGGGCCCAGAGAGGCCCCCTGGATGAACGGCTTCAGCGAACGTCCGGCAACGGCGGATGACGCCGCGTGGACCGTCGCGCTCTACGCGGCACCGCATGCACGACCGTTCATGCAGCAACCGGCCGAGGATGTCGTGCGCGCCGCGCTGGGAGGCGAGGGTTGGGCCGAACGGATCGTGCTCGACGCGGCCGGCGAACGCATCGCGATCTGGCGCGCCAAGCTCGAAGACCCGTGGCTCGCGGAAATCCACACGCTGGCCGTTGCGCGGCCCGGTACCGGCGCTGGTTCGTGGGCCTTGCGGCGTGCCTTGGCTTGGGCCTTCGAGGAACACGGCGTGCACAAAGCGTTCTTGTACGTCACCGCAGCCAATGCGCGGGCTCGGGCGTTATACGAACGGCACGGACTGCAATGGGAAGGCACGCATCGCGATGGCTTCCGCGCCCCGGACGGCACGTTCGAAGACCTCATGCACTACGGCATACTCGACCGCGAGTATGCAGCTTGGAGAACAACAGCACCATGACCGCACCATCCACGAGCCCGGCAGCGGCGGCGGGCACGCTCACGATCGGCGGCGATCTCACCGTCAACCGGATGGGCTTCGGCGCGATGCGCATCGTCGGCAAGGGCATTTGGGGTTGGCCCGCCGATCGGGAAGCCGCGAAGAACGTGTTGCGGCATGCGGTCGCGAACGGCGTGAATTTCATCGACACGGCGGATTCGTACGGCCCCGACGTCAGCGAGGAATTGATCGCCGAAGCGCTGGCGCCGTATCCCGCCGGGCTCGTCATCGCGACCAAAGGCGGGCTCACGCGTTCGGGGCCGGACGAGTGGGACGCAAACGGACGGCCGGAGCACTTGCGCGCCGCGCTCGAAGGCAGCTTGAAAAAGCTGCGCGTCGACTGCATCGATCTCTACCAGTTTCACCGGCCCGATCCGAGGGTGCGCTACGCCGAGTCGATCGGCGCGTTGGCCGAGTTGCAGCGCGCCGGAAAGATTCGCCACATCGGCGTCTCCAACGTGACCGTCGCGCAGTTGACGCAAGCGCGCGCAATCGTGCCGGTCGTCTCGGTGCAGAACCGCTACAACTTCGAGGACCGCTCGTCGGAACGGGTGCTGGATGCGTGCACGCAAGACGGGCTCGCGTTTTTGCCCTGGGCGCCCGTCGGCGGAGCGTCGCCGCTGCGTGAGAAGACGATCGCGCGGCTGGCGCGCGGCCATAACGCGACNNCCGGTGATGCTGCCGATTCCGGGCACGGCGTCGATCGCGCACCTCGATCAGAACATCGCGGCGGCGGCGATCCACCTCAGCGACGAAGAGTTCCGCGAATTGGACAAAGGCTAAGCTGAACAAGCCGATTCGCTGCGCGTGGGCGACGTCGTCGCCGCTGCAGACCTATCACGACGAGGAGTGGGGCATCCCCGTTCACGATGATGCGGTGCTCTTCGAATTCATCACGCTCGAAGGCGCGCAGGCCGGCCTGAGTTGGGAAACCGTGTTGCGTAAACGCGAGCGGTATCGCGCGGTGTTCGCGGATTTCGATCTCGCCCGGGTCGCGCGATTCACACCCGCGCGCATCGAGAAGATCGTGCTCGATCCGGGCGTGATCCGGCATCGCGGCAAGATCGAATCGGTCGTCTCGAACGCGCGCTCGATCCTGGCGATCGCCAAAGAGTTCGGCTCGTTCGATGCCTATCTGTGGGGGTTTACCGGCGGCAAACCGATCGACGTGCACCGGAAGACCATGGCGCAGGTGCCGGCGATAACGACGCTCGCCGAAGCCCTGAGCAAGGATTTGCGCAAACGCGGCCTGCGTTTTGTCGGGCCGACGATCGTCTACGCTTTCATGCAGGCCGTCGGCATCGTCAACGACCACCTCGCAGCCTGCGCGTTTCGCGACCCGGCGCGGCGCCGGCGCTGACGCGCCAGGAGTTCCGCCGCCTCCGGTCCTAAGTGAAGCCTACCATCGGAGGTTTACCTTGGCTCGCGTTTGCTCCGTAATCGCCACGTCGCACTCACCGTTCTTGTACACGCCTTCCGAGGAATGGGAGCCCGGCCGGACCGAGCGTCTTAAGCGCGGCGGCTGGTCGACCGACACGCCGGTCGATTCGGTCGAGGAGAACGCGCGCAAAGAAGCGCGCATCAAGGCCGCGTTCGGCGTGTTGCGCGAACATCTCGAAGCGGCAAAACCCGACGTGCTGCTGATCTTCGGTGACGATCAGCTCGAGCAGTTCGACTTCAAGAACTTCCCGGCGCTCTCACTCTATATCGGCGATGCGTTCGAAGGGTACAAGATCTCGCGGATGATCGGTCTGCCGGTCATGCCGGGTCGCAAGGAGCGCCCGAAGACGCCCGAGACGTGGGTCAAGGTGCAGAGCAATCCGGAGTTCTCGCACGCGCTGATCCGCGAGTTGATGACCGACGGTTTCGACCTCGCGTTCAGCAACGAGCTCTCCGATCCCGACGAAGGCATGGGCCATGCGTTCATGCGGCCGCTGTACTACCTCGATCCCGAGTACCGCCTGCCGATGGTCCCGTTCTCGGTGAATTGCTATTTCGGTCCGCAACCGACCGGCAAACGCTGTTATCAGCTCGGACGCGCGGTGCGCGCGGCGATCGAACGGATCCCGCTCGACCTCAACGTCGCGGTGATCGGATCGGGCGGCTTGTGGCATTTGCCGAACTATCCGAACTCATGGATCGACGAATCGTTCGACCAGCAGATCCTCGCCGGCATCAAGTCGGGCGACGCGCGCAAGACGGCCGAGTACTTCGACACCGTCCAACTGCCGTACGATCCCGCCAGCAAAGACAGCGTGAAGCTCGCCAGCGGCGGCACCGGCATCCTGCTCGGCGTCGGCGGCGGCACGGGCGAAACGCGCAACTGGATCGTCGCCGCCGCGGTCGCCGACGGCCAACCCGGCACGGTCGTCGACTACATCCCCGTCTACGCCTCACCCATCGGCGTAAGCTTCGCCTACTGGGACAACCCCTAACCGAGGAGGCGTTTGAGGAACGTGTCGTGTTTGTAGGAGTTGGACTGGCCGAATTTTACGACGACGGCGCGTTCGGTGGGGATGACGTACATGGCTTGGCCGCCGGCGCCGCTGGCGTGAACGATCCCGGGCGGGGACGCGATCGGGGCTAGCCACCAGCCGAGGCCGTAGCGCGGGTTTGCGGTCGAACCCGTGAAGCACGGTGCGAGCGAACGTTCGCGCACCAGCGTCTTGCCGTTGTGGCGAGCGCCATCGAGGATGAAGCGCCCGTACTTGCACCATTCGCGCGCGGCAAGAAACGCGCCGGTCGGCAGCGGCTGCGTGCCGTCCTTGAGCGAGCGCCACGAACCGATGCGCACGCCGATCGGATCGAGCAGTCGCTCGCGCAGATAGTCGTGCGGCGTGAGATCGCGCGGGGCGAGCTTGCGCGCGAGCACGGCGCCGAAGACCTGTAGCGGAATGCCGCCGTAGGTGAAGCGTTCGCCCGGCTCGTCTTTGATCGGCGCTTCGAGCGCGCGTTCGTACACCGGCACCGCCGCGCCCAAGCCGCCGAAACCGATGCCGCTGGTGAGCGCCAGCAATTCGCGGAGCGTCACGCGCCTGCGGCGCTGATCGGCGGCCCATTCGGGGATCGTGTGCGCGACCGTCTCGTCGAGATCGAGCAAACCGTCGTCGTGCGCGGCGCCCGCGGTGACGCCCCAGAAACTTTTCGTGCCGCTGTAGAGCGCGTGCGGTTTGCCGGCGTCGTAGCCGTTCGCGTACTGCTCGAAGACGACCGCGCCGTCGACCTCGACGAGCAGCGCGTGCAGGGTGTGCCGTTCGGCATACGCGACCCCGGCGTCGAAGTTCATCGCAGGCGGCTAGGCGATGTGCGGCAGCACCGAAACGTGGATCGCGCCGGGATCGCCATGACCGCCGACGGTTTGGATCGCTTCTTCGGTTGCATCGAGGGTGAACGTGTGCGTCGCGAGCTTGTGCAGCGGATAACGTCCGGACTCGAGCAACGCGATGCCCTTCTTGATCTCGCGTGACGTTCGCCCGCGCACGCCGCGCACGGTCAGTTCCTTGAGGAAGAGCAGATCGGGTTCGAAATTCGCCGCTAGGCCGTGGGCTTCACCGGCGACGACGATCGTGCCGCCCATCGTCGCGAGGTGCGCAGCTTGCTGCAGCGCGCCGGGAAAATACGCGGTCACGTTGATCACGGTGTCGGCCATGCGGCCGCCGGTCAGTTCGCTGACGTGGGCGATGACGTCGTCGACCGCGTCGACGTCGATCGTGTGATGGGCTCCGAATTCGCGCGCCAGCGCGAGCCGCTCGGCATCGCGCGCGCGGCCGGTGACGATGATCTGCGCGGCGCCGGCCTCTTTCGCGGCGATCGTGCAGGCCAAGCCTTGGCCGCCCGGACCTTGAATGACGACGGTGCTGCCGATACCGACGCCGCCCTCGAGGTGCGTCCAGCGAATCCCATTGGCCAGCGGAACGAAGAACGGCGCGATGTTCGTGGGCACGTCCTCGGCGAGTTTGTGGATGATCGCTTGCGGATCGAGATAAACGTACTCGCTGTAGCCGCCCCAAAGGCCGGGCGCGGTGTCGAGGCTCGTGAAGCCGTACATCTTTTCCATCTTCATGCCGCTGCAGATGTAGTAGCGTCCCGAAAGGCAGTACGAACAGTGCCCGCACGGCGCGTACTCTTCCATCACGATGCGGTCGCCTTCGTTCACGCCCCAGCGCGCGGCCGCGCGTTTGCCGATGCGTTCGATGCGCGCCACGATCTCGTGGCCCGGGATGAGCGGGGGCGGCGCAAACTTCGCCAGATCACCGGTATAGATCGGCCAATCGGCGCCGCATACGCCGGTGATCTCGATCTTCGCGAGTCCGGAGTTCTCGTCGATCTCCGGCAACGCGAACTCGCGCAGTTCGATCTTGCGCGGCGCCAGCAAAAGTGCCGCAACGGTTTTCCCGGCCATCGGTTAGATCGGCTCGTAGTCGCGCAGTTGCGGGATCACTTCGGTACCGAAGAGGCGGATCGAACGCATCAGATCGTCCTCGGCCATCTCACCGAAGTTGAATTCGCCGAAGAACGTATTGAACGAACCTTCGACCGACCACGCGCGCAGTTGTTTGGCGACCGTATCAGGAGTTCCGAGCAGTATCAATTCGTGCTTCAAGAGATATTCCGGATCCAGGATGTTCATGGTGATTTCGGCGGAGTCGGGCTCGCCGCGCGCCAGAAAGTACTCGGCCGTTTCGACTTGCTTGCGGCGGATCTCATCCTTGTCGTCGGAATAGGAGAAGAAGCCTTTGTAGGCGTTGGCCGCATCGGCGAGCGCGACGTCGAGCGCGCGCTGATAGGTTTCATCGACGTAGACGACCGTGCTGAAGGCGATGTTCGGGGTCCCGGGCCAACCCGCGGCTTTCCAGCCGGCGAGGTACGGCGCATAGCGTTCTTTCGCTTTCGCGCGCGGAAACATCAGGAAATATCCGGTGTGCAGGCCTTCGCGGGCGCAGAACTCGAGCGTCGGGATATCGCGCGTCTCCAACCACATCGGCGGATGCGGGCGCTGCAGCGGCATCACGCTGAGATCGAAGTTCGTGTAAGGAATGCGCTTGCCGTCCCACGTAACGTGCCCGTCGCCCGCGTACGCGGCTTTCATGAAGCGCGCGAACTCGAGCGTCACCTCGCGCCGGTCGGGGAAGCTCGCTTTGTACGGTTCGAAGTAGGCGGGCAGAATGCCGGGCACTAAGCCGACTTCCGTTCGTCCGCCGGTCAACTGATCGGTGAGCGCGATCTCTTCGAGCAAGCGCACCGGGTGGTGCAACGCGACGACGTGTCCCATCGCGCCTACACGCAAACGCTTCGTTCGCGCCGCCGCCGCAACCGCGTACAAGTTGGGCGAGGACATCCAACTCTCGTTGGGCGTGAAGTGATGTTCGACCGAAAATCCGTAGTCGAAACCAACTTCATCCGCCAGCGCGAGCTCGCGCCACAACTGCTCGTAGCGCGCGTGCGGCGACATGCCGCGCTTGCCCCAAACGTGCGCGAAATGCGCGAATTTCATGTACGAAAGACCTCCGCGGTGCAGGGCAACGTACACCGCCTAGCCAAAAAGTGTATTCAGTATAACCACGAGCTGGGTGAGGGTCAACCCCGCACTCCGAGGAGAATCGCCCGTGATACGCCGACGCGCTCTGCAACTGCTCGCCGGCACCGGCGCGGCCCTCGCAGCGTCCCCCGTTGCTGCACAAAATCTCATTCCGATTCGTGTCGGAACGTTTGCGTCCGAATCGACCGGCGGAATATTCTACGCGCAGGATCAAGGTTTTCTTGCCAAACACGGTTTGACGGCAGTCATTAACATGGCAACCGGCGGCGCGGCCGTCGGTGCGGCGCTGCTGGGCGGCGATCTCGACATGGGTGAAGCCGACGTCGTGACGGTGGCGATCGCCCACGATAAGGGCATCCCGTTTCAGTTCGTTGCTCCCGGCGAGCTGCACACGAACAAGTATCCCACCTTGGCGGTGGTCGTCGGTTCCGCGGCGATTCAAAGCGGCAAAGATTTCAACGGCAAGACGATGGCGTGCAACGTCGCGCGCGGGTTCGGTTCGCTGATCACGAACGCGTGGATCGACAACAACGGCGGCGACTCGAAGACCGTGAAGTGGGTGGAGATGCCCTTCGGCGCGCTGGTCGCGGCGACGCAAAAGGGCACGATCGACGGCTACTGTGCGCCGGAGCCGTTCGTCGATCTTGGCGGCGCAGCCGGTCTGCACGTGCTGCTGATGGACAAGAACCCGATCGCAACGAGCTACATCCAGGGCGGCTGGTTTGCGAGCAAGGATTGGATCAAGGCACATCCGTCGGTCGTCAATGCCTTCAGCCTCGCCATCCGCGAAGCCAACGAATGGGCAAATCAGAATCCCGAAGCGACCGCCGCGATCATCTCGAAGTACAGCAAGGTTCCGATCAACGTCATCACCGGCATGAAGATGCGCGGACAATATCAGGCGGCGTTCGACAAACCGACGATGCAGCCGCTGATCGACGCCGCCGCCAAGTACGGTTACATCTCGAAGTCCTTTCCCGTTTCCGACATCATCGCGAACACGTGATCGACGTCGGGAACCTCATCCAGGGAGCCCGCATCCACGGGAGTCTGTACCGCGACCCGGACGTTTTCGAACGCGAACTGAACGAGATCTGGTACAAGGTTTGGGTGTACGTCGGGCACGAGAGCGAGATTCCCAAACCCGGCGACTTCGTGCGGCGCGCTATCGGCCGGCAACCGGTGATCGTCGTGCGCGGTTCCGACGGCAAGGTCAATGCGTTCTTCAACCGTTGCCGGCATCGTGGCAACATGGTCTGTCATGCCGAGCGCGGCAACACCGCGGTTTTCACGTGTCCCTATCACGGCTGGAGTTATGCCAATACCGGCGCGCTGCTCCAGCCCACGTTCGAAGAGGGCTACGATTCAAATCTGCAGCGTGAGGATTTCGCGCTGGTTCCGCTGCCGCGTGTGGCCGCGTATCGCGGCCTGATCTTCGCCAGCGTCAGCCCGGTGGGTATCACGCTCGATGAGCATCTCGGCGGCGCCAAAGAGTTCATCGACCTGTTCATGGATCTCTCGCCCGTGGGCACGGTGAGCTTGCGGGCCGGCAATCAGAAAGTGCGCTACGGCGGCAACTGGAAGTTCATGCCGGAGAACTCGATGGAGGGCGACTATCACGGGCCCTTCATCCACAAAGTCGCCTTCGATCTGCACGCGAAAAAGACGGGCTTCGACGTCGCCTCGCTCTACGAGAACGAAGTCCCCGACGTGATCCGCTCGCTGCCCGGCGGTCACATGGTCGAAGACTATCGCGGCGCGACCATTGCGCCGCCGAAACGTCCGCCGAGTGCCGCGCGCATCGCGTACGCGGAGGCGATGAAGGAAGCGTACGGTGAAGAGAAGGCCGGCCGGCTCCTTGGCACCATGGCCCCGCTGATCTACATCTTTCCCAACCTGATGTATCTGATGACGCACATTCGCGTCGTGCAGCCGGTGAGCGTCGATGAGACCTTCGTCTATTACCAGCCGATGATGCTCGACGGGGTCCCCAACGAGATCAATGAAGAGCGCCTGCGCATGCACGAGTTCATGTTCGGTGCGGCCGGCTTCATTTCGCCCGACGACATCGAGATCATGGAACGCATTCAGACGGCGGTCAACGCCGGCGGCAACGAATGGCTGTTCATCGGGCGGGGCGAGCATCGCGACACGATCTATCCCGATGGGGGCTCGACCGGTTATACGATGGACGAGAACCACATCCGCGGGTTCTGGAAACACTATTCGGGCGTGATGAACGCAGGTGCGTGAGACGCACATCGAAGGCTTCCTCACGCGCGAAGCTCGTTTGATGGACGAGGGCCGCTACCGGGAGTGGCTGGATCTCTGGACCTGCGATGCGCAGTACTGGGTGCCGTGCAACGATGACGACATCGACCCCGCGACCCAAGTCTCGATCATCTACGACGACCGCGACCGGCTCACGCAGCGGGTCGAACGGCTCTTGAGCGGTTCGGTGCTCTCGCAACAGCCCCGGCCGCGCATGCGCCGCGTCATCTCGAACGTCGAGATCGGGCCGGAAATCGGCGCCGAGGTCACCGTCGAGTCGAATTTCATCCTGGGCATCGCGCGCAATTCAACGAAGCAGCTCTGGATCGGTCGGTCGATCCACACCCTGCGCGAAGACGCCGGTGCGTTCAAGATCGCCCGGAAGAAAGTGCTGCTGATCGACAACGATCAGGAGATCCCGCTCTTGCAATTTCTCATCTGATGCGCATCGCGATCGATACGTCGAAGTGCCAGGCCTACCACCGCTGCACGGTCGTCGCGCCGGCGGTGTTCGGGTTGAACGCAAATTCCAAGGCCGAGGTGCTCGACCCGCACGGTGCCGACGACGCGACCGTGCTCAAGGCCGCGAAATCCTGTCCCTACCGCGCGATCACCGTGACCGACGAAGGGACCAACGAACAACTCTGGCCGAGGAAGTGAACGTGATGGAACACAACCGGTTTGCCTATTCGCCGATCAGCCGCCGTCCGAAGGTCGAGTTGCCGAACGGCGCCCGCGTTGCGGTGTGGATCACGCCCAACGTCGAGCACTACCACTACGACAAACCGGCGATGTCGCTCACGCAGATGACGGCGTCGCTCAAGCCCGACGTGCTGAACTACGCCTGGCGCGACTACGGCGTGCGCGTCGGCATCTGGCGCATCATGGATATTCTGCAGCGCCAAGGCTTCGTTGCGACGACGGCCGTCAACGCGGAAGTGTGCGCGCAGTATCCGGAGATCATCGAAGCCGGGAACAGCCTCGGCTGGGAGTGGATGGCGCACGGTCCGAACAACTCGATGCTCTTCACCGGGATGCCCGAAGAGGTCGAACGCCCGATCATCGCCGGTACGCT
>PLTN01000196.1 GCA_003164495.1 Vulcanimicrobiota bacterium
TCTCCATCTGCTCGAACTCGCGGGTGCGAAAGACGAAGTTCTGCGGGTTGATCTCGTTGCGGAACGACTTGCCGATCTGCGCGATGCCGAACGGCGGGCGCTTGCGCGCGCTCTGATAGATGTTCTTGAAGTTGACGAAGATGCCCTGAGCGGTTTCCGGCCGCAGATAGGCTTGCGACGCCGAATCTTCCATCGGACCGATCGCGGTCTTCATCATCAAGTTGAAGTTGCGCGGTTCGGTCAGCGTGCCGCTCATCCCGCAGTCGGGACACTTGTCGAGCGAAGCGATGTGGTCGGCACGAAAACGGTGCTTGCAGTTCTTGCAATCGACCAGTTTGTCGTGAAACGCCGCCACGTGGCCCGAGGCAACCCACGTCTGCGGGTGCATGATGATCGATGAATCGAACGCCACGACGTCGTCGCGCAGTTCCACCGTCTCACGCCACCAGGCGTCCTTGACGTTGCGCTTGAGAATCGCGCCGAGCGGACCGTAATCGAAGAAGCCGCCGATGCCGCCGTAGATCTCGCTCGATTGGAAAATGAAACCGCGACGTTTGGCGAGCGCGGTGACTTCTTCCATCGTGACGCGGGGCGTGGTTTCGGTGGTTTCTCCGGAGGTCATCTCGCGTCGTTCTTCGCGGGATAATGGCGGCCCCGCCACGCGAATCCGGCACCGGTGAGGGCCCGGCGCGTCGAATTGAGCGCGATCGCACCGAACATCCCGATACCGAACGGCGCAAACACCGCGAGCCGGCGCGGCATCGAGACATAGGTCGCACCCCGGTCCGCAACGGCGATCACGAGGGCGGACACCGCGAGTGCCTCGGCGGCCAGAGCCCGGTCGCCGCGCCGCAGCGAGGCCCACGCGAGCAGCGGCGGAGCCGCGGAAAGCGCGCCGCAAAAGGCGACGCCGCCCGCAATCGCCCGGATGTCGCCACGCGCGCCGAGGTACATGTTCTTGGTGAAGCCGTCCCAAATTTCGCGGAACGAGCGGTACATGCGCACGTGCACCAATTGCGTGCCTTCCGCAACGATCAAGCGGAAACGTCCGTCGCGTTTGAGCCGGCGCGCAAACTCGATGTCCTCGACGATCTCGCCGCGCAGCGCTGCATGCCCGCCGAGCGCATCGTACGCAGCGCGCGAAACGAGCAGATACTGACCGTTCGCGAGCGCGCGATCGGGGCGCTGCGGATCGTTGATCTCGGAAATCATTCCGCTCGCGAAGATGATCATTTGCAAGATCGCCGGAAGCATTGCCCGTTCCGCGAGCGTTTCCAGATCTTGCCCGGTCATGATCGAGAGCGCATCCGCGCCGTGCGAACGCGCGAACGCAAGCGTGGACGCCGAGGCAAACGCCGCGTGCCGGCTATCGGCGTCGGTGAACAGCAGCCACTCGCCACGGGCGCGACGTGCCCCTTGCGAGCACGCCCACGGTTTGCCGACCCAACCCTCGGGCAACGCCTCGCCTCTCACGACTTGCAGTGCCGGAAATTCACGTTGTAAACGCGCGAGGATGGTGGAGGTCTCGTCGCCGGATCGATCGTCGACGACGATCACTTCCGCATCGATCCCGCGCTGTGCGAGCAAGGATCGCACGCAAGGCTCGATGTTCCGTTCTTCGTCACGCGCCGGCACGACGATTGAGAGTGACGGCAGGGTCGCATCAGGCTCTACCACCGGGACGCGCATCCAACCGCCCAGGACGCGCAACGAGCGCCAGGCGTAAAACAGCGCGGTCAGTGCGACCGCGTGCGTTACGATCGAACGCGTGCGAGCCGTCAATCGCCGTCCTCGCCGGGCTCCCCGGCGATGCGAATGCCCAGTTCGCCGGCGAACAGCTCGGCGTGCGCTAGGATATCGCTCCATTCCATCGCGATGCCACTCAACTGGCCGAGGCCGCGCAGTCCGCTCATGGTGCAGTGCCGCATTTCCGACCCAACGACGCGAACGCGGTCGAACGTCGCGCGCGCAAGGTCGCACTCGATGAAGTGCACGCGATCCAGGATCGTCTCCGAAAAATCGGCGTCGCGCATCTGACAGCTCCGGAACGTGACCTGCTTGAGGCTCACCCGGTCGAATAGGGCAAAATCGATCAGGCAATTCACGAACTCGATGTCGCCGAGCGAACTGCCGGTCAGGTTGATGCCCGTGAGCTTGCTCTTGGTGAACGCTGCTCGCCGGAACGAACCGTCCGTCGCTTTGACGTTCGAGAGATTGCAGTCGACCAGCTCGACGTCGGTGAGGTTCAGACGCGGGAGCCGGCTCTCGGCCAAGTTGACGCGCGTCAGCCGCGATTGCGCGATCGCAAGATTGCGCACGTCCGTCCCGGTCAGTTGCGCCCCTTCCGCCTTTATAGCCGACAGCGACGTTTCGTCGATCAGGTCTTCGGCCGCGAGTTCCACCATCGCGACGTCATCGCGAACCTTCGGACGCGCCAAACCCTAGCTCGCGTGGGCGCGGGGTTGCGTTTCGGCCCGGAGCTGGCCGCAGGCCGCCGCGATATCGCGGCCCATCGGGATGCGCACGGTGCACGCGATGCCCTTCGCTTCGAGAATCGCGCTGAACGCACGGATGCGCTGATCGCCGGTTGGGCCGAGTTTCGCATCGGGCGTGCTGTTATAGGGGATGATGTTGACGTGATAGAGCGAGCCGCGCATCAACCGCGCGAGTGCTTCAGCATCTTCGGCCCGATCGTTCACGCCGTCGAGCATCACGTACTCGAAGAACACCTTGCGGTTCGTTTTCTCGATNNTCGATCTGCGGAACGACGCCGACGGTCGAGATCGTGATGTGCCGGTGACCGAGGCCGAAGCCGTGCGCGTCGTTGAGCAGACGCACGGCGTCCATCACCGAGGCGTAGTTATGGAACGGCTCGCCCATCCCCATGAAGACGATGTTGCTGATCTTGCGGCCTTGCGCGGCGAGATGTCGCGCGAAGTAACGGGCCTGATCGAAGATCTCTGTCGGCGTGAGGTGCCGCGTGAAACCCGCTTGTCCGGTCGAGCAGAACGCGCACGCGTACGCACACCCCGATTGGCTCGAGATGCACACGGTGTTGCGCTCGCCGTAGTGCTGCATGAGCACGGCTTCGACTTCGTTGCCGTCGTGCAACCGGAAGAGCCCCTTGATCGTCTGCTGGTCGTTCGAGTTCTGGATGACGACCGGCTCGACCGCGTCGAACGAAAACTTCTCCGCCGCCAGGGCTGCGCGCAGCTCCTTGGGCAGGACGCTGACCTCGCCGACCTCGGCGACCAGTTCTTTCGTGGCAGCCCGGTAGAGTTGCTGGAGCCGGTAGTTCTTCAGCTCATGGGCCTGTGCGAACGCCGCCCCGTCGGCATAGCCGGCGCGGCGCGCCTTGTCGTCGATCCAAATCTCCTGAGCAGTCCGCGCGGCCATAACGCCCTATTCTACCACGTTAAGGACTTCCGGGCACCCCGTGGGCGAGTGCGCGGGTAGTATGAGGCTGGCGTGCTGCGGACCTCTTCGACGACCAGGCCAAAACTACGTCATGACGGATTCGTTGTGAGCGTGGTCAAGCTGCATCGTGCAGCTTGCCCCGAGCAGTGCCCGGTGCTCTCGTGGGCGCCAACTGCGCCCGCAGGAGGATCACGCGCGCGGCATTGACGTCCGCGTCGGCCTGATGGCCGCAGCTAACGCAAACGAATTGCGCTCCTTCCCGACTTTCTTTCGCAACGTGTCCGCACTCCGCACACGTCTGCGATGTGTACCTTGGATCAACGCCGACCACGACCTAGCAGCATGTGCGGCTTTCTCGCGGATCAGCGTGGCGAACATACCTAACCCGGCATCGAGCAAGGCGCGGTTCAGTCCCGCTTTGGCTCGCACATTCGTCCCTGGCGCCTCGACGGTCCCTTTGGCCGAGCGCGTCATCGACCGCGCCCGCAAGTCCTCGATCGCGACCTGATCGTAGGTGTTGACGATATCGCGGCTTTTCTTGTGCAGCCAATCGCGCCGGGCATTCGCTTCATGCTCTTTCGCGCGTGCAAGGCGGCGACCCGCCGCAATTCGGGCTGGGTCGCGGCGATTAAGCACGTGCCCGGCAGCATCTTTCTTGCTAAGGGCGTCGAGGTGGCGCGCGTGCAGCGCAACAACCGCGGCGCACGTCGAACCTGGCCGCAGGTTCGGGATCAGCGTGCCGTCGGAGAGCGCGGCGAGGACGCGTATCCCGCGATCGAGGCCAACCTGAGCGCCGGTATCGAAGGGCGCGGTCACCGTGAGGAAACTCAAGTTGCCTCCATCGTCGTGCCGGTTTGAAGCGAGGGTATCCGGGGGTCTCACCGGACTTGAGGCGCCGAAAGAACGCCGCAAAGTTAAGATCGAGCCGATGCAGGGTCGCGTCCTGGCACTCACGGAACACGGCCGCGAATCGCGTTTCGAACGCGCGAAGTTCCGTGATCTCGGCGTATTGCTGTTTCGACGGATAAGAAATGCGGTGTGTCATCCAGGAGTCGCGTCGCTGTTGCAACATCGCGTTGTAGAGCTCGCGTGTAACGCGCAGCATTTCGATGAGAGTACGTTCTTGCGCGCACGTGGGATACAGCCGCACTTTGTGCAGCCAGCGCAGCTTACCATCGAAACGCGAGGCCTTCGCCATCCCCACCATCATCGCCAACAGCTATGCCATCAGGGTGGCACCGTTACCGGGCACCAATGGTTATTTCGTAAATTGCGCCCCGCAACGATGTACTGCGCTCACGCTTTCCAATGCTTGCGCTCCGCCGATTGCCGGATGGATCCATCGGGGCGGTATCGCTCACGTCGCGGTTGCAACCATAAATGGGTATAATACCGGCATGACTATGAGCGATGCGGACGTTCTCGACGACCAGGCCAATTACGTGATGACCGAATGGGAAGAAGGGGCGCGCCCCGACAACGTCACGGCCGAAGCTGAGTACCCCTGCGGGTGCAAAGCCGTGCGCATTCACACCATCGCGGGTTGGCAGTGGGCCGGCGCCGGCGATTGCCCGGACGAAACGCACCAGAAGCGCGGTTTAGTCAAATAGCGACTGCTGCTCCAAGGTGGGCGGCGGCGGCGGCGCCGCATCGATCCGTTCGCGCACCGCTTTCAGATCGGCGAAAACGAGCCGTTTGACTTCGCTCATCGCGCCGCCGGTTTGACGCAGGATGTAGGCCGGATGAAACGTCGCGGTGACCGGAATACCGAACGGGCCTTCGAACCACTGGCCGCGCTGTTTGGTGATCGAGAAGCGTTCGCCCATGAACGACTTCGCCGCCGGCGCGCCGAGCGCCAGGATCACGCGCGGCCGGATCACGTCGATCTGCGCGTCGAGATACGGCCGGCAGTTCTTCATCTCATCGGGCGTGGGCGCCCGATTGGCCAAACGATGGCCGGCATCGAGCGTCGGACGGCACTTCACGGTGTTGGCGATGTACACGTCTTCACGCGCCAAGCCGATCGCCGCCAGCATCTTTTCCAGTAACTCGCCGGCCCGGCCGACGAACGGGCGGCCCAGCCGGTCTTCCGTTTCGCCCGGCCCCTCGCCCACGCACATCAGCGTCGCGCACGGATCGCCTTCACCGAACACGCTGTTCGTGCGGGTCGAACCGATCGTGCACAACCGGCATGCCTCGACCGCGCGCGCAGCCGATTCGAGCGTTTTCTCGCGCGCCGCGCGTTCGGCGAGCGTCACTTCGGCAGCGGCTCTAGGAGCACGGCTTCGCCGAACGCCATCACTTTGGTCGATCCGTCTTCCGCTTCCGAGACTTGGAACTGTAAACCGATGATGCCGTTCGCCCCGGTCAATTCGGCCTTCCGCACCAGTTCCGCCAGGCAATCGGTGCGCGAACGTTCCGCATCGGTCAGGTACTCGACCGGCGCGAGGCCGATGAACGCGCCGATGCTGCGGAACGTCGCGCGCAAGATGTTGCGCGGCCGCGTCGCNNAGGTAGAGTGCGAAGCGGCCGATCAGGGCGGCCACGAGCGCAATGTACCACGCGTAACCGTGGTGCTTGATCCAGTACTGGCGCCGCGATTTTTGCTTGCGCGCTTCGACGACCCGGTACTGACCTTTCGCGCTGCCCATGCCCTCGTGCACGGCCTCACTCGCGGGAACGAACCACGTCTCCCAGCTCGCCGTCGCCGCACGGCGCGCGAGATCGACTTCCTCATGATAGAGAAAAAAGCGCTCGTCGAAGGGCCCGATCTCGTCGAGCATCGTGCGCCGCAGCCCCACGGCCGCACCGATCACGAGATCCACCCGGCGCGGCCGGTCGTAGGTGAAGCCGCGCAGCGAGGCGCCGTTCGCAAAGCGCCGGAGCGGCGGCAGCTCGCCCCAGGCGCTCGAGCGCAAGA
>PLTN01000245.1 GCA_003164495.1 Vulcanimicrobiota bacterium
TACACCACGCCCTGGGACACGATCTTGGATCTTATCTACATACGTTAATAAGGCGGATTTTCGGTTAGTAAGTGGCACTCGTACTCGACGCTTATCGCCTCCAGGGCAAACGGCCTTGTACCGCGTCCTGGCCGCACTGGTAGCCACCGAGCGCGCACCCAACCGCGGGACGGGTCACGTCCGCTTTTCCGAATCAAGGCTGTGGCACGCGGGCGGCTAATCGCTCCAGGGCGTGGCAAATCGCTTCGGTTTTAGCGGTTTTTGGGGACCGGTCGTCGTCGCGGCCCTCCTGATCGTCGCGACCTGGCTTGGGTGTGCGGCCCAGATCGCCGCGCTCAACCAGCGCGCCGACAACGATGCCGTCTCGCGGGCGACGCAGCTTGCCAGCTCGTACGAAGGCGACGGTTCCTCGACCATCAACCTCGTCGACAACATGCTCCGGTTCTTGGCGGCCTACGACCTCAAGAACGGCGTGCGGAGCTCGGCGGCGCTGATCGCGCACGAGCAGCTCTACCGCGGGCTCCTCGGCAATATCGCGGTCATCGACGCGTCGGGGCACGGCATTGCGGTCGGTGCCAAAGGCAGCTCCCCGATCTCGATCGGCGACCGGGCCTACGTTCAAGCGGCCGTTCGCTCGCGGTCGTTGATCATCGGCACCCCGCTCGTCGCCCGGGTGACGAAGCAGTTCTCGATTCCGTTCGCGCGGGCAGTGCGCCGGCCGGACGGCAAAGTGATCGGCACGATCACCTCGGCCATCAGCGTCGCAGCCTTCACGTACGGTTACAGCGCGAGCGACTTCGGCCCGCGCGGCGTGATGGATTTCATCGGCATCCACGACGGCATCGTCCGGGCGCGCGTCACTGCGGATCCATCGCAATCGCTCGTCGGCCGCTCGCTCGCCTCGAGCTCGCCGTTGTGGCCGGGGCTGGCCGTCGCCCCGCAGGGCTATTACTGGCAGAATAGTACGCTCGACGGCGTCCGCCGCGTCTTCGCCTATCACGCCATACCCGGCTATCCGCTCGTCGCCATAGCCGGTCTCGCCTCTGCCGATATCGCCCAACAAACGGCGGGCGTCGCTCGCGTGACGTTCGCCACCGCGGCCGGCGCGACGCTCATCATTCTCATCGTCTTGATGGCGTGGCTCCAGCAGCAATCCGTGCACAACCAGCTGACGCGGCTCCGTGAAGACGCGATGCGGGCGAATCAAGCCAAGAGCGCGTTCTTGGCGAATATGAGCCACGAGATTCGCACGCCGATGAACGGCGTCATCGGCCTCACCAATCTCGCGCTGCTGACCAATTTGGATGCCGAGCAGCGTGACTACCTGACCAAGATCGACTATTCGGCCAAGTCGCTGCTGAACGTCATCAACGACATCCTCGATATCTCCAAGGTGGAAGCCGGCAAGCTCGAACTCGAAGAGATTCCGTTCGACCTTAATACGGTGCTGGAGAACGTCCGCAGTCTAGCCTCGACCCGCGCGAGCGAAAAAGGCCTCGCGTTCGAACTTCAGGTCGACCCGGATGTGCCGTCGCATCTGATGGGCGACCCGCTGCGGTTCGGCCAAATCTTGATCAATCTCGTCAGCAACGCGGTCAAGTTCACCGACACCGGTTCCGTGATCGTGCAGATCGCAACGGGCGCCGTCACGGATCGCACGATCGAATTGGTCACCTCCGTTCACGACACCGGGATCGGCATCAGCGAACCGGAACAGGCGCGGGTCTTCGAGTCGTTCGCGCAAAGCGACTCATCGATCACGCGGCGTTTCGGCGGCACGGGCTTGGGGCTCGCCATCTGCAAAGCGCTCACGCAAAAAATGGGCGGCACGATCAGCGTAAAGAGTACGCCCGGCGCCGGCAGTACGTTCAGGTTCACCGTCGTGCTCAAGCGTCCGCCCATCGCTGCGTCGGCGCCGGTCAACGGCACGACGGTGGACGAGGCGCCGACGACGCCGGAAGACGCGCTCGACGGGCGGCGCGCCCTCGTCGTCGAGGACAACGCGATCAACCGGCAGATCCTCGATCAGCTGCTCCGCAAGCTCGGCATGCTGGTTGACTTTGCGAACAACGGGCGCGAGGCCGTCGATGCTGTATTGGCGGATCCGCACCGCTTCGATGTGGTGGTTATGGACGTGCAGATGCCGGTGATGGATGGGCTCGAAGCCACGCGGTTGATTCGGGCTCAGGTCAGCGCGGCGCAGCTGCCCATCATCGCCATGACGGCACACGCCATGGAAGAGGAACGCCTAGCGTGCCTCGCTGCCGGCATGAACGACCACCTGACCAAACCCGTCGACCCGCGCGCCCTCGCCCGCACCCTCGAACGCTGGGTTTCCGCGAGGGCCTAGGGTGGTGGCGGCCCTTCGACAAGCTCAGGGTGACGCGCGGGCTGCTTCAACGTGCTATGCTGCCGGCGTGGACGCTGACAGCCAACCCGGGAACGACGACGACGAAACGCTTGAAGAAGCGCTCGAGATCCTAGACGAAGACCCTGCCGTCCCCGAAGCTGAAAAAGAGGCTGAAGCCACGGAAGAGGTCGGAACCGTCCTCGGCGATTTCGCCTAAGGCCTCAGGTGCGGAGCCACTGCCCCGACGGCTGGCGGCGACCCACGCTTCAAAGCGGCATGACCTTCTCGTCCTTCGCCGAACTTTTCGGTGATGGACGCACTCGCATATGCGGTGATTCTGGAGCCCGAGGCTGAAGGCGGCTTCAACGTCATTGTGCCTGCGTTTCCAGAGATTCATACGCAGGGCGAGGACGTTCAGGACGCGCTGACCATGGCACGCGACGCCATTCAACTCTCGCTGCGCGTTCGCCGGGACGAAGGCGACGAGATCCCGGCTCCCGACGCCGACGCGGTCCGCATCGAGCGCGTGGTCGTCCCCGCCGCTTAGGCCGCCAACGTGCCGAAGCTCCCTCAGGTCCGGCCGGACCGGCTTCGTCGTGCACTGCTGCGGGCTGGATTCGTCGAGATCCGCCAGAGCGGTTCGCACGTCTTCTTGCGCCGCGGTACCGTCACGCTGAACATTCCGGCGCACGAAGGACGTGACATAAAGACCGGCACCCTTGCGGCGATTTTGAAGGCAGCCGGAATGACAGCCGACCAGCTGCGAGACCTGCTGTAGCAAATCGAGTTCCTCAACGACATGCGTGTATCCGGCACTCTTTTATAGTCGGAACTTCGCGAAAGACGATCGGACGAGCAACCAGCACGATGCGTATTCCGTGGCGGCGTGGATGCAGGGCGCCGATCGCGATGGAAGTTTGGCGAACACGCCAAGCCGCGCCGCGATATTTCGTTGATGCAGCTCGGATGTGGCTTAGGCTGCCCGATTTCTTCGGAAACTGTTTTGGGCTGCGCTCGAGCGCCACGATAATCTCGACAAGCGTTGGATTGAAGTCTTGGTTTTCGAGCCCCATGCGGGTCGCAACGCGCGCCGCGCGCGGAGAAAATTCAACGAACCAGCCGCGGCCGCCCGGCTCGGGAGTATCGGGTAGGGTCGTGTCCAGCGGCCTCGTCGATGGCCGCAATGAGCGCTCGCGCCCCGACGTTTCCCTCGCGGCCTGAAGCAGCGCGCCGGGCCAGCTCGTTGTCATCTGGATCGTCGTCACCGAGTTCGCGAACGAAAAGATCCGGGACAGTAACTCCGAGAGCCGTGGCCAGTTTCTCGAGTATGCTAAGCGTGGGATCAGCCTCTCCGCGTTCAATGCGGGAAAGCGTGTCGCGGCTGATGCCTGCGCGCTTGCAAAGAGCGATTTGCGAAAGTCCCGTTCGCGCTCGAAGGAGGACAACATTGACGGATAGCTCCCTTGCCGGGGTGGCGGCAATGAATGTCACGTTGTCCTCTCCTGCGGGCTTCTGCCCGAACGTGGATATACGGTTCAGTATATCATAATTGTCAATGATATCGGACAATTACAGGTGT
>PLTN01000125.1 GCA_003164495.1 Vulcanimicrobiota bacterium
AACAACGTGCGCGCGCCGGGCGGCATCGCGTACTCCCCCAACCGTGAGACGACGATCGACATCCGCGGCGACATCCAAACGCCCGGCCAAATCTCGAGCCTGCTGCTGAGCGGCACGACCACCGTCCTCAAGGGCGCAACGTCGCCCTCGGGCACGATCACGCAGAAGTATACCGGCGCCAGCGGGTCGACAAACCAGGCGCTGGCGCTGAGCAGCAGCGCAGTGACGACCGGCGCGGCGGGTTCGGCGACGAACCCGTTCTCCACTCAAGCGCGGCTGCCGCGCATCGGCGACATCGCGACCGTTTCCGACAGCTACGAGCCCAAACGGGTGTATTCGTATGTCTCGGGCCTGCCGGCGATCACGCTGAACGTGCTGAAGGCCGCCGGCGCAAGCGAAGTGACGGCATCGCGCGCGGTGCAGGCTGCGCTCCCCGGCATCGAGGCGCAGTACCCCGACGTGCAGTTTCGCGTGCTCAACGTGCAGGCGGATTTCACCCAGCAGCAGCTCCTGAGCGTGCTCTATACGCTGCTCGAAGGCGTCGCGTTCACCGGCATCGCGATGCTGTTCTTCCTGCGCTCGTGGCGCAACGCGCTGGTCGTGCTGGTGGCGATCCCGACCTCGCTCTTCGTCACGCTGTTCGCGATGCGGCTGCTGAATTTCACGATCGACACGGTCTCGCTCTTGGCGATGACGCTGATCGTCGGCATTCTGGTCGACGATTCGATCGTCGTGTTGGAAAACGTCGAGCGGCACTACGACGACGGTGAGGCACCGCGCACGGCGGCGATCCTCGGCCGCAGTGAAATCGGTGCGGCCGCGATCGTGATCACGCTCGTCGACGTGGTGGTGTTCTTTCCGCTGGCGTTCCTGCCCGGCATCACCGGCCGCTTTCTCAGCGAGTTCGGTATCGTGGTCGTGATCGCGACGCTCACCTCGCTCTTGGTGTCGTTCACCATCACGCCGTCGCTCGCGGGCAACTGGTCGCTGCGCTCCAACTGGCGCGCGCCGGGCTTCATCGCGGCATTCACGCGCGGTTTTGCGCGCCTGCGCGATTGGTATACGGGAGGCGTCTTGCCGCTGGCACTGCGTTTCCCGATCCCGATCGTCGCCGGCGCAGCGCTCCTGACGGCCGGCGCGATCGCGCTGATTCCGCTCGGCGTCGTGGGCTTCGAGCTCTTCCCGGCCCAAGACCGCGGTCAGATCTTCGTCCAAGTGCAGTATCCGACCGGCACGCCGCTCGCGACCACCGATGCGACCGTGCGCGAACTCACGCAACACATTTTGGAGTTGCCGGATATCCAGCGGGTGACGTCGGTTTCCGGCGCGCTGCAGCAGGGCTTCGGCGGCTCGCTGAACCTCGGATCGAACGGCCAGATCACGGTGTTCCTCAACACCAACCGCACGCATTCGACCGACGAGCTCGCGCGTCAGATGACGGCCATCGGACGCCGGTTCGGCCAAGGCGCGCGCGTGATCGCGATTCCGGCCACCGGCACCGGCGGCGGCAATTCACAACCGATCGATGTCACGGTCCAAACGACACGTGGCGAGCCGGATGCGTATGCGGAGCAAGTCCTCGGCGCGCTGAGCGACACGCCGGGCACCGCCAACGTCAACAGCTCCGCCGTGCGCTTCACGCCGCAGATCGACATCGAGTTCAACCGCGATCGCGCCCGGGCGCTCGACGTGAACATCGGTTCGGCCGCGTCCGCCGTGCGGGCAGCGTTCGGCGGCACGCTCGCGACCCAATTCGACACCACCAATGGCACCAAGTACGTGCAAGTACTCTACCCGGTTGCCGACCAGACGAGCCTCAAGACGCTCGACTCGATCACTCTGCGTTCGGGAACGGGCGCGATCGTGCACCTCGGCGACATTGCCACCCTGGTGAACGCGCCGGCCCAAGCGCTGATCACGCGGGTGAATCGCCAGACGGTGATCCACATCGGCGCGAACGTCGAGTCCGGCTACCTCCTCTCGAACGTGCAACGCGACTTCCTCGCCCGCGTGAAGGCGCTGCATCTCCCGAATACCGTGATCGTCGGCGCGGCCGCCGGCGGAACGCAGCAGAACCTGATCCTGACCGTGCAGGGCCTCGGCTGGGCGCTGCTCCTCTCGATCGTGCTCGTCTATCTGCTGATGGTCGCGCTCTACGATGCCTATCGGGCCCCGTTCGTGATCATGTTCGCGGTGCCGGTCGCCGCGATCGGCGCGTTCGGCTTCCTCGCGCTCACGCATCAGGGCTTGAACCTGTACTCGATCATCGGCGTCGTGATGCTAGTCGGGCTCGTGAGCAAGAACGGAATCTTGCTGGTCGATTTCGCCGGCCATCGCGTGCGCGCCGGCATCGATAAGGTGACGGCGATCGAGGAAGCGGCCCGCGTGCGGTTCCGCCCGATCGTGATGACCACGGTCTCGATGATCGCCGGCATGACGCCGCTGGCGCTCGCGCTCGATCCGGGCTCGGTGGCAAAGCGTTCGCTCGGCACGGTCGTGATCGGCGGATTGACGAGTTCGCTCTTGCTCACGCTCGTGCTCGTGCCGATCGTGTTCATCTGGATTGCGCCGGGACCGCCGCAGAAGAAGGCCCAGCCCGAGCTCCCCGCGGCCACGCCGTTGCCGGCGCTGGAGCCGCGCTGATGTCGCTGACCCAGCTCTTCGTCGAACGGCCGACGCTCGTCACGGTGTTTCTCGCGCTGGTGCTGCTGGCCGGCACGATCAGTGGTCTCGCGCTCATCCAGCAGCAGTTTCCGAATACGGCGACGCCGTCGATCCAGGTGCTGGTGAGTTATCCCGGCGCGTCGACCACCGAGATGCGCGATGCGATCGTGCGGCCGCTCGAAGATCAACTCGCCGGCGCGCCCGATTTGGACCATCTCGAGACCGCGATTCAGCCCGGCCAAGCCTCGATCGTCGCGGTGTTCCAGCTGAGCTCGAATCAGAACGACGATTTAGTACAGGTGCAAGGGCGCGTGCAAAACGGCCAGCACTCGCTGCCCAACGACGTGCAGACGCCGCAGATCGCGATCTACAACCCAAGTGAAGCGGTCGTGGTCTCGCTCGTCTTGCGCTCGCAGACGCTGAGCGTGGGCGATCTCTCCTCGCTCGTCGTGAACAAGATCGTGCCGTCGCTCGAGCAGCTCGAGGGCGTCTCGTTCGTGCAGCAAAACGGCACGGTCACGCCGTCGATTCAGGTTTCGGTCGATCCGCAGAAGCTGAGCTCGTCGGGCTTCACGCTGACCGACGTCGTGAGCGCGTTGACGAACAACAACGTTCGCGCCCCGGGCGGCATCCTCTATAGCCCCAACCGCGAGACCAACCTCGACGTGCGCGGCGACATCCAAGACACCGCCACCGTTTCGAACCTCTTGCTCGGCTCGGGTACCAACACGTCGACCGGCACCAACGTCTGGAGCACGGCGGCGCGGTTGTTCAGCATTGGCGACGTGGCCAACGTCAGCGATACCTACGAGACGCAGCGGGTGTTCGCGTATTCCAACGGCATCCCGTCGGTCGAACTGGATATCCAGAAGTCGGCCGACACGAGCGAGGTCGAGACCTCGAAGCACGTGCTGGCCGCGTTGCCCGGCTTGCGCCGCACCTATCCCGACGTGCAGTTCACGATCCTCAACGTGCAGTCGACCTACACGCAACAGCAACTGACCGGCGTGATGCGCACGCTGATCGAAGCGGTGATCTTCACCGGTATCGTGATGCTGTTCTTTCTGCGCTCCTGGCGCAACGCGATCGTGGTGATGATCGCGATCCCGGCCTCGCTGCTCGTCACCCTGGCCGCGATGCGCCTCGCGAACTTCACGCTCGACACGGTTTCGCTGCTCGCGATGACGCTGATCATCGGCATCCTGGTCGACGATTCGATCGTCGTGCTGGAGAACGTCGAGCGGCACTTCCATCGCGGCGAGGGTCCCTCGGAAGCGGCGATCAAGGGCCGCTCCGAAATCGGCGTGGCGGCGATCGTGATCACGCTGGTCGATGTCGTCGTGTTTCTCCCAATCTCGTTTCTCCCGGGTTCGGTCGGGCTGTTCTTGCGCGAATTCGGGCTCGTGGTCACCGTCGCGACGCTGACCTCGCTGTTCGTGTCGTTCACGGTAACGCCGTCGCTCGCCGGCCGCTGGGCGCTGCTCTCGACGTGGCGTCCATGGCCG
>PLTN01000009.1:0-3496 GCA_003164495.1 Vulcanimicrobiota bacterium
CCGCGGCGGCCTCGCTGCGGTAGTCGCGGATGAACTGGTTTACGACGAACGATTGCGCGCGCGTCTGCGCAAGCGTATCGCGCAGCTCACGCATCTTCCTGACCTCCTCGTCGAGCACGGCTCTGCGTGACGCTTCGCGCGACCGTTGCGCATCGAGTTGCTCAAGCCGCACGGGCAGCCACACCGCCTTCCACGTCGCATGTTCTGCCGCGAACGCGCGACGCTCCGCGAGCGAGCCGACGCCGGTCGATCGACCAGCCATATCGTTCGAAAATGCGCGCGGATTGCGCGCGGCATCGGCGGGGATCGGGAACGTCGGCGTCGGCCCGAGCCGCCTTTCCAGCGCGTTCGCCGAGGCACGGAATGCGAGCGCCGACGCCGCGACTTTGCGTGACGGACTGCACGAGCAATCTTCGATGACCGCGCCGCGTTCCGTGCGCGCGTAACGGAGGCCGAAATCGGCGAACGCCGCCGCTACCTGCGCCCACGACGTCGCTGCGTCGACGCGCGGCAAAAGCTGCGTCCCCGCGACCTCACCCACCCACGAGTGCAGCGACCGCTCGCCGTGCCAAACGCCAACGGAACGCGCCGCCCGTGGCTCGCGCCTGCGTTCGTGATTGTCGCGCCGCGGCGGCTCCCAACCGTAACGCCCTGCGATAACCGTCGCTGCCGCGAACGCCGCTCGCGGCAGCTGCGAAACCCGCTGCACCTTGCCGGTCAGCGCGTCATCAAGCCGGACGACCAGATGCAAATGCATATGCGCGTCCTCGGGTGGTCCGTGCAGCAGCGCAATCCAAGGGCGATTTGTCAACCGCATTTCGGTGAGGAAGTCGTGCCCGGCCGCAAACATCTCGTCGGGCGTTGCGTGCTCGGTTTTGGCGAGTGAAAGCGCCAGCTGCGTGAGCAAGAGTCCGTCGCGCCGTTGCGCGTCGACGTGCGACATGCGATCGAAGGTGTCCGCGAAGGACGATCCGTCGTGGGTTTCGGCGGCAAGATGCCGAGCGCCGTGCGTGAGGTACTGTGCGAGCGCACCCAAACGGCTTTGCGAATAGCTCCGGACGACGACCGAAATCACGGTCTTCCCTCTTGGCTCAGTTGTATTTCTGGCCGCGTTGACAATTAAATAACGGCTATAGGAGGGATTAAGGCGGGTGTAAGGTGTATCCCTTCCCAAACCCCAGTTGGAGGGAGACACCGTGCCGTTACAAGCCACGAAACATGCCGCCCGCAGGCAGCGGCGTCGCACCACCGGCAAGGCCCCGACCCGCAGCGATTGGGAGGCCGCCTTTCTGAAGGTCGAAGCCATCCCGGCCAAGGCCAGCGAGAACACCGCCGCGGAGTTCCTGCCGCAGTTCGTCGCGACGCTTCGTGAAAAGGGCTACGCCCAGGGCGAAATCGTCGCGCGCATCATGGCGCTGCGGCTCGGCGTTACGAACCGGGAGATCCGCGAAGCCGACAAGGTGGTGGTGCGCAACGGTCACGGGCACCCCAGAGCCCCTGCCGCACCACGCAATGGCGCCGCGCCTCCCACACCTGGAAAGGCGGCTTCGGCGTCTCCGACAGTCCCAGCCGTGCAGCCGTCCGGCGTGCGCGTGAATGGGCGCTCCACACATGCCGGACTCTCTGGAGACGAGGGGTTGCACCAGCGATGAAACGTGTGGTTCCGATCATTTCTCAGAAGGGCGGCGTCGGGAAGTCGACGTGCTCCCGAGGCATCGTCGATGTGGCGCGCGGCGCCGGCATCGCGACCGGTGCGTTCGACGCCGATGGCGGCGTCGGCCAACTCCTCGCCCACTACGGCGAGCGTGACCCCAAAGGGGCATTGGTACTCAAGCAAGACGCGGTGCGCGGAGTCGAGTATTTCGATGTGCGCGATGAGTTCGCGCGCGAAACGCTGGTCAACGTCGTCGACTCTCAGGCGCAGCTCGTTGTCATCGACCTTCCAGGCGGCAGCATGGACGCGATCGGCGCCGTCGTTCCGGGCGGTTTACCCGGGCTTATCGACACCTGGGTCGACGAAGGTTGGGACGTGCGCGTCGTGCACGTCATCACGTCGCTTAAAGCATGCGCGCTCGAAGTGCTGCGGGTCGTCGATGTGCTCGGTCCGCACGCCAAGTCGCTACGGGTCGCCAAAAACCTCGGGATCAGCGATCCGAATGCGTTCTACATCTTCGAGGGCGACGGCGAGGGGCGCTACGGCGGTCCGAAGACGGCGCTGCTCCAGGCGGGCGGCAAGGTCTTCGACATTCCGAAGATCCGCTCGCGCACCTACACCTGGGTCGACGAGTTCACCCTGCGCTTCTCCGAGGCCGCAGTCAACGACGACGAGGGCCACCGCGGCGACCGCAAGTGGCTGCGGGAGTGGCTTCGTGAGTTCGAGGCGGCGATTCGCTCTGGGGACGTGCTATGAGTCCGGATGATGACGAGCAGGCGATTATCGAAAACCTGTTGGCCCATATGCATTGGCCGAGGCCGCAAGAGGGTGAGTTTCTGGCCCGCTTCTTAGCGGCGCTGCGTCGCGCTGGCCTCCTTGAGGCTCGTTACGCCAGCCATGATCGCGATTATCAGTCTCTTGTTGACGATATCCGTGCGGAAACCCGCGACCCGATCGCCCGGGAACAGCCCGAGGTGTTGTTCGAGGCTCTCCAAGATGCGCTTCGCAAGGCCTGGGCCGCGTGAACCCGCACAACCGTCTCGAGCGGATCAAAGCGGCTCTCGGCCCCGAGCGAACGATGGTGTTCATGGAGATCATGAACATCCTCGAAGTCGGTCCGAACGATCCGGAAATGATCCTGGTCTCGGCAATGGCGTCGTTCATCCTCGACATTCTCGAGTTCCGGGCGTGGGCGTCGCAGGAACGCGAGGCGTGGAAGGAGATGTTTGCCGCCTTTCTGGCGAGCATCGGTCTGCAGATCGCGGCGGCGTTCACCCGTGGTGCCGATGAGTTTCAGACCGAGCTGCGCCTGTCAGCTCGAGAGACCGCGCAGTCCGAGTATCGTGCTGGGGCCAGCCTGCGCAGTCAGGCGATCACCGACGAAGTCGAAGCGCTCAAGACCGCGGCTTTGGAGTTCGGCCGGCTCGCAGCCGAACTGAAGGCCCGCCAAGCCGTCGAGCCGGCGCGCGTCTCCGGCATCTCGGCGAAGTTCACGCTCTCGCCGCAGTTCTTCGGCGCCGTGGCGGCGGCGTTCGTACTGGGATGGGTCGGGGCGCTCGTGATGCTGCATTCCGCGCCTCGGCATGCCTTCGTCGCCCCGCCTCGGGCGGTCGCCCAAGTGTCGGTGCAGGGCCGGGCGCCTAGCACCGACCTGGCGCGCCGCGCGCAGCGGGTCGCTTATCGCGCGGTGAACGTGCTGGGCGAGAATGCGATCGTCGTGCCGGCCGCGTTCACGACGCGGATCAGCGTTGCTTCCGGCGCGAGTTCCACTTTCGCTTGATCGACGAGGTGCGATCCGTAGGCGCCATTCGTCTTGAGTTTGCCGCGCAGCACGTCGTTCCA
>PLTN01000009.1:3501-4833 GCA_003164495.1 Vulcanimicrobiota bacterium
CGCTTGAGGATGCGCCCGGCCGAGCGCGCTTCGGGGTGCGACGATTCGCGAAGGACTTCACGGGCTTTCAACCCGTCATTGTCGACTCCGCGCAGGACCGCTCGCAAGAGATTCGTTGCTGTGATGATCACGCGTGCGTCCGCCGCGCGCTGCCCGTTGCGTCGATGATCCGCAGCGTCCGCTGCGGAACGCCGCCCGCGAGCACCGTGTAGGTGTCCGGCCCGTCGATTCGGATTTCCGATGCTTTATAGCGGCCGAAGCGGAAGGGCGCCGTTCCCGGCAGGATCGTTCCGGCCGCGGCGCCGGCCGTCTTCTTCGTGATACGCCAGCGTGCGCCGACGCTCAAACCGTGGGGCGTAAAGTCCCAGATCACTTCGAGCTCGACGCCGCTGCGCAGGCGGTCCCAGAGGTCCTTGACGTTCACGCGACTCCGATTGCTTGGCGACGAGGTGGCTTAGGCCGCCGCGCGGTGCGGGGCTTGCNNCGCAGTGCCGGCACGTCGCCGGCGGCACGCCGTTGTGGACGATCGTGTCGGCTACGACGTACGCGACGGCGGTGAACGCGCGTCCGTACATATGGCAGGACGGCGTGGCACACCACACGTGGGCTCTATAGCGCCGTCCCGCGGGCGGTAGGGCGCCATAGGCGACGATGACGGCGTTCAGCCGAGCCGCGAGCGATAGCGTCCCGCCGTGCATGGTAGCGTCGTCGCGGTGGGGGCCACCGGCCAGCGCATCGCGGATGTCCGCAATGGCCCAGGCAAGTGCGATCGCGAAGCCGGCATCGTACCGGCGTGCGTCGGAGGGCGCGTTCGGGTCGGCGTCGATCGCAACGAAAATCGGTTGGTGGAACGCGACGTCGGGGCCGACCACGATCTTCGCGTCGTAGGTGATCTGCTTTGCGTCGTCGTCGACGTAGCGCAATAGCACCGTGAGGCTCGCGTTCGGCCCGAAGATGAAGCGCGCGCGGGCAACGCGGTCGATCGGGTCGATGATGGCGCGGTCGACGCGCTTGACGCTCAGCACGACACGGCCTCCGTCGCCACGCTGGCCGCCCGGCCGCACGGGCTTGCAGCGCGTTCCGTGAGGAACCTGCGCACCAAGAACGCAATCCCGATATGGCCGTTGTTATCGAGCTTGCGCCACGCGCGTTCGAGCGCCGCGATGATGGCCGGGGATGGATCCTCGTCGGCGTTCGTGAGCCACGACGCGATCATGCTCGCATCATCGTTGCGCTGCTCGTGCAGGAACGTGACGACGCGCTGCATTTCCGAATGCAGGCCCGCCGCGTAGACGTCCTTTGCGGGTCCGTTGCACGTCGCCGGATTGCAGC
>PLTN01000063.1 GCA_003164495.1 Vulcanimicrobiota bacterium
GCCGTGATGCGCTTGATCGCGTCGGCGAGGATCTGCGCGATCGACAGCTGTTCGATGCGGCCGCCCATGCCGTCCGGATGCGCCGAGGCGGGAATCGTGTTGGTGACGATCACCTTGCGGATCTCCGAGGCTTCGAACTGCTTGACCGCGTCGCCGGCAAAGATGCCGTGCGTCGCGAGGCAGTACACTTCGGTCGCGCCGCGTTTGATCAGCGCTTCGGAGGCCTTGACGAGGGTGCCGCCGGTCGAGATCATGTCGTCGACGACGACCGCGATCTTGCCCTCGACCTCGCCGACGATGTGCGTCACTTCGGAGACGTCGGGTTCGGGCCGGCGCTTGATGATTACGGCCAGCGTCGACTTCAGCCGTTTGGCGAAGAACTCGGCGCGGGGCACGCCGCCCGCATCGGGTGAGACGACGACGATCTTGTCGCCGAAGAGTTTCTCGTTGCGCAGATGGTTGCACATGTGCGGGGCGGCCATCAGGTTGTCGACCGGAACGTCGAAGAACCCCTGAATCTGCGCGGCGTGCAGGTCGAGCGTTACGATCCGCTCGGCGCCGGCCGTCTGCAGCATGTTCGCCAGCAGCTTGGCCGAGATCGGTTCCCGGCCTTTCGTTTTCTTATCTTGCTTGGCGTAGCCGTAGTACGGAATGACCGCGGTAATGCGGTTGGCCGACGCGCGCACCAGGGCGTCGATCATCAGCAGCAGTTCCATAATCGCATCGTTGACCGACCCGCCCCACGGCGTGCGGCAGAGCGACTGTAGAACGAAGACTTCCGCTCCACGGACGTTCTCGCGAATTTCGATGCGACATTCGTCGTTCTTGAAACGATCGACGAGCGCGTTGCCGATGCGCGTTTGCATCTTCTTGGCGATCTCGTCGGCCAGTTCGCGGTTGGACGTCCCGCTAAACAACAGCGGCGGCTGGATCACGGAGGTACTCCTTACGCATCCCGCGATCGCCTGAGCGCACGGGGGAAGCCCCAACCTTTCCTCGCTCGAGCGGCAGTCGCCCTCCTGAAGCGGTTCGGACCCGTCGGGGTGTTATGGGGAGTTCTTATGCCCAAATTCGAGTTGGTCAGCCCCTACGCACTGGCCGGGGACCAGCCGGCTGCCACCGAGGCGCTGGCGAAGGGCGTCCTGCGGGGGGACCACGCCCAGACGCTCCTCGGGGTCACGGGCAGCGGCAAGACCATGGCGATGGCCCGGGTCGTCGAGCTGGTCCAGAAGCCGACCCTGGTGCTGTGCCACAACAAGACCCTAGCTGCCCAGCTGTGCGCCGAGTTCCGGGACTTTCTCCCGCACAACGCGGTCGAGTACTTCGTCTCGTACTTCGACTACTACCAGCCCGAAGCGTATATCGCGCACACCGATACCTATATCGCCAAGGACTCCTCGATCAACGATGAGATCGAGCGCCTGCGGCATTCGGCCACCCAGTCGCTGCTGACCCGGCCCGACACGCTGATCGTGGCCTCGGTGTCGTGCATCTACGGTTTGGGCTCGCCGGCCGACTACATGGAACTCTCGGCCGACATCAAGATCGGCGATACGGTCGACCGCGACGACTTCTTGCGCAAGCTGATCGGGATGCAATACCGGCGCAACGACCTCAACCTCGTACGCGGGACGTTCCGCGTGCGCGGCGATACCCTCGAGTTCGTAGGCGTCGAGGAAGAACTCGTTCATCGCATCGAGTTCTTCGGCGATGAAGTCGAGGCGATCAACGTCGTCAACATCCTCACGGGCGAGTACGTCGAGTCGAAGGACGAGCTGAAGATCTTCCCGGCCAAGCACTACATCACGCCGGACGAAAAGCTCAAGCGCGCGATCGAAGACATCGAGATCGAGCTGGAAGAGCGGCTGAAATACTTCAAGGACAACGGCAAATTGCTCGAGGCGCAACGGCTCGAACAGCGCACGCGCTACGACCTCGACATGCTGCGCGAGGTCGGCTACTGCAACGGTGTCGAGAACTACTCGCGACCGCTCTCGGGCCGCGAAGCAGGCTCGACGCCGTTCTGCCTGCTCGACTTCTTTCCCAAGGACTGGCTGCTCTTCGTCGACGAGTCGCACGTTACGATCCCGCAGGTCGGCGGCATGTACGGCGGCGACCGTTCGCGCAAATTATCCTTGGTGGAGCACGGTTTCCGCCTCCCTTCGGCACTCGACAACCGGCCGCTCACGGCCGACGAATTCCAGGCCCACCTCAATCAGGTGATCTACGTTTCGGCGACGCCGGCGGAGTTCGAAATGAAGCGCTCGCAGCAAGTCGTCGAGATGGTGATCCGGCCGACCGGGCTCGTCGATCCGGAAGTCGAGGTGCGCCCGACGCGCCATCAAGTCGACGATCTGATGGACGAGATCCGCAAGCGCACCGAAAAAGACGAACGCGTGCTGGTCACGACGCTGACCAAGAAGATGGCCGAAGACCTCACCGACTACTTGCTCGAGAACGGTCTCAAGGTGCGCTACCTGCACAGCGAGATCGAGACGCTCGAACGCATCGCGATCCTGCGCGACCTGCGCAAGGGCGAGTTCGACGTGCTGGTCGGGATCANNTGCTGCGCGAAGGTCTCGATCTGCCCGAGGTGTCGCTGGTCGGCATTCTCGACGCCGACAAGGAAGGCTATCTGCGCAGCGGGACCGCGCTGATCCAGACGATCGGCCGTGCGGCGCGCAACGTCGAGGGCAAAGTGATCATGTACGCCGACGTCGTCACGCAGTCGATGGCGCGCGCGCTGGGCGAAACGAAACGGCGCCGCGAGCGGCAAGTGGCATATAACCTCGAGCACGGCATCGAGCCGAAGTCCATTCGCAAGGAAGTGCGCGACATTCTCGCCCTCGTCAGCTCCAGCAGCGTTGCGGCCACGGGCCTGCGGGCGGAGAAGCTGCCGCGCGAGGTTGCGATGGCGATGTCCAACGATATCGAACGCAAGATGCGCGAGGCCGCGGCGAACCTCGAATTCGAGAAGGCCGCGGCGCTCCGCGACGAGCTGATCGAGTTGCGCAAACAGGTCGGCGGCAACGAATCGGTGCTCTTTCAGGGCAAAGCGCCGAAAATATTCCAGCACGCTTTGCGCGAACTCGTCGGAAGTTAGCATGCTCAGAATGCATCCTGGGAAATTGTTTCAGCCTTTTACCGCACCGTTAGCAGTTTTCTGCAGTTACTTAACGCGCGATTAAAGTGGCATCTCAGACAAATCCGACTGACAAGTAATGTTACGTTACGTTACAATTAGCCCATGGAACCCAAAGCTCAATTCTCACACGACGCCATCGACGCACTGGTGGCAAAAGTCTTCAGTTGGTTCGACGGACATCAGCAGCAAGCACCCGCGGAATCGGGGGACATCGCGTTCTCCGATGAGTGGGAGCGCAAGCAAATCGCCCGCGAGCTCCACTGGAACTAACTCCCGCACCGCCGGGCTGAACGCAGCCCGGTGACCTGGCGGGTGGGCGTGGACGTCGGCGGGACGTTCACCGATCTCGTCGCAACCGACGCCCGCGGCGCCATCTTGCGCTACAAGGTGGCCACCACGCCGGCCGCCCCGGAAATCGGCCTACTCGAGGCCTTGCGCACCCTGTTGCGCGACATCGATGCCACGCAGATCGTTGCGCTGAGCCACGCCAGCACGATCGCGACCAACGCGCTGTTGGGCCAGGTCAACCTCGATCTGCCCCGTGTCGCGTTCATTACGACCGAGGGCTTCCGCGACGTGCTCGAAATCGGGCGCCAGGCGCGCAGCTCGGTCTACGACCTGCACGTAACCCGCCCCACGCCCTTGGCGCGGCGCGAAGACCGGCTGACGGTGCGCGAGCGCATCGACTACGACGGCAGCGTGCACGTCCCGCTCGACCCGGCCGGCGTCGCCGCCGCCGTGGCGACGATTCGCGAACGGGGCATCGGCAGCGTCGCCGTCGGGCTGCTCAACAGCTACACCAACGACGTACACGAGCGCGCCGTCGTCGAGGCTCTGCATGCCGCGTTGCCCGGCGTAGCCGTCACGGCGTCGTCGGCGCTGGTGCGCGAGGAGCGCGAGTACGAACGCTTCTCGACCGCGGTCGTCAACGCGGCGCTGCTGCCGGTCGTGCGCGGGTATTTGGAACGGTTGGCGGCGGGCGTGCGCGCGCTGGGCATCGCCGCGCCGGTGTTCGTCATGCAGTCCAACGGCGGAACCGCGGCGCTCGCGTTCGTTGCCGACCGGCCGGCGACGCTGGTGGAGAGCGGCCCGGCCAGCGGCGTGATCGCGGCGGCGGCGGTGGGCGCGACGCTCGGGATCGCCGACGTGCTCTCGTTCGACATGGGCGGCACGACCGCCAAAGCCGGCACGATCATCGGGGGTCAGCCCGAGATCGCGTATGAGTTCGAAGCCGCCGGCGCGACCCATAGCGGGCGCGGCCGCGCGGGCAGCGGGTACCCGGTGCGCTTCCCGTTCGTCGACCTGGCCGAGGTGAGCGCCGGCGGCGGCACGATCGCGCGCCTCGACTCGGTCGGCGTGCTGCGCGTGGGCCCGCTCTCGGCCGGCGCCGATCCGGGGCCGGCGTGCTACGGCAAAGGCACCCAACCGACCGTGACCGATGCCAACGTCGTGCTCGGGCGGCTCAATCCGGTCGCGCTGGTCGGCGGGGCGTTTCCGATCGACGCGGCGCGTTCGTACGCCGCGGTCGCGACGGTCGCCGCGCCGCTCGGGGGCGACGTAGAGCGCACGGCGGCCGGCATCGTGGCGCTGGTCGACGCCGACATGGCGAAGGTGCTGCGGATCGTTTCGGTCGAGCGCGGGCTCGATCCGCGCGACTTCGTGCTGATGGCGTTCGGCGGCGGCGGTCCGCTGCACGCCTGCGCGCTGGCCGATGATCTCGGCATGCGGCGGGTCGTCGTGCCGCGCTACCCCGGCTTGTTCAGCGCGCTCGGACTACTCGCGGCCGACGTGCGCGCGACGTTTTCGCGTTCGCTCGTCGCGCCGCTCGATGCGACGACGCTCGGCAACGCGCGCAGCGTCGCGACGGCGCTGAGCGAAGAAGCGCGTGACGCGCTGCGTCTGCAAGATGTGCCGGACGAAAGGATACGCATCGTGGCGGAACTCGATGTGCGCTACGCCGGTCAGTCCTTCGATCTCACCGTGCCGTTCGAGGGTGACGAGAGCGCGATCACCGAGGCGTTCCATCAACGTCACGAACGCCGCTACGGGTATGCCGTACGCGACGAACGCGTCGAACTCGCAACGGTCCGCATCACAGCAACTGGCGCCGTGTCATCCCGAGCGGAGCGCCGTGGGGCGCGTAGTCGAGGGACCGCCACAATCGCCGACGTCAGCGCTGTCCCTCGACTACGCGCCGTGCGGCGCTCCGCTCGGGATGACACAAAGACGCGGCGTGTGTGGGATGCCGGCGCCTTCGTGGATGCCGCGATCTACCAACGCGAACTTTTGGATGCGGGTGCGGCGTTCGAGGGCCCGGCGATCGTCGAGCAGTACGACACGACGACGTGGGTGCCGCGCGGCTGGCGTGCGACGGCCGACGTCACCGGAAACTTGCTGCTGGAGAAACGCGCGTGATTGCCACCGGCCTCGATCCGATCACCGCCGAGATCATCGTCTCCGGTTTGCTCTACGCGAGCGAAGAGATGGGGATCGCGGTGCGTAACGCCGCGTATTCGCCGAACATCAAGGAACGGCTCGACCATTCGTGCGCGCTCTTCGATGCGCAGTTGCGCCTCGTCGCGCAGGCCGAACACATCCCCGTTCACTTGGGAAGTCTGCCGTGGGGCCTGCGGCGCACGCTCGAACGCATCGCAACGACGGGCGACGCGATGCTGCCCGGCGATCAGTGGGTGGTCAACGATCCGTACCTGTCGGGCACGCACCTCAACGACGTCACGGTGATCCGGCCGATCTTCGTCGACGGCGCGATCTTCGGTTACGCCTGCAACAAGGCGCATCACGCCGACGTCGGCGGCATGGTGCCGGGCTCGATGCCGCCCAACGCGCGCGAGCTCTTTGCCGAAGGCTTCATCATGCCGCCGATGCGCCTGATGCGCGACGACGTGGTGGTGCCGGAGACGGTTGCGCTCTTCCGCGCCAACTCGCGCACGCCCGAGACGCGCAGCGGCGACCTGCGCGCGCAGCTGGCCGGCAACGTGACCGGTGAGCGCCGCGTGCGCGATCTGGTCGAGCGCTACGGCGCGGAAACCGTTGCGCAGGCGACGGCCAAGGCGATCGACGACGGCGAACGGCGCATGCGCGCGGCGCTGCGCGCGTTTCCCGACGGCGTCGCGGAGTGCAGCGACGTGATGGAAGACGCAAACGGCCGGCCGTCGATCGTGCTGCGGTTACGGCTCGAAAAGCGCGGCGAGACGATGCGGCTCGACTACACCGGCACCTCGCCGCAACTGCCGATGCCGCTCAACGCCGTCTACGGCGTGACGCTCTCCGGGGTGTACTACGCGATTCGCGCGCTCCTGGCGGCGGATATCCCGATGAACGACGGCGTGTTCCGGCCGATCGAGGTGTACGTGCCCGAGGGCACGCTCTTGAACCCGCACCGTCCGGCGCCNNCCCGACCGCGTGCCCGCACAAAGCGGCGGCTCGATGAACAACGTGATGATGGGCGGCGTCGACGAGCGCGGCGCGCCGTGGGCATTCTACGAGACCAACGGTTGCGGGATGGGCGCACGTCCGCAGGCCGACGGCGTCGACGCGATCCAAGCGCACATGACGAACACGCTCAACACCCCGATCGAGGTGCTCGAGCGTACCTTTCCGTTGCGCGTCACGCGCTATGAGTTCGCGGATGACACCGCGGGTGCGGGGCGGCAGCGCGGCGGCGCGGGACTCGTGCGCGCGTTGCAGGTTCGTGCCGGCAGCGCGACGATTTCGCTCTTGGGTGAACGGCATGCCGTGCGGCCGCGGGGCAGCGCCGGCGGCGGTGCCGGGGCACCCGGGCGACATACGCTGATCGCGGCCGGCGATGAGGGAGAACCGACGATGCGCACGCTTCCAGCCAAGGTGACCTTGCAGGTGAACGCGGGCGAAACGCTCGTCGTGCAGACGGCCGGCGGCGGCGGGTACGGTCCGGCGGGCGAGCGCGCGGCAACGGCGAGCGCGCGCGACGCGGCCGACGGCATCGCGAGCGCGTCCTGATGCAGACGACGATCGTGCCCGGCGTTTGGACGTGGTCGCGCTGGCAAGCCGATCGCGCGATGTTCTTCAACGCGTGGTTCGTCGCCGGCGACGGCGGCAACATGGTGGTCGATCCGCTCGAACCGGATTCCGACGATCTGGCGTTCGTCGACGAGCGCGGACTGGCCGCCGTCGTCATCACCAACCGCGACCACGAGCGCGCGGCCGCCCTGTTCGCGCAGCGCTACGACGTGCCGGTGATCGCCTCGCTGCCGGATGCGAACGAGATAAGCGTTCCCGTCGCGCGCACGCTCGCGCACGGTGAATCGATCTTCGGTTGGAGCGTCGTCGGTTTCGACGGCTTCAAGACGCCGGGCGAATTCGCGCTCGTGCACCGCTCGAGCCGCAGCGCGATCACCGGCGATGCGTTGTGGGGCGTGCCCGCGGGTGCGGTGCGGCTGATGCCCGATGAGAAGCTCGAAGACCCGGCGCGCGCGGCGCTCTCGGTACGGCAGCTCATGGCCCTCGGCGTGCGTCACTTGCTCGTCGGCGACGGCATGCCGGTGTTTCACCACGGTTGGGAAGCGCTGGTCGACATGCTCGACGCGCGCGACGGCGTGCTGACGCGGCGCGTGAATCTCGACGAGCTCGCGTTCGTGCCCGACGGCGGACCGCCGCCGTATACCGGCGCGGCGGCGGAGGTCGGCCGCCTGCTCGGCGCCACGCGTTTGGGTTACGCGCTGGGCGTGCTCGAACGCGGCGAAGTGTACTGTCCCAACCACTGGCACACGCAGGAAGAAGAAGCGTTCGTCGTGTGGTCGGGAACGCCGACGCTGCGCACGCCGCAGGGCACCTTCGAACTGCGGCCGGGCGACGTGATCGCGTTTGCGACCGGCGAGCGCGGCGCGCACCGTCTCTCGAACGAAGGCGACACGTCGGCCGTGATCCTGATGTTCGCCAACATCGATCCGGGCGACGTCTGTCACTATCCCGATTCGCGCAAGTTGCTGGTCGAGACGACGGGCGTGATCGTGCGTAGCGAACCGGCCCTGGATTACTTCGAAGGCGAGCGGTGATCCGGCAGCTCCTTGCGGCCGCGCTGAGCGTGGCTGTGAGTACGTTTGCCGGCGGCGCGCAAGCGGGCACGTTGCCGCGGCCGGCGCACGTGGTCGTGGTCATCGAAGAAAACCACACGCTCGCGCAAGTCGTCGAGAGCGGCGATGCGCCCTATCTCGCGACGGTCGCGCGCTCCGGCGCGCTGTTCACGCACGCCTACGGCGTCACGCATCCGAGTCAGCCGAACTACTTCGCGCTCCTGGCCGGCCTGACGAACTCCAACGGCGACCGTTGTCCCGCGCTCGGCGTGCCGCCGGATGCGCCGAACCTCGCCAGCGAGCTGCTGGCCGCGCACCTGACGTTCGCCGCCTACTCCGAAGCGTTACCGAAAGCGGGCTTCATGGGCTGCTCGGCCGGAACGTACGCGCAAAAACATGCGCCCTGGACGCACTTCACCAACATTCCGCAGCAGCTGCATCGCCCGCTCGACGGCTTGACGTCGTTCGACGATTTGCCGACCGTGACGTTCATCGTGCCCAACGTCGATGACGACATGCATGACGGCACCGTCCGGGAAGGCGATGCGTGGGCCGCCGCGCATCTCGCACCGCTCTTGAAATGGGCCGCGACGCACGACACGCTGGTCGTGTTCACGTGGGACGAAGGCTTCGATGCGGTCAACTCGATTCCGACGATGTTCGTCGGCCCGATGATCCGCGCGGGCCGCTACCCGCAGCACCTCAATCACTACAACGTCCTGCGCACCCTCGAAGACCTCTACGGTCTACCGCTCACCGGTAAAGCTGTCACGGCAACCCCGATCACCGATATCTGGCGTTGACATGGGGCGCTAGCTGTGGCCGGCGGCGACGTCGGTGAGGGCTTGGGCGAAACGGGTGAGGGCGGAGTAGCGGTGGATTTCGAGCAGGTTGGCGGAGTCGCCGGCGCTGCCCCAATCCTCGATGAAGGCCAGCTCGTAACCGTTGGCCGCCGCGAGCCGCTCGAGCCGTTCGTCGTAGTTGTCTTCGGGATAGACGAGCGCGTAGATCTTGTGACCCAGATGATACTGTAGCGACGTGCGCGAGAGCGTGAGTTCGTGCACGACGTCGGCGTCGCTGAGTTGGCGCAGATCGGGCGGATGATTGGCGGTGAGGCTCTGGATCGTCATGATGCCGCTGTGCGACATCTCCTGCAGCTGCGGCCAGGTCGTGTGCCGCTTCCCATGCGTCGTCGTGCCGACGAAGTTCGAGTGCACGAACATTGTGGCGGGATAATGATAGCTCCGCAGTAACGGGAAAGCGTTTTCATAGATGCCGTGGCCGTTATCATCGAAGGTCAAGGCGAGCGGCTTGCTCGGCAGCGGCGCACCGTGCTCGAGGTGCGCGCGCAGCGTTTCGAGCGTGATCACATGATAGCCGCCGCGCGCGATCGCGGCCAGTTGCGTTTTGAAGGTATCGAGCGGGGTGTCGAACCAAACTTCCTTCGCCGGAACGACGTCGTGCCAAACGATGACGGCGACGTACGGCGTTCGTCCACCGGAAGCGATCTGCGGAAGTCCGTCATTCGCTCCCCTTACGGGTGCTGCCATCAGCATGAAGCAAACGAAGGCCGTCCAGGCGAGGAAGCGGGTGACCATCAAAAGCGGTGTTGCTTCAGCGAAGCGCGCGTTCCCTCGGCCTTCGTGGCAGCGCATCGCCGTCATCGCTGCCTGCGTCGTCATCTTCCTCATCGCGTTTGCCGCCGCGGCGCACGATACGATCGAGAAGATGGTCGTCGAGCGAGCGTTGTCGGGCGCCTTCGGCGGCGACGCCACGATCGCCAACCTGCGCCGTGAAGACGGTCTGACGATTCTGGAAGGCGTGAGCGTGCAAACGGCCGCCGGCTCGGCGACGCTCACGGCCGACCGCGTCGCCTATACCGTGAACGGCGATGAATGGGATGTGCGCCCCACCGGGCTGCACGTCACGGTCGCGGTCGATCGCTTGACCGGTGACGAACTGAGCGGGGCGCCCAGCGCCGCGCACATCCTCAACCTCGGACATCTGCGTTTGCACGTGACGAACGCCGCATTGTCGATCGTGCGCAGCACAGGGGCGGCCAAGCTCGAGGTGGCCGGCTTGAACGGCACGCTCGATGCGGCCGCACACCTCACCTACGATCTGCACGGCGACGTCATCGGCGATACCGCGTATCCGTTCAGCGCGAACGCGGTCGACGACGGGCAGAACATCGACCAGCATTGGAGCGCCGCGGCGTTACCGGTCGCGCCGGTGGCCGCGCTCTTCGGCAACCCGGACCTCGCTTTGAACGACGGCGATGCGCGCAACGTGACGTTCACCTCGGCCGGCGGCTTGCACGGAACGTTCACGCTCGACGGCGTCCGCGGTTCGATCCAAGGTCATGCGCTGCACGCGCTGACGGGCACCGTGACGATCGCGGCGGACGGTTTGGGCAGCACCGGGCTCGACGCGGTTCTCGACGACGGAACGCCGGTTGCGGCCGTCGGCGAAGTGCACGACGGTACCGATTGGGGACGTATTTTCGGTTCGGGGACGCGCGATCTGCGCGCGCTCACGCACATGTTCGGGCTGATCGCCGCGCAGCCGAACCTGCGCTGGATGAACGTCGAGACGACCGCTCCCGGCATCACGTTTGGGCAATACGCGATGACGGCCAAAGCCGTTCCGCACGTCATCCAGTTGATCGCGGTCGATCCGAAGGAGCCGACGCTGCACTTCGATACGGCGCTTTCGCACGACCACGTGATCTCGACCGGCGAGCGGACGTCCGATCTCGCGCTGCGTACGCATGCGGTCGCGGGCGCGAACGGCGACTACTTCGATATCGGCCGCACCTACGAGCCGCAGGGATTGCTGATCAAGTCCGGTGTGCTCTACCACGGCCCGACCGATCACGAAGCGGTGATTTTCGACCGCACCAACAACCCGACGTTCGCCCGCTTTCATCTGCGCGCGCGCGCCGTCGACGGCACGCGCACGTATCCGGTCACGCTGTTCAATTCGTGGCCGACGCGCGACGTCGTGATCATCACCCCCGATTTCGGCAAGCTGCTGCCGCCCGCGCCGGGCGTGACGTTCGCGGCGCTGCAGCCGCTCGGCGATTCGCACTACCGCGTGCTCTCGCTGCAGCGGACCACGACGGCTATCCCGGTGACGTGGGGACTCGGCATCAGCGATCTGGTTCGCGAACCGTTGCCCAAACCGGGTGACGTGATCGATCTCAGCTATGCGATCGATCCGCCGGTGCCGGGTGCGTTTGCCGGCATCGGCTCGGGTCCGTTGCTGCTGAAGGACGGCCTCTGGTACGAAGACACGCATGCGCCGGCGTCCGACGAGCGCAACGTGCAGTGGCCGGTGATCGCGATCGGCACCATGTCCGACGGAACGTTGATGTTCGCCGCGGTCGACGGACGCCATCCCGAGCGTTCGATCGGCATGACGCGGCCCGAGTTCAGCGATCTGTTGCGCGGTTACGGGATGATCGATGCGATGGCGCTCGATTCCGGCGGATCGGTGACGCTCGTCTCGCGCGCGCCCGGCAATAGCGCCACGACCGTGCGCAACGTACCGTCGGATTTCAGCGAGGAACGCTACGTCACCGACGCGCTGTTCGTCTACAGCACGGCGCCGCTCGGAACGATCGTGACCGCGCCGCGCCCCCACGCGGAACCGACGCCGGGTAGCGCGCCGTGATCGCGCTTCCGGCCTCGCTCGCGCCGCCGGCGCCGTTTCCGCTCGTCGTCGCACAGTGGTCGGCGCCGGAAGAGGTTGCGCCGGGTATTCGCCGTGCCGACTACCGCCTCACGACCAACGCCGGTCCGCTGGTGATTCACGTCGTCGCGATCGACACGCACGATCCGACGGTGCGGCTTGAAGCCGCGGTCGCGCGCGATCACATGATCTCGAGCGGCGAGACCGTTTCGTCGATGGCCGCGCGCACCGGTGCCGTCGCGGGCATCAACGCCGACTACTTCGATATCGGCAACACGAACCAGCCGCTCAACGTCGTCGTGCGGGACGGTGCGCTGCTGCGTTCGCCGTCGAAACGCGCCGCGCTCGACGTATCGAGCGGCGGCGACGTCGGCATCGGTTACGTGAGCTTCGCCGGCACGGTTGCGTACGGGACCACGCAGCTGCCGCTCACCGGCGTCAACGAGTGGCCGCCGCAAGGCGGTGCAACGTTGATCACGCCGGCCTACGGCGCGCTCACCGCAACGCCGAAGGTCATCGCGGCGGGGCTCGTTCCCGTCGATACGCCGGCCGGATCGCCCGGAACGTATCGCGTCGGCACGATCGGCGCGCCGCCGTCCGGGCCGGTCGGCGGCGCGCTGCTCGGATTCGGTCCGGCGGCGCAGGCGATGGGGCCGCTGCCGAATGTGGGCGACACGGTCACGCTGGCGTTCGACACGACGCCCGCGGCCGAGAACCTGCGGGCAGCGGTCGGCGGCGGTCCGCTGCTCGTCGCGCACGGCGCCGCGGTCGACGATCCGTACAGCCCCGCGCCGGAAGAGAGCAGCGTTCGCTTTCCGGTTGCGGGCGCCGCGCTCGAACCCGATGGAACGCTGCTCTTGATCGTGGTCGACGGACGCAATGCGGCGGTGTCGATCGGGCTCACGCGGCCGGAGTTCGGCGCGTTGATGCGCGGCTTCGGCGCAACCGACGGGCTCGCGTTCGATTCCGGCGGTTCGGCGACGCTCGTGACGCGCGCGCTGGGCGACGCCGGGCCGAGCGTGGTGAACGATCCGAGCGACGGCCGCGAGCGCCCCGTCGCCGATGCGCTGCTGGCATACAGCGATGCGCCGAGCGCCGCGCATCCGCATCTCGTCGTGCGGCCGTCATCGTTCATCGCGTATCGCGGCGCGGCGGTCGCGTTGCGGGGTGCGATCGTCGACGACGGCGATCATCTCGTGCGGAGCGCCGAGGTCGCCCCGCTGGTGACGGATCCGGCGTTGGGCGCGCACGTCGCGACCGTGCGCGAACGCGGCGGCACGTTGACGGCCGAGGTGCCGTATCGCACGGTCGATCGCGTGGCGGCGCTGACGATCGCGCCGGATCGTCCGAATCCCGCTCGAGGCGTAGCGCTTCCGCTGACGGTGAGCGCCGCCGACGAGCGCGGTGCGCCGATCGTTCTCGGCGATGCGCCGGTGCGCTGGATGCTGGGTTCGCAAACCGCGAGCGGCACGCGCGTCGTGTACGACACGCAAGGCGGCGACACGACGGCCACCGCGACGCTCGGCGCGGTCATCGCGACGACCCCGATCCGCGTCGGCAGCCACACCGTCNNTGCGCGCGTCGTTCGTGAATCGCTACGGTGAGAAGTCGTTGCTCACGCTGGCCAAGAGCGTCGACTGGACCGGCTGGCGGCGCATCGCGATCGTCCTGCCGCCCGATCTCAACCCGCCGGTGCGGCTGACGTCGGTCTACGTGGTGCGCTCGTTGGGCGGGGCGCCGGTGACTGCGGCCGGAACCTTGCGCTTCCGCGCGCTCGCGGTCATCATCCCGGGGAGTTCTTGATGCGTCTCATTTGTCTGCTCGCGATCCTGGCCGGTACTCTCGCTGCCGCGCCGGTCGGAGGGGTGCCGGTGCTGATGTATCACATGGTCGACCCGCATACGCCGCCGGGCGCGGTCGGCCGCTCGTTGACGATCGAGCCGTCCGTATTCGAAGCGCAGCTCGGGTGGCTGCGCGCCCATGCGATCCGGACGCTCACGATGAACGATTTGGCCGACGCCTTGCGACGGGGTCAGCATCCGCGCAACGCGGTGGTGCTCACCTTCGATGACGGCTATACCGACGGAGCCACCGTCGTCACGCCGATCTTGCGCAAGTACGGCGATCGCGCGAGCTTCTACATCAGCGCCGGCTTCGTGGGCGACGGGAAGCACGCCGGCTGGGCGCAGCTGCGAACGATGCGCGCGGACGGTATGGAGATCGGTTGCCACGGTACGCGCCACCTCGACCTCTCCGTGGTGAGCCCGAAGGAGGCGGCGCACGAAGTGACCGCCTGCGTCGCCGCGCTGTCGCGCTACGTGGCGCGGCCGACGACCTACGCGTACCCGGCGGGCCGCTGGAACGCGGCCACGCTCATCCTGATGCAGCGCTCGGGGATCAAGGCCGCGCTGACCGAGCGGCCGGGCATCGTGACCTCGCTCGCCGCGCCCTACACCCTCCCGCGCCGCCGCGTCGACCGCAGCGCCGGCCTCGCATCGTTCGCCGCACTCGCCACGCCCTAGTGGGGGGCGAACAAGCCGCGCTGGGCTAACAACGCTGGGATGATCGCGGTTTTCCTGGCCGGTGTGCTCGCCATGGCGACGCCGTCACCGGCGCCCTGCCAAGGCAGCGACATTTCCGTCACCGATCTGCAGATCAAGGTGATCAAAGGTTCCGTCCGCACGGCAACCGCCGACCGTCTCTTGATCACCGGGGTGTTCTCGAACATCGGCTTCGAATCACAGCTGCCGCACACCGCACAGCACGCCGAGTTGTTGCGCGATGGAAACGTCGTCGCCGTGCAGCCGTTGCCGGCGCTCGCCGCGGGCGTAGCGTATCCGCTGCAGTTCCGCATCTTCCGCGCCACGTCGCAACGAACCGACCCGGTCGAGGTGCTGGTGCGCTACGTGCTCGACGACAAGCAGCACGCGAACCGCAACAACTGCTCGAGCGCGAACGACAGCCTGCAAAAGACATTCTGACGATGCGCGTCCGCCTCGAGCGGTGCGGCGCCGACGAGCGTACCGTGACGCTGCGTGCAGCGCTCGCGTTCGACGGACGAGCCCTGCGGCTGAGTTATCCCACGCGCACCGGCGCCTTGTTGCGCATCGACGGTGCCGTCGCGGGTGCGTTCGACGGCAAACATACCACGATCGATCTCCCGCCGGTCGACGGTTCGCATGACGTGACGCTCACCGTCGAGCGGCGCTCGCTGCCGATTGCGGGTTTGCCCGCCGGCGACGGCGTCCGCTGGCGCTGGATGCTCGCGCGCGCGGAGCAGCGCCCGCACGAAGTGTTGGACGTTGAGGCTGTCCCTCGACTACGCGCCCTGCGGCGCTCCGCTCGGGATGACAGGGGGGCGGCGAAGGTTGAGGTGCCGATGATCGGGCACGCGCATCTCGATCTGGCTTGGCTGTGGACGTACGCGGATGCGCGGCGGAAGGCGCTGCGCACGTTTGCGACCGCGCTGCGCCAGATGACGATCGACGATCGTTTCGTGTACGCGCAGAGCCAGCCGCAGCTCTACACGTGGGTGGAAGCCGACGATCCGGAGCTGTTCGCGCGCGTTCGCGAACGCATCGGCCGCGGCTGGGACGCGAGCGTGGCGACGATGTGGGTCGAACCGGATCTGCACGCGCCGTCGGGCGAATCGATCCTGCGGCAATTCGCCTACGGCGTGCGCTACACGACGGAGAAGCTCGGTACCGTTCCCGACGTCGCCTGGCTGCCCGACACGTTCGGGTTTCCGAACACGCTGCCGCAGCTCGCCGCGCACGCGGGCGTGCACTTTTTCGCCACGTCCAAACTGCAATGGAACGAGACGACGCGCTGGCCGTACCCGCAATTTGCCTGGTACGGCGACGACGGCTCGCACCTCGTTTCGGCGGTCATCGACCGCTACGACGGCGAAGCGACGCCGGCGCGGAAGGAGATCGCGCGCGATCGGAACGAGATCCTCGTTCACGGCTACGGTGACGGCGGCGGCGGGGTGCTCGATCGCGAGATTGCGGACGAACCGCCCGGCACGCGGCCGTGGCAGAGCGCCGCGGAATGGTTTGCCGCGGTCGACCGGCGCACGCTGCCGCAATACCACGGCGAACTCTACCTCGAAACCCATCGCGGCACGTACACGACGCACCGCGACGTGAAGTCGCGCAACGCGGCGCTCGAGCGCGCGCTGGGCGAAGCGGAAGAACTGTGCGCGTGGTGCATCGGCGTGCGCGCGCCGGCAAGCGCGATCGCACCGTTACTCGACGACCTGCGCACGGCCTGGACGCTGGTGCTGCGCAATCAGTTCCACGACGTCATGGCCGGCAGCGCGATCGGTGCGGCATATGCCGACGTGCTGCACGAATACGAACGCGCCGAACGTATCGTCGAACGCGTCGCGGCGGCTGCGCGCTCGATCCTGCCGCGCTCCGACGTCGTGCTGACGCCGGCCGCTCCGGTGGCGCCCGTCGCCGACGGCGACACCTACGTGTTCGCCAACGACTACGTGCAGGCACGCGTGCGGCGCGACGGCACGGTGATCGAACTGGCCGGAGTCGACGGCCGCAACCTGGCCGCCATCGCGAACGGCCTGATGCTCTACGTCGACAAGCCGCGCACCTACGATGCCTGGAACCTCGACGCGTCCTACGAGCGGCATCCGCACAAACTGAAAACCGCCGGCGCAGCGATCGAAGACGATGCGCTGATCGTCAAGCTGAGCGGTGACGGCACGGCGATCGCGATGCGGATCGCGCTCGGCGCCGGCGAACCGTATCTGCGCATCGAGCTGAACGCCGGCTGGCAAGCAAAGCACCGCATCCTGCGGGCGGAACATCGCTTCGCCGTGCGCACCGACGAGGTGCGCTTCGGTATGCCGCACGGTTCGCTCGTCCGCACGGCCAGACCGCGCACGCCGGCCGAACGCGCGCGCTTCGAGGTGCCGGCGCAGCGTTGGGTGCACGCCACCGACGGCGAGGCGGGTGTGGCGATCCTGGCGCCCGATACGTACGGATGGAGCGCGCTTTCGCTGCGTCATGGCGGCGTGCGCATCGGGACCTCGCTCTTGCGCTCGCCGCAGTGGCCCGATCCGCAGGCCGATCGCGGCGAGCATCACATCGCCTATGCCCTCACGCCGACCGCCGGCGCCACCGTCGGCGCGCTGGAAGCGGCGTGGCGCGACTACGCGGAACCCGAGCGCGTGCGGCTGTTCACGTGCGACGATCCGGCGGTGCTCGTCGTTGCGACGAAGCCCGCCGACGACGGCGACGGGATCATCGTGCGCGTGCGTGAGTGCGACGGCGAAACGCGGCGGGTCGAGTTGCGCTGCGGCGGGCGCATGCGCAGCGCGAGCGCGGCCGATGCATGCGAGCGTCCGGTCGCGGGCGAGGCGCGCGTCGACGGCGAACTGCTGAGCTTCGTGTTACCTGCCTTCGCCCTGCGCACGTTTCGGGTTCATCCGTAAGCCATGGAACCGCGCACGATCGACACGGTCCTCTTCGATCTCGACGACACGCTGCTCGACGATTCGAACGCCTACAAACGCGCCGCGCGCCGCGTGGCCGAGGAAGTTGCGGCCGAACGCGGGGTCGATGCCGACCGGCTCTTTCGCGAGTACGTTCTGCAAGCCAACGGTTTCTGGAAGAAGCTCTCGCAAGAACACCTGACGCTGCCGATCCACGACGCGCGCGCGCAGTTGTGGAGCGACGCGCTGGTCGCGAGCGGCGTCCCGGTCGATGCGGCGCTGGCGGAGCGCTGCGGCGAGCGCTACACGCGCTATCGCGCGGGCAACCTCGAACTCTTTCCCGGCGCGCTCGACCTCGTGATCGCGCTGCGCGCGCACGGCTGCAAGATCGGGATCGTGAGCAACGGTTTCGCCGCGACGCACAACGAGAAGGTCGACCGCCTCGGTTTGCGCTTGCACGTCGATGCGGTCTTTCTGGCCGACGAGATGGGAATGGTCAAGCCGGATCCGGAGATCTTCCGCCTGGCGTGCCGCACGCTCGGGAGCGAGCCCGAGTGCACCGCGATGATCGGCGATCGCTACGACCGCGACATCATCGGGGCGGCGCAGGTCGGTTTGTTCACCGTGCTGATCGACGTCCACGCGATCCCATTGCCCGAGGGGGCCCGGCCGCCCGACGCCGTCGTGGACGCGATCGCTGACGTCCTGGGTGTACTACCGCTGCGGAATGGGCAAGGGGTGCCTGAAGGGGTACCGAAGCGGTCGGGAGCCTAAGGCTTGCCTCGCCCCCAAGAGGAAAACGCTGTGCAGGTTCCGACCGTCGAGAACGTTTTCGCCCGCGCGTGGGATCTGCTCACGAAGAATTGGGTGATCGTCATCCCCGGCGTCGTCGTAGGCCTGGTGGTCGGTCTGGTAACCGGCATCTACGCCCTCAACCAGCCCGACACGTACGGCGAACCCAGCGGTGCCGCCGTCTCCTTCGCGTACGGTCTCGGCGCGTTCGTGTCCGGCGCCGTCGTGGCCGTGATCGCGATCGCGGGTTACATCGTCACGCAGTGCTACACGGCCGGCATGGCGGGCGCAGCCTGGCAGCGCGGTGTGACGACGCTGGCCGACGGTACCCGGGCGGTGAACGAAGATGCCGGCAACGTGCTCGGGGCCGCCATCTATTTGTTCCTCTTCGGCATCGTCGCCATCTTGCTCGCACCGTTCACGTTCTTGCTGTCGATCTTCGTTTTCTATCTGTTCACGCTCTACACGATCGCGGCCGCCGTCGTCGGGAACCAGCGCGGCATGAACGCCTTGCGCGAATCGTACGCGATCGCCCGGTCGCGCTTCGGCACGACCTTGATCATCGGCATCGTGCTCGGAGTCTTGCAAGTGATCGGCAAACTGATCGCGCACGTCTTCTCGTTCGCGCCGCTGCTCGGCCCGGTGATCGCCGCGATCATCTCGCAGCTCGTCGTGGCCTACGCCGTCCTCGTCGTGGTCGGCGAGTACCTCGTCCTGCGCCCCGGAGCAACCCCGCCGCCCTCAGCAACGATTTAGCCCCGGACGGGGTTTACCGGAGGTATGGCGCCGGCACCCTCGCGCGCCCTCGATGCGATCGTCATCAAGGGCGCGCGCGAACATAACCTCAAGAACATCGATCTGACCCTGCCGCGCAACCGGCTCATCGTGATCACCGGCCTGTCGGGATCAGGCAAGTCCTCGCTCGCCTTCGACACGATCTACGCCGAAGGTCAGCGCCGGTACGTCGAGTCGCTCTCGTCGTACGCCCGGCAGTTTCTCGGTCAGATGGAGAAGCCGGACGTCGATTACATCGAGGGGCTCTCGCCGGCGATCTCGATCGATCAGAAGTCGACCTCACGCAATCCGCGCTCGACTGTCGGCACGGTCACCGAGATCTACGATTACTTGCGCCTGCTCTTCGCGCGCATCGGCATCCCGCACTGTTATCAGTGCGGCCGCGAGGTGAGCGCCCAGTCGAGCCAGCAGATCGTCGATCAGATCATGGAACTGGCCGAGGGCACGCGCATTCAACTGCTCGCGCCGGTCATTCGCGACCGCAAGGGCGAGTACGCGAAGCTGTTCGAGGAAGTCGGCAAGGAGGGCTTCGCGCGCGTCCGCATCGACGGCGTGATCCGCGAACTCCGCGAGAAGATCGATCTCGACAAGAAGAAAAAACACACGATCGAGGTCGTGGTCGACCGGCTCGTCATGAAAGCCGATATCCGCAAGCGGCTCACCGACTCGATCGAGACCACGCTGCGGCTCTCGAGCGGCATCGTCGTGGTGCTCTACGAAGCGCCGGGTTCGAAGAAGCAAGAGCAGCTCACGTTCAGCGAGGCGTTTGCGTGCGCGAACTGCGGGCTCTCGTTCCAGGAACTCGAGCCGCGGCTGTTCTCGTTCAACGCGCCGTTCGGCGCTTGTCCGTCGTGCAGCGGTCTCGGTGTGAAGATCGAGATCGATCCGTGGAAGGTGATGCCCGACCGCACGAAGTCGATCGCCGACGGCGCGATCGTGCCGTGGTCGAAGTCGATCGGCGGCGGCCGCTTCCCCTCGATGAACCCGTACTATTTGCAGCAGGTCGAGCGCGTGCTGCGCTCGCGGCGCGTGAAGACGACGACGCCGATCGAGAACATGCCGGAGGATCTGGTCGAAACGATCCTCTACGGCAGCGACAAGAAGCAGAAGTTCTCCTACGAAGCGCGCAGCGGTCACTCGTGGGATTACGAAGCCTCGTTCGAAGGCGTGATCGGCAACCTGCAGCGGCGCTTCAACGAGACCAGCAGCGACTACGTCAAGGAAGACATCGAGAAGTACATGTCGTCCTCCGTTTGCAAGGTGTGCAGCGGGGCGCGGCTCAAGCCGGAAGTTCTGGCGGTCACGATCGCCGGCAAGAACATCAACGACGTCACGACGATGTCGGTCGAAGTGGCCGAGGAGTTCTTCGCCACGTTCGTGCCGACCGAGCGCGAGAACCAGATCGGCCATCAGATCTTCAAGGAAATCCGCGCGCGGCTCGGTTTCCTGACGAACGTCGGCCTTGGTTACCTCAACCTCTCGCGTTCGGCGACCACGCTCTCGGGCGGCGAGTCGCAGCGCATTCGCCTGGCGACCCAGATCGGCTCGTCGCTGGTCGGCGTGCTCTACATCCTGGACGAACCGTCGATCGGATTGCATCAACGCGACAACGACCGGCTGCTGGCGACGCTGCAAACGCTGCGCGACATCGGCAACACGCTGATTATCATCGAGCACGATGAGGATACGATGCGCCACGCCGACGTGATCGTCGACATCGGGCCGGGTGCCGGCGCCGAAGGCGGTTATATCCTCTCGGTCGGACCGATCGAGGACATCCTCAAGAATCCCGAGTCACTGACCGGCGCGTACCTTTCCGGCCGCCAATTCATCGCGATCCCGAAGAAGCGCCGCACCGGGCGCTCGACGCTGGCCGTCAAGAACGCGAAGGCCAACAACCTCAAGGGCCTCAACGTCGATATTCCGCTCGGCACGTTCACGTGCGTGACCGGGGTCAGCGGCAGCGGCAAGTCGACGCTCGTCAACGAGGTCGTCGTCAAAGCGCTCAACCAGCATCTGCACCACCAGCCGGCCGGCGGGACGTACGGCAGCGTCAAGGGCGCCGACGAGCTCGACAAGATGGTCGTGATCGACCAATCGCCGATCGGCCGTACGCCGCGTTCGAATCCGGCCACCTACACCGGTGCGTTCGATCTGATTCGCGAGCTGTTTTCGATGACGCCGGAAGCGAAGCTGCGCGGGTACACGCCCGGCCGTTTCTCGTTCAACGTCAAGGGCGGGCGCTGCGAATCGTGTCAGGGCGACGGCATCATCAAGATCGAGATGCACTTCTTGCCCGACGTGTACGTGCCGTGCGAAGTCTGCAAGGGCAAACGCTACAACGCCCAGACGCTCGAGGTGAAGTACAAGGGCAAGTCGATCTCCGACGTGCTGGAAATGCGCGTCGACGAGGCGAGCGAGTTCTTCGCGGTCATCCCGCGCATCTCGAACAAACTCAAGACGATCGCGGAAGTCGGTTTGGGCTACATCAAGATGGGCCAGCCGGCCACGCAGCTCTCGGGCGGTGAGGCGCAGCGCATCAAGCTCGCGACCGAGCTGTCGAAGCGCGCGACGGGCCGTACGTTCTACGTGCTCGACGAACCCACGACCGGGTTGCACTTTGCCGACATCCACAAGCTGCTCGACGTGTTGCAGCGGCTGGTTTCGGTCGGCAATACGGTGCTGGTCATCGAGCACAATCTCGACGTGATCAAGACCGCCGATTATCTGATCGACATGGGACCCGAGGGCGGGGATCGCGGCGGCACGATCGTCGGCACCGGAACGCCCGAGGAGCTCGCCGCGAACCCCGCTTCGTTCACCGGGCAGTATCTCAAGGCCGTGCTGGCCGACGAGCGCGCTCACGGTATCCACGTCGACGACGCCGCGATCGCCGCGCGGGAAGCCGCCAACATGCAGACCCTCGGCGACCTGGTCGCCGAAGACCGGGTTCCTGTCGAAGCATAACGAACAGCCCCGGGATGACGGCCTTTGCTATGGCGATGCTTGTCTGTTCCGATTTGGCGCGTTCGCGCGCTTTTTACCGGGACGTACTGTCGCTGCGCGTCGGCACGGATGCGTTTCCGGACTGGGTCGATTTCGAGCTCGGCGACGGTCAGCGGCTGGGCCTGCACCCGGATAGCGAAACGCTCGTGGTGCGGCCGGGTTCGCTGCAGTTGGGCTTCAACGTCGACAACGTCGACGCGTTCATCACCGACGCGCGCACGGCCGGCGTTCGCATCCTGCAAGATCCCTACGATCAGGCCTTCGGCCGCGTGGCCGTGATCACCGATCCGGATGGGTACGTGATTCAGGTGTTCTCGCCCAAACATGCCGGTGCCGCGGGCCGCTGAGCGCGCGGCCGCCCTGCGGAAACAGCTCGATGACGCGAACTATCGCTATCACGTCCTCGACGATCCGCAGCTTTCGGACGCCGACTACGACGCGCTGCTGCGCGAGCTCATGGACCTCGAGGCGGCCGATCCAAAACTGCGCACGCCGGATTCGCCGACCGTGCGCGTCGGATCGGCGATCGCCAGCGGCTTCTCGCCGTATCCGCACGGCAAGCCGATGCTCTCGCTCGGCAACGCCTTCGACGCCGGCGAACTGCGCGCGTTCGACGAGCGCGTGCGCAAGCTGGCCGGCGCGGCGAACGTGTCCTACACCTGCGAGCTGAAGATCGACGGCCTCGCGGTTTCGCTGCACTACGAGAACGGTGCGTTCGTGCGCGGCGGCACGCGCGGCGACGGCAGCGTCGGCGAAGACGTGACCGAGAACTTGCGCACGATTCGCTCGATTCCGCTCAAACTGCGCGGCACGGGCGTGCGCGCGATCGATGTGCGCGGCGAGGTCTACTTCCGCCGCAGTGATTTCGACGCGCTCAACGCGCGCCGCGAAGCCGCGGGACAACCGCTCTTCGCCAACCCGCGCAACACGGCGTCGGGCGCGCTGCGCCAACTCGACCCGCGCCTGACCGCGGAGCGGCGGCTGTCATTCTTCGCCTATGCGGTCGGTGACGTGGATGCCGCCGGCTTTCCCACGACGCAGTTCGGCCTGCTCGAGTTCTTGCACGCGCAGGGCTTCGCGACGAACCCGCACGTCGAGCGGGCGGCGACGATCGATGACGTGATCGCCTTTACCGAGCGCTGGGACGGCGAGCGTGAGAAGCTCGACTACGAGATCGACGGCATCGTGGTCAAAGTCGACGACCTCGCGCTGCAAGAGAAGCTGGGTTACGCCGGCAAGGACCCGCGCTGGGCGATCGCCTACAAGTTCCGCGCGCGCGAGGCGACCACGCGGCTGGTGCGCATCGGGATCAACGTCGGCCGCACCGGCACGCTCAACCCGTACGCCGAGCTCGAGCCGGTACAGATCGGCGGCGTCACCGTCAAGATGGCGACGCTGCACAACGAAGACCACATCCGCCGCCAGGATATTCGTGAAGGCGACGTGGTCGTCGTGCGCCGCGCGGGCGACGTCATTCCGCAGGTTGTCGGGCCCGTGCTCGCCGAGCGTAAGCGCAAACTCAAAGAGTTCAGCATGCCCACCCACTGTCCGGTGTGCGGCTTTGCCGTCGATCATCCCGAGGGCGAGGCGATGGCGCGCTGCACGAACGCCACGTGCCCGGCGCAACGGCGCGAGCGCGTGCGCCACTTCGCGTCGCGCGGCGCGATGGACATCGAGGGCGTCGGTGACGTGCTGGCGTTTGCGCTGGTCGACGCAGAACTCGTCGAGGACGTGAGCGGGCTCTACGCGCTGACGGCCGAACGGCTCGCGACGCTGCCGCGCATGGGCGAGAAGACGATCGCCAACGTGTTGGCCAATATCGCGGGTTCGAAGAAACGCGGTTTGGCACGGCTACTCTTCGGCCTCGGGATCCGCATGGTCGGCGCGCAAAACGCCGCGATCCTGGCCGGTGACTACGGCACGATCGACGCGTTGATGGCGGCGAGCGAGGCCGACCTCATCACGAGCGAGGGCATCGGCGCGCAAATCGCCGCTAGCGTGGTGCTCTTCTTTGAGCAAGCCGCCAACCGCGCGCTGATCGAGCGCTTGCGTGCAGCGGGCGTCGATCTCACCGCGCCCAAACGCGAACGCGTCAGCGCCGGACCGCTGGCGGGCAAGACGTTCGTGCTGACCGGAACGCTGCCGAACCTCACGCGTGAAGAAGCGAGCGAACTGATCGTCAACGCCGGCGGCAAAGTGATCTCGGCCGTCAGCAAGAAGACGAACTACGTCGTGGCGGGCGAAGAAGCGGGCACGAAGCTGACCAAAGCCGAGTCGCTCGGCATCGCGGTGATCGACGAAGACGCGCTGCGCGAGCTGTTGTCCGGCACGTGAGGCAGTTCCGGCAACAATTCGAGGCGCAGTAGCCACAACCGCGCGAGGGCCGCAGCAGCCTCCGGCGAGCGCGGACGGCCGGCAACGCAGGCGATGAACGTGCCGACGCTGATCGCCAGCACGTGCCAGTGCGGGTCGGACGGAATTCCGGCGGCCGCTGCAAGCGCGCTGCGGTACGCGTCGAGCACTTGCCGGCGTAGCGACTGCAGGGTGCGGCCGTTGCCGCGCGAGCTCGTCGCGGCGATGGCGAGATCGGCGTCGAGCCGCGCGGCGGCGGCGCTGTGTTCCGGATTCAAGCGGAGCGTCTTCATTCGAACGAGATTTCCGTGATGCTGTGTTGCGAGCGTTGTAAGAGAAAGACGATCGGGATCAGGACCGCGGCGATCGCCGCCGCGGCGTAGGCGACGTCGGCGAAGGCCAGCGTCTGGGCCTGCGCCGCCGCGATGGCCCCCAATTGTGCGGGCGATATCGCTTGCAGCGCAGCGCGTACCGCGGGGTGGTCTAGGGTGAGGTTGCCGCCGATGATCGCGGCGTGGAAGTCGGCGCGGCGGTCGATCAGCGTGACGAGCATGGCGCTGGCGACCGAGCCGCCGAGCTGAAAAGCCAGCGTGATGAACGATCTCGCCTTGGGCGCATCGCTCGCCGACGTCGCGGTCTGCACCGCGATCAGCAGCGGGATGAAAAGCATCGCCGTCCCGAGTCCGCCGATCACGAGACCAGGCAACAACTGCGTGAACGAGGTCGAGCTGCTGGTCATTCCGGCGATGAGATACGATCCGATCGCGGAGAGCAGATAACCGGTCGCCATCGCGGCGCGCACGTCGACGCGGCCGGCGCCGACCAGGCCCGCCACGACCGGAGCGATCAGCATGATCGGCAGCGCCCGGAACAGCAATAGCTCACCGCTGCCGAATGCCGTGAAGCCGAGCACGCCTTGCGTGTACTGTGGCAACACGAACGTCGTGCCGAACAGCGTGGCCGCAATGCCCGCGGCGAGTACGACGCCGACCGATACCGTTCGATAGCGCAGGATGCGCAAGTCGACGATCGGTTAGCGCGTTCCGAACAACTCCCACAGCACGAACGCGAGACCACCGATGGCGGCGGTTGCTGCGGCGATGACGATGCTCGGGCTGTCGAACCAATCGCGGCGCTCGCCTTCTTCGAGCATGAACTGCAAGCCGCCGAGGGCCAGCGTGAGCAGCACGATGCCGCCGGTGTCGACGCCGGCGGACTCGGGCTCGGTGGGATTGCGCAGCATCGTGGCGACGATGATCGCCGAGATCGCGCCGGGCAAGATGTTGATGAAGAAGATCCACTGCCAGGATGCGGCATCGACGAGATACCCGCCGAGCATCGGCGCGATGATCGGCCCGACGAGGATGATCACCGCGAAGATGCCCTGGCTCAAGCCGACTTCGGCGGTGGTGAAGGTGTCGCGCAGCGTCGCTTGCGCCGTTGCGATCAGCCCGCCGCCGAAAAGCCCCTGGAGGATACGTAACGCGATCAGCGCTTCGATCGAGCCGGACATTCCGCAGAGCGCGGAGACAACGGTGAATCCGATGACCGTCGCAGTGAAATATTGCCGCCGTCCGAAGCGCGTTTGCAACCACGGCGTGAGCGGGATGACGATCACGTTGGCAACGAGGGTAGTAGAGGGCATGGACTCGACCGATGGCCGGATCGTGATCATGCGTCCCGATGCGGTCGCTGCCGCGGCAGTAATTTCCGACGAAGTGACTGAGCATTCGAAAACGGGAACCGCGCTGATCGTCGGGCACGACCTCGTCATATTCGTGGCGGTGTTTGCATCGATCTGGACGCACATGGCCGAGCCGTTGACGCTCGAACGTTTGGCCGCCGACGTCGGCTATACGGCGAACTACCTCAACGACTTGACGCGCTTGCACACCGGCCGGACGCTCGGCGTCTGGATTGCCGAGATGCGGATGGCGCGCGCACGAACGGCGCTCGAGCACACCGACCTGCCGGTGGCGGAAATCGGCGTGATGTGCGGTTATGACGATCCGGCGTACTTCTCGCGCGCGCGGCCGGTCGACTCACGCCACGCCGAGGTTACGATCCCGCTCGACGTTCTCCAGGAGCTCGAGACGCTGCGCATGCTCTCGCAACGCGCGTACTCGTTCGCTTCCTAGCCCAGCGCGCCAGGCGGTGACCGCGGCGAGCGCCGCCGTCACCGCGAAGAGTGCGTTGACGATCGCGAACGCGTGCGTCGCCGCTTCAGGTCCGCCCGGCGCTGCGAGTTCGATGTACACGCTGCCGTAGGTCGCGATGCCGATGACCGCGCAGAGCGGCGCCGTCGTCGCGAGGACACCGCTCAAGTCGGGCGCGCGTTCTTTGGGAATGGCTGACGTGAGTTGCGTCGTCAGCGCGGTTTGCAATAGGCCGAAGCCGAATCCGCCGCCGCCGAGTAAGAGGGTGAGGAGCCAACCAGTACCGGCGTGGAGCGCCGTGGCGAGCGCCGTTGCGCCGAACGCCGTCGCGGTGATAACCGCGCCCAACGGTCCGCAGAGGATCGCGATACGCTGAGGCAACCGCGGATAGACCGGGCCGGCGATGCCGTATGCCAGCACCCAGAAGACGAGCGATAATCCTGAAACCAGCGCGCTCTCGCCGAGCCCGTTCTGCACGTAGAGCGCGAGCACGAACAGGAGCGTAAAGTACGTCACGCGTCCGAGCATCTGCGTGCCGAGTCCCGGCACGACGCCCGGCTCGCGAAAGAGCGCGAGGTTGAGCAGCGGGCTGCGCTTGAGGCGGCCAAGACGATGCTGCCAGAGGACGAACGCGGCCGTGCCGGCCACGCTGCTGAACAGCGACGCGATCGTCCACGGCGGCCACTGCATCTCGCGTCCGACGGTGAGCGGCAGGACCAGCAACAGCATCGATGCGCCGAGTAGCGCGACGCCGGGCAGATCGAGTGCCGGCCGCGGCCCGTCGAGCTTCGCGTCGCGCGGCATGAACGCGAGCGCGAGGGCGAACAGCACGATTCCGATCGGAACGTTGATCAGGAACAGGGGCCGCCACGCGAGCCCGAACAGGTTCATCGTGATCAGCACGCCGCCGAGAATCTGACCGACCACGGCGGCCAGCGACAGCGTGAGCGTGTACATGCCGATCGCTTTGGTTCGCGCGTGTCCGGCTAACGTACGTTGGATCCCGCTGATCACTTGTGCGACGAGCAACGCGGAACCGAAACCCTGCACGATACGTGCCACGATCAGCGTCAACACGTTCGGAGCCACGCCGCAGGCGAGCGATGCCAGCGTGAATGTGGCGAGCCCGATCAAGAAGATCCGCCGGTAGCCGTAGAGCGTTCCCAGGCGCGCGGCCGTGATCAGCAGCATCGCGGTCGCGAGCACGTACACCGATACCGTCAGTTGCAACTCGGCGCCGGAGGCGTGCAGGGTTGCACCGATCGAGGGCGTCGCAACGTTGATGATCGCCGTATCGATGTTGGCCATGAACTGACCGGCCAAAATGACCCCGATGAACAACCGGGTCGCAGAAATTCGCATCCACCCCATCATGCCGCAAACACGCGCCGTAAGCGACCCGGTTCGTGCTCTCTAATTCGGTCCGACGTTTCTTACCGTTACCAAATGCGGATCGGATCGTCGTCGGGAGCAATGTCGGACGCGCGGCCCAATGCAGCGGCGACGTCGCTTGCAATGACGCCGACCGGACGATCGGCCGCCGCGCACGAACCGGCGAGGCCGTGCCAGAATGCGCCCGCGCGCGCGGCATCGAGCGGCGTGAGACCCTGCGAAAGCAGCGTTGCGATGATGCCGGTGAGAACGTCGCCGGTGCCGGCGGTGGCGAGTGCCGCCGTCCCGGTCGGATTGACGTGCACGGTCGTGCGGTCGGAAATCAGCGTCGTGCGGCCTTTGAGCAGCGTGGCAATACCGTATTCGGCAACGAACGCGCGCAGTCGCGGCAGCCGTTCTTTGGGTTCGACCGTGCCTTTGCCCGACAGGCGTGCGAACTCGCCCGCGTGCGGCGTGAGCACCAGCGGCTTCTGCGTAAATTCCGGCAAGTGTTTGGCCAGGTGAAAGAGCGCGCTCGCATCGGCAACCATTGGCAGCGCCGTCGCGGTCATCACGCCGCGCACGATCTCGCCCATTGCATCGGAGAGACCGAGGCCGGGTCCGATGGCGAGCGCGTTGCAGTGGTTGCCCGCATCGAGAATCGTCGCGATCGCCGCTTCGGGATCGTGCTCGTCGTATGTTACGACCACTTGCTCGATCAGATGCGCGCGCAGGGCGGCGGCCGCCGCTGCCGGGGCGGCAACGGTAACATAGCCCGCGCCGGCACGCGCGGCGCCGAGTGCGCACAAGATCGCCGCGCCGGGAAATTGTTCCGAGCCCGCGACGATCAACGGCGCACCCGCGCTGCGTTTCTCCGATTCGCTCGCGCGTGTGGGTCGCAGCGCGTCGAAGGCGTCGGCGGTCAACACGTATGACGCGAGATCGATGCCGTTCGCGTCGCCGTCGTGCATGCCGATCGGCGCGCACCACAAGTCGCCCGTTGCATCGCGTCCCGGATCGAGGAACGAGCCCAGTTTCGGCCGCCCGATGGCCACGGTTGCCACCGCCCGCACGTGTGCATCGCCGAGTGCGCCGGTTGTCGGATCGCAGCCGGTCGCAATGTCGAGCGCGAGGATCGGCACGTGCGAGTCGTTCATCGCGCGAACGCGTTCGGCCGTCGCCGCATCCAGCGGTAGCCGGGCGTTCACGCCGAGCAGTCCGTCGAGCAACAGACCCGCGTCGTGCAGGTCGGCGGCGTTGACCGGGTAGCGCCGCAATTCGACACCGCTGGCACGGGCGCGCTGGAAGGCGTGCATGCGTGCCGCGCCCCAGCTCGCGCCGGGATCGTAGTAGAGGATGCGCCGGCCCTCGAGCCGCGCGAGAGCCGCGAACGCGTCGCCGCCGTTGTTGCCGTTGCCGGCCAGCGCGATGATCGGCCCGTCTTGCCGGTAGCGTGGGACGACGCGGGCGATCGCGGCGCCGGCTCGCCGCATCAGCTCGACCTCGCCGTCACGTGCAACCGCGGCCGCATCGATGGCCCGCATCTGCGCGGCGGTGACGGCGCGCATCAGGCTTCCAGGATCACGACGGCCGCCGCCGTCGTGGCCGTGTGCGTGATCGTCAGGTGGATCGACCGAACGCCGCGGCGCTCGATCAGTTCGGCGGCTTTGCCGTACAGCGCGATCGCCGGCCGACCCGAGCGTTCGTGCGTGACGCCCACGTCGCGCCATGGGATCGCGTGGCCGAAAGCTTTCCGCGTTGCCTCTTTCGCCGCAAAGAAGCCGGCCAGCCGCTCCGCCCAGTGACGCTTGCGCATGGCATAGCGCATCTCTTCAGGCGTATAGACTTTGCGGGCGAACCGCTCGCGTTCGGCGTCGCTGAACTGGTAGCGCTCGACCTCGGCCAGATCGATCCCCATCCCGATGATCATTAAGGCCGGTTCGGTTCGCAGGCAGCCTTTCCCACGAGCACGAAAACAACATTCGCCGATGAGCGAGATCAGCGTCGTCCCGATAAACGTGATCGACCACCAAGTGCTGACGCGACTCGCCTTGTGCCTCGAGGAGCGATTCCTCGCCACCTGCATCGTGCGCGCCTCGCTGCCGATTCCCAAAACGGCGCTCAACAGCGTGCGCAAGCAGCTGTTCTTCGGCTCGCTGGCGACGAAGCTCGCCGCCGCCCACGAGAGCCGCGACGGGGCCGTGCTCGGGATCACCGAGTTCGACCTCTACAAGACCTCGCATCATTTCATCTTCGGGGGCTCGAGCGAGTCGCATCACTGCGCCGTCGTTTCGCTCCATCGTCTGCGGCCCGAATTCTACGGCGAGCCGGTCGACGACAACCTGCTCTTCCAGCGCCTGCTCAAAGAATCGGTGCACGAGATCGGCCACGCCATGGGCCTCAAGCACTGCTATAACGCGCGCTGCCCGATGTACTATTCGAACTCCGTGTTCGACACCGACAACAAGTTTTCGAACTTCTGCGAAGCCTGCGAGAAACGGAGCCGGGCTAATCGTTGATCGATGACGGAATGCGCTTGGGACTACTCGACCAGTTTCCTAGCGGCGTTCCGATCACGGTTCTGTCCACCGGGACGCAACTCTACGCGCGTGAAGCGCCGCAGCGGCCGAACCTGACGCTGCTTCCGCTCACCTCCGACGGCGCCGGGATGGGGGCGATCCCCGGCCCCAACGCCCTCCTCGACGGCCTCGATCTGCTGGCCGATCCGGTCGCGGCGCTGCGTGCGTTGCGGCGCGTTCCCGCCGTCTTGCGCATCTTCGCGCTGGTGTCGCATGCGGCATACAGCGTGACGCTGCTGAACTTTCTGGCCGGCGACGCGCTCCCGTCCGAACATCCGCTGGCCGGCTCCGACATCGATGCGCTGTTTACCGGGAGCGGCTGGCGACTGGTCGATCGCAGCCCGCTGATCGATCGCAAGGTTGCGCACGGACCGATTCCGTACGCCGTTTCGGATCGCGGCATCACGTTGAAAGTGTCGTCGCCGGAAATCGCCGAACGCTTGAGTACGGCCGGATTCGTCGTCGTCGCAGACGCGCAGTGATCGTCGACTGCTTCACGTTCTTCAACGAACTCGATATCCTCGAACTACGGCTCACCCTTCTCGACGGCGTCGTTGACCGGTTCGTCCTCTGCGAGGCACCGTTTACGTTTCGCGGCGTTCCGAAGCCGCTGGTGTACGCGCAAAACGCCGCGCGATTCAGCCGCTGGAAAGATCGCATCGTGCATCTGGTTTACGACGCCGAACCGAGCACCAATCCGTGGCAGAACGAGTGGGGCCAACGTGCGTTTCTCACCACGGCCATACGCGATCTGGCGGACGACGATCTGGTGCTGATCGGGGACATCGATGAGATTCCGGCACCCGAACATGCCGGCCGGCGGCCCGGCGCCGGACGCGTGCTCGCGCACCGGCAACTGATGTGTGTCGGTTACGTGAACCGCGTGGCCGACGAACGCTGGATCGGCACGAAGGCCATCGAGCGCGGCGATCTCGGAACGCGCACGCTCAACGATATCCGCGCGCTGCCGTTCGGCAGTTTCGACATGATCGACAGCGGCTGGCACTTCTCCACGCTCGGCGGTCCCGCCGCAATGGCCGCGAAGATCCGCGCCTATTCTCACAGCGAAATCGATATTCCGTATCTGAACGATGAGCGCCGGCTGGCGATTGATTTCGATGGTGAGACCAACGCGCATTGGATTCCGCTGGCCGGCGCGTTCCCGCCGCAACTCCAAGAAGCGCGCTGGTCGGCATTCGTCTGGCCGGCTCCGCGCTACGAGCGCAGCGAGGCCGAGCAGCTGATGCACGCGCACGGATGCTTCGCCGGCGTTCCGGCCGGCGGTGTGGCGGCCGCGCTCGTGCACGGGCCGCCGGCGATCTGGCAGAGTGCGGGCGCGGAGCGGTTCGGCACGGCCTTTGCCGGGGCGTTCGGTGAGGTGCCGGCACTGCTCGCGGCGCTACCGGCCGGCGGCTGGGCCGTGATCGGTGAGCTCGGGCCGTGGTCGCCGGCGGACCTGGCGGCCCTCGCGGCGCACGGTCTCAACGTCGTGGCCTACGCGAAGAACGCGCGATCGTACGCCGTGCTCAAGGACGTGGTTGCCGGTGAGCCGTTTCCGCCCGGCCCGGCCCGCGGTCTCCCCGAGATCGAGGCGATGCTGGCCCAAACGCGCTTGCAGGTGGAACGGCGCGACGACGTGATGGACTCGCTCTTCGCCCCGTCGCTCTTCGAGCAGAGCGAGCCGTTCGACGCCGAAGCGGGCCCGTTCTACTTCACGGCCACCACGCGCGGCGCGATGCACCATTTCTCGGCCAAGGCCTACGTTTTCACCCTGCGACCTGCCGATGTATAAATCGTGAACGACAACATCAACATGACGATCACGGTCGCAACGATCGGCGAGTTCAACTTCCCGCGCTGGATGACGACGTTCATTCGCCAACTGTTCGCGATCCCGACGCACATGACGACGGCCGAACGGCTCGCGCTCCTGCAGGCGGCGCTCAATTTGCAACCCGGCTTCAGCATCGTCGAGATCGGCAGCTATCTCGGGGCGAGCACGGCATTCATGGCGTACGGCGCCTCGACCAAGGGCGGCGTCGTTCACGCCATCGACACGTGGCACAACGACTCGATGGGTGCAGAGGGTACGCGCGATACCTACGCCGAGTTTCACAAAAATACCGAACCGTTCGCGCACTTCATCGTCGTGCATCGCGGCCACTCGATCGAAGTTGCCAAGAAGGAAGCGCCGATCGCCTGCGATCTGCTCTTCATCGACGGCGACCATCACAAGGACGCGGTCGTCGCCGATCTTCAGCATTGGCTGCCCTCGCTCAAGCCCGGCGGGATGCTTGCGATGCACGACATCGATCACGGCGACGTGAAAGCGGCTTTCGACGAGGTCATCGGCACGAAGGTCGACGGCGATGTTCAGGTCGTCGACCGGCTGCTGATGTGCCGTCCGGCGGCGCGCTAACCGAAGATCGCGGCGACTTTGTCGGAGTTGTAGACCCAGGTCTCGGTGAAGTGCGACCAGAGCACTTTTTTCTTCAGTTCGGTCATGGCGCCGACGAGACAAAACCAATTCAGCAACTCGTGCTGACCGGAGAATTCGATATCGGCGAGTTTGGTGTTGCGCCAGACGTCGGTGTCGCCGCGCACCATAGCGTCGTAGAGGTTGCGGTCGGACTCGACGTCGGGCCAGAGATGTTTCGACTTCTCCGATAAGAACGCGTGCGACCAGCTCGACGATGCGACCAGCGCGATGCGCCATGGGCTCCGTGCCAGCACGCGCGCGGCCGCGCGGCCCAGATCGAAGCAGCGTTTCGGCGAGGGCGACGGCGGATCGAGCGGCTTGTCGGCCTCGGCGTACGGAAACCCGAAGCCCTTGTGGCTGATCACGTAGCGCCCGTAGCAGTTCACCTGAAACGGGATCAGCGGATAGGGAAAGCCGACCCGGTCGTAGTCGAGATAGAGCACCGTGTTCATGAATGCGTGCGGCAGATGCGGAAAGTGCAGCGGCCGATAGGCGTAGGCGATGTCGAATTCTTCTTCGAGCATGCCGGTTGCGAGATACTTCGAGATCTCGGGTGCGCTCTTGACGTTGAACGTCGTCTCTTTGGTCTCGTCCCAATAGTTGGGCGTGCCGCCCCAGGGCTGACACACGAGATCGTCTTGATAGGCGAGCACGGAAAACGCCGGGATCAGGTCTTCGCGGAAGTTCTCGTATTGGTCGTCGCCCCACACGACGATGGCGTCGGGCTTGAACGCGTCGAGTGCCTTACGCACTTCGCGCAGCCCGGAGGCCATCGAGTCGCGATGTTCTTGCGCGTGCGAAAGGCCTTCGTCGTCGGACCATTCTTCTTGCATCCGCGGCGGCCAGTTCTTCGGGTCTTTCAGATGCGCCGGAATATCGGGGTCTTGCAGCGTCCGGCGCAGCCAATACGACAGTTGCTCGTTCTTCTGACCCAAGCGCGGCCAATGTGAAATGCCCAGTCCTAAGATCTCGCCCATAATAGGGCCCCTTTCCGCCGCCGCTTCGCGGGGCCCCTACAAGCGGCGTGCGTCGGCGAGCGAGATCGCGTGTTCGACGCCGCCGACGTCGAGGCGCAGCGCGCCATCGGGCCCCAAACCGCGTGCGATCCCGTCCAATTCCAACGTCTCGCCGTCGACGAGCACGCGATATGGTGCGCCGGGCAGCGCTGCGCGCTCTTCGTAGGTGCGCGCAACTGCCGCCGGTGCGTGGAGCGACGCGAGGTGCCGCTCGAAGGCCGACAGGACCTCCGTCAGCACGACCTCGCGCCGGACGGTTGGGGCCACGTCCGAAAGGAACGCGGGGGGCGGATCGATCGCTACGTGCGCGCCCGCTGTCGAGATCACATTGATTCCAACGCCACAGGCGACGTGCGCGACGCCGCCGGTAACCCGCGAGGTACAAAGAATACCCGCGACCTTCCGGTTTCTAACGAAGAGATCGTTCGGCCAGCGCAGCTCGGCGTGCACGGCACACGCCTGCATGATCCCGTCGGCGACGCAGAGCGCGACCCAGAACGGCACGGCCCACAGGTCGCTCGCGGGGACCGTGGCGGGCAGGATCGTGGTGAACAACAGGGCGCTGCCCGGCGCCGCGATCCAATTCCGCCCGGCTTTACGACCGCGTCCCGCGGTCTGCTCCTCAGCGACTAATGTCGTGCCCAGCGCATCGCCGCGCGCGAGCAGCGCGGTTGCGTCGTCGTTGGTCGACCCCGTTTTGGTCAAATAGCGGACGTCGCCGAAGAGCGTGCCGGCCAGTGCCGCGCGAACGTGCGCCACATCGAGCGGCCGAAAAGGTGCGGTCTCCTCCGGCACGTATCACCCTCCTCTGCTATGGCTATTGAACGAACGCTCATTCTTGCAAAAGCCGACGCCGTCGTGCGCGGTCTGGTCGGGGAAATTCTCTCGCGCTTCGAGCGCCGCGGGTACACGATCGTCGGCATGAAACTGCTGATGGTCGAAACCGAGCGTGCGAAAAAGCATTACGCCGAACACGAGGGAAAGCCGTTCTTTGACGGCCTGGTGGAGTACATCACCGGCTCGCCGATCGTGGCGCTGGTGATCGAGGGCAACGACGCGATCGAGGGTTGCCGCTCGACGATCGGCGCGACCAACCCGATCAAGGCGACGCCGGGAACGATTCGCGGCGACTACGCGCAGACGATCGGCCGCAACTTGGTGCACGGCAGCGACTCGCCGGAAAGCGCCGCCCGCGAGATCGCGATCTGGTTCACCGACAAAGAACTCTTCCCGCGCGAGCATCCGCTCGCGTCGATGCTCGTGAGCAATTAAACGCGATGTCGCTGGAAGCGCTGCGCGGGAGCGGACGCCCGCTCATCGAGAGCGTTCGCGCGCGCGAGATCCTCGACTCGCGCGGAAACCCCACCGTCGCCGTTGCGGTCGCGACGAGTTTCGGTGCGGTCGAGGAAGCGATGGTGCCTTCGGGTGCGTCGACCGGCGCGTACGAAGCGGTCGAAAAACGCGACGGCGATCCCAAGCGCTTCGGCGGCAAAGGCGTGCTGAAGGCCGTCGCCGCGGTGAACGAGATCCTCGGCCCCGCGATCGAAGGCCTCGATGCGACGGCGCAGCGCGAAGTCGACACGGCGATGATCGAACTCGACGGTACGCCCAATAAGGAAAACCTCGGCGCCAACGCGCTGCTGGGCGTGTCGCTCGCCGTTGCGCGCGCAGCGGCGATGTCGCTGGGCATACCGCTGTACCGTTATCTCGGCGGTCCGTCGGCGAGCACGCTGCCGGTGCCGATGATGAACGTGATCAACGGCGGCAAGCACGCCGAAGGCGCGTTGCAGTTTCAGGAAATCATGATCGTGCCGTACGGCGCGACGAACATTGCCGATGCGGTGCGCTGCGGCGCGGAAGTCTTCGCAGCGCTGGGCAAAACGTTGCACGAGATGGGGCAACCGACGCTCGTCGGCGACGAGGGTGGGTTCGCGCCGCGGCTCGATTCGATCGACGATGCGCTCAAGCTCTTGCTGAAAGCGATCGAGCGCGCCGGCTACAAACCCGGCGACGACGTCGGCATCGCGCTCGACCCGGCGTCCTCGGAGTTCTTGAAAGACGGCAAGTACTATCCGCACTTGCCCGATCATCCGATGAACTCGGCCGAAATGGTCGCGCTCTACGAAGGGCTGTGCAACACGTATCCGATCGTCTCGATCGAGGATGGCCTCGGAGAAGACGATTGGGCCGGCTGGGCGTTACTCACGCAGCGCTTGGGCAAACGCATTCAGCTCGTCGGGGACGATCTGTTCGTGACCAACGTCGAGCGCCTGGCGCGCGGCATCAAGGAAGATTCCGCCAACGCGATCCTGGTGAAGCTCAACCAGATCGGCACGCTCACCGAGACGTTGGATGCCGTCGAGATGGCGCACAAGGCCGGATTCCGGTCGGTGATCTCTCACCGCTCGGGTGAGACGGAGGACACGACCATCGCCGACCTGGCCGTAGCAACGGGCGCGGGCCAGATCAAGACCGGCTCGCTCTGCCGTTCCGA
>PLTN01000041.1 GCA_003164495.1 Vulcanimicrobiota bacterium
CGCAGCGTGCTGCCGTCCCCGCCGTGCAGGTCGAGCCAGGCACGCGTCGCCGTTCCGTTCACGTCCTTGACGGCATCGACGCCGATCGTCTTCCCGTTGAGATCGCGCGCGGCCCGGATCGGGCCGTCCTTTTGCACGAGCAGCAGTTTGTCGGCACGATCGCTCGCGTAGAGCGAGGCGGGCGCGATGATGCGCAACGGCACGCCGCGCGCGTATGCGGCGAACACCGGAAAGAGACTGCCCGAGCCGATGTCGGCCGAGCCGCCGACGATGGCCGAGAAAATCGCCGCGCCGCTGCCCATGGGCACGATGTCGGCCGCGATTCCGTGGTTGCGAAACAAGCCGGCACGCTGCGCATACAGCAGCGATTTTACGCCGTCCGTCGGCACGGCCAGCACGCGCACGGCCGGCGCATCGGCGGCGACGGCGGCGCGCGCACCGGAGACGGCGGCGCCGAACGTCACCGCCGCCGCACGTCGGACGAATTCGCGGCGCGCGAGCGTCACCGCGGGTTTAACGGCCGCGCGACAACACGACGGTCGATGCCAGCACGCCGCTGAGATCGATGTGCTGGTCGATGACGCCGGACTTATATGCGAAATCGAGCGGGCCCTGAAAGTCGGACGCCGTGACGGTCTCGGCGGTCGTGGAACGGATGCCGCGCCCGAGTATCGCCGCATCCTGACCCGAAAATGCGGCGACCATATCGGTGGTGGCCGCCTGATTGGCGTTGGTATATTTCGCGGCCTCGAGCAGGCCCGCCGTGAACGCCTTCACGGTATCGGGGTTCTTCGCGATGTAATCGGCGGTTGCAACCCAGCACGAGAGCGCGAAGCGCGGAGCGACGGCGTCGTAGGGCGTGCCGAGCTCACGGTACTTTCCGGTCTCCAGCGCAACGGTCAGGTACGGCGGCTTGAGCAACACCGCGTCGATGCGGGCGGCATCGAGCGCGGCGAGCTGCTCCGTTTGCTTCAACTCGACCGAGCGCAGTGATTTGCCGTCGCCGCCGTGTTGATCGAGCCACGAACGGATGGCCATCACGGAGATGTCCTTGGTCGAATCCCCGCCGAGGATCTTGCCGTTGAGATCGCGCGGGGTTTTGATCGGCCCATCTTTTGCCACGAGCAGAAACCCGTCGGGACGATCGGCGCGGTAGAGCGACGCCGGGGCGATGATGCGCAGCGGCACGCCGTGAGCGTACGCTTCAAACACCGGCCACAAACTGCCCGAACCAAAGTCGGCCGAACCGCCGACGACCGCCGCATAGATCGCCGATCCGCTGCCGACCGCAACGATGTTCGCATCGATGCCGCGCTTGCGGAAGAGATTCGCCTTCTCCGCATACAGCACCGATTTCGCGCCGTCGGTGGGAACCTCGAGCACGCGCACGGTTTTGAGTTCGTCGGCGGACGCGTCGCGCACGCCGCCGGCGACACCCAGCGTGGTGAGCGCGGAGATCCGGATGAAGTCGCAACGGGGCAGCATACGCTACGGCGCCTTCTTCGAGGCCGGGTCTTTCCCCGCGTCGACCAACGCCGCGAACAGCGCCGCGCTCGCTCCGCCGTCGAGCGAAACGGTCGACTCCGGATGCCACTGCACGGCGAGCCAAAACTGCGGCGCGTCGATCAACTCGAGTGCCTCGATCACGCCGTCCGGCGCGCGCGCAACCACGCGCAGGCCGGCGGCGACGCGATCGACGGCTTGATGATGACGCGATCCCGTGACCAGCGCGTCGCCGGCGATGCGCGCGAGCCGAGAACGTGCGGAGACCGTGAGACGGTGTTCGTCGATCAGCCCGCGGTAGATTCGTCCATCGACCGGACGGCTGTGAGCGACGCTCGTGCCGAACACCTCGGGGACGTGCTGGTGCAGCGTGCCGCCGAGAGCGACGTTCGCAACTTGCAGTCCGCGACAAATCGCCAACACGGGCAGCTGCAGCTCGAGCGCCGCCTGGACGAGCGCGAGTTCGTAGTCATCGCGCCGCGCGGACGCAATTTCCGTACGCGCGTGCGGCGCGGCACCGTAGCGCGACGGATCGATGTCGTCGCCGCCCGAGAGGATGAGGCCGTGCAGGCCCGCGAGGTCGGCGGCGACGCGCGTGACGTCGGGCATCAAACGCACCGGCTCGCCGCCCGCTTGCCGGACGGCTTGCTCGTACTCGGCAACATCGTAATCCGGATCGGCGGTGATGCCGATCCGCGGCGTGCCGCCGGCCGGCGGAATTTGGTTCACGCCCAAGTAGTACGGTTCGCGATCGGGATTCGCCCTCACGCGTCTAGGTAGCGTGTCATCCCGAGCGTCGTCGAGGGACCGTCGTAACCGTCGTCATCGAGTTCGGATCGGTCAAGGCCAGGGACGAGGATGGGGGTTGGCTGCGCCGGAAGTCGATTGCATGAACTGCTGCCAACACGAGCATTACGCGGGTTCTGCGGACGGCGATTACGGATTCGAAGTCGACGGTGCGCGTATCACCTACGGCCGCGGCGTCTTGGCGGAACTCGGCGAAGCGGCGAAAGCGCTGCACATGAAACGGGTTGCGGTGTTCGTCGATCCAACGTTGCGCGAACGCGATTTCGTGAAGACCGCGCTCGATGCGCTGCGCGACGCGAAGATGGATGCCGTCGTCTACACCGACATCGCGATCGAGCCGACCGATGCGTCGTTCAAACAGGCGGCGGCGTTCGCATCCGACGGCAAGTTCGACGGCTACGTTTCGATCGGCGGCGGATCGACGATGGATACGTGCAAGGCGGCCGATCTCTACGCGACCTATCCGGCCGATTTCATGGATTACGTCAACGCGCCGATCGGCGCCGGCCGGCCGATTCCCGGTCCGCTAACGCCCCACATCGCGTGTCCGACGACCTGCGGCACCGGGAGCGAATGCACCGGCATCGCGATTTTCGATTACCTCGCGATGAACGCGAAGACGGGGATTCGCGCGCGCGAATTGCGACCGGCGCTCGGCATCATCGATCCCGACGTGACGCGCTCGCTGCCCGCGATGGTCGTTGCCTGCAGCGGATTCGACGTGTTGAGCCACGCACTCGAATCGTATACCGCGCTTCCGTACACGCGGCATGCGCGTTCGCCGAAGGGCGTCGCCCGTTCGCTCTCGCAAGGCGCCAATCCGTATAGCGACGTCGGCTGCGTCGGCGCGTTGCCGATCATCGGCGAGCACATCGCCCGCGCGGTCAACGATCCGAGCGACGAGGTCGCACGCGAGCGGATGATGTTCGCCGCGATGCTGGCCGGGATCGCGTTCGGCAACGCCGGTTGCCATCTGCCGCACGCGATGTCGTACGCGGTATCCGGCAACGTCAAGGAGTTCCGTGCGCCCGGTTATGCGGCCGATGAAGCGATGATCCCGCATGGGATGTCGGTGATCCTCAACGCGCCCGCCGTGTTCCGGTTCACCGCGCCGGCCTGCCCCGAACGGCACCTCGACGCCGCGCGGATGCTGGGCGCCGACGTGCGCAGCGCCGGCCTCGACGACGCCGGCGAGGTTCTCAGTGCGCGCATCACGGAACTCATGAAGGCCACCGGCATCCCCAACGGGTTGTCGGCGGTCGGATACGAAGCGCGCGACATCGACACCCTGGTCGACGGTTCGTTTCCACAAAAGGGTCTGATCCACAATGCCCCCCGCGAAACCTCACGCGAGCAACTGCATTCGCTCTACACGAACGCATTGAATCACTGGTAAAAGGGGAGCTCCCCATGATATCGAGACTCGGAACGCGCGGCGCGCGCATGCTGCTTGCGCTCGCCGTCACGGTTGCAACGACCATCGGCCCCGCGGCTGCGCAAACGGTACCGGCGATGCCGGCACCGGTCGCCGTGACGTTGGCGCCGGCAACCACGGCCTTGCTCGTGATGGATGTGATCGGGCCGATCTGCAACGCGCAGCAGCCGAACTGCCTCGCTTTCGTGCCGCGCTTAGCCGCCCTGATCGCCGCCGCGCGCAAAGCCGGCGTCTGGGTGCTCTATAGCGCCGCGGCTCCGGCTGGGCTCGTGGCGCCGGTCGCCTCCCCGCCGTTTCTGGCCGCGATCGCCCCGCAGAGCGGCGACCCGATCGTCCTCGGCGCGGGCCAAGACCGCTTCTATTCCACCGCGCTCGACGGCTTGCTGCGCGCGCACGGCATCTCGACGCTCATCCTCGCCGGCTGGCGCGAGAACGGCTCCGTGCTCTACACCGCCGTCGGCGCGAACCTCCACGGTTACACGGCGGTCGTGGCCGATGACAGCACCTCTGCGACCACCGACTACGACATCGCGATCGGCCGCTACCAACTCCTGACGCAACTGAACAACAACGCGAAGAACGAGCCGCTCAAAAAGGGCGCCGTCACCCTCAGCCGCAGCGACTTGATGACCTTTCCGTTAGAGTGAGCGCGGTCACGAAAGCCTGTACAGTATGGGGTATGTTCTGAGCTTGTAAGCGGGATTGGGCAAGTAGCCGTCGAGAAACGCGCTTTATGGGGTGGTTAAGGACCTCGTGAAAGTTCGTTTCTGGGGCACTCGCGGATCGATTGCGAAGCCGGGGCCGTCTACGGCCCGGTACGGCGGAAACACGTCCTGTATCGAAGTGCGCTCGTCCAAGGGCACGCTCGTCGTGATCGATTGCGGCACCGGCTCCCACGGCCTCGGGCAAGCGCTCGTTGAAGAAGGCGTCACGCGCGGCTGCTTGCTGATCAGCCACACGCACTGGGACCACATCCAGGGTCTGCCATTCTTTGCGCCGCTGTTCCAGCAGTCCAACGAGTGGGACATCTGCGGACCGAAGGGACTGAGCGGATCGCTGCGCGAGACGCTCGCGGGTCAGATGGAGTCGACGTATTTCCCGGTCGCACTCGAATCGCTCGGCGCGACGATTCGCTATTGGGATCTCCTGCAAGGCAGTTTCCAAGTCGACGACATTCGCGTCTCGACGCACCATCTCAACCATCCGGCGCTGACGCTCGCCTACCGGCTGGAGTGCGACGGCGCGACCATCGTTTACGCCTGCGATCACGAAGTGTATTCGCACGCCGCCGCCGATGGTCACGTGCGGCTCGACGGGCCCGACCTGCGGCACGCCGAGTTCGCGGCGGGCGCGGATCTGCTGATTCACGATTCGCAATACACGGCCGCCGAATATCCCAACAAGATCAACTGGGGTCACAGCACGATCGAGTACGCGATGCGCGTTGCACGTGAAGCCGGCGTCGGACAACTCGCGCTGACGCACCACGATCCGCTGCGCACCGACGACGAACTCGATCTCTTGGTCGAGCGCGCCGAGGCCACCATGCGTGAGTACGGCTCGCCGATCCACGTGTTTGCCGCGATGGAAGGGCAAACGATCGAGGTGAAAGCCGCCTCGCCGAGCGCTACCGAACCGGCCGCCGCGATGACGCAGCATTCGATCCAGACCACCGAAAATGCGCAAACCGTGCTCCTCGGTCTGCACGATCCCGAAATGATCACGCTGTTCGCGAACGCCATCTCAACCGATGCGAGCCTGCGTGCCGTAAAGGTGACAAACGCAGCCGACGTTCATGCGGCGGCCACGAGCGACCGGCTGTCGGTCGTGATCCTCGAGCACGGTCCCGGTCACGATGCGCTCGCGATGTGCCGGCAGATCGCTGCCGACCGGGCCGACGATCGGCGACGTCTCCCGATCCTGGTCGTTGCCGATCGCGAATATCCGGGCGGTGCGAAAGCCGGCGTCGCGGAGTGGCTCGTAAAGCCGTTCTCGAGCGTGTACGCGCAGGCCAAGGTACAAGCATGGGTCCATCGCGGAACGAGCCGCTGGAAGAAAGCAGCGATACCGGCCGACGAAGATCGCCGTCTGAGCACGCTCCGCGCGATGGGTATTTTCGACACGCCGCCGGAGGCGCGATTCGACCGGATCACGCGCCTCGCCAGCCGTTTCTTTGCGGCGCCGATCGCGTTGATCACGCTGGTCGATCCCGACCGCCAGTGGTTCAAGTCGCGGGTCGGGCTGAACATCCGCGAAACCTCACGCGAGTCGTCGTTCTGCGCGCACGCCGTATTCGACCGTTCCACGCTGGTGGTCAACGACGCGCTCGTCGACGACCGCTTCGCGGAGAACCCGCTCGTCGTCGATGAGCCGCGGGTGCGATTCTACGCCGGCGCCCCGCTGATTCTGACCGACGGCACGTGTGCCGGATGCCTGGCGGTGCTCGATACGCGTCCGCGCTGGTTCGCCGCCTCCGACGTCCAGTTGCTCGAAGACCTGCGTGACCTGGCGGTCAGCGAACTCGAGCGCGAACGCTCCTCCGGCAACGGTTCCGCCGAGGATTCTCGCCTAGCCTAATTTTGTCACCCCGACCCCGGGTAACCTTGCCGGCTGAAGAATAGGCGTTCTCGAAATGAAAATCGCGCGTTACCTCGTTCAAGGGAAAGATCGCATCGGCGTGAGCACGGGCGGCGACTTTGGATTGCTTGCACCGGAGTTCTCGAGCATCACGGCGGCGCTTGCGCCGGAGTCGCGCGCGACGATCGAGCAAGCCGCCAAAAGCGGCACCCTCGAGCCCGCCGGCGCTGCGCAGCTGCAGATTCCGCTCGATGCCGGTGCGCGCATCTTCTGTATCGGCGTGAACTACCGCTCGCACGTTGCCGAAACGCATCGTGAAGTCGAACCGCAACCCTCGGTGTTCATCCGCACGCAGGCGAGCATCGTCGCACACGGCGCGGGCATGGTGCGCCCGACGATCTCGGATAACTTCGATTACGAAGGCGAGCTCACGGTCGTGATCGGGCGCCGCGGCCGTCTGATCTCACAGGCCGATGCGCTCGCGCACGTTGCCGGCTATACGTGCTTCAACGACGGCAGCATCCGCGATTTTCAGAAACACTCCACCACGTCGGGCAAGAACTTCGAGGCGAGCGGTGCGTGCGGCCCGTGGATCGTCGCCTCCGACGAACTGCCGGATCCAACCACGCTCACGCTCGTGACGCGGCTCAACGGCGTGGAAGTTCAGCGCTCGACGACCGATCTGCTGATCCACTCGATTCCCCGCATCATCGAATACATTTCCATCATTACCACGCTCGAGCCGGGCGATATCATCGCGACGGGCACACCGGCCGGCGTCGGCTCGCGCCGCACGCCGCCGCTGTGGATGAAGCCGGGCGATACGATCGAGGTCGACATCTCCGGCATCGGCGTGCTGTCGAACCCGATCGTGCAGGGAGCTTAAGCGCCGATCGATAGCGCGATGTAGGTCAGGTTTTCGTCGCGGTCGTTGAGCAGGCCGTGTACGCTGTTGCGCGGATGTACGGCGAACTGCCCCGCCTCGATGCGTTCTTGCCGCCCGTCCTCCATCGTCACGACGCCGCCGCCGGAGACGATGAACCACGCGTGCGACGTTTCGGGATGCATGTGCACCGTTTGCGCTTGACCGGGCGAAAGCGTGATGACGACTGCGCGAAACTCGTCGCCCACATACATGCGGCCGGCGCGTTCTTTTTCCTTACCGACGACCACGTGATCGGCGATCGTCATGATGCGCGCATTCGGATCGGTTTTCGGACGATCGGTAAAGCGCGCCGCGATGACCTTGACGTCGTCCATATGGCTCCTTAACATGGCAGACCAGGGATGGTAGAACTCTAACTACAACTCTAAGGACGCGCTCCGCCAAAGTCAACGGGGCCACGTGAGAGATAGGGACGACATGCGTATTTTGATCACCGGCGTGAGCGGTTACGCGGGGTACTATGCGGCGATTCGCCTCGCTGCAGCAGGCCACGACGTGACCGGCCTGGTGCGCAATCCCGATCATCCGCGTCTGAACATCCTGCGCTCGCGCGAGATCAAGCTCGCCGTCGGCGACGTGTCGCAACCGGACACCTATCGCGCACTGCTCGAGAAGAGCAACGTCATCATCCACACGATGCTCGACAAGAAAGCACCGCTCGCGACCGATCGCGCGCTGTTCGCCGCAATCGGCGCGCTGCCCGAACAGCCGGGCGCGCACCGGCGTTTCATCTACGTTACGGGCTGCTCGATCTTCGGGAAACTCGACGTGCGCATCATGGACGAGACCACCGAGCCGAATCCGAAGCATTTCCTCGCCTTCCGACGCGACTTGGAAAAAGAAGCGCTCGCGCTCGAGAACGTCGGGGTGGTCGTGCTGCGCCCGGGCTTCATGTACGGCAACGACGGCTACAATAGCCAAGCCACCGACTGGTTCGAGATGGGCGATTCGGGTGAGGGCATCTATCGCGGCGATCGCGAGAAGAGCTGGTCGTGGATTCACATCGACGATCTCGCCGAAGCGTTCTTGCTCGCTACCGAAGCCGGCCGCGCGATCGACGGCGAACTCTTCTGCCTCGCCGACGATCGGCAACCGCTGTGCGTCGACGTGATGCGCCGCTGCGTGACCGTTGCCGGCTACACTGGTGAGATCACGTTCGCCGGGCCGCTGGAAGGCAACAACACGAGCACGTGGTTCGACCAGAACGAGCTCATGACGTCGGAAAAGGCCCGCCGGATTCTGGGCTGGGTTCCACGGCGTGCCGGCATCCTCGAAGACGCTCCCGCTGCCTACGCGGCGTGGAAGGTCGCGCAGAAGATCGCCAAAGGCAGCTAG